>CBFIIO010000052.1:0-27000 GCA_965662465.1 Planctomycetota bacterium | reverse complement strand
GCGGCTCATGAGCGTGTTGTTGAGGTTGCTGCGGATTGCGATCCAGCCGTGATGGCTTCGGTGGTCGCCGGCGAAGCGGTCGCGCCAGATCGTTTGCGGGCGGCTTTGCGTGGCGCGTTTTTGGCCGGTGACCTCGTGCCCGTCCTGGCCGGGGCGGCGCTTTACAATCGTGGTGTTGATTGGTTGCTCGACGCGGTTGTTGGGTTCTTCCCAAGTGTCGCAGACTTGCCTGCGCGAGGCGTTTGGAGCGTGGCGGGGGCCGGTAGTCCCGCTGGGTCATTCTGTGGTTTCGTGTTCAAGGTTCAGCATTTTGACCAGGTGTGGAACTACGTGCGGGTGGTGCGCGGCCGTGTTGTGGCTGGCGCGGCAGTGGTGCGTGGCCAGCGCCCGCAGTCTGGACCAAGCGTTGTCTCTGAGCTGTGGCTGATGAAGGCTGACCGGCACGATGTCGTTGCGAGCGCTGGCCCAGGTGAGGTTGTGGTGGTCCCCGGCGATCTTGGTTGGCGGACGGGTGACACCGTTTGCGACGCATCGGATCCCGTGGTGCTGGTTTCGCCCAAGTTTCCCGCGCCAGTGCTTGCCGTGACGTTTGAGCCGGAGCTCGCGGAGCAGGGCGGGCATATTTATGCGGCCGTGCGCGAACTTGCCATTGACGACCCAACCTTGCGGGTTGCTCGCGACTACGACCGGATCGTGGTCCGTGGGATGGGGGAGTTGCACCTAGAGATCGTCGCCGATCTTGCCCGGGTCCGATCCTCCGTCGCCTTCAGGGTCTCCAAGCCGCGGGTCGATCGGCGCGAGACGATCGCGCGGCCGGCAACGGCCATGGCTGAGGCCCATGCCATGATTGGCGGACTTGAGCAGGTGGCTTGCTGCGAAGTCTCAATGGCGCCAGTGGCCGGGGCTAATCCCGCCGTTCTGCGCGTTGCGGCGGAGGGGGCCATGGTGTCGGTTGCCGTCGCCGAGCTGCAAACACGCCTGGTCGCTGGTTCGCGCGTTGGATCGCTGCATGGGATGGAGTTGGTGGTGATCCGGGTGTCTGCCACGACCAGCACCGAGGCCTTGGTCGAGCAGGCGGCAGCGAAGGCTTTTGCGACCGCTATTGCTGCGGCGGAACTGGTGGAACTTGAGCCGTGGGTAGCATTTGAGGTTCTGGCGCCCGCCGCCAGCTCGGCTGCTGTTTTGGCTGATTTGGGGTCGCGTGGGGGGGAAGTCAGCAATTTGGCCGCCGGTCGCCTTGGTTCACGGCTAACTGGGCGGGCTCCGCTGGCAAGGATGCTCGGCTATGTGACTCGGTTGCGATCGATTACCAAGGGGTTAGGCCAGGTGGTTATCCGGCCTGATGGCTTCGCGCCAGCCAAGTAATTGGTTGCGAGGATGCAAAGTAGTGGCGAGACCTTAAATTTGTCGGTTGCCAAGGTTGACCGCATTCAAGGTCATCGCTACCATGTCTGCCCGACTGTGTTCCAGGGAGCACACTGCAAAGTGTAACCCCTTGCCGCGCAACGGATTGCGAAAGAATGGCTGCTTTGGCCGTGACATCGCATGTCACTGCAGAGCTGCCCTAACCCCTTACAGGATACTCGCCTGAGTCATTTCTCAGACCGAGCTTATCCGTCTCGACTGTTATGCAAGAGCGAATCCAGATCCGGATGGAGGCCTACGATTACGAGGCCCTCGACCAGGCCTCCCTCGACATTGTCGAGACGAGCAAGCGAACGGGTGCCCGCGTTTCGGGCCCAGTGCCGCTACCAACGAGTATCGAGCGATACACGGTCTTGCGTTCACCGCACGTGGACAAGAAAAGTCGTGAGCAGTTCGAGATTCGCACGCACAAGCGTCTGATCTACATTTCAGAGCCGACAACCAAGACGGTTGACGCTCTTAGTAAGTTGAACATGCCAGCTGGCGTGGACATCCGCATCAAGGCCTGCTGAGCCTGTTCCCTACGCGCTATCTGAGCTAACTGACTAGGGCTGGAGCACACGAATCATGGTCGAGGTTAAAGTATACAAGGGTGGATCGGTCGCAACGCAAGACGTTGATGCCGGCGCCTTCGGTTCGAAGGTTCTTGGGCGCACGCTCAAGGACGCCATCGTCATGTATCAGGCGAACCAGCGTCAGGGCACCGTCCGGGCGAAGACTCGCTCGATGGTCCGCGGTGGTAACAAGAAGCTGTATCCGCAGAAGCACACTGGCCGCGCTCGCATGGGCACGACCAACTCGCCGATTTGGCGTGGTGGTGGTCGTATCCATCCGCCGGCGCCGCGCGATCACAGCTACGCGATGCCCAAGAAGGCTCGTCGCGTTGCGCTGCGAAACGCCATTTTCACGAAGTTCCGTGACGGCGAAGTCGCGATTGCCGATGGCTGGCCGACGGATGTGCCGAGCACTAAGTCCGCCGTGGCTATCTTGAGCCAGTTGAACATGGGCCACAGTGTCACGGTTGTGACCGACGGCGCCGATAAGACGGTTTACAAGTCGTTGCGTAACGTGCCTCTGATTGACGTGGCGCGTCTCGATGACCTCAATGCACGCCAGGTTCTGCTTCGTCGTTACTTGGTGTTGACCCCGGCCGCTTACGAGTCTCTCGAGAAGCGTTTCGCCAAATCCGCTACCGATGGTGGGGAGTCCTAAGTCATGGTCAACGCAGAGCAATTCTACGATGTCATCCGTCGTCCTGTTGTGACTGAGAAGTCCAGTGGGCACCAGGAGGCGCGCAATCAGTTCACCTTTGAGGTTGCGAACACGGCCAACAAGGTCGAGGTGAGGAAGGCCGTTGAGTCTCTCTTCTCCGTTAAGGTTGAGTCGGTCAACGTAGTGACGATGCCTCCAAAGCGTCGTCGCGTTTTTGGTCGGCCTGGGCATATTCCGGCCTGGAAGAAGGCCATCGTCACGCTTAAGGCTGGCGACTCCATCGACGTCAACTAGTCGACAAGGATCAAAACGATGCCAGTCAAAGTCTACAAGCCAACGTCAGCCGGTCGCCGTAACGCGTCTGTGCTTGACTTCAGTCACTTGACGAAGGGCGCTCGCCCTGAGAAGTCATTGGTTGAGCGGTTGCCGAAGAAGAGCGGTCGCAATGCGCACGGTCACATCACCAGCCGCTTCCGCGGTGGCGGTGCCAAGAAGGTCTACCGTAAGGTCGACTTCCGTCGTGATAAGGATGGTGTTCCGGCGACCGTCAATGCCATTGAGTATGATCCAAATCGTACCGCTGACATCGCGTTGCTCTTCTATGCCGACGGCGAGAAGCGCTACATCCTCGCCCCTAAGGGCATGAAGGTTGGCGATAAGGTCATGTCCGGTCAGCAGTGCGACCCTGAGGTCGGCAACTGTATGCCGCTTGAGACGATCCCGTTGAGCCTCAATGTCCACAACGTCGAGTTGCAGCCCGGTAAGGGCGGGCAGCTTGCTCGTTCTGCTGGTAACTCTTGCAGGCTGATGGCTCGTGATGGTGGTTACGCCACGATCGTCCTGCCGTCGGGCGAGACCCGTAAGGTGCCGGTGTCTTGCCGCGCAACGATCGGTGAGATTGGCAATAAGGATTGGCAGAACGTCCGCATCGGTAAGGCTGGACGTAAGCGTCATATGGGCCGCCGCCCGCATAACCGCGGCACGTCTATGAACCCCGTCGCTCACCCAATGGGTGGTGGTGAAGGTCGGACTGGTGGTGGTCGTCACCCCGTTTCTCCAACTGGTGTCTTGGCTAAGGGTGGACGTACCCGGAAGGGCAAGGCTCGCAGTAATCAATACATCTTGCGTCGTCGCTCGCCTGGCAAGCACGTCGCAGTCGGCAGTGGTAGCTAACCGCTAGGACTTCGATATGAGCCGCAGTACTCACAAGGGACCGTTTGTTCACCCCAGCCTGATCAAAAAGGTTGGTTCACAGAACGAGAACGGTACCAAAATCCCGATTCAGACCTGGTCACGTGCCAGTGTCATTCTGCCGGAGTTCGTTGGACATACGTTCAACGTTCATAACGGCCGCGCCTTCCTCAAGGTCTACGTGACTGAGGATATGGTCGGCCATCGTCTTGGCGAGTTTGCGCCAACTCGAATCTTCCGTGGCCACCAGAAGAAAGACCGATGAGCTTCGAAACGCGAGCAGTGCACCGTCGTGCACGTATGGGGGTCAACAAGGCCCGCCGTGTTCTGGCGCTGATTCGTGGCTGCACGGCCAACGAAGCACTCGACCAGTTGCGTCACGACCGTCACCGTGCCGGTCAGGCGATCTACAAGGTGTTGGCATCTGCAGTGGCGAACGCCCTTCAGAATCCATCGGTTCGGCCGAACCGCTTGATCATCTCCAAGACCTTCGCGCAAGACGGTCCGCCACTTCCTGGTGGCAAGCGTATGCGTCCAGGTCCACAGGGTCGTGCGATGCCATTCAAGCGTCGCACCTGCCACATTCACGTTCACGTTGCTGACCCCGAGGCTTCGGTCGTCGGTGGGTCGGAGAGCGTTACGGAAGTGGTCGAGACCGTTGAGGCTGAGGAATAACCATGGGTCAGAAAGTACATCCAATCGGCTTTCGCGTCGCAGTCACCGAGCAATGGCGTTCCCGATGGTACGCAAACAAGCGTGACTTCGCCCAGAACCTGGTCGAAGACCATCGTATTCGCAAGTTCATCAAGCGTGAGTGGCAGTTCGCAGCCATCCCGAAGGTTGAGATTGAGCGCGCTGGCGAATTGGTCACTGTGTTCGTTCACACGGCCCGTCCGGGTGTGTTGATCGGCAAGAAGGGCACGAAGGTGGATGAGTTCCGTCAAGCCCTAGAGAAGCTGACCAGCAAGCCTGTTCGGATGAAGATCATTGAGGTCCACCGTCCAGAGGTTGAAGCTACGCTAGTTGCAGAGGCAGTCGCCGAGCAGCTCGGCAAGCGGATCAACTACCGTCGCGCCCTGAAGAAGGTCGCCGATGCGTCGATGGCTGCTGGTGCGAAGGGAATCAAGATTCGCGTTGCCGGTCGTCTCCAAGGTGCTGAGATGTCTCGGGTAGGATTCTTCCGCAAGGGTCGTGTTCCGTGCAGCACGCTCCGCGCCCAAATCGATTACGGCTTTGCGCTGGCTCACACCAAGTCGGGTGTGCTGGGCTGCAAAGTATGGATCTTTAAAGGTGAGTATGGCCCAGGGGAAACCACCCAAGGTCTGCTGCCTGTCCGCTCGAGCACTGCTGAGCGTTCCAACCCATAACTCAAGCCAACGCAATAACGGAGCAATACCATGTTGATGCCCAAAAGGACCAAGTGGCGCAAGCAAATGCGCGGCCGTATCCGCGGCGAAGCCAGTCGCGGGTGTGAGGTAGCGTTTGGTGAGTTCGGGCTGCAATCGCTCGAGCCGGGCTGGGTGTCCGCCCGCGTGATCGAGGCAGGCCGTGTGACGTGTGGTCGTAACGCACCGGAAGGTAAGGTCTTTATCCGTATCTTCCCGCACAAGTCGATTTCGAAGAAGCCAGCTGAGACCCGTCAAGGCTCAGGTAAAGGTGATGTCGACTACTGGGCAGCTTGCGTTAAGCCAGGCACTATCCTCTTTGAACTCGACGGAGTCACGGAAGCGGTTGCTAAGCGCGCCTTCAACCGTGTAGCCCACAAGCTGCCAGTCAAGGTTCGCTTGGTCCGTCGTCGCCCATCCTAGCTCCGAAATATCTAGCGAGACACCTAGCTTCGGAAACCGCACATAACGGACCTCCTACAGGACCAAACAGAAATCATCCTTCACGGGATCGCACGATGAACAAAGCCATTGAAGACATCCGCGGGCAAGACACAGCAGCACTAACAGTGCGGCTTGCCGAGCTCCGCAAAGAGCAGTTTGAGCTGCGCTTCCGCGGTGCGGGTGAAGGCTCCAACGCCGGTCGTAGTCGTAACGTACGTCGCGATATCGCCCGCATCATGACCATAATCGGGGATCGCACCCGTCAGGAAGCCGCTAAGGCGGCCGGAGACAAGAACTGATGAGCACCGAACAGCAAAGCACCAGTCAACCAGGCGCGCAGCCAAGTGAGCGTCGCGTCCGCAAGGTGATGCAAGGCATGGTGATGTCCAACAAGATGGACATGACGATTGTCGTGCAGGTCAACCGCAAGGTTCGCCACCCCTTATACGAGAAGTTCGTGTCGAAGCGCTCCAAGCTCTACGCCCACGACGAGAAGAGTGAGGCCAACGTTGGCGATATCGTTGAGATCACTCAGACCCGTCCGTTGAGCAAGCTCAAGCGTTGGCGCCTGCTTCGCATCGTGCAGAAGGCGTCTGTCTAGTAGCAGTCATAACTCTGCAGCACTGAATATTCGCGACGACAACATCGCATACTGATCCCAACCCATAGATCAGGACAATTACATGATCCAAGAAATGTCCATGCTCGACGTGGCTGACAACACTGGCGCCAAGCGCGCGATGTGTTTGAAAGTCCTCGGAGGCAGCAAGCGACGCTTTGCGTCGGTCGGTGACGTAATCGTCGCCGTCATCAAGAAGGCGCTGCCTGCCGGTGAAGTCAAAGAGCATGAGGTCATCAAAGGCGTGATCGTTCGAACTGCTTACGCAGTCCGGCGCGCCGATGGTTCCTATATCAAGTTCGATCGCAACGCGATTGTCGTGATCGACAAGGACAACAACCCGCGTGGAACTCGCATCTTTGGTGCAGTCGCTCGCGAGTTGCGCGATCGCAACTTCATGAAGATCGTCTCACTTGCTGAGGAGGTCGTCTGATGCTTGATAACAAGCCAAAGCCGCAGCGCAAGCCGTTGCACGTTAAGGCCGGAGACAAGGTCGTTGTGACCACCGGTCAATACAAATCCGAAGAGGCGCGTGAAGTGCTGAAGGTCGATGCCATCAACCGCCGCATTGTGGTTGCCGGTGTCAATCTTCGCTGGAAGCACCAGAAGCCTTCACAGCAGAATCCCAAGGGCGGTCGAGTGCAGATGGAGCACCCGATCGATGTCAGCAATGTGTTGTTGTTCAGTGAGAAGCTGAGCAAGGGCACGCGCACCAAGACAGAAGTCGTCGACGGCAAAAAGATTCGCGTCGGCGTTCGCTGTGGAACCAAGTTCGACTGAACTGAAGCCAAAGCTATTCAATGACTACCACGACAGAAACACCCGACAGCGAAGCGCGCACACTGCCGCGTCGTCAGCAGATATACCGAGAGAAGGTAATTGCTGCGCTGACTTCGGAGTTCAATTACCCCAACCCGATGATGGTGCCGAAGCTCGAAAAGATCGTCATCAATATGGGCGTTGGCCAGGCGGTTGAAAACAAGAACCGAATGGATGCGGCGGTTAAGGACTTGACGGCCATTTGTGGCCAAAAGCCCCTTATCCGTAAGGCTCGAGTCGCTGTCTCAGGCTTCCGCCTGCGCATCGGCTATGCCGTTGGGGTCGCCGTCACGCTTCGAGGTGCTCGCATGTGGGAGTTCCTCGATCGCTTGATCACCCTGGCCATCCCACGTATTCGTGACTTCCGAGGTTTGCCGAAGAAGTTCGACGGCCACGGCAACTACACCATGGGCCTTTCTGAGCAGAGTGTCTTCCCAGAGATTCAGCTTGATAAGGTCGAGTTCGTGCAAGGCATGGACATCACGTTTGTCACCGACGCCCCGACCGACAAGGAAGGCTTCGGGCTGCTAAAGCAGCTCGGCATGCCTTTCCAGAAAGAGTCGGACCCTAAATAATTAGTGGCAATCACCAAGAACCAACCAAACGGATACTGATATGGCCAAGAAGTGCAAAATAGCCAAGAACGAGCAGCGCCGAGTGCTCGTGGAGCGCCACGCAACCCGGCGCGCCGAACTGCGCGCCGTGCTGAAGAGCGCCAGCGCCAGTCCTGAGGAGAAGGATGTCGCCCGAACCAAGCTGATGAAGCTGCCGCGGGACGTCAACCCCAACCGCATTCGTAACCGTTGTCTTTTGACCGGTCGTCCGCGCGCCATCTACCGCAAGTTCGGTATCTCGCGCGTGATGTTCCGTGAACTGTCGCTCATGGGTGAGATCCCTGGCGTTCGCAAAGCCTCGTGGTAGGAGATTATCAGCCATGATGACAGATCCAATTGCTGACATGCTGACGCGTATGCGCAACGCTCTGATGAGCGGTGCGAACAACTGCGTCGTGCCTGGTAGTCGTCTGAAGGTGGCCATTTTGGACACCTTGAAGCGTGAAGGCTTCATTGACCGCTACGAAGTTGCCGCAACGGGGCCTCGCTCCGCGGTGAATATAGAGTTTCGCGTCGGGCCTGATGGAGAGCGTGTGATTACGTCACTCGCCCGCTTCAGCAAGCCCGGATGCCGACGCTATCGCTCTTGTAAGGAGTTGCCAAAGGTCCGTGGTGGCCTTGGTATCGCCGTGGTGTCCACTAACCAAGGCGTGCTGTCTGACCGTGAGTGTCGTCAGCGCCAGGTTGGTGGCGAAGTGCTTTGCACGATTGACTAACGGAGATATCCAATGTCCAAGATTGGCAAACTACCCATCGAAGTACCGAGCACAGTGACGATCACCGTCAGTGCCGACTCGGTTTCGGTCAAGGGTCCTAAGGGTGAGCGAACGCTTCCCCTGCGTTCTGAAATCAAAGTATCCGTAGAGGGCACGACCCTGACGGTTGACGTGTCGGAAGACTCGCGCTTCGCAAATGCGATGCGTGGCACGATGCGCTCTTTGCTGAGTAACGCGATCACTGGCGTCACGACTGGCTACGTGAAGAAGCTCGAGGTCAACGGTGTTGGCTTTGAGGTCGACATCAAGGGCAAGACGCTGGTTCTCAAGCTTGGCTTCAACATGCCAAGGAAGTTCCAGATACCGGACACGGTGACGGTTGAGTGTCCGACGCTCACCAACATCACGATCTCAGGTGTAGACAACCAGCAAGTTGGTCAAGTCGCTGCTGAGATTCGCAAGCTCCGCAAGCCTGAACCCTACAAGGGTAAGGGAATCAAATACGAAGACGAAGTCATCAAGCGCAAGGCTGGTAAGGCCTTCGGCTCAGGTGGCTAGCAACCCGGAATAGCAAAATGACTTCGATCAAACACAAGCACCAAGCTCGCCGGGGCAAAGCCACTTCTTTACGGAAGCGGCTGCGCAACGTGTCAGACCGTCCGCGCCTATCAGTAACCCGCAGCTTGACCAATATCTCGGTCCAGCTCATCGATGACCTTCAAGGCAAAACCTTGGCTGCGGCTTCATCGTTGGAAAAGGATATGAAGAGTGCGAACGCTGGCATGAACAAGACCGACATCGCGAAGAAGGTGGGCACGCTGCTCGCCGAGCGCGCGAAGAAGGCAGGTGTCTCTCAAGTCGCGTTTGATCGCGGCGCCTACAAATACCACGGACGCGTCAAGGCTCTTGCCGAAGGCGCTCGCGAAGCCGGACTGGACTTCTAGGAAGCACGACCATGTCTAAGGGCACAATCAAACTCATCCCGATCAACGAAGCTCTCGCGGCCGACGTCGAAGACGACGTAGTTGCGATCAACCGCTCAGCAGCGGTTGTTAAGGGCGGCCGTCGCTTCTCGTTCAATGCCTTAACGGTTGTTGGCAATCGCAATGGCCTGGTTGGCATCGGATACGGCAAAGGCCGTGAAGTTCCGATGGCAATCGAGAAGGCAGTCAAGGACGCGCGCAAGCAAGTCATGCGCGTCGTTCGTGAAGGCACGACGATCCCACACGCTGTGGACGGCAAATACTGCTCGTCGACAGTTCGCTTGATTCCGGCTGCGCCGGGAACGGGCATCATCGCTGGTAAAGCTGTGCGCAAGATTCTTGAGCGCGCCGGCATTACTGACATCCTGACCAAAGTCTACGGTTCCACGAACGCTCTCAACGTAGTCAAGGCGACCATGGTCGCTCTCGACATGCTGCGAAGCCGTGAGGAAACCGTGAAGCTGCGCGGAGTGGAACTCGAATGAATCTCGCTGAAGCAACAGCTCTAGGTTTGGCACGCCCGACGCGCAAGCGAATCGGTCGTGGCATTGGTTCAGGCACTGGTAAGACTGGCGGCCGTGGCCACAATGGTGCGCGCTCGCGTTCCGGTTGGTCTAGCCGGATTGGTTGGGAAGGCGGTCAGATGCCTCTCTACCGTCGTCTGCCGAAGCGTGGTTTTAACAACAAGAACTTCGAGAAGGTTTACACGGTCGTCAACGTCAGCGACCTGGAGGTCTTTGACGCAGGTGCCACCGTCGATCTGCAGGCGGTGCTTGCCAAAGGTTTGACTTCGCAAGCCAAGCATTCCAAGCTCTTCAAAATCCTCGGCGATGGTGCCGTCACTAAGGCTGTCACGGTCAAGGTCGACGCGATCACCGGATCCGCTCGTGAGAAGATTGAAGCTGCGGGTGGTTCGGTGGAGTTGATTCCTCAGCGCGTCATGCGTCCGAAGTTCATCGCCAAGGATGGCAGCAAGCGAACTCCTGGCAAGCCGCGAATCCGTCGTGGTGCTGGCAAGGCCAAGCTCGCCGCTGACGCGCCAACTGAGGGTGCGTAATCCGTTCCCGAAGCTAGATCTGCCTAACTGGTCCGGCATGTTTGACCGGACATTGTTCTCTCGGCATTGTTGCCAAGGCATCTTTTCCTCACCGATGGTGACGGTGCCTCATTATCCATTAACTGTTCGAGCCTAACGAAACCCAGCATGAACGTGTCGATCGCCAACCTGTTTAAGGTGCCCGAGATCCGGAATAAGATCCTGATCACGTTAGGGCTGCTGTTGATCTACCGCATTGGGTTTTACATCCCATTGCCAGGTGTTAACGCCGAACGGGCGTTGGCCAATGTTGGCAACATGGATGGCTTTGGGCGTTTGTTTGGAATGATGAACGTGCTGACGGGTGGCTCGCTGCAAAGCGCGACGCTGTTCTCGTTGGGCGTGATGCCTTACATCTCGGCAAGCATCATTTTCAGTCTCCTAACCAAGGCTGTGCCTTCCCTGGAGAAAATCGCCAAAGAAGGCGCCAGCGGGCAACGCAAGATCAACCAGTATACGCGGCTAGCAACCGTCCTGATCTGCCTGGTCCAATCCTGGTTCGTGATCGGTGGGTCGCTCAGCATCGACGGCGTTCTACACGCTGGCGTCGATGAGTGGTTTGGCGTTTACACCATCGTCGTGATGGTTTCGCTGACTGCCGGCACCATGTTCATCATGTGGCTGGGCGAGCAGATCACCGAGCATGGCATCGGTAACGGCATTTCCCTGATCATCATGGCCGGCATCATTTCCAACCTGGGACCGGCGCTGAGCCAATACGTCACCAGCGGTATGGATTCGCAAGCCTATCAGGGCTTGTTGATGTTCCTCGGTGCTTGGGGTGTAACCGTGATTGCTGTCGTCTTCATGACGAAGGCGCAACGCCGCATCCCGATTCAGCAGGCAAAGCAAGCTCGTGGCCGTGAGGTATACGGTGGTCAAAAGACCTACCTTCCTTTCAAGGTCAACCAAGCTGGCGTCATGCCGATCATCTTCGGCTCTGCCCTACTGATGATCCCTGCGATGCTCGGCACCGCCTTTGGCTGGACGTTCCTCGAGCAGTCGTTCGGAACACAAAACGGCTTCTGGTATGTCTTCACGTTCGCGGCGTTGATTTACTTCTTCGCCTTCTTCTGGACGTCGATGATGTTCCAGCCGAACGACATTGCTAAGAATCTCCAGGAGGGTGGCTCGTTCATCCCTGGTATTCGCCCTGGGAAGCCAACGGCGTTGTTCCTAGAACAGACGATGGTCCGCATCACCTTGGCTGGATCGACCTTCCTTGCGGTGATCGCGGTGATGCCATCGCTGATCGGTAGCTCGGGCGGCTCCACCAACATGGTGCTGATCTACTTCATGTCCGGCACCTCGATCCTCATCGTGGTGGGGGTTGCCCTCGACATGGTTGAGAAGATCAACGCACTGCTGGTCATGCGCAATTACGAGGGCGCCATGGGCGAGGGGACCGGCAATGGTCCTGGCGATTCATCTGGCGCAACCAGTGGCTGGGGTCGGCGTTCCACTTAGTCGGCAGCTGTAATACGGCGAGTCGTAATAACCAAAAGAATCACACCCAAGCAACCAAGACACAGCATCTCATGACCTCTTCCACGCAAACCCGATGTGTATTCCTAGGTGCCCCAGGCGCCGGTAAGGGTACCCAGGCTAAGCGTGTGTCGGGAGGAAATGGCATGATCCACCTGTCGACTGGCGACCTCCTTCGCGAGGAAGTTAAGTCCGGGAGCGACTTGGGAGCCGAGGCCAAGGGCTACATGGACGGCGGGAAGTTGGTCCCAGACCAACTAATCATCGACATGGTTCAGGCCCGAATTGGCGGTAATGGGGCCGAGTCTGCCGGAATGGATGCCGGTCTTGGCTCGAATGGCTGGATCCTGGACGGGTTCCCCCGTACACTGCCGCAAGCCGAAGCACTCGATAGAAGTCTATCTGGTGACAACGCTCTCACGCACGTGATCCACTTGGCAGTTCCTGAAGAAGTCCTTATGGGGCGTTTGACGGGCCGCCGAACCTGCTCACAGTGTGGAGCAATCTGGCACATAGAACACAACCCCACATCGAAAGATGGTGTTTGTGATAAGTGTGGCGGAGAACTGACTCAGCGCTCTGACGATCGTTCTGAAGCGATCGCAAAGCGTCTGGAAGTGTATCGGTCGCAGACTGCGCCTTTGCTGGCGTATTATGGCGACCTTGGTGTTTTGACGGAGATCGATGCAAATCGGTCTCCTGATGTAGTTTTTCAGGAGTTACTGACGCGCATGCAATGACCAAAGGCGGAGAGCAGCCTACGAACAATGGAACTGACGGCAGCGATGCTATCAGCGAGCAATTGGCAGAAGTGAATCAGGGCATAGAGCCTGAACTAGCAACTGTGCTCGAGTCATTGAACAACGGGCTGTTCCGTCTGCAGATGAAAGACGGCCGATCGGTCGTGGCTCACGTAGCCAAGGACCTCAGGATGGCGCTATCGCGCTTATTGCCTGGGGATTCAGTCCTTGTCGATGTTTCGCCATACGACCCCGGGAAAGCTCGAATCTGTAAGTTGCTAACTCAGTAAACCAGCACGAATCAAATCCTCCCTAGCAAACGAGAACTGTTGTGAAGGTCAGAGCCAGCGTCCGTCGTATTTGCGACAAATGCAAAGTCGTCAAACGCCGCGGGATCGTGCGCGTCATTTGCGAGAACCCACGCCACAAGCAGCGGCAGGGTAAATAACTGATATGCCCAGACTTCTTGGTGTAGATATTCCAAACGATAAGCGCATCGATATTGCGCTTCAGTACCTCTACGGCGTTGGCCAGCACACGGCGAACAAAGCCCTGGCGGAACTGGCAATCAATGGTGCCGTTCGGGCTAAAGACTTGAAGGACGACGAGGTCGCAACCATTGCGGCATACCTCGAGCAGCACTTCCTCGTGGAGGGTGCTTTGCGTCGTTCAAACATGCAAAACATTGCCCGACTGAAGGAGATTTACTGCTACCGCGGTCTTCGTCATCGTCGCGGCCTGCCCGTTCACGGGCAGCGGACCCGTTGTAATGCGCGCACCCGTAAGGGTCCTCGCAAGACAGTGGCCAACAAGAAGATCCTGAGGAAGTAGAATGGCTCCAGCTGATAAGAAGAAGACCAAGATGCGCAAGAACGTCGGCAAAGCCGTCGCGCATGTTAAGGCGTCATTCAACAATACGATGATCACCGTCGTCGACGTTGCTGGGCAAGTCATTGCCTGGGACTCGGCTGGCACGATTGGCTACAAGGGCTCGCGCAAGAGCACGCCGTTCGCGGCGCAGCGCGCTGCCGAAAAGGTTGCTGACAAGTGCAAAAAGATGGGTGTGCACGAGATGGAAGTCTTGGTGCGTGGCCCGGGTTCGGGTCGTGAGTCCGCTATCCGCGCGCTCGCGAACTCTGGCATTGACGTCAAGTCCATCGAGGACTGCACGCCGTTGCCTCACAATGGTTGCCGGCCGCGCAAGCGTCGCCGCGTCTAATCATCACGACTTAACAACGAACAACTGTAATGGCACGTAACGACACCAACGTTTGCAAGCTCTGTCGCCGCGAGGGCGTCAAGCTCTTCCTGAAGGGGCAGCGATGCTTCTCCGAGAAGTGCGCGGTCAATCGCCGCAATTATCCGCCGGGACAGCACGTCCGCCCGAAGAAGGGAACGGACTACGGCACCCAGCTACGTGAGAAGCAAAAGTGCAAGCGCATCTACGGTGTGCTCGAGCGTCAGTTCCAGCACTACTTTGATATCGCGCGACGCCAAAAGGGCAACACCGGTGAGAACCTGTTGATCCTAATGGAACGTCGACTCGACAACGTTCTCTTGAGCCTAGGCTTGGCTTTCTCGCGTTTTGATGCGCGTCAGATTGTCGCCCACGGTCACATCAAGGTGAATGGTCGTCGCTTGGACATTCCTAGCTACTTGGTTCGTGCCGGTGATGAAATCTCCGTCACGGGCAAGGAAAAGATCACTAAGAAGGCTGGCGACGCTACCGAGATGAACAAGGGACGGCCGTTGCCGACCTGGCTCGAAGCAACTCCAGCTGACCACAAGGGACGCGTCATCCAATTGCCTAAGCGTGAGGATGTCAGTGTCGAACTTAACGAGCAGCTCATCGTCGAGCTGTGTTCCAAGTAGTCTGATCCAAAACAACGTTGGCCCAGGCAGAAACCTCGGCCAACAAACGATCTGGCTCGTAATCACCGCTCGTATCCACGGGCTGCTCGCTACCAGGAAGAATCGATATGCGTATTCGTTGGCGTAACTTCGAGTTGCCGTCCCAAGTCCGGTTAGAGCGCGAAAGCGCGACTCCGCATTTCGGCCGCTTCGTAGTCGAACCCTTTGAAAAAGGTTTCGGCACGACGATTGGCAATGGCCTTCGTCGCGTCTTGCTCTCGTCCATCGAGGGCACGGCAGTAACATGGCTCCGCATCGACGGCGTCGTTCACGAGTTCTCAACGATCCAGGGTGTCCTCGAAGACGTCACCCAAATCGTTCTGAACATCAAGAAGTTGCGGGTCAAGCTCCACACGGATGCACCGACGACTCTGCGTCTTGATGTCAACGAGAAGGGTGAGGTGCTTGCCGAGAAGATCGAAGGCGACAACAACGTCGAGATCGCAAACCCCGAACTTAAGATCTGCACCCTTACGGAAGACGTTCGCTTCTTCTGCGAGATGCAGGTTCGCAAGGGACGCGGTTACGTCACTGCCGAAGAGAACGTGCAAGACGACCAAGAGGTCGGCACGATCGCCGTGGACTCGATCTTCAGCCCGGTGCACCGCGTGCGCTATGCGATCGAAAACACGCGTGTTGGCAAGTCGACTGACTACGACCGCTTGGTCCTTGAGATTTGGACAGACGGCACTGTGTCACCGGAGATGGGACTCGTTGAGGCGAGCAAGATCTACCGTAAGCACCTGAACCCGTTTGTTCAGTACTTCGAGATGAAGGAAGACCTCGCCGTTGAAGGTGGGGTTCTTGCTCCGGAAGGTGACGAGGGCGCACGCCGTCGCGAGATGGTCGACTTGCTCAACAAGAGCATCGACATGCTCGAGCTTTCGGTTCGCTCGAAGAACTGCCTGGATAGCGAGAACGTTGCGCTCATGCGCGATCTCGTTGTGATGACGGAGCCAGAACTACTTAAGGTTCGCAACTTCGGTAAGACCTCCCTTAAGGAGGTCAAGAGCAAGCTGGCAGCGCTGGGCCTTTCGCTCGGTATGGCCGTTGACGAATACAAGTAAGCGTCGAATACAAAGAAGCGGGGGGCTCTTGAGCCCGCCGTTCGAATCGGAGTCTTCACTCGGATTCGGGCGACCCGCACAGCAAGGAATATAGTTATGAGACACAGAGTCGCTGGCAAACACCTCAATCGCAGCAGTGCACATCGCAAAGCGCTGCGCATGAACTTCGCGGTTGCCGTCATTAAGCACGAGCGCGTCACCACAACCCTGGCTAAGGCCAAGGCGATGCGCGGCTTTGTCGAGAAGCTGATCACCCTCGCCAGGAAGGATGATCCAGCCACCCGATTGCACCGCATCCGCCAAGCTGCGACGGTGCTTCAAGACAAGACTGCTGTTAAGAAGCTCTTTGACGAGATCGGACCGCGCTTCGCAAATCGTCCCGGAGGTTACATCCGGGTCTTGCGTCTGCCGGACCACCGAATCGGCGATGGCAGCAGCAAGGCAATCTTTGAGCTCGTGGACAACAACGTCCTCGAAATGAAGATCAAGGCTGCAGAAGAAGCAGAAGCAGCAGTTGACGAGACCGAGACCGAAGACGCTGGCGTATAGCCAGCGCTGGTCCCCACCGGTCGTCCTAGCTGTAGCGCCCTAATCAGCCGGCGCTACGAGCCAACCAGCCTTTGCGATGACTGCAAGGCACGGGTCTGGCCCACAGCGTCACGCATTGTCCAGTATCCAAGACTTGCGGCAGCGGACATGCAGCGTGCAAATGGCTGGCCGCGCGTGAGAACACCGTCTGGTCTCGTGAGCCAGGCTACGTGACCGCTCTCTCTACGCCGCTACTGCTACTAGGCACTATCGAGACTCGAGCCTGATCACTAAGGACCTAGCCGAGTCCTACATCCGCGTGAACGACATGTTGTCTGGACCTACTAAGACAGCAAACGAATCGATCAGTTCATCGCTGATCGCGACGCCACCATCTGCGCGAATCCGGAAGCAGTCTTCGCCATCTTCGACATCGAGATTCAGTTGGTGGTTGCCCTTGTGTGACTCGGCAATGGCCGCGACACGGCCTAGGAAGACTTCTGTAGACATGCTAGCGTCGAGGTGCAGCACGATGCCCGAGACCTCTCTTCGGACCACGACAGCCGCTGGATCAAGAGCATCAAGCAGCAGGGCGGGCTCCTCGCTGCCCTTATCTTGGCGACCAGTCAGGAACACAATCTCATCTTCTACGATGTGCTCTTTCAGCGTTTCGAACGCTCGAGCGAAGCATGTTACAGGAACCAAGCCTTCAAGGTCTTCGAGAAGAAACTTGGCCATCTTCTTGCCTGCGTTTTTGCCTTGCTTGATCTGCAGGATGCGCACGCCGCTGATCATGCCAGCAATTCGTACGCTCTCGCTAGGCTGTAGTTGCGCTACTGTGGCAGTGGTATTGCCGGCGATGCGTCTTAGGAAGCCACCTCGTTTTTCGAATGGGTGGCCAGATAAGTAGAATCCAAGTGACTCCTTTTCGCGGGTCAGGCGGTCGTGCTCCGGCCATTCGGGCACGCCATTTTCTTCATCGAGTACGGTTTCTACAGGTGGCGGAGCGAACAGCATCGCTTGGCCTCGACGGCGGTCCTCGCGTGCGCTTGCTGCTGCCCGGATCGCTTGTTCAATGTGGGCAGCATTGCCAGCGCGCGTTCGACCCATGTCGTCAAATGCCCCGGACTGGACGAGCGACTCTAGAGCCGTTTTGTTAAGTGCCGAGCTTTCGAGGCGCTCGCATAAGTCGTCTAGGTTGGCGTATGGGCCATGCTCAGCACGGTTCTCGGCAATCCCATCTGCTACGCGCGTACCGACACCTTTGATGGCGCCAAGGCCATAGCGGATGGCTCCATCTTCGACGCCAAAGTAGCGCATCGAGTGGTTGACCGATGGCCCAAGAATCTTCATGTCCGCGCGGCGGATGTCGTCGACGAACTCTTTGATCTTCTCGCTGTTGCCAGACTCAGTCGTCAGGTTGGCAGCAATGAACTCCGTGGGGTAGTGGGCTTTGAGCCATGCCGTTTGGTAGGTGACCAGTGCATACGCCGTTGAGTGCGACTTGTTAAAGCCGTAACCAGCGAAGTATTCCATGGTCTCGAAAAGCTCCTTGGCGAACTTTCCGTTGTAGTTCTGCTCTTCTGCGCCCTTGATGAACATGTCCTTGAACTTCAGCATGACCTCGGGCTTCTTTTTGCCCATGGCCTTCCGCAGGTTGTCTGCTTCGGACATGGAGAAGCCCCCGATCAAGCCGGAGATCTGCATGACTTGCTCCTGGTAGACAATCACGCCGAACGTCGGCTCAAGAATCTTTCGAGTGTCTTCATGGGGCAGGACAGTCTTTTCTTCGCCGTGCTTACGGCGGACATACATGTCGACCATTCCTGAACCCAGCGGACCCGGGCGATACAGCGCCAGCACAGCGATGACGTCTTCGAAGTTGTCTGGCTTTAGGCGCGTAAGCAATTCGCGCATGCCGCTCGACTCAAGTTGGAAGACGCCCTGCGTCTCACCGCGCGCCATCAAGTCATAGGTAGGCTTGTCGTCAAGTGGCAGGTGGTCGAGGTCGATGTCGATGCCGTGAACCTCTTTCACTAGGCGCGCACCTTCTTGCAAGATGGTCAGCGTCTTGAGGCCGAGGAAGTCCATCTTAAGGAGACCAACCTCCTCAAGTTCTGTCATCTGCCACTGGGTGACAATGTCTTCGCCGCTCTTCGCTAGCGGCACATATTCTTGCAGCGGCTTGTCGGAGATCACGACGCCAGCAGCGTGAATTGACGAGTGGCGTGCGGCGCCCTCTAGCTTGACGGCAAGTTCGAATAAGCGCTTATATTGGGGCGAGCTATCGCGCACTTCCTGCAACTCTGTGTCGGTTTCGAGCGCTGCAACCAGAGAGGCGCCGGGGCCAGATGGCACCTTCTTACACAGCTTATCGATGTCCGCTACTGGGAAATCGAGCACGCGGCCGACATCGCGCATCACGCCGCGACTGGCCATCGTTCCGAAGGTGATGATTTGGCAGACGCAGTCTTCGCCGTATTTTTTGCGGACGTATTCGATGACTTCACCGCGGCGTATACCGCAGAAATCGATATCAATATCCGGCATCGAAACACGACCCGGATTGAGGAAGCGTTCGAACAGAAGGTCGTATTGCAGCGGACAAACGTCCGTGATGCGAAGGCAGTATGAGACGATCGAGCCAGCGGCCGAACCACGCCCGGGGCCGACCGGAATGCCCATTTCGCGCGCTTTGGCGATGAAGTCCCAGGTGATCAGGAAGTAGCTGACAAAGCCGAGCTTCTTGATGATTCCAACCTCGTAGTCGAGGCGTTCTTGGACTTCTTTGCTAATTTCGCCGTAACGCTCTATCGCTCCATCGTGGCAGAGCTTGGCAAAGAAGTCGTCTGGTGATGAACCGTCGTCGGCTTCGTATACTGGAACGTGGTAGACACCGAACTCGATGTCGATGTTGCAGCGTTCGGCGATTTTTACGGTGTTCTCTAGGGCTTCTGGCCAGCTTTTGAAGGCGCGTGCCATCTCTTCTCGCGACTTCAAGTAGAGCTCTTTAGACCCCATGCGAAAGCGCGACTGATCCGCGACGCTTTTACCGCTGCGAATACAGAACATGATGTCCTGAGCAAGCCAGTCTTCTTGCTTCAGGTAGTAGACGTCGTTGGTTGCGACGCACGGAATGCCGAGCTCTTCGCCGAGCTTACGCATGCCCAGAGTGACCTTACGCTGTGCGTCGTTACCGGTATGGGCAACTTCGAGGTAGAAGTTCTCGGGTCCGAACAAATCGCGCATCCGTAGCGCCGCGGACTTAGCTCCTTCCCAGTCGTTCTGCTGGATAGACATCGCGATTTGCGAGGTCAGTGTTCCCGATAGGCAAATGATGCCATCTTTGTGCTGCTCGATCAGTTTGTAGTCGACACGCGGCCGGTAGCTAAAGCCCTCTAGGTAAGCCTTGCCCGACATCTTCTTGAGGTTCTCAAGGCCTTCGTTGGTGGCGGCCAGAAGGGTTAAGTCGAAGGTCGGATTGTCGGCGCCGGCGGTCTCCGTATTGGTGCGACCTGCGTAGTAGGTCGTTTGGCCGATGATCGGCTTGATGCCGGCTTTTTTGCACTGCTTGAACAGGTCGACAGCGCCAAACATGTTGCCGTTGTCGGTTAGCGCCATGGCAGTTTGGCCGTCAGCTTGAGCTGCCGCTACGAGGGGACCGACTTTCTCTGGCGCAGTCAGCAAGCTGTAGTGCGAGCGCACATGTAGGTGGACGAAAGGAGGCACTTCTGACATCGCTTGCACCACATTAAGAGTCGAATGCATCCGTCGCCATAGCAACGAAACGGGAACCTACCTACGAGACGCCTGTTCGAAGCTGGGTGTGTAGATTTGTGCAATGATTGTGCTCAGAATGCCACCCCATATCCGGCACCGACTCCGCTGCTAGATGCTCCGATTTCGATCATCCAGCGCTGTTCGTAAGTGATCGCAAACCGTTCAAGAACCAAGGGGATCCGCTATTCGGTCAGGCTTTTGAAGTCGCCGCTTTGGCGCCGCTAGCGGTGCGCCGGAACCCGCAGTCGCGTTGTGGCGATTGTGAATATTCGTGTTGCCGACACCTTTCTCCACAATCGCTTCTGTCGCTTAGGTTGTTGACGATTGTTCGCTTAATTGGGCCGGTGAAGGTCTGATCAGTGCCGAGTCAGGATTGTCTTCCAGCTTGGTCCCGGTGATTTGCGCCATTCCTAGCATGCCTTGGCAAGTACGCTAAGGGCTTGTGACCCTCTGCTACTTCAGCAATTGCATCAGCAGTGCTTTCTGCACGTGCGCCCGGTTCGCTGCTTGTTCGTAGATGCGTGAGCGTTCGCCATCGAGGACGGCGTCGGTTGCTGCAACATTGCGCCGCACGGGTAGGGGGTGCATCAGCAGGGCGCGATCGGTGCTCGACATCAGCGGCTCATCGACGATCCAGTCTTGCAAAGATCGCTTCACCATTGCTTCGCGTTCCGGCTCGTCCCAGTGCTTGGTGCAGCCCCAAGACCGAGCGTACAATACTTCGGCGCCTTTGGCTGCCTCATGGTGGTCGTTGCTCACTTGCACGGAGCCACCGGCGTCGCTGGCGGCGGTCTTGCTTCGATTCAGCACTTCTTCGTCAACATCGAACCCAAGTGGGTGAGCCAACGTGATATCCATGCCCATCAGCGCTGCCAGTTGCAGAATAGAATGTGTTGGCCCAAGTGACTTTGGTTCCGGATGGTTGCACCACTGCAGCGTCAGCTTCCGATTCTTTAGTGACACGAGATTCTCGCGCATTGTCAGCACGTCGGCGAGTGCCTGGCAGGGATGCTCAAACGAAGTCTCCAGATTGATCACAGGCACTGATGCATGCTTAGCGTAGCTGCGAAGCAGTAGCTCTTGGCGATCGTGCTCCCAGGTGCCGGTGCGGGCGGCCGCTCGTACTCCAAGGGCGTCGACGTAACGCGAAAGCGTCAACGCGGCGTCCTTGACATGCTCCTCGGCGCGACCATCCATGATAGCCTGTTCGTTGGGCTCGAGTTCGTACAGGTCGTCGCTCGACAAGTTGATGCAGTGGCCGCCCAACTGCACCATGCCTACCTCAAATGAGACTCGCGTGCGTAAACTAGGTTGGAAGAACAGTAGACCAAGGGTCTTGCCGCCCAGCACTTGTCCCGGGCGTTTGCCCTTGACGCGCGTGGCGAGGTCGAGAAGGTCATCAAGTTCGTGCCGGGTCATTCCGGCTGTGGATAGAAAGTCGCGCTTGCTCAAGGTCCCTCACTGCGTTGGAGTAAGTGAAGATAGATACCAATGACGGTTCCAACAAGCGAAGACGAACACTGGATCAAGCGATGTCTTGAATTGGCACGTGAGGCCGCTGAGCACGACGAGGTTCCTGTGGGGGCGATTGTCGTGATTGAGGGTGAGGTTGTCGGTATTGGACGCAACCGTGTAGAGGAGCGCCGTTCGCCGCTGGCGCATGCCGAAATGGAGGCTTTGCAGGCCGCGTTGGCTAAGACCGGTGAGAAACGCCTCCCTGGGGCCCAGCTATATTGCACCTTGGAGCCATGCTATTTATGTGCCGGTGCGATTTTGCATACGCGCATAAGCCGGGTTGTATTCGGCGCCCGTGACCCCAAGTTCGGAGCCGTGCGTTCGCTCGGGACGGTTCTCGAGGATGAGCGTTTGAACCACCGCTGCGAAGTCGTAGAGGGGGTTCACGCCAGCGAAAGTGCCGAATTGCTGCGAGCGTTTTTCCGAAAGAAGCGGTGATTCTGCCGTCAAAACAGCCAAGTCAGGCCACTTGCATCGCATCGGAGTGGGGCCTTCTTGCCGTTAGTTCGCGGTGGTCCTGCACTTGTTGGTTGAAATAGTGCCGCCGATCTGCACGATCCTCGCCTCATTCGTTGCTGCGCTCCCAGCGTTGTGACCCTTGCGGAGAGGTGCCAGAGTGGCTGAATGGCCCGGTTTCGAAAACCGGTTAGGATTTACGTCCTACGGGGGTTCGAATCCCCCCCTCTCCGCCATTTTCCTCCTCCTCCCAGGGGGAGGAGCGCGTCTGCCGGGCTTCGGTCGTCGCGGAACCGGACAGGCAGCCTCGAGAAACGATGGCTGGTCCCAGCGAAACTTGTGGGTGGAGAAGCTTTGCAGCAGGCGCCGCAGCGGCCGCTGCGAGTGTCAACCTGACTCGACTGTTTGGCTTCCTGGTGCTGTTTTAGATGCCGACCCGGGGGACGCTACGCTCGTTTTGTTCTTCGATTTCAAAGAACGTGGGTAGCTCGATACCCATGGTGGAACCCACAACGCTTGTAGGGAATGCTTCCCGGAGGTCGCGCATCTCACGAACGTTGCCATTGAAGAACCGCCGAGAAGCAGCAATGCGGTCTTCGGTATTTGCGAGTTCTTCTTGGAGCACGCGAAAGTTCGCGTCGGCTTTGAGTTCCGGGTAGCCCTCGGCTACAGCAAACAGCGTCTTCATGCCCATCTGTAAGGCGTTTTCATCTTTGCCCTGGCTTGCGGCTGTGCCGCGGTTGTCCATTGCTTGGTTGCGCAAGGCAGTTACGCGTTCGATCGTTTCGCTCTCGTGTTTGGCAAAGCCCTTGACCGTTTCGATGAGGTTAGGGATCAGGTCATAGCGTCGTTTCAGCTCGACATCGATATCCGCCCAACTCTCTGTGATCGTATGCTTGAGACGCACGAAGCGGTTGTGGGTCAAAATCCACCAGATCAATGGAATCAAGACCGCGACGCCGAGGACGATCAGTTCAGTTTTCATCAGCTTTAAGGTCCTTGACCAGGTGCTTTGGCCATTGCGTGCAGAAGTCGTTTAGGAACTCAATCCGTGCTTTGAATTGCTCTGGCTTCCAGCGGCGGCTGCCATCGCTAAGGCACAATGCGCCACTTTCGATGTCAATCATTGGCGGTTGCTGAGCCAACAAGAATTCCATCATGCGCGGATGCAGGACATCGTAGGCAAAGCGCTTGTCTTGAGACTTGACGTAGAACTTCCTGCTGAACTCGGCTGATTCGAAGTCGATATCCTCGAAGCCCAATACACCCTTGATCTTGTCGAAGACCCCTTCAGGTCTGATCAGCAAGGGCGGCGTCTGCCACGGCATGTGCACAATCAAGTAGCTGAATCGGTAGGTAGTCGTAGAGCGGTTCTTGCCACTGCCACTGGTCACCTTGTATCGATAGTCTCCTGTAATGACGGAGCAGTCTTGCTCAAAAAACGTCAGCGTGCCCGTAAGGGTGTTGCTCGCAACACGCGAGTGGCCGCGGCGGAAGATCTCGAATTGATCGTATTCGTCGTCGTGGTCGTAGTCGCTTCCCGGTACGAATTTCAGCCCGAGGTTGCTAGCTAGTGCCGTCAATTCCTCTTTACGCTTCTTCTCGGCCAGCCATGAGAAGTAGGCGAAGACTGCAATGAGAGCGATGCCACCAATGACAGCGACGACCACCAGAGGAGAACTGAAGTCCAAGGGTAGTTGTGACGCTGCCATTGCTTAAGGGTAGCTAATAGTCGCTTTGGCGTCATGCCCTTACTAGGGCAGTGTCTCCCATAAGAACGCATAGGCCAAAGCCGACATGAATGCTGCCTGCTTATTGTCGGCGGCGCCACCGTGTCCGCCCTCGATGTTTTCGTAGTAGAGGACGTCGTGACCGAGTTCGAGCATCCTGGCCATCATTTTTCGAGCGTGGCCTGGGTGCACTCGGTCGTCACGCGTCGAGGTCGTGAACAAGACCTTTGGATAGGTCGTGTCCTTGCTGATGTTGTGATAGGGCGAGTAGCGGCGTAGCCATTCTGCTTCAACCGGTTCATCAGGGTCACCGTATTCACCCATCCACGATGCCCCAGCCAGCAGTTTGTGGTAGCGCAACATGTCGAGTAGCGGCACTTGGCAAACGACTGATCGAAACAAATCGGGATACATCGTCGTCATGTTCCCCATCAACAAACCGCCATTGCTGCCGCCTTGGATGCCGAGATGACGAGGTGAAGTGATCTGCGAGTCGATCAAGTGACGTGCGACCGCGGCAAAGTCCTCGTAGCTCTTGTTGCGGTTTTGCTTGAGCGCAGCTTGGTGCCAGCGTGGTCCAAACTCGCCGCCACCACGGATGTTGGCCACTACGAAGACACCGCCACTTTCCAGCCAGCTTGCGCCGACCGTCGCGCTGTAGCTTGGCGTTAGCGAGATCTCGAAACCACCATAGCCGTAGAGCAGGGTCGGGTTCTTACCGTTGCGAGATGCTGACTCCCGAATTACCAGGAAGTAAGGAATACGCGTGCCATCTTTTGAGGTCGCCTCTCGCTGCTCTACGACTAGCCCCTCCGCGTTGAAGAACTCTGGCAGACTCTTCAGCTTCGTGGCGGGACCTTCACCGATAGATCCGAGCCATAAGCTTGTTGGTGTTAGGTAGTCCGTGATCGTGAGCCAGTAAGCGTCGCCTTCTTCGTCGTCGACTGGTGATGCGCTGATGGTGCCAAACTTGGGCAAGCCCGGCATGTCTTCGAGCCGCCAGCCTTCGTCGGTGTGCGTCGCTATTTGTACGACGTTGCGAACGTTGTCGAGGACGTTGATCAGTAGGTGGTTCTTCGTCCCTGTCCATCCAGCAAGAGAGCTACGTTCCGTTGGCTTAAAGAGCGTGTCGAACTCTCGATTGCCTAGTAGGAACTTCTCTAGTTCGATTGTGAGCAGAGAACCTGCAAGGTGCTGCTGACCACCAATGAGCCAGTCATCGCGCAGTTCGATCATTAACCATTGCTGATGCACGGATGCATTGGCGCTATCGGGTTTGTCGATCTTTTGTTGCTTACCGTCCCTCAGTAGGAACAGCTCGTTGGTGTAGAAGGTCATGCCGCGATACAGGAAATCGCGTTCGAAGCCGACTGTTTGGTCGCGATAAGCGTAGGTGAATACGTCCGTTTTGCTGCCTTCGATGACAACGGTTGCTTCGCTGATATCGGTGCCACGTTGCCAGAGCTTGACGATCCGCGGGTAGCCAGATTCGGTCATCGAATCGTCGCCGAAATCGGTGCCAACGTAGAGCGTGTCGCGATCCTTCCAGGCCGCTTGCGTCTTGGCTTCAGGCAGAACGAAGCCGTCCTTGACGAACGACTTACTGGTAATGTCGAACTCGCGGGTGACCGATGCATCGGCGCCGCCACGTGACAGCGATAGCAGGCAGCGGTCGCGATCGGGCACTAGCCACGATGACCCTTTCCAGACCCAGTTTTCGCCTTCCGCTTTGCCGAGGGCGTCGATGTCGAGCACGGTTTCCCACGTGGGGTCGTCTTTCTTATACTCGTCTAGTGTTGTGCGTCGCCACAGACCACGAGGGTTGTCGGCATCCTGCCAGAGGTTGTAGTAGTGCTGGCCGCGCTTGGCGACGTAGGCGATTCGGTCGGTTGAATCGAGAATCGAAAGCGTGCGTGTTTGCAGGTCCGCGAATCGATCGCTTGTTGTGAGTGCCTGCTGGCTTTCTGCATTTCTGGATTTGACCCACTCGAGCGATTTGTCGCCCAAGACATCTTCAAGCCAGAGATAGGGGTCAACGGGATCTGTGTTAGGCATCGGTTTCTGTGCGCCCACTGAGATTGCTATGCAGAATGCTGCGAGCAGCGCTTGTAGCGTATTCGTGGTTGTAGTCATGGCGTTGCTTGGCAAGGTAGCCGGACATCGGCATCCCGGCCACGTTCTGATTCTTTCCGGTGATGGGGATCGCGATTGCCGGTAGGCAAAAGTCACCTAAGCGTGCGGTTTGGGCAGCGCTGTAACCTCTGAGACCTGCATCTTGGCAGTCGATTGCTTGCCGTAATCTTGCTATGGTTCGCACAGGCGGTCAGGAATGCTACGGATACCGGTCCAATCCAGAGCGAATCGTGCTGCTTCGGCTTGGGTCGAAGTAGACCTCGGTGCTGTGGCACACAATGTAAGTGTGTGGCGGTCGGCCTTGCCCAAATCGAGTCGATTACTCGCTGTTGTCAAGTCGAACGGCTATGGCCACGGGATGTTGAGGGTGGCCCGTACCGCCCTCGCTGCTGGCGCCGAAGAGCTCGTGGTTGCGTCCGTTCAAGAAGGCGCCGCTCTGCGATCGAGCGGCATTACTGCGCCAATTTTGATTGCCGGACCAATCAGTCCCGATGAGGCGCCGGTCGTTGTGCAGAATGGGCTGGTTGCGAGCATCGGCAGCATGGAGCTTGCCTCGGCGCTAGGTCGAGCTACGCGGCGTTATCTGCCAGTCCATATCGAAGTTGACAGCGGTATGACTCGCTATGGTGTGGCGCCGGATGAACTGAGGCCATTTGTGCATGCCCTGGAAGCGCGCGGGCGGCTATCAATGGCTGGCGTCTATACGCACTTTGCGGGGCTTGGCGCTGGCGATGTCGTGGACATGCGCCAGCAGTTGTCGATCTTTACGCAAGCTGTAGAGGGTGTTCCGAGCCTGCGTGGTGTTCGTCGGCATGTCTGCAACACTGTGGGAGCAATGCTGTTGCCCGAGGCGTCTCTAGATGGGGTGCGTGTCGGAGGTGGTCTATATGGATTTGATCCATGTCGTTCGCAGTCGATCGGTGCGACGTCTGGCGATGCCTCAGCTGCAGGCGATACCTCAGCTGCAAGCAGTGCCTCAGCTGCAAGCAGTGCCTCAGCTGCAGGCAGTGCATCAGCTGCAAGCAGTGAGCATCCGCTGGCCGGTATGATTTTGCGGCCCGCTTTGCAGCTCAAGGCGCGAGTGGTCGGCCTTCGTAGCGCGAAGGTTGGCGATCGTGTTGGCTACGGTGGAACCTTTACCTGCCAACGTC
>CBFIIO010000051.1:0-28210 GCA_965662465.1 Planctomycetota bacterium | reverse complement strand
CGAGATCCTTCAAGAGGCGCTGCTCCATGTCTTTCAGGTGGGCAGCTCCATAGAAGATGCCCAGCCTCTTCTTACCCGCAGCAACCTGCTCCTTGAGGACGGCTAAGCAACGCTCGTTGCGGCCATGAATGATCACCGTTGGCTGCTTTGGAGCACCTTCTGGGGTGCACAAGAGGCGCCCCATCATGATCCGCAACTGCGAGACACCCTGACCGCTGCGAAAAGCTTTGACTAGATCAATGGGTTTCTGCTCGGCCTCTTCATCCCGATCGACATCACCAGAGCCAATACTAAACAACTCGCCAAGCTCGCTCTTTCCAGCCTCATCGAGTGCTTCCGACCACTCCGTAGTTGTCATATCTGCATGCACAAAATTATCCATGCGATAGTCCATGCATGCGAACTGCTCATGCAGGGCGAGGCCCGAGCCCATCCCCCCTTGCACCACAGAGATCCAATGGCCTCCACCACGCGGCATGTCGGGATAAGGTCGCAAGTCTGGCTCAGCAACTAACTCATAGAGCAAGGCGTCATAGGCCTTGAACCGCTGCTGCATGCCTTCATAGAACTGCCGATCTGCAACGTGCACGCAGCCAAACAAAGTCAACTTCGCCTCGCCTGACTTGTAGTTTGCGACCAGGATCTGCAACAGACCACCGTCGTCGTCTTCAACAAACCTCATGAACTGGCGAGGCTCGCCGGCTAATGCATCCTTTTGCTCAGACGGCGCGGGGCTTTGCGCAACCAGCAAAGAGGCAATCACAGCGATCGCTACGGCGATATCGAAAGGTCTCATGCATGCAGATGATAGCCGAACCAGCGACCGCTTGGGGCAAACATGAGAAATGCGAGCCGATTACGATCGCTATCCAGGCAGCAAGCCAGAACGCAATTTGACGTAAGCCCGCAGACCTTGGCGACCGCCTTCGCGGCCAAAGCCACTCTCTTGGTAGCCACCAAACGGAGACGCAGCATCAAAACGGTTGAAGGTATTATTCCAGACAACGCCTGCGCGCATGCGCGATGCTAGCCAAAGAATGCGGGCTCCCTTGTCGGTCCAAATGCCTGCAGACAACCCGTAACTGGTGTCGTTCGCCTTAACGACCGCTTCTTCAGGAGTGCGGAACGTAGAGACTGACAAGACGGGCCCAAAGATTTCTTCCCGCGCAATACGGTGACTCTGCGTGACTCCAGTAAACATCGATGGAGCAAACCAGAAACCCTTCTTCGGCAACTCCGGCTTGGACTGGTAAAGCGACGCCCCTTCCGCAACGCCACTTTCGACAAGGCCCTTGATGCGGGCTAGTTGCTCGCGGCTATGAATCGCGCCCATGTCGGTATTTTTGTCTAGTGGATCGCCAACACGTATGCGCGACATCCGACGCCGTAACTTATTAACGAATAGGTCGTGCACACTCTCCTGCACAATCAACCTCGATCCGGCGCAGCAGACATGACCTTGGTTGAAGAAGATGCCGCGCACTACACCCTCAACAGCTTGGTCAATGGCAGCATCTTCAAACACCAAATGAGCAGCCTTACCGCCTAACTCCAACGTCAGGTCAACTCGTCGACCAGCAACAGCCTTCTGGATCTCTTTGCCAACTTCCGTGCTGCCAGTAAACGCAACCTTGTTGAGATCTGGATGCCGCACCAACGCACTACCGGTCGCACCATCGCCAGTAATCACGTTGACGACACCCGCAGGCAAACCCGCTTGCATAAACACTTCACACAAGCGCAATGCCGTCAGTGGCGACGACTCAGCCGGCTTGATGACAACTGTATTGCCAGCAGCTAGGGCTGGAGCAATCTTCCACGCCGCCATGAGCAGCGGAAAGTTCCACGGAATGATCTGCCCAACGACGCCGACCGGTTCCGGCTGTTCACCCGGAAACAACAGGTCGAGCTTGTCGGCCCATCCGGCGTGATAAAAGAAATGCTGCGCAGCCAAGGGCACATCGACATCACGCGTTTCTTTGATGGGTTTGCCGTTATCCATCGTCTCAAGGACAGCAAACTCACGGGCGCGCTCCAGCAGGATGCGGGCGATCCGAAACAGGTAACGAGCGCGATCATCACCCGACAGCTTCCGCCAGCTTGGCAGCGCCTTCTTAGCAGCCTGCACGGCGGCATCGACGTCCTTATCTTTTGCTAGCGCGACCTGTGCGATCTTCTGCTCATTGGCCGGGTTGATCGTATCGAAGTATTTGCCCGACTTCGGCTTCACAAATGCACCGCCAATGAAAAGCCCGTATCGGTCATCAATCGACACGTGATCCGTGCCTTCTGGGGCTGGCTCGTAGTTCCACTTATTGCCGAACTGCAACTCTGGTTT
This sequence comes from Planctomycetota bacterium, assembly GCA_965662465.1. Taxonomy (GTDB): domain Bacteria; phylum Planctomycetota; class UBA1135; order UBA1135; family UBA2386. Next base: position 25,872 of record CBFIIO010000051.1, on the reverse strand, counting down.
CCGGTTTGTCGCCTTCGACTTGCTACGACGGCGGGCTGAGGAATTATTGTTTTCAGTCTTCGCCATAATCAATCCGTACTGAAGTCCGTGCCACGCTGATAACGACCAGTGCGCTGCTTCTCAATTTGCATCAAGACGTCGTTAAGCAACGAACTCGCGCCAAATCGGAACCACTGCGGCGAAAGCCATGCGTCACCGCAAGTCTCGGCAACCAGAACCAAATAGCGCAACGCGTCTTTCGCGGAGCGGATACCGCCCGCTGCCTTCACGCCAACCATTTTGCCCGTCTCGAGATAATGGTCACGAACGGCTTCTAACATCAAAAGGACTACCGGCCGAGTGCTAGCCGGCGAGACCTTGCCAGTACTGGTCTTAATGAAGTCAGCACCGCCAAGAATGGCGATACGACTCGCACGACGCACATTGTCATAGGTCTTCAACTCACCAGTCTCGAGGATGACCTTGAGGTGTGCGTCTCCACAAGCCTCCTTAACCGCACAGACCTCATCAAAGACTAGGCCGTAGCGACCCGACAAAAATGCTCCGCGGTCGATTACCATATCGATCTCGGTTGCACCTGCTTTGACTGCCAGTTGGACCTCGCGCAATTTAGTGCGTCGATCAGTGCGACCAGCAGGGAATCCCGTAGCAACCGAAGCCACCTGAACGCCACTACCAGCTACCGCAGCGGCAGCGACCTTGACGAGGTCAGGATAGACGCACACGGCAGCGCAACTAGGTAGCTCAGGCCGTGACGGCAGCGGCACCATCGCTTTCTGGCAAAGTTGCTGGACCTTGCCCGGCGAATCCATGCCTTCAAGCGTGGTCAAATCCATCATCGCAATGGCGAGATGCAGACCTTGAAGCTTGGCAGCCTTCTTGATCGAGCGCGTTGCCAAATCGGCGCAGCGCGTCTCGAGCGCGACCGCATCCACAGGCGGCACACGGAACTCAGTTGGAGATAGCGATCCTGACATGATTTAGCTGATGAATCGTGCCCTGATCCGGGCCAGATGTCGATCTTGATCATGTGAACCCATCGCTCCAGATGATCTTCCAAGCCAATCCTTGCAGCAATCCATCACCTCGACGAGCAAGGAATGGCATCTAGCCGACTCAGAAATGGGCCCAATTTGCTTCGCTTGCGGCAGGTTACAGCCTGCAAAGCCCCGTGATCTGAACCGACGCCACCATCAATCGCGCGGCAGATCCCCGCCAGCGAATGTAAATGGCTCAGGTAGTAATTTAGCCAGCGTTGTTGCCGAGACTTCCGAACCTGAACCAGCAAGCAAAACAGCCATTTCTGGGCCAAATTCCGCGAGCACCTGGCGACATGCGCCGCACGGCCTAGCCGGCTCAACCAAATCGGTAACCACGGCCACTGCAACGACCTTGCGAGCTCCTGCAGCCACTGCCGCACAGATAGCAGAACGTTCCGCACAAATGGTCAATCCGTAGCTGGCGTTCTCAACGTTACAGCCAACAAAAATTTCGCCGGCATCGGTAAGAACCGCGGCCCCGACCAAGAACTTCGATGCTGGTGCATAGGCCTTCTCGCGGACGACCCGCGCGGCAGCCACCAACTGATCCTGTTGTTCACGCATTAGCGCCATGCACATAGTGTGACCCTTACTCGCCTGAACTACTCGCCCGAACTGCGACTAGCAGCCAACAACAACAGAAATTACCGCCCGATTCGAAGCTCCCGAGTTGCGCTGGGGATTGCGATAGACAGTCAGATATCGCCACAGCATGGCCCACAGCTACAAGCTGCTCACAAAACTGCTAGACGACAACCAGCCAAGAATCTAACTGCTAGGCCGCACTGAAAAGTTGGCAATTTTTTGACTACAGGCGACCAGTCACCGAGCGAGAAAGGCAATGACATCGTGTTAGATCACATCACTCGAAAGGCGGATTGAACCCCGAGTCTGGTTATAATGTGGCCGTGCCGGACTCCGAAACCGTAAGCAATATCCACCAAGCACTCACCGAACTCGACAGTGCCGAAACGCAATGCTTAAGCATCGACGGCATCAACGCAACGACTCTAGCAGCGCAATTTGGCACACCGCTTTATGCGTTCTCGGCTAAGACCCTACGGAAGCGCGTCGCACACATATGCGCCACAGTTGGCCCCCGGTTCGAATTGCTGTGGTCGATCAAGGCAAACCCTTCCATTGCGGTTACGGACTGCATCCGGCGGGCCGGTGCAGGCGCTGAAATCGCCTCGATCGGAGAGCTTGAGGTTGCCTTGGCAGCCGGTCACCAAGCGCACGATCTTCGCTTCGCAGGCCCAGGTAAAACCGACGTTGAAATCGTAACGGCCCTCGAAGCTGGCTTGGGGACGTTCCATATCGAGTCAATCGAAGAACTTCAGCGATTGATCGAGTTAAGCAGCTCACATCATCAGAAGGTTGGCATCGCATTCCGCGTCAACCTTCCACAAGAGCTTGCTGGCTCACGCATGCGAATGGGTGGCCGCAGCAGCCGCTTTGGCATCGATGCAGAGTTCGTACCTACGGCTGTGCGATTGGTCAAAGACTGTGCGCATCTAGAACTCCGTGGTCTGCACGTTTATGGCGGCACCCAGTGCTTTGATGCCAATGCATTCGTGGCGCATGCCCGGGCCCTCGCCGATCATGCGGCGAAGTGGGAGCATGAGCTAGACGTGCGCTTTGCGGAGCTTGACCTTGGTGGTGGCTTTGGTGTCCCAGCCTTTGAGGGCGACCCAGCATTTGATCTGGACCTCGCAGCACAAGGTCTAGCGCAACTGCTTCGCGATCATGACCGCCCCGATCGCCGCTGGTTTCTAGAATTGGGTCGCTACCTCGCAGCTCCGGCGGGAGTATTCCTAACTCGTGTCACACGCACAAAAACTAGCGGGAACCAACGGCACATTGTCCTCGATGGCGGCATGCACCAAGCTGCTGCCGCCGCTGGATTCGGCACCATCCTACGGCGCCCTCCGCTGATCGTAGCGACCGAGCAGCTCAAACCTGCAACGCTCGAACCTGTAACAATCGGCGGCCCGCTCTGCACTCCAGCTGACCAATTCGCCGACCAATTGCCGCTCCCCAAGCTGCAGACTGGCGATCTACTGGCCATCCTGAATACCGGAGCCTATGGCCTAACCTACAGCCCAGCTGGATTTCTCAGTCACGCTTCGCCACCCGAAGTGATGCTCGAAAATGGTGCTGCCCGGCTAATACGCAGTCGGGGCACGGCAAAAGACGCGCTCCGAGGGCAGCTTCCATAGCTTCATCAACAATTCATCCGGGAAACAAGCCTTATGACACCAGCATGCGACACCTGTCGAGGCTCGGTTCGGCTATCCTGTCGGGCATGCGTCGTTCGCTGACTCTGTTGATTTTGATGTCGTTGCTGACCTCTGCCCTGGCGCAGGAAGGCGTCCCCCAGCCGCAAGGCCTGGTCCCCGAGCAGATGTGGTATGCGCCAACTGCAGCGGATTGGGCCAAGCCAATACAAATCCGCTGGCAACGCACTTGGCAGGATGCGGTCAAGCTGTCACAGCAGACGAAAAAACCAATCTTGGTTTGCGTCAACATGGACGGCGAAATTGCGAGCGAACATTACGCGGGGGTTCGCTACCGCGATCCAGAAATCGCCAAGCTCTTCGAGCCCTACGTCTGCGTAATGGCATCGGTCTATCGCCACAACCCACGCGATTATGATGACCAGGGCAAGCGCATCCCCTGCCCGAGGCTGGGCTGCGTCACATGCGGCGAGCACATTGCGTTAGAGCCATTTGTCTATAAGAAGTTCCTCGATGGCAAACGCATTTCGCCACGGCACATCATGGTCGAGCTTGATGGCACCGAGGTCTACGACGTGTTTTATACATGGGACACGGATTCGGTCTTCAAGACTCTCAAAGACGGTATCGCCAACCGCAAAATTAAGGCGCCGCCAATCGTCAAAGGTGATCGCTCGATGCAAGAGCGCATCGCAAGTCCAGATAGCGCCGACCGCGAAGCTATCGAAAAAGAGTTTGATGCAGCCGATCCTGCTCTGCGTCAACGCATGTTGGACCTCGGCTTAGCAACAGGCACGGAAGTGCCACTAGAACTGCTTCGTCAAGCTGCCTACGGCCTAGACCCCGACCTGGCCAAGAAGGCACGGGCTGGCATGCAGCAAACCAAAGATCCACTCGCCGTCGAATTGATTGCCGACACACTTCGTGGCCCGCTTTCGAAAGATGAGCGCAACGGTTTAGTCAACGCTCTCGATAGCTTCAGCGAGGTTTCCACCCACGCACGGTCTCTGGCAACAGCCCACAAGGGACTCGATAGCAGCAAGTCCACCATCGATGGCAAGAAGTGGCAGAGTGTGCTAGTAGGCCCGGCCTATAGCGGAGCTGCACCAGTAGATCGCGCCGCACAAGCTCAAGCACGCGATTCTGCACTGGCTAACAACCCCGACGATGCGGCAGCGCGCTTAGACGACGCGGAAGCAAGCTTGCTACAAGCCCTGGAAGTTTCGACAGGCAACGGCCGCGGCCGAGTGCGGCTGGCGCAACAGCAACGCACACTGCTTCTTGACGACGCAAAACGCCACCTCGACCTTGCCGTCGCCGGTGGCGCCACAGGATGGCGTCCATCGGCGCTTCAGGCGGTCTTACTGGCAAACCGAGGACGCTTTCGTGAGGCTCACGATCTAGCTGCAACCGTAATGCCGCAACTACCACCTGATGCGCCTGGATCCCTGGCCAAGGAGCTCCTACAGCTGTTCGCGCACGGCCGTCAGTTTGCGATTCAAAAAGCTGTGCGAGAGAAGCAGAAGTGGCCAAGCGAGTGGATGACGGACGTTCACACTGCGTATAGCCTGCTGCTTAAGCATCCACTTGGCACGGAAGCCAATGTTGCGGACCACTACGACTTCCTCAACTTTTTCCGATCGCCTGACACCGAGGTCGTGCTCAAGCAGGGCCTTGAGCGCTTTCCTATTTCGGCGGCTCTACACCAACGCCTGCGAACGCAACTGCTTCGTCAGGGCGGCATCAAACTTCTTAAGGCCGAATATGCGCGCATGCTTGCTCGCAAAGATGCACCTAAAGCTATGCCATGGTTTGCTGGCTACGCATCACTCGTAGCAGCAGAACAACACCGTCGCCGGCAACAACCAAGTCAAGCACAGGAATCGTACCGAGAAGCGCTGGACCATTTCTCTGACTACAAGACCCGGACACAGAACATTGATGCTGCCCATTACGAAGCAATGGCGCACGCTGGGCTGGCACGGCTGGCGCTGCAAAAGGGCGACCTAGACCTGACGTTCTCCGAGCTACAACGCGTATTTGCCATCTGCCCATCCGCCGCCGCTGCGACCGACGGCCTCAGCATCACCGCAATGCAAACCGCAGAGATGCTTCGTGGCCTCGCGATCAGCCAAGATGAGCGAGACCTGCTAGCACGACTGGCCGAAGCCCTGGAGAACCTACCGCCAGAAGCATTCGTCTTGCCTGAATACGAACAGCGTTCACGCGGCCGAGGCCGATAGCACACGCTAGCAAGTCCGGCCGTATACCGATTAGTAAGTCGAACAGCGCGTTCGCTAGCCGTCGCTCAACATCTCATCGAGACTACGCTCGGCGCTCCACCCACTAAGCATAGATACATCGCGTGGACGCAGCGGATCTTGGCATTCTACTGGATCGAGCAAATCCGTCGGAAGTCTCTGCGCGGCGCAAAATCTTTGCGCCAACTGCCAACGCGAGACACGTTCCGGGCCTGGAAGATGGAACATAGTGGGGCCCTCGGGATCTACCACCTCTCTCACCAAGGCACGTGCACCATCTGCTGCATGCAATGGCGTGCGATATTCGTTCGTGAACAATGGTGAACGCAACCCAGATGCAATTGCATGCCGCAACGAAGCAGTTGCACCTCGCCGCTCTTGATCTGCACCGAATAACAACGGCAACCGCACAACGCGCCCGCCCAAGGAACGCACGCGCTCTTCGCCCTCGACTTTGCTCGCGCCGTATTCTGATAAAGGGCTGGGGGAATCCGCTTCGTCGTATGGAGCGCTGCGGCCGTCGAACACCATATCTGTTGAGGAGAACAGTAAGCGCGCGCCAAAACGCTCGGCCCATTGCTCTGGCAACCGTGCATTCATGCGGTTTGCGAGTTCTCGATTAGCGTGGCATTCACCGACGCGCGACAATGCCGCAAGGTGCAACACAACATCGGGTTGCAGCCCCTCTATAACAGCTGCCACCATTCCTGGAGCCAGCAGGTCCACCTGCGCGTCCCCGCCACTGCGCGAGGTCGTTAGAGCTACATGACCCGCTTGGCGGACGGCTTCCACCACGTAACGGCCTAGAAAGCCTTGGGAACCAGTTACCAGAATGCGAAGTGCCGCCATGCCGACTCGTATGGTTGCACGTTCGAGGCCAGAACGAAAGCTTCAGCGGCCGTCATGCCGTCCCGAAACTCTCGAAAACAGCCCCGCGGTCTAAGCCCTAAGGATACTGTCACAGCGCCCCACGAACCCAACAACGAACCCGTAAGTCACTCCTATTAATGCAGATACAATGAATACCACCGATCTATGGATAAGCTTTCGCCCGCTCGACAGCAACTCCATCTGACCTTGCGCACACCAACAGCGATTGGCCTCAGGCCTAGATTGATTCCGTCAAACCACCAATTGGTCGCAAGTGCCCCCACCAAACACAAAGACGGATTGTCGAAGCCAGTAGCGGCCAACACTGGCGAATCACATTGTTCTCGCTGCTCGATTAAGCATCGCAACTAACGCCTAGCACCGCTGATCCTCGCCCGCCCTAACGCGGTCACAACAACAGAGCCAGCAACCATCAAATAGCCCCAGTTATCACAAGCCCGCCACGAACAGAGGGCCCGTTCCACGCCTCACCACTCCCGCTAGCAAGACTCAGCTGACAACAACCGAAAATACCGATTGCGCACAGATACGAATCGACGCGACTCCGAGCACCACTGCTCGCTAGTATGTGGTGAATGACCGATTCTCCAGTTCGTGAAGTCACCGTTGGCAATGTTTGTTTCGGCGGCACCAATGGCTTCGCGCTGATCGCAGGTCCGTGCGTCATCGAAAGCCGTGAACACATCATGCGTCACGCCGAAGCCGTGACGACAATCGCACGCCAGACCAATGTCCCCGTCGTCTTCAAAAGCAGCTTCGACAAGGCCAACCGCACCTCGGGTTCAGCCTTTCGCGGACCAGGCATGCAGGAAGGGCTAGCGATACTGGCCGAAGTCAAAGATGCGTTTGGCGTCCCAGTATTGACCGACGTGCACGATGCAAACCAATGCGCAGCTGTCGGCGAAGTCGTTGACTGCTTGCAAATACCAGCTTTTCTGTGCCGCCAAACAGACCTCCTAATCGCAGCTGCTGCGACTGGCAAAGTAGTCAATGTCAAAAAGGGTCAATTCCTTGCCCCGGACGACACCAAGAACATCGTCACCAAAGTCCAGGAAGCCGGCAATGCAAACGTCATGCTTACTGAGCGCGGGACTTCCTTCGGCTATCGCACCTTAGTCGTCGACTTTGCAGGATTCCCAACCATGCGCAGCTTCGGCCAACCGCTGATTTTTGACGCCACCCACTCCGTCCAACGCCCGGGCGGCGCTGGGACTTCTACCGGAGGCGACCGCACTAAGGTGCCCTTCTTAGCACGTGCTGCGGTTGCCTGCGGTGTCGATGGGCTGTTCATGGAAGTTCATGAAGATCCTGACAATGCTCCTAGCGACGGCCCCAACATGCTGCGCATAGAGGAGTTGCCCAGTGTCCTCAAGCAACTGCAACGGGTTCAAGAAGCTGTGCGAAGCGTATAGGCGGAAACATCTAGTCATGACCTCGGACTAGAATCCCGCTCGCTTGCGCCTCCCGCAGACTCAAAAGGCAGCATCTCGAGCACATACCCGAGACAAGAAAAGGCGCCAAAAAGCTCGCACGCTGGCTAAATGGCTCACAAAAACAGCGATGACAAGGTTCTCATTCCCCCAAGGCCTAAAGCAGCGATAGCCCGAATAGCTCCTGATCTAAGGTCGAACTGGTCAACCGGAAACCATCAGAGGCCTGTTGCCCGAGCACTTTGGGTTACTATTAAATCTGCCTAGTCAATGCCCGGAACGACCCGACGCAACGACCGACCATCAGCATGAACAGCCGCAACCTTTCGCTCCTAACCGCAATCCTCTGCCTCGGCGCGGCCGTCGGCATTTGGTTGTTCGGACAAGGCACGCAGGCCGTCCAATTGCCTCCCAGCGAGAATCCTCACAATTCCGAGATTGCCCAGACTGCCACGTCCGACCAACAAGTTGCCCCAACGATTGCCAAAGGCGACTTCCAGCAGTCCGGCCAAGGAACTGCCAAAGCAGTCCAGGCAGATCGACAAAAGGAAGACACCAGCGATTGGACATCTGGCACCATTCGAGGCGACGTCAAGCTAGCTGTTTCCGTGCTAGACAAGCTCGGTTCCATCACCGTAATCGTCGAAGAGGTTCGTAATTCGTTTGAGAACGGCGGCAAATACAAACCGCCAGTGCGCATCTACGCGCAGGTGGACCGCGAAAAAGGAACTCCGACCTTCATCATCAGGGACGTTCCATTCTCCGACTTTCCTTACCGAGTATCGCTTCACGCGGCAGGCCTTAACGGCAGCCAAAAAACTCTCTCAGTCAACAAAGAGCAACCACTACACGACATCGTCTTATCAATCACTCCCGGGGCACCATTTTCGATATTGCTCCGAGACCAAGACTTTGGCGCCCATCAAGGTGTTGACTTGCTGTTGCGTCCAGTCGGACTACCAAATGGCAGAGTTCGACTGACTGGCACAACCGACAACTTCGGCAGCGTAGTCTTCGAAAGCGTGCTAGCTGGCAGTTACGAGTTGGTGCCAACCGTAGACAACAAGCCATTCGGTGAAGTCGCAACCGTCACCGTTTTGCCAGGTAACCGGAATTACAACCGCAAGATTCAAGGCCAAGGCCACGTCATGACCATTGCACGTGGCGTTGACGTCACGCTCCGAGTGCATGATATCAATGGCTACAGCATGCCAGACTGCAGCGTCACAGCAGTAAAGACCGACCAACGCAAACTCATCGAACCCGGTGGCGAGACCGACCTGCGCGGCGAACTACTGTTCAAGAACCTGAAGCCGGGAACGTGGATGTTCACGGTCCAACTCAGAGGCTTCAAGCGGGTAGACTTGCAAATGACATTGCAGAAGGACCAAGAGCCTTTGCGCAAAGAAGTTCGGCTCGTCCGCAACCGCATCAGATAGGCATTCTGCGATTACGGGTTGGACGCAAAGGCTGCCAAAGCCAGAAATCACAAGAGCCAGACGAAATGAAAGCACGTCGCCTAGCGCATCGCGGTTGCTCCAGAAGCGCCGAGAGCATCGCGACTGCTTCCAGAAGCGCTTAGAGCATCGCGGCTGCTTCCAGAAGCGCTTAGAGCATCGCGCCCATCACGACCATCTCCATCTTCATGGCGCCGTCGCAAAAGACCTGTGCATTCATTCGTGCCAAGCGTCGACCGCTAATCTTCTGAATCGAACTGACAAAGTAAACCCGCGCCGGAGGCACGACTTGGCCTCGCACCCGCACATCATCGATGCCCGCTAAGCCGATCATCTGATCCGAAGCCCACGCGGCCTGCTGCTTGACCAAAAACGTCGCGATCTGCGCGCCCCCTTCGATCATCAGCACCCCTGGCATCAACGGCCGTCCCGGGATATGCCCTTTGGCCCACCACGGATCTTCGTCCCAGTCCTTGTAGCCGACTGCAACGTTGTTTGCGACGTCGAGATGACAGATGCCATCGAGCAGCTTAAACGTGTCGGTTTGCGGCAAGCAGCGGCGCAATTCCTCATCAGAGACAACATCCTTGCTCAAATCTAGAGTTGCGAGGTCGATGATCGGTTGGCCCATAACGGCAAGCAAGTTACCTGACCGCTGGCTTCAAGTCTGGTCTGAATCGGATCATTTACACGACAATGCACAGCGATTCCGGCACAGCCCCTCCCCGAGCGACCGCCCACACCAAGCACAACAGAGCTTTTCTGGGCTTGCTGGCCAGCCAAAGCACCCGCGCGCCGCCCCATTCTTCGCGTTGCCACATGAACGTCGAAGACCCTAGATATCGTCTTCAATCGAGATCAATCCATGACCGCAGGCTCCAACGCGGTAGGCTTCTATTGGTGCCAGAAGTGACTACGATGCCCAAATGGTTTTGGCTGCTACCCGCGGTGGCGATGACCGCGTGGTGGCCGATTGGTGCCTACTGGGCCAGTGATGACTTCATCGCGATTGCGTATTCGCAAGAAATAGGGAACGCCGCATCCGACTTGGTCGGCAAGCAATACGGGGCAACTGATATCTGGGCCTTCTACCGCCCACTCGTCACTCTAAGCTTCTGGTTTGACCAGACGATCGGTGGCGTATGGCCGCCGCTATCCCATTGCAGCAACGTATTAGCGCACGGCATCAACGCCTTGCTGGTTGCCCTCATTTGGCGACGTTTCCTTGGCAATGGCCCGGCATTTGGCACGGCACTTCTATGGTCTATCATGCCCGGACACATTGGGTCCATCGCGTGGGCTGTTGGCCGAGTCGACAGCCATACCACCGTCTGGTGCCTGCTAGCGCTACTTCTATGCCTACGCGCAAATGAGCGGCGAGCTGCGGGATCGAACGCGGCACGCTGGCCAATGGTAACGGCGACTGCCTTGGCTCTGATGACCAAGGAGCTGGCGTTTGCCGTTCCCGCCCTATGCACAATCTTAACGCTGGTACAGCTGTCCATCGGCTCTGAAGCAGCAAGCCCACTGCGCGTGCGCGGTAGCAAAGCACTAAAAGCAACCTGGCCTGTCTGGGCGCTGTTCGCTCTTTATCTCCCGTTCCGCATCTTCGTACTAGGCACGCTTGGTGGTTACGACGCAAGTCGACTACCGGCAAATTACGATGCCGCAGCGTTCTTCTTAGACTTGCAGGACAAGATCACTGGCATCGGCAGAATCATCTACAGCGAATTCGTGCCACTGACATGGATTGGCGCACCCAGCGACCCATCGCAGTTACCCGCATGGACATTCCTAGCTGCTGCTGGACTTCCAATCGCGATCGCTTTGGTCGCCGTGCTAGTGCGGCGACCACGCATGACGATCATCACGCTGATGACGTTTCTGGTCGCTATGGCACCTATGGTGACTTTCTGGTCAGCGAGCTCGCCACACAACCTTCGCTACTACTACCTGCCGACAATCGCTGCGGTCGGGTTGCTCGCATGCACGAACCGCTGGCTGACCATCGCAATCCTCCTGGGATGGCTATGGCCTCTGATTGCGGTGCGCACCGAACAATACACAGCAGACCAACAGTCGGAGAGCATGCACGCAGCAATGCTGGAGCAGGCCCCAACACTACCGGACGGACCAATGTTCGTTGCCGGCTTGCCGCACATCAACAAGACGCTGACTGCGATGCAGCTGCACTTCGGCATCGACCGCATGCTGCGACCGCCTTTCTATGAAAAGTCGATTCCACTCTATGCACTCCGACCGTTAGCAGAAGTGCCCGGAGCGTTTCGACTCGAGAACCCAGACAAATCGCCGTTCGCGCTCCCTGAAGGGTCAACTTGGTTGTTCCAAGATAAGGGCACGCTCTCGCGCTGCGCTCCGCCTTTAGGCCTACCCAAACTGACGATCACAGGCGACGACAACGGCGTAGTAGACTTCAGCACAGAGAATCTAATGTCGCTGATTACGCAATACGCGGAGATCAAAGCGACCGGTCGAGACTCATTCGGACTGCGGTTCCCTGGCGTCAAAGGCCCGTTCTTTCGCCTGACACTGTTTACGGCGAACGGCTACCTCTGCTGCATATTCAGCGACCATGGCAAAGCGACTCTGAACTACGGACGGCTAGATGCAGTCCCACTGCTTACCAAAAACGACGAACCCGGCCACAAGTTTGAAATCGCGCGCTTTGCGCCCAGCGACACCTTTCTTGGCGAAGCGCTGCCGGTCCCGACAACGCTTGACATCGAACCTGAGTTCCCAGTTCTTATCGAAGCTGGCAGCTTTGAGATGGCAACGATGTCCTTTACGCCAACACATCGCGCGACTCGCTTACTGCGATTCAAATTCGATCGCGGCTATCCGGCTTGGGTGCGCAAGGTCCAAGGCAAGTAACAATGCTGGGCCAGGCACAACCAGCCAGTTGACACGGGTTCAAATTACGTCGTAGCGAAAACAAATCCAGGAAACATTGTGGTTGCTTAACCGGGTCAACAAATGTCATTTTGCAACCAAGCCAATCGACAGATCTACCAACCGCAAAGTGTATTGCGGTCAACGTGCCGACCCGCAGATCAACGGCTGCCAACCAGATGATGTTGAAAGATTGTGAGTAAGCTCCTCCCCTTAGATGAAGAGCGTGACATCGAACTATCCATCGTCATCGCCTGCTATATGGAGGAGGGCCACCTGCGAGACTCCGTCCAGCAATTGCTCAACACCCTTGAGCAAATTGGCAAGAGCTACGAGCTAATCTTCATTGAAGACAAGAGCACAGATAGCACAGCCGAAATCGTCAGGCAGCTGGTCGACGACCAACCAAATCATCGGGCGATATATCACGAGACGAACATCGGCCGAGGCGGCTCGATAACGGAAGGCTTCCTACTAGCTAGAGGCCGCATTGTTGGGTTCCTGGATATCGATCTAGAAGTCCACTGCCGGTTCCTGCCATCGATCCTCGAAGCCATCGCAGCAGGCGCCGATGGCGCCACAGCATTACGTAAGTATGCAATCCAATGGCGTCCTTTTCCAATCATCAGACAGCTGCTCAGCATCGGCTACCGATGGCTGTTTAGTCGAATTTTCAACGGACCATTTAAGGACCCAGAGACTGGCTTCAAGTTCTTTCGCCGCGACAAGATCACCGAAGTCGTCAAACAAACCAGGGATGTTGGCTGGTTTTGGGACTCAGAGATCTTGATCCTGTCTCACCAAGCCGGCCTGAAGATCACAGAAGTCCCATGTCGATTTGAGCGCCGCCCGAGAAAAGCATCCACTGTGCGGATCCTTCATGACGCCAGGGCACACTTGGCAGCCATTCGCAAGTTCCGCAAACGCAACGAGACAGCCTAAGCCTAGGCACGCTGCGTCGAACAAGCAGGCTTCCTATCGCGGTCTGCGAGCTAGCAATGATCGCGCCAGTCTTTTTCGTGACCTTCGATCTCGGGCGTCAAGATCTCCTCAACGTCAAGCAACCGACATACGCTTGCAACGCCAAGCAGTTTCGCCAACGACGGCGTTGTGCGCTCCTCGTCACCGGAGATCCACTCTTTCACATAGGTACCATGCTGGCAGAGAACGCGTAGATCGAGCCCACCGTCACTGCGCTCTTGGAGGTCTAGAACCTTCAGCTTCCGCTCGCGCTCAAGATCCGCTCTCCGATGCGCCACTCGCTGCGGCGTGCGCTGAATGATGCCACCAGCAAAGCCTCGGACCTCTGCCAACCGCTCAGGACTTGGGCTAGCGTCGAGCGCAACCTCGGCACGATATGTCTTATCGAAGTGCGTCTCTTTCCAATAGACCACCCGACGACGCTCAACTCGCTCAAATGGAGCCAATTCTATGGCTCCATCCGCTCGCTCTTGAATCTCAAGCCGCATTGCTTCGAGGTCGATGTCGGGATTGCGCGCACCAACCACCTCGAACACAAACGGTCGCCCCTTGCCTAGCATCAAGACGTCAATGTCTTCGCGACCAGCGCCATGAAACTTGCCTAGCTTAGCTTTCATTGCTGGCACTAACCGGCGAGAGATCAACTCTTGCACAGACTCCTTGGTCAGCTTGCCAAAGCCTTCGCACTTACTGCAGCCAACGCGCCTGCGGCGATCACCTTTACACTTTGGGCAATAAAAGATCGTCTGCGGCAGCCCACGCTGCAGCTTGCGATAACGAGACTCGAAATAGAGCGTGCTCTGAGGGCGGCGAGCGGCCGCATCGTCCTTAACCGATTGGGACATGCGGCCAGAGCAGAACCGACACGGGCGGTTCGAGCAAGCATGCTCTGCCAGCAACGGCTACTGAGCCAGCCCTTCGGCCGCAGTCAACACCGCCTAATGACGCCCTGAAGCCGCGCCAGTGCGTTCCTGCCTCGGGACCGCTGATTTCTTACGATCGGTGCGTCGCTCGATGAATCGGCTCATCAGTGCAAAGAACTCCTTTGCCGCAATTGGTGTCTGTACGAACGTATGGATGTCGTATCGAGACTTGTCAGCGGACATGTCTTTGACGTTTTTGGGCTCACAAAGCACAAACAACTCCGTCGTGCTATCGAACGAACGTAGGTGCTTCAGCAGCTTCATGGTGTCTTTCTCACGAGGATCAGCCCCCAGGAATACACAGTCGAACTGCTTGGCCCGCGCTTGGCTAATTCCAGCGTGGCCGACCCCTACAGTGACGTGAAAGTCTGCAAACTGCTGCAATCCAACCTTTACTAGATCCCTAACCAAAGGGTCTTTCTCAACGAGCAGCACTTCCATAACCCGCATATCGGCAGATTCAGGCGTCTGCAGAAGCCAGAGACACAAGAGGGCAATGACATCGTGACTTGACGATCGCCAACAGATTGGTTGTCGTTGCTAGCGTGAACTACCTTGCTGGAGTCGATGAAGCCGGGCTCGGACCGATCCTAGGCCCTCTAGTCGTCGGCGGCGTCACCATGGCTGGGCCGGAAGGCACAGCTCCATGGCGGCTGCTGCAGCGCCACGTCAGCAAGCAAAAATACGTAAAGGGCAAGGTCCGGGTCGCAGACAGCAAGAAAGTCAACCAAGGCCCCCATGGTCTAGTCAGGCTAGAAGAAACGGCACTGGTCTTCTGGGCAGCACTTCACGGAGAGCCACCCAAGACACTTCTAGATTGGCTAGTGAAGCTAGGCCACGACCTCGAACCACTGAAGCGCTGCCCTTGGTATGAAGATCTAGAACTCGCATTACCGCTTCATGCTGACCGCGATTGGATCAGCCTGACTGGCGAGATGGTCGCTCGCACTCTGCGAAAAGGAGGGTGCGAACTGCTAGATATCGCAGTGCGCGCCGTCGACGTTGAAGAGTGGAATACTCTGATCGCAGACACCGACAACAAGAGTAAGGCCCACTTCCA
This sequence comes from Planctomycetota bacterium, assembly GCA_965662465.1. Classification (GTDB taxonomy): domain Bacteria; phylum Planctomycetota; class UBA1135; order UBA1135; family UBA2386. The sequence continues at coordinate 10,682 of CBFIIO010000051.1, read as the reverse complement.
TGCATATTCCGAAGTGCTAGGACACCTTCTACACGGCGTTTTCCCCTTAGTGGGCAAAGACGACTCCTGTCACCTTGTGGCAGACCGATGCGGCGGCCGCAGCAAATACAAAGCAGACCTCCAGCAGCTTTGCCCAGATTCTATTGTCACCATGCTGAAAGAAGCACCGGGCACGTCCTCCTACAGCCTCCAGCAACAAGAAGGCGACGTAACCGTCACGTTTGCAGAGCGTGCTGAAGACCGCGCCTTCCCCACTGCGCTAGCGAGTTGCTTCGCCAAGTATTTGCGCCAGTTGATGGTCGCATGCATCAACCGCTGGTTTCAAGCACGCTGCCAAGGTCTCAAGCCGACCGCAGGATACTACGTCGATGGACACCGCTTCTTGACGGACATCCAACCACAGATTGAGGCACTAGAGCTGCCGCGACATCGCCTGGTAAGAGTCCGCTAATTCGGAACCTTACCCAGCCAAAGCCAACGCAAATCCATAGCGAGTCGAAATACCTCAGCTTGCGTTCGTGTCTGGGAACCCCTCGTCCACAAGTAGCCCGGGACGATTGGCTGCAGCTACTGCCAGCTCATCGCAGCGTTCATTCATTGGATCACCACTGTGACCTTTGACCCAATGCCAGCGAATTTCATGATCTCCAACAGCCTCGATCATCCGCAGCCACAAATCCTTATTCTTGACCGGCTGCTTGGCAGAAGTCTTCCAACCACGCTTCTGCCAACCTTGCAGCCAACCCTTGGTCATGGCATGCACTACATAAGTAGAATCTGACCACAGGTCGACGATGCAGGGCCGACTGAGCAATTCAAGGCCGATGATCGCACCGAGCAATTCCATGCGATTGTTGGTTGTCTTGAGGTAGCCCTGATGAAGCTCTTTTTGGCTTTCCCCAAACAGCATGACCGTGCCATAGCCACCTGGTCCCGGGTTTCCAAGGCAAGCTCCATCACTATAAATCGTAACTGTCGACTTCGTCATCTTGCTCCGGCATACCCGCCACAGGCTCCACGATCAACTTGCAGATGGGTAACGTTGCCAGACAAGACCATAAGCTAGCCCCACGAGCGCCTCTATTACCGTAGTTGACAGCTAAAGCATGCGGCGCAACGACTGCAGGGAACGATCGGCAAGGCTTCTATGTAGCGTGACGGAGGCTAGCGAAGTCCACGAGTTCTGGCCATAACTCGGCAAAGTCGGCATCAAACGCATCGTAGTTACGCTGCAACTCACTGGCGATAGTCGCCAATGCTGATGATCGCCGACTGCGCTGCGCCATAGCTCGTAATACTTGAGCTATGCCGCCAATGCTGCCATACATCGTTAGCCAGCTATTTTGAGCCATTCGCTCATGTAAGCGCTGCAAATCCTGCGGCAGCAACTCTCGATAAGTTGCCAGACTTTCGTGCACATCTGCGACAAAGTCGGTCAACTGGCGACCGTCACCATACAAGTGCCAATCGCGCGCTAGATAGTGATCAAAGAACACATCTAGCGCCACCCCACCGAAACGACGACACCGTTCATCGAAGCGGGCACGGGCGCGCTGGACTATTTTATGTGCATCCACAAACGCATCAATTTCACGATGCTGAATGATGCCACGCTGCAGATCAGGATGCAGCGTGCTGATATCAATGCCGCGCACAAAGTCGCCCGCTAAATTGCCGATGCGCACCACTGGCTGATCAGGTGCAAGGCGCAGATGGGCAAGCCAGTTCATCGAGAAATTTCATCCCCAATACCGCCCTCTACTGACTCATCAACGAACTCTGTCTCATGCGCTAGAGCTCTCTTTGCAGACCGCGAGATCAAACTGATGATCAAGATGGTTGCAACGATCGCCACTACTGTTGACCACCAACTACCGCCCGCCTCCCAATCAAAGTCAGCCAATCCAGCTCCAACAATCGAGACACCGATAGAACGCGGTGCAACCCCGATGATTGTTGCGACAAGAAAAGCCAAAGGCCGAACTCCAAATGAAGCCATCAGCAAGTTGGTCGCAGCAAACGGCATGACCGGCGACAACCTGAGCAATGCGATAAGAAAAGTCGTCTTCCAGAAACTACGCCTTAGCAATGATCGGTGGACGCGAGCAACACTGGGTGTCTCGGCAATCGCCTCGAGCACTCGATTGCCGACCAGCTTTGACCACACCTGAAATCCAATGATTGCGGCTAGAATCACGGCCAAGAGCCCTATCGACGCGCCACATAGCGCACCAAAGATGTAGCCAGCAACTAGCGATGTGACGTGAGTAGGTATCAGGCAAAATGCTGCCAGCAGCGCCGCGACGACACCAAACGTCAACACAGAGTCTAGACCTTGGCCGAACCATGACAGCCACACAGAAGAGCTAGCGGCAAAGAACAAAAGACCTAGCAATGGGCCACCACCCGCAACCAGCAACCAAGGGCCTGCCGGGCCCAAACCACGCAATATGCTACGTGTTCTTTCCCACCACCGTTTCCATCTCGCCTGCGATAAATCTAGCACCATCAGCCCTGCACCCTCAATTATTCAGGCCACCGTAGCAAGGGCTTTGTCGACAGATCAAAGCTCGATGAGCTACCGCCTCCTAACGCTACACAGAGGGCATCCAGATGACTGGTAAGCCACCTCCCCTAGTGACGACCCCAACGACCAGGACTGCGATGGCGAGGTAACGGGGCAATGCTGCCCAAAACATACCCCTCAGATTTCGCACGAAACCATCTAGCTGACCAGCCCTCCGCAAGTGGCAGCAAACACCACGAAGAGGACCATCTAAGCCCAAGATCGCGCCATGGCCGCTGCACTAACTCGGATCCGACCACCAGAATGCGTGCCTCGGCTAATCCAGGCTGTTAACCTGCTCGCCCTCCAATGAGCGAACTGCCAGACAAGTACGATCCGCAAACTCTCGAACCTGCCGTGACCAAGCGGTGGCTAGAACAGCAGTCCTTCGCGGCTACCCCTGACGCGCGTGACAACCGCTACGTCGTCATGATGCCGCTGCCCAACGTGACCGGTGCGCTGCACATGGGCCACGCAATGGACAACGTAATGCAGGACCTCCTGACGCGTTGGCACCGTATGCGCGGCGACAACACGCTTTGGCAACCTGGACTCGACCACGCAGGCATCGCAACGCAGGCAGTCGTCGAAAAACGCCTCAAGGAAATCGAAGGTAAAACTCGTCACGACATCGGTCGTGAAGCTCTCGTAGAACGGATCCACGACTGGGCCGCGACGAGTAAAACTCGCATCGTACAGCAGCAGCAAGGAATGGGCTGCTCGTGCGACTGGGACCGAGCCCGATTCACAATGGACGAAGTGTGCGCTCGCGCCGTACGCCACACGTTCTTTGCGATGTTCCGTGATGGCTTGATCTTTCGAGGGGACCGCTTGGTCAATTGGGACTGCGCGTTGCAGACTGCGGTCTCTGACGACGAGCTCTACAAAGAATCTGTCGCTGGCAAGTTCTATTACTTCCGCTATCCAATCATCGACGCGGCAGCAGACGGCCCCAGCCACGTAGCAATTGCTACGACACGCCCAGAAACGATGCTCGGCGACACCGCGGTTGCCGTGCATCCGGACCCTTCAAAGGCCCTCGAAGCAGCGATCACTGCGCAGCAACAAAAGGTGCAGGAGGTGAGTGATAAAGATCGCCCTGACGCACAACGAGAACTTGAGCGCCTCGAAACACGCCGCACGGAAGTGCTGCCGCATCTCATCAAGATCGCCGAACTCGCCAAAAACGGCGGCAAGGTCAAGCTACCTTTAGTGGACCGCGAGATTCCCATCATCGCTGATGAGTGGGCCGACCCAACCCTTGGCACTGGCTGTGTAAAGATCACACCAGCTCACGATCCGAATGACCATGATGTCTGGCAACGACACAAAGAGATCGGTGCGATCAACGTACTGAACACTGACGGCTCAATCAGCACGCAGGGCGGCAAATACAAAGGCCTGGACCGCTTCGATGCTCGCAAACAAGTCATCGCAGACCTCGAAGCACTGTCATTGGTCGACAAAATCGAAGATCGCCAAATCGAGATAGATCACTCGGACCGCAGCAAAACGATCATCGAACCCTACCTAAGCAAGCAGTGGTTCGTGCATATGGGTGATGTCGAAGGAGGCATCGTCATGGGGCGCGGCACGGACAAGGAGTTCCGCTCGCCAGGACTTGCACAAGCCGCCCTCGACGCAACCAGCGGTAAGTTGCCGTCGTTCCAGGATGGCGCGCCACGCAACCGGGTCGCTTTTCATCCCGATCCAGCACGCTACCAAAACATGCATGATCGCTGGTTAGGCGAGAAGCGTGACTGGTGTATCAGCCGACAACTTTGGTGGGGTCACCGTATCCCTATTTGGCGTGGTGAGATGGCAGTAGCGCAACTACTGATGATCGAACCGATGATTGGTGAGCAGCTAACTCGACCAGACGTTGCCGCATGGCTATTGATGCCTGACGGCCAGCGACTCACGCCCACCGAAGCCTTCGCACACCTTAAGGGTCCAAACGCTCCGACGACTGTCGAGGTCCAGATCTGCTTCCTGGACCAAAAGACTTGCGACTCGATGGGAGCAATGCTTCAGACAGTCGGGCTAGAGCTTGACCCAGATGTGCTCGACACCTGGTTTAGCTCGATGGTTTGGCCACACAGCACACTCGGATGGCCCGACCCCGAAAGTGCCAACATCGAAAGCGGCCAGACTTCACTGGCGAGCAAAGAAGGTCAGCCAAACTCGCAAGACTATTACTACCCGGGTTCCTGCCTAGTAACGGGGCGTGACATCATCACGTTGTGGGTCGCACGCATGATCGTCGGCGGCCTCTACAATCTCGGCGACGTGCCGTTCACATCTGTCTTCTTACATGCAACGATCCTGGATGGCAGAGGCGTGCGCATGTCCAAGTCCAAGGGCAACGGCATTGATCCACTCGACATCATCGACCGCTATGGCGCAGATGCACTGCGCTACGTAGTCTGCGAGCTGCAAACAGGAACGCAAGATGTGCGCTTGCCAGTTCAGGCGATCTCCCCCTTTACCAAGGAAGGAGAAGCCGAGCGACTTGTAGATCTGACGACCGCCAAACAAGGGCCATACCTTGGCACCTTCATTGACAAGGTCGCCGGACAGCCAATGGACCTCATTGGCCAATACGAGAAGCAGGGCATCGTTGGCGCGAAAGCGACCAGCGAACGCTTCATGGTTGGAGCAAGCTTCTGCAACAAACTGTTCAACGCAGCGCGCTTTGCGTTCCTCAACCTTGATGGAACTGGCTTCAAACCACTAGATCCAAGTTCGCTGGCACTCGAAGACCGCTGGATCTTGTCACGCTTGCAAAACGCATGCGTATCGATCGACAAGAATCTCAACGGCTACAACCCGTCGGCGGCAATCGCCACGGCACGTGACTTCTTTTGGAATGAACTGTGCGATTGGTACCTTGAGATGATCAAGCCACGGATGCGGGAAGACGCCGACCCCGCCTCCAAGAGTGCAGCTCAGCAGGTGCTAAGCGCAGTGCTCGATCAAACCCTGCGTTTGCTCCATCCATTCGTCCCATTCTTGACCGAGACCCTCTGGACAAAACTCAACGAACTGGCCCCAAAACGCGGCATCCACGAGGAGTTCTCCGGAAGTGAATTACTAGTCCATGCCAAGTGGCCAACGGGCGCCGATTCTTGGACCGCGACCGACGTTGAAGCGCAAGTAACCACAATGCAGGAGTGGTGCGTCTCTATCCGCGAAGCGCGCGCCAGCTACCAGATCCCTCCTCGGCAGCGCGTCGAGGCACGCTTCCAAGCGACTGGTGACACAGCGGCTGTATTGCAGTCAACCTGCACATTACTAGCCAACATGGCAGGATTGAGCGAAACCAGTATCGGCGCAGACCAACAGCGCACCAAAGACTCGGCGACCATTGTGGTCGGCAACGCCAAGGTGTTCCTAGTAGGTGTGGTCGACCTCGAGAAGGAGAAGAAGAAGCTCGAAAAGGAAGCTGGCAAGCTCGAAGGCCAAATCGGTGGTGTTGAGCGCAAGCTGGGTAACGAAGGATTCCTAGCCAAGGCGCCACCAGCTGTCGTCGAGAAAGAGCGTGAGCAGCTTATTGCGATGAAGGCACAACTTGCAGCCATCCAACAGAGCCTCAGCGAGCTCTAGGACAGCACCACACTGTGACCCGATCCGAGCGAACCCAACGGATACGTTTATCACCCATTGAATTTGCCGGCCCAACGCAAGCACGCAGGGCGCAGCCACCGATCCTACGCGCTGGATGCGGACGGTTGTCGAACATAGCCAACGCGCACCTTACTGTTGCAGCCGCGTGCTCGACTTAGATCAATCTCTACAAGACCTCTATGGCTTCTCGACATTCCGCGTCATGCAGCGCGAGATTGTCGAACATCACCTCAGCGGTGAGTCTGCTCTTGTCTTGATGGCTACCGGTGACGGCAAGTCACTGTGCTATCAGCTGCCGGCGTTTGTGGGTGATGGCCTAACAATCGTCGTATCGCCACTGATCGCCTTAATGGATGACCAGGTTGCCGCGATGCACAAACGCTCCCTGCCAGCAACCTGCATTCACAGCATGCTGACTCGGGAAGAACGCGCAACTCGACTGCAATCAGTGATCGATGGCAAGATCAAGCTTCTCTATGTGACGCCAGAACGATTCCGCGTCGGCAAGTTCCTAGAGACGATGAGGCGACTCAACGTGCAACGTCTGGCTATCGACGAAGCACACTGCCTAAGCCAATGGGGACACGACTTCCGGCCCGACTACCAGAGGCTTGGAGAGATACGCAAAAAGCTTGGCGACGTGCCATGCCTCGCGTTGACAGCAACCGCAACGCCAAAGGTACAAGAAGACATCCGCAAGGTGCTGCGCCTCGAGGATGCGCGCCTGTTCCACACCGGCATTTCACGCGACAACTTGTTCTTGTCGGTCCACGATGCCCTGACCGATCAGGACAAGATGGACCGACTGACCGAAGTGCTGCGCCGCACCGGCGGACCTGCGATTGTCTACTGTGCCTTGATCAAGGATTTGCGCTATTTAGAGAGCGAGTTGCAGCGCCGTAACTTTTGGCCAATGGTCTATCACGGCGATCTTTCCGCCTATGAACGCCGCACCCAGCAAGCAAAGTTCCAACAACGTGATGATGCCCTCATGCTCGCAACCAATGCCTTTGGCATGGGAATCGATAAGGCGGACATTCGCGCAATTGTGCATTGGCAGATCCCACGCACCTTAGAGGCGTACTACCAAGAAGTTGGACGAGCTGGGCGCGATGGCAAAGGCGCCTTTTGCGAGCTCTTCTATCGCGAAGAAGATTTGGTCATCCAACGCAACTTCACAGAATGGGCGAACCCCACCGCTGAGTTCGCGCGCGACCTAATTGACCACATGGCGTCACTCGGCGACCGCCTGCATGCCGCCGATGTAGAGCAACTTCGCCTAACTTTTCTACACAAGAACCGCCACGACGGCCGCGTCGATACGGTTCTACGACTGATGCGAAGCGCCGGCTGCACTACCGGCGAAGCAGGAGTAGACCTGCAGCTGGTTCGCGAACCGAATGACGAGGAGGTCGCAAACTGGTTACCGGACGATAAGCGGCAGAACGACTTGATGGGTTTGCTAAAAACAGTGCGCTACGCCAACCAACAGGAATGCCGCAAAGCAACAATCCATCAACACTTTGGGTTTGATGACGTAAAGGGCGACTGTGGTTCATGCGATGTGTGCACAGAAACACCCCAATGGCAAGAGCAGCACATGCCAGAGGCGAAATCATTGACTCATGGTCGTGATCAGTCTTCCCAACAAGATTCCGGTGGCCAAGACCAAAACGACCAAGCAACTGACAAGCACGATCCGACATTCGGCCTCAGCCGAGGAGACTGGCTCGACATCGCCGGGATCGGGCTATGCTGTATTGTCCGCGTGCATCGACATGGCAAGAATGCTCGTGTCGACGTCGAGCGAGCGAGCGATCTGAAGCCACGCAGTATCGACCTGGGTAGACGGCGCTGGCGGCGAGTTCAGCAGTAACTAACAGACTTACTGCGCGTCATTCATGGGCGTCTAGCGAGGTAGCAACACCGCTTACTCATCCGCGATTGGCTCGATCCCCGGACAAGTGCGCTCCACCAATCGCCGCAGGCGGTCGTCCGTTTGAATTTCGGGCCAAAATGGCCACTCACGGCACTTTCGTGGTCGAACCGGATAGATGCCGCAACCCGCCAGAGCGCCGTCCTTCAGAAACGTGCAACGATTGCCAAAGCCATCCTTCATGTGGATACCGTCTGGCTGCAGATACCGGCTGACAAATGCCTCTTCTGTCATTTCGAGATGAGCAGCAATGGCACGCCGCTCCTCCGCGGTTACGCGCACGACACCACCTGGAATCGCACAACAGTTGCCGGAACGCCGACAGGTAAACCTGTACGGAAACCCCGGTTGGCAGGCACCACTCATCGACGTCGTCGGGGACTACGACCTTGACCAGCGCGATTGCGAAGGCCCCCCAATTTTGGTCGCGCGCGCTGCCGCTCTTCCGCCTCAAGCTGGCGTCGGCACTGATCCAAGAAGGCCTGCACTTCAACCTGCAGCTGGGCAGGCCCCTGGAAACGCATCTCCGGATCCTTAGCCATCATCTTCTCGAGGAAGTAGTGCAATTGCGGCGACAATTCGAGCGCACGAATGCGCTCCCCAGACAAAGACTCGAGAACTTGCTTGGCAAGAACCTCCTCTGAGGTGTGTCCCTCGAAGGGCAATGAACCAGTGGTTAAGTGATAGAGCGTCGCCCCCAGCGCATAGATATCCGCACGGACATCCAGCTTGCCGTCCCCACGCGCCTGCTCAGGAGCGATGTAATGCACCGTGCCAGCAGTCATGTCACTAGACGCCGCGCTATTCTCTTGCAGCGCAAAGCCAAGATCGATCAGCACCGCGCCGCGATCTTCTGACCAGAGAACATTGCCAGGCTTAACATCACGATGCACTAAACCCTTTTCATGCAGGGCGATTAGCGCACCCGCAACATCGACCACCACCTGTAGGGCATCGACCTCTTCCATCCGTCCATCGTCAGCCAGGAAGTCCTGTAAGCACTTACCAGGCAATCGCTCCATCGCGAAGAAGATCGTTTCGCCCTCCTTGGCAATGCGCAGTCCCTTGACCAAATGGGGATTGGCAAGCTTCATCAGCAAGCGCGCCTCTTGGACAAAGCGCTCAGTTTGTCGCTCGTCCGCTACCAACTCCTGCTTCAAGACTTTCAATGCGACGTCGCTGCCGTCGGATTTGTCCTTGGCAGCGAACACCCTGCCAACGCCACCTTCCCCTAACAACTCGCCAAGTTCGTAACGCGTCAAAGTTGGCCGCGTCCCTCCCTCGGTGCGCAACCACTGCTGCCATTGCGGTGCGCTGCAAACGCCGGCCTGGACCAAGAAACGTCCGGGATCACCGAACGCCATCGCCTCGCGCGCGACATCTGGCGACACATCACCACGGTGCACGAGTAACGCGAGCAGTTTAGTCGGTGAAATCACGTGTCCTTATAGGTGTTCGCAACAAGAGTTGTGGCAATCATGCAGTAGTGCTTCAAGTCAATCCACTGTCCTTCCGATCTTCTGTAAGCCAAGACCAGGCAACAGGAACTACAACTTGAAGCATCCAGGCGCAGCGTTCGTGATTAAGTATTTTGACTTGATCGATGAGTTCATCAAGGTCCGCTGCTGCAGCGAAGACCTTCTTCAGGAGCTGCATGCAGTTCCTATCACCAACAAGTCAAACTACCGGAGCAGAGTGGTTCACTCGTGCGTCCCCACGTTTGAAACGGAAGTACTCGCCGCAGTCCACCGGATTGACGACGGCTACGACTCCGAGATCGTGGAAGAGCTGCTCTACCAGATCTGCATCGACGTGAACCCGTCGCTGGAGATCCATCAGGTGAGTATTCCAACGACCGAAAACGATGGCACCCCGGCAAAGGCCGAGGACCCCTTCATGCCTCGAGCAGGCAATGATGCGGCGCGCCAATCATTGTTCCGCCGCGTCAACAGCCTAGAGCGCAACCTTCGCCAACAAATCATTGGCCAAGATGTCGCCATTTCAGGCCTAGTCCGTGCGGTCAAGAAGGCTGCAGTTGGCCTAAAGCGCCCGACGCATCCTGTCGGCACGTTCCTGTTGGTCGGCCGCACTGGCACCGGCAAGACGGAGCTGGCGAAGCAAATGGCACGCAGCTTGTTCGACGACCCGAGCGCCATGATCCGGGTTGATTGCAGCGAATACGCATTGCCCCACGAATATGCAAAACTGATCGGTTCGCCTCCGGGCTACATCGGTCACAACGAAGGTGGTTTCCTAACGGAAGGCATCAAGAAGAAGCCGACAAGCGTCGTGCTCTTCGACGAAGTCGAGAAGGCTCACCACAAGGTGCACAACCTACTGCTGCAATTGCTCGATGAAGGCATCATCACTGACAGCAAGGGCCAGACAGTCCAATTCAATCAGGCCTTGATCCTGATGACGAGTAACCTCGGCATCGAAAAGATCGACGCTGTTAGGACTCGCATGGGGTTCTCCGCAGCGCACCAACGTCAAAGCTTGAATGACGTCGACCTCACCGAAGTAACCAATGAGGCACTTCGCGAGTTCTTCCGT
>CBFIIO010000050.1:0-28470 GCA_965662465.1 Planctomycetota bacterium | reverse complement strand
AACGGAAACAGGGCTGCCAGGAATAACAGGAAGATGGTGGCGCGGAAAAGCATGCCCGAACGCCATGCCATCCATATCGCTGTGAAGCCAAGAGCTAGGAACGCCCCGCGACTGTGAGTCAAAACCACCGTCACAATGGTCAACATGACGGCAATGCGCGTTGCTATGGAAATCCAACGCTTCTTCTCCGTAATGCCCATGTAGTAGAGCAACGGGATGTTCATGACTAGCGCGAGCGCAAAGTCATTGTTGTCTTCAAGCATGCCGCCAGGGCCGCGGATGATCTGGCTGCCACCACCGGTGACTAGCCCCCAGAGACCGCCCTTAAAGCCGAAGAATCCAAGTGAGATTGCAATCACCCAGAACATCCCGCGCAAGCGCTCTTTGGTGTCGCACTGGCCCACCGTGAACAGCGCGATGATTACGATCTTGATGTATTCGAAGAAGTATCGATTCGTATATTCGTCATGGAACTGCGCCTGCATATAGCTGATCACAATCAGCGTCATCAGGGTCATCATCATGACTGTGCGAGGTTCCCATCGTGTGAACCGCCGTATCCCTCTCTCGTTAGCGAACCACCCCGCCAGCATCGCTATGGATACGAAAAACGACAGCCGCATCGAGCGAGCAAAGCCCCAGCAGAGGTCTTGCGGTCGCATATACGCCAACCAGCTGAAGACCAGCATGCCTATGTAAGGCCGCCGGAATGCGGTCGGCATCATCATGAGCACGACCAGGAAGACAATCAGGTCCCGCATTGCTCAGGAATCTCACTCGTCGATCAGCAATACTGACAAGACGTCTCGCACGACGATCGGAAGGCGATTCGGATCAAGGTAGAAGATTACGACAATGGCGGTAACCATTAGCAGGGCAGCGGCTGTGACCAGCGAAATGCGTCGACGACTGCGAACCGCATGTTCACGTTCGCTGTCCGTCTCTAGATAGCTCACGCCCCCTAGCATCGGCACGCCTAGAGCTCGCTCAACATCATCCTCAGTTTTGAATGACCCCTGAAGGAAATCAAACAGCAGGATCAGTCCGATGGCGACTAGCAGCCCAAAGAGGCTGCCTCCGGTTGCCACAAGCATGATGTTCGGCTCGGTTGGAACCGGCGGGACAACAGCTTTGCGGACCTGCTTTACAGGTAGATCTTGAGTTAGTGCTGCATCAATCCGACGGGCTTTAACCTCATCATCAACAGCAAGGTTACGGGCAGTTTGTGCCTCATCGATCTGACGTAGTTTGTCATCGTAGAAGCGGTAGCCTTCCTGGAGACGGCGCAAACGCTTTAGGTCAGCATCTGCCTTTGAGTTCAGTAGATCGATCTCGGCAGCAAGCACCTTGGCTTCCTTGATCAGGTCAAGAATCTTAAGCTTCAGTACAGCGTGTTCAGGATTCGGGACTAGGCCCTCGTCGTCCACAACCACTTTCGGAAGTAGGGTCTTAATGAACGCTACCTGCTGTCCGTAATCTCTCTTGGCCTTGTACCAAAGACGCGTGCCTGGCTTATACGTGTTCGTAAAGGACAGCATCGTTTTGGCTGCGCCGACAGCCAGCGGGGCGATCTTTGGATCTTTCATCGCCGCTTCGAACCATAGCGCATCCACAGGCTCTACACGTGGTGCCAGCTCAGCTAAGGCTTCTTCATCGCTGGCGAGCCTCGCCTGCAGCTGCTGCATCTGGCTTTGCTTGCCGGCGAGACGCATTTCGTCTTCTTTCTGCTGTCCGAGCTTCTTCGCATATTCCAGACGCTGATCGTCGAGAGAGCTGCTCGGATCGATGCCGTACTGCTGCTCTAGGATTTGCTTGTCGCTTCGGCATTGCTGAAGCGTTTTTAGCGCACGACCAGCACGTGCTGTCGCGTCGCTACTCGCTTGGCGAGCGGGCTCACGCAGTTCGAGAGTCCGTCGAGCCATCCACACCTGGACCAGCTTGTTAAGCAGTTCGGCGGATCGTTGGCCGTCTTGGTCGCGGTATTGAACCCGCAATAAGGCGTAGGCGCGCTTGCTATCCCCACCATTGCGATCAATCACGCTAATCCGAGATTCTACATCCCGCGCAAACTGGCCTCGCTCAAACTCATCAAGAGCATTGAACTCCGGCCAATTTAGGTCACGTACTGCATCCTCGACATAGAGCGGGATTGCGCTTTTGGCGGTGTCTACAATCTGTTTGAACGGATTCTCAGCATCCTCAGCACCCGTTGGCAGCTGGGCATGCACGAGTAGCGTCTCAGCGACAAACATCCGCGGGATGAAGAACGCAATCAGCCCGCCAATGATCAAGCCAAGAATCGATACCGGCACGACCTGCCAGCGACGCCGCCTTACTAGGTCGACGTAGCGCTGCAGCGACAGTTGAGGTAACTCAATTTGTGTCATCGAGGGACCTCCACCTTTCGGCTCGCAGATGGCAATTGCGTTGGCATGTTGTCATTCACAGGACTAGAAACGGAAGAATAATTGCTCACTCTTGCCAGTGAGGACATCGTAAGCGAGCGTCACTTGTGCCGCGCCATACATCGTCTGCACAGCGAGAGCGACCGGTTGCAACAAGCGTTGTAGGAAGCGGCCAACAAGCCCAAGGAAAGTTGGTGGCACATACAGGATGTCCCGCTCACGAATTTGGTAGTTTTGTGATGTGTTGCCGCTAGTCAGGATCTCACGCAAGTTGATATCGATTACTAGCGGGTGCTCAGCATCTGGACGGATCAGCAAGACCCTTCCGAGGTTGGCCAGAGGTGTCCACCCGACGCGGAACATCGCGTCAACGAGCGTCATGTCGGCGGTCATCGGAATCGGGCCTTTGCCGTTCGTTTCGCCAATGGAGTAGAAGAACTTTTGACCATTGACTCGCGCCTGTAGATCGACGTCGAACTGCAATACCGATCGCAATTGGGTGCGCACCAAGGCTGCTAGTTCTGCTTCTGTCTTGCCGAGTGCATAAACTGGACCAATCAATGGCACGAAGATTGTGCCGTCGATTGCCACTGGCTGAGCCACTCCGAGCAAAGCAAGCTGCTCTGCGCCTGGCTGCAGCATTACCGATTCCGGAACCGTGAAGGAAACTAGGTCGAATGCGCCGAGGTAATTCTCGCGGGTGGCATCACCTTGAGCACGCGATCCAAAGCCCTTCTCGTTTCTCAGTTCCCGAATCCGCTTATCTTCAAAGCCGCCACAACTGCACAGAGTTGCCAGTAGCAACAGAAGCAGGGCATCGAGTTGACGGTATTTAGGTTTGGACACTGTAGTCGAGGGGTTGATCACTATTGGTTTGCCTTGCAAAGCGAGATTTCCATTGGATCGTAAATGACGCACGCTCCGGGGCAATGACCGCCTTGCGGAACCTCGACATCATCGGAAATACGTTGGGCCAAACCTGACCAACGTTGTGACGATCTCTTCAAGTAGCGGTTCAAAAAGGTCGTTTTACGTCGTGTTTGCGATAGCAGAAATCTCGGGAGTCGGGACCAAGCTGCGATGCGATGGCTGTTCGGAGTGTTTTTGTGCTGCATCTTGTTGCTGCTCAATTTTCGGCATTTGTCTCAGCTAACTTGGGCTAGCGATCCCCAAATGTTCATTCGGTGCCACCGTAATCGTTGATCGTGGCCTAAATGGGTCGACGATCACTAGTGAGGCAAGTGCTGCAGTTGCTGCAATTATCATCCAAACAATTGACCGGACGAAGCCCGCATGCGACGAATCGGTCTGCTCCTAGTTTCTTAGCCTGCAGAGGCATCTCTGGTGGTGTCTCATTTCCTGCAGCAACGTTGACGCTGACGTCTCTGGATGCCGCAGCGGGCTGCTGATTGTCGACATATGCAACACCACCTTCTTTGGATCCTGATGCTGCTCTGCACATGTTGCACGGGCTTCCGTGAAAGCAAGCCAGGTGTGTTCGGAGCACCATTCATTCGCGAAGAGCAGATGATCACGCGAATCAACGAACATCAGATTAGGTCAGTGCTGTGCTTGCGTGGTGGCAATTCCGTTCGCCAATCCAAGCGAGCAACGATCGCTGCCAATGCCAGCTTCATTCAAGTGCCTATTTCGGCGAAAAGCTTGCCGCATCCTGATGCGTTGTTATCGATTTGGCATGTTGCAGCTGCCGCAGAAAGGCCGGTAATGGTGCACTGCCGCGCAGGCGTTGATCGCACTGGCTTGGCGCTTGCGTTGATCGCATTGCACGACACCGGCAGCATGAGCAGGGCACGTGTCGAGTTAGCTTTCACAACAAATTGGCATATCAAGGCCTTCGGCACGGAAGCTATGGATCAAGTTCTAGACCAGTTTGAGCCCTTTTGCGGCATTATGTCGTTTCCCTCATGGGTAGACCGCGTTTACCGCATTGACTATGAAGGAAAGGCGCTCACCGTTCGTTGAGTGCCTGAATCGGATCGTCATCTTATTCCAACCATGCGTGCAACCATCGCGGTCTGCCTAGCTGCTGCTCTTTTGCTAGCGGCCTATTTGTCGCTGTCTACGAGCGGTTCCATCGATGCGCCGCCGCCATATGAAGAGTCACCTGCGCCGCCGCGAAACTCAGGCATTGAGACTCAGCCAGTCGCGCAAGCTGAAACTGAGCGCAAAGCTAGCAGCAAACCAGCGGAAGCTGAAGGCAAGTCACCAAGACCAACTCTATCGCCAACACCGACGACAGCGCCTGTCGAGGCGCCAGTAGAGCCGCCAACAACCATCCGTATTGTTGTTCGTGATATCGTGACGCAAGCAGCCGTCGATTCATTCCGCTGGCGATTTCAGCAGGCAAGTATGGCTTTGCGCGGTGAGTCCAGCAGTAGCACTTTGGCACTCTCACTGCCAAATCTCGCAGTGGGCAATCTTCTGATCGAGGCTGATGGGATGCAGCCATTCACGCAGAAGGAACTACGAATACCAGCGGCCGGTGCACCGGCTGAGACCTTGAATGTCTATTTAACCCCTGTGGCGACTGCAGCAGGCATCACCCTGATGGTTAAAACTCTCGACAACCAACCAGTCGTCGATGTGCGCGTGGACGCCTACGAACTTTCGGCTTTAAAACGCAAAGAGAATTGGCAGCTCGGTCGGCCAATCTGGGCTCGTCGCACGACTTCGACAGACGGTATCTATGCATTGCCGCCGTTGCCGCCAGGTGAGTATGGCATTTTATTAGTCGCTACGTCCAGCCAAGGTGATTTGCTCCCGGTTGCTCCTTTCCGCCATGTCTTTGATCTCAATGGCAGCAATGGCTTTTTAGAGGACGTTTCGCTCGCTCCAGCTTGTGCCTTGCGACTCGAACTGAGCAACAGTTCGGGCCAACCATTTGATCCAAAGCTTCATGGCGAGGTGGCGATACGCTTAAACCCAGTCGGCGAAGCTGGCATAAAGAGGAAATGGACCGCATCGGAAGAATCTGGAAATCCCACGGCCGCACTGCGAACCGTTAGCGAAGCGGATCGGGTGCCTGGCAAGGGGCTTATCTGGCTTGACGAGCCAGTGGCACCAGGAACCTACCTGCTTGAGATCTTCATCGATGGAAATCAGCGTGTCCATCAGCAGTTGCAGCTACGGCAAGGCGAGCAGCAAATTGAGCGCGTGACGATATTTTAGCGGAAGCACCGCGCGACTAAAGCGGTCCAACCAGTCTGGTGCGAAGCACCACAGCCACGACCGGTATCTCCATCAAAATATTCGTAGAACCAAACGAGGTCTCGGTAGTGAGGATCATCTCGGAAGCGCTCATCGTGGCCAGCGAATGCGCAGTTGCCATGTTCGTCACGTCGGAACAGTAGGGTGAGTCGGTGCGCTAGCTCGTCGGCTACAGCTTGTAGCGTCATCCAATTGCCGGAATGAGTCGGGCATTCGACTTTCAAGTCGTCGCCATAGAATAGGCCGTAACGTTCGAGAGCCTCGATCAGTAGGTAGTTGATGGGGAACCAGATTGGCCCCCGCCAGTTACTGTTGCCACCAAACATCTCTGTCTGGCTTTCTGCTGGTGTGTAGTCGACCCGGTATTCGTCATCCTCACGCTTGAAGATGAACGGGTCGCTCTCGTGAACTTTCGACAATGAGCGAATGCCGTAAGGAGACAAGAACTCGTCTTCGTCCAGCATGTAGCGCAGCACGCGCTGGAGTTGCACGCGTGATGGGATCGCTAGCAGTGCTTTTTCACTTTCTCCATCCCCGGTAAACACGAAGCGATCGGCCAGTTCCGTGCGGTTCTGCAAGAACCACTTCATCCGCTTCTTAAATCCACTCAGCTCTTGCAGCTTACCGAGCGGCAATACCTCAACAGCACAGATTGGCAAGAGGCCAACCAGTGATCGAATCTTTAGACGCTCAGCCCCATCGTCTTCATGAATTTGGTCGTAGTAGAATCCGTCGTCGTCATCCCACAAGCCAGTGCCGCCGAGGGTGTTGATTGCATGGGTGATTGCAGCCCAGTGTTCAAAGAACTTGGTGGCGACATCTTCGTACGACTTATCAAAGCGAGCCAGTTCTAGCGCCATGCTGAGCATGGTCGCGCAGTATGAGGCCATCCACGCGGTGCCGTCTGCTTGCTCGAGGTGACCACCAGTCGGTATTGGTTGGCTTCGATCGAACACACCGATGTTGTCAAGGCCGAGAAAGCCACCACCAAATACGTGTCTACCGCTGATGTCTTTCTGGTTAACCCACCAAGTAAAATTCAACAGCAACTTGTGGAACGCACGCTTCAAGAACAAGCGATCACGTTCACCACGTATGCCAGTTATCTTGTAGACCCGCCAGCAGGCCCAGGCATGAACGGGAGGATTCACGTCGTGGAATGCGAACTCATATGCAGGTATTTGGCCGTTTGGCGCCATATACCACTCTCTCAAGAGCAGCAGCAGCTGATGTTTGGCAAACCCTGCATCGATGTGCGCATAGGGGATCATGTGAAACGCTAGATCCCATGCTGCATACCAGGGGTACTCCCATTTGTCTGGCATCGACAACACGTCGCGATTGTAGAGATGGGAGAAATCTGCATTTCTGCCGGCGCGGCGTTTGCGAGGTGGTGTGGGTTGCGCTGGATCGCCATCTAGCCAGCTGCGCACGTCATACCAGTAGAACTGTCTCGACCAGATTAGGCCTGCGTAAGCCTGTCGTTGGATGCGAGTTGCTTCGTGATCCGCATCCTTACCAATGACTTCACTGTAGAAAGCATTGGCGTCAGAGCGGCGCTCATCGATCACACTCTGAAAATCATCGCCGAACTTTTCCTCTAGCGACGTTGCTCGCGTCATGCGTAAGCGTATCTGACGCTGCTCACCACTTGGGATAGTTAGCACACAGTGAAATGCAACTTTGCTGCCTTGGCCGCTGGCGGAGAGGCAATCTGCTTTGCCGTCGACGACATGATCGTGGAAGGCATCTTTGACGCACGCATACTTGTCGCCAAAGCCAAATAGTAGCTGGGTGTTGGTGTCGTTTTCGGTAAGTAGCGCACCGCGGTATTCGCCATCAAATTCATCAATCGACAGCGTCATTGGTGGCAGGTCAGCTCCCTGCGCTAAAACTTGTCGTTCACCATCTTCTTTGATGATCCCGCGCGGCCAATATCCTTCGCCATCACGCCCCCATGACCATGTGTTACGAAACCAAAGTTGCGGCAAGACGTGTAGGCGAGCTTCTTCGGGGCCGCGGTTATGCACCGTAAGCAGAACGCAAACGTCTTCTGGGTCCGCCTTGGCGTAGTTTACTTCGATGTCGTGGTAACGATTGTCAGCAAAGACCCCGGTATCCTTTAGCTCGTATTCCGGATCCTTCTGGGTCCGCGCCGCATTCTCTTCGAGCAATTTTTCATAGGGAAACTCTGCCTGCGGATACTTGTAGAGCGCGCATAGCCATGAAGAAGTCGGCAGCCCGTCCGTATAAAAGTATTCTTCTTTGACGTCCTCACCATGATTGCCCTGAGGCCCAGTGAGTCCGAACAGGCGCTCTTTTAAGAACGGGTCTTGCTCATTCCATAGCGCAAAAGAGAAGCACAGGCGTCCCTGTCGATCGCACAGGCCGAGCAAGCCATCTTCACCCCAGCGATAGGCGCGACTCCGGGCGTGCTCATGTGGCAGATACTCCCAACAGCTGCCATCATCAGAGTAGTCTTCACGAACTGTGCCCCACTGTCGCTCAGAGAGGTATGGTCCCCACCGCAGCCAGTTTTGCTCACGCTGGGTAACCTGTTCCAGACGAACCCGTTCGGTCACTAAACGCTCAACCATTACACAGGGTGTATCCGTTCGTGGGCCCGAAGGCATCACCGCAGATTAAGAGCTGCGTGAAAGCGTGCCGGAACGGGCGACTCGAACGTCATGGAGTCGCCGGAGATTGGGTGTGGCAAGGCCAACTCTGATGCGTGAAGGAAGAAAACGCCGCTACTCCGGTCGCCTCGGGCTCCATACCGGGTGTCGCCAACAATTGGGTGATGAATGTGGCCCAAGTGAGCCCGAATCTGATGCATCCTGCCGGTATGCAGCTGAAGCCCTAGTAGCGCCCGCTGTTGGCCGCTTTTTAGTACCTCAAAGTCGGTTCGGGCTTCTTTGCCGCGCTGATCACACAAAACCTTTGGTTGATGTGCCCGCGCGGTTTCGCGGACCAGCAATGGAACTTTAATCTGGCCCTTGCGTGATTTCGGAAGGCCTTCAACAACCGCTACGTAGGATTTGCGAACTTTGTCTTGCCGGAACGAATCCGCGAGATTTCGAGAGGCCTGCGGCGAAAGCCCAATCACAAGTAGTCCGGACGTGCCCCGATCGAGTCGGTGAACGGGCGCAGGACGATAGGTCGCAGTCCGTATTCCAAAAGGCTGGGCATCTAGCCACGACAAAACATGGTGTTCATGACCCGTGCCGGGCTGAGCCGGGAGCCCGGCAGGCTTGTCAATGATCAGCAGGTCTTCGTCCTTGTAGACAATCCCTGGAAGCAAGCTGGGCGACGGCAATTGGCGCGTTGTTGCTTGTGAGTGCCGATTTTCAGTTGTGAGCTTGGCAGTGCGAGGCATTGCCGATGGCGGCAATGTCACCTGCATGCCAGCAATGATGCGTAGATCTTCCTTTGCCTTCTTGCCATCGACTCGGATTATGCCGCGCCGAAGCATCTTGAAGATCCCAGACAGAGGTGTTTCTGGTAGGAGTTTCCTAAGATACCGGTCGAGCCGCTGGCCTTCTTCAGCTGCTGTCATCTCGACTTTTTGCATCGACATCATGCAAGCCAGTGCCGGGCAATAAGGCAATGGTATCCCGGAATCAGTGGCTCAGTAGCTCACAACTAAGATGTCCGCACTAGGGCCTTCAGAGGGCCATACGGCACGTTCTACTTGGGTGCGATGACAATCGTCGCCGGTGGTGTTTCTCCTGCCGGGATGAACTTCATGGAGATCGAATTGACGCAATGGCGAGTGTTTTTCGCCGTCATGCCCTCGCCGTAAAACACGTGGCCCAGGTGGCCTTGGCAGTTCTTGCAGACAATTTCTGTCCGCGTCATGCCGAGAGTCGAATCGTCGTGACGCTCGACAGCTCCTGCAATTTCATCGTCAAAGCTAGGCCAACCACAATGTGACTGGAACTTGTCTGCACTCTGGTAAAGGGGTGCGTTGCATTGACGACAGATATATAGGCCGGCAGCCTCATTATCGGTGTATTCACCGACCCCTGGTCGCTCGGTTCCCTTCTGCTGGATGACTCTAGCTTCCGCAGCGGTCAATTGGTTGTAACTCATGGCAATTGGTTGGCTCTCGCTCGTGGGGACAGCAGGCTTGATCGACGGTTGCTCCGCTGCTGGCTTGCTGTCGATCTGCTGCTTGGTCCCAATGTCGTTTGCGGCAATCTCAACCTTGGTAAGTGGAGCAGGCTTGGCTGGCATCGTGGCGGCTACATTCTCCTTTGTGGATCTGTCCTGTGAGGATCTGTCCTGTGAGGATTCACTGATTTCTGTGCTACACGATGGCACTGCCATCGCCGTAACTGCTAACACCGTGACAAGCAGTCGAAGTATGTGACGCATGATCCGTTATTCGTATGGGAAGTCTTGCCAGATGCGAAATGCGCCCTCATGTTGCGAAAGCACTCGGCAGGGAGCCATAAGATGGCCGTCTATACAGCTAGCCAATGGACAGCCTATCTCTCAGAGACCGTAATAGCGCCCCCGGTGTCGCGGATGACCGTATAATTGCCACCAAGATTGGTGGTTACATATCCGGAAACGATCACTTGGCTAGGCATGCCATTGTCGATGCAGTGAAGCTCCAAGCTTCCGTCTTGAGTTGCCCAGGCATAGCGTGTTTCGCTGTGATTTGCCGCAATCGTGGATGGCTGATCGACGATACCGGGCCCCACAACCTGAACGGACAGCCAGTCGTCATTTGCTTGATTGAGGATGACAATCTGCAGGCATGTGAGGCGGTTCATCCCTTCTGCAGCGCAGAGAAACAAAACCGGCACGTTTGCTACAGCGAGCAAACTGATGAGCACGGTCTTCCGAATGTTTGGAGCTAACGGCCAGCTACGCAGCAGGAAAAATGGCACCAGCATAGCTGCCAAGATGCCTAGCCCCATGGTGCCATATCCCATCCACAACAGCGGCGGCCAAGCAACGAGCAGCCAGACGCCTAGGCACGTTAGACCAGACAACATTGGGATGGTTGCAAGTCGAAGTGCATGTGCCTGCAGTCTTGCTGCTGTCAGTCCTGTGGGTGGCAGCTGTGGACCAACCATGACTTAGCTCCTCTCCAAGCGCGCGCCTTCAGGTGCATCGACAATTTTCCAGCCCGCAGCAGCGATCTCGTCACGAATCTGATCTGCAGTGGCCCAGTCCTTTGCGCCTTTGGCAATCTTTCGCTTCTCAAGCAAGTCGAGTAATTCACTTGGTGCTGCCACTGCAATCGTCGGCTCATCGCCAAACACGGCCAGGACATCTTCGAATCGATCAAATGCGGCCAAGGCTGCAGCGGCCCCCGCAATAGTTGGTGAAGCCTTATTGCACGCCGTGACAAACTCAAAGATCGCGGCCAACGCCTCGGAGACATTGAGATCCTCCTGCATGGACGCGGTGAAGGTTTCGCTGGCAACCCGCACCGCAGCCAGCAAGTCGTCATTTCCGCCTCGATGGCCGCCATCTCGGATTCGCACGAGGTTTTTCCGTGCTTCATTGACGCGTGCGATGGCCGTTCGGGCCTCGCGCACCCCGTCAAGCGTGAAGTTAAGCGACTGTCGATACTGCACCCGAATCAAGGCATAGCGTAGCTCGTTACCGCTGAAGCCTTTTTCTAGGATGTCAGAAACGGTGAAGAAGTTTCCTAAACTCTTCGACATCTTGGTGTTGTCGACGAGTAGGTGACGGGCATGCATCCATAAGCCAACAAACTGTTGACCGGTATGCGCTTCGGTTTGCGCAATCTCGCAGTCGTGATGAGGGAAGATGTTGTCCTCACCACCGGTATGGATGTCGATGGTCTTGCCAAGGTAGTGCATTGACATTGCCGAGCACTCGATATGCCAGCCAGGAAAGCCCCGTTGGCCACCATCGAATGGACCCTCCCACTGCATTTGATGCTGGTCATCAATTTTCCATAGCGCAAAGTCGCGGGGGTCTTTCTTCTCTTCATTGACGGCAATGCGAGAGCCAGATTCGAGCTCGTCTAATACTTTGCCCGACAGCTTGCCGTAATCTTGGAACTTGGCGACTTCAAAGTAGACGTTGCCGTTGACCTGATAGGCCATGCCCTTGTCCAGCAAGTCACCGATTATCGTCCCCATTTGGGGGATGAAGTCGGTTGCACGCGGCATATGGTGCGGCATACGCACCATTAATTGCCGTTGGCATTCGTGGAACTCATCGGTGTATTGCTTCGCGATGTCCCAAGCGGTGCGGCCAGTGCGCTTGCTTTCCGCCTCCATCTTGTCCTCGCCGCCCTCGACATCATCGAGGGTCAGGTGACCGACGTCCGTTATGTTCATCACCTGCGTGACTTCGTAGCCCTGATCCTCGACGAAGCGCCGCAGAACATCAGCAAACAAGAAGCTTCGGAAATTGCCGATATGTGGTGAGCTGTAGACCGTTGGCCCACAGTGATACATCGTCACCTTGCCGTCGACCAATGGCCGCAGTTCTTGGATTTCGCGCGTTAAGGAGTTGTATAAACGAATACTCATCTGCAGGAAGAATCGCAGAGGTCTCGATCGGGTGCAACAACACCGCTACAAGGGCTACAAAGTGAACGGGCCGGATCAGAACCAAAACAGGCAGGAAGACGCTCATCCTGTGGCGCTAAAACAAGTCGATAATCGGCTAGAACTGCTTCAGATGGTCGGCAGCGGCTCATCTGGGACTGTTTACCGGGCTCGCTTACGGACTGATTACAACGGCCTCCCGAGCGACACTGAAGTTGCCGTAAAATTGCTTCGGCCCGAGCTTGCGGACAATCAGCGGGCCAGGGCGCGACTTTTTGCGGAAGGTCAGCTGGGCCAATCACTGCACCATTCGAACGTAGCCGAGGTCTACGGCGTCGAAACGGTTGCGCATCAGGGCGTTGAGACGACGTTTTTGGTGATGCAATTCGTCCAGGGGACAACCTTGCGGGAAATGTTGCTGCGCACAACATCACCAGTTGAGGATTTAGCCAGGCGGCTAGGCGCCGATGCGGCTCGTGGTCTACAGGCGTTGCACCGGCGCGGCCTCGTGCATAGAGACGTCAAGCCCGAGAACTTGATCCTGACTCCAAGTAGCGAACTCAAGATTGTAGACCTAGGCCTCGCGAGGCCGTTCGGCGTAGACGGTACAGGTGCATCGCCAGGAAGCTCTCTAGGTTCCTCATCCGGATTTGGAGGTAGCACTGGTCGATCGTCAAGTTTTGGATTGGCAGGCAGCGTTGCTTACAGCGCCCCCGAAATGTTGCGGGCTGAACCTGCTGGCCCGTCTAGTGACCTGTATGCGCTCGGGGTCGTTTTATTTGAAGTGGCCACTGGTCAGCACCCGTTCGCAGATGTGACGACAGCCGACGAAATGATGCATGCGCATCTGTATCGCCAGCCACCTTTGCCATCGCATTTGCGCCCGCGCATTTCGCCATTGCTCGAACAGTTGCTGTTGGACTTATTGGAGAAGAAGCCTGCCGATCGAACTCGAAGCGCGGCTGAGGTCGCGTTGATCCTGAATCAAGGTGAGCGTTCGGTCTATTGGCAAAAGCATGAAGCTGATGCCCCGGTTCTGGCTAGCACCCGCCGCTTACTGCGTATGCGTCGGCCAGCGGAAGCGCCCTTTGTGGATCGCCGCCCAGAATCCGCTCATCTAGATGCGGCAATGGCTGCTGCCCAGTCTGGCAAAGGGCGGGTTGTAACAGTTGTCGCACCGGAGAGCACGGGCCGGAGGCGTCTACTTGATGAAGCCATGCAGCGTTGGCTCAACAGTAATGACCCGCCACGCTGTATTGGCGGCGATGCCGATAGTGGTCTAGGTCATGGTGAGCCATTTGCCTCGACACTACTGGATCTACTGCTGCGCGGTGATGATCGCCATAGTCCCAATGCTAGAGCGCGCGCAATCGCCCACGCCGCGACTAGGCTTGGTCTCAAGGAACGCGAAGCAGATGCATTGGTCGCAGTGACGTTTGGCGACAGCACGGAGCCATCTGAAGTTCGCGCTGACCGTATGGCATCGGCCATTCTTCGCCTGCCGTCGAAGCAGCGGGCGCTGGTCGTTCGAGTTGATCACGCTGACGAGCTAGACACAAGTGGCCGCTTGGTTCTCAAACAACTGGCGAATGCGGCTAGTCAGCATCACTTGTTGGTCTTGCTCGCGGCTGGACCAGACACGCAATTGTTCGACTCTCAGCGTCGTCTAGAGCTCGCTGGCTTGGATGAGCGTCACTTCCGAGTATTTGGTAAGTCTTTGTTTCGGCAGCCTGTGCCAGCGCACGTTGAATCATTTCTTCGGGCCTCGCATCAGCTGCTTAGTGGCTTGCCGGGTAGCTTGCTAGAGGCGCTCGATTTCCTGCATGAGCGAGGCGAGTTGCAGGGGCGGGTCGGAGATTACCACGATCTGCCAATTGACGCTGAGCCGCGGCCAGCACCTTCCCACACCGAGCGGTTTCGCGAGCGTGTGACCACGATGCTGCCCCGTCAACGACAAGCTTTGACTGCGGCGGCGGTGCTCGGCGATCGCTGCTCACTTGCAGAACTCTCCGCTCTGATCCTCGAGCCTGAAATGTCACTGCTTGAGACGCTGTCACTGTTTCGAGGTCGAATTGTTAGGTCGCAAGGTGGTGAGGTTACATTCCGACATCGCGATTTCCGTCAGGCGTTGCTGCGGGGAACCCCACCCGGAGAAGTGCAAAGTCTGCATGCTGCGGCTGCATCTTTGCTCGAGGCGCGTGGCGCCCGGCCCCTGGTCGTTGGAATGCACTTGTCGCAAGCGCTAGACCATGAAGGCTGCTTGGATCCTCTGCTCGAGGCGCTTGCTAATCGGGTAAAGGCTGGTTCCGCGCGAACTACCCTGCGTTTGATTGGACGTATCGCCGCCCACCTCAAGCATGTCCAAAATACTCCTGCGAACGCCAAGAGAAGGCTTCGATTCCTGCTGCTGTCTGGGCAAGCACAGCAAAGCGCCAACCTCAGTGTTGCAACTCGATCATTCCAAAACGCCAAACGATTGGCGAGCACGCTCGGCGACTTGGCTGCCTTGACATCTGCGCGAATAGGGCTGGCAAACGGGGAGGTCGACAACGGCCGATTGCTGTCTGCTATCACGCTGCTAGAAACCGTTCATGCAGATTTGTCTGATGAGCGTGAATACCAAGTGTCCTCGTTGACTGAAGCGCTGGCAGCGCAAGCTCATGCGCTGCATGGGCGCATCTTGCTGTATCTCGGACAATCGGCAGACTGCATGAAGCATTTGCTTGCGGCCAAAAAGCGCGTGCCGCCAGAGCAAGATGATCTGCGCTGTCATATTTGGATTGACCTTGCCCGTGCAGAGGCAATCGCGCATCGCTACGCAACTGCGATGCGGTCCCTTCATGTGATTGAGAAAGATCACCCAGTTCGTCATTTCCCACGCGCGCGGCTGAGATTCCATATCTACCGCGGCCAAGTCCGGGCGATTCTGGGTGATGTTGATGCTGTGCAAGATCTCACGCTGGCCTTAGACGAGGCCCAGCGGTTGGCGTTGCCTATGTATGGCGCGAGAGCAGCGTTGATGCTCGGCGAACGAGATATGTGGCGAGGCAACGATTCGCAGGCCCAGAAGCGCCTGCGGCAGGCTGTAGAGCTTGCCAGCCGGGCAAATGACCGCCTTGGCGAAGCTGTTGGTCGAAGTCATTTGATACGGTTAGGCGCAGATGATCCGTCACTGGCGGCGGTCGTCGAGGAGTTAGATTTGCCAGAACTGCGTGCAAGTTGGTTGCTTGCGATGGCAGGCAGTGGCCATCCCGTGGCTGGCACGGAGCGACAGCTTGAAGAGTTGCTTCAGAACGTAGATCTACCCCTGCATCTCCATCTGCGAAGCCTGCGCCTTCTTGATCGCCCCGCTTCGGCTAGAACGCTCGTGCGCACGATCAGCAAGCGCTTCCCTCTGCGTCCGATGCGACAGCGATTTCGTGCGTTCTGGGACGGCAATGTGCGTGTTTAGAACGGCGCTAGAAACAGCCGATGGCTAGCTAGCGTTGCTAAGTTGCGACAAGACCACAAGTTCTCGTGCAAACATAAACGGACCGGAGATCGTAAGCTCTGCATCCAGTGTTCCATCAGCTCCTTCCTATGCTGCAACCAAAATTGCTAGTCACGGCGCTCGCCGTATCTTCGTTCGTTAGTCCCGTGCTAGCACAGGAACAAACGTTCTACAGCAACGCGATCGAGCGCTTGTCCTGGCGAGGCATAGGCCCTGCCAACCCCGCCGGGCGGATGACTGACATCGCAGTGCATGACCAGGATCAAAGCACATGGTTCATCGGCACAGCCGGCGGTGGAGTTTGGCGAACTCGGAATGCTGGCACCACCTGGGACAATGTCTTTAATAGTGGTGGCACTGCTTCCGTTGGCGACGTCGCGATTGCCCCAAGCAACCAAGACCTGATCTGGGTCGGCACCGGTGAAGAGAACGGCCGCAATTCGGTCCAATGGGGCGACGGCGTTTACAAGTCTGAGGACGGCGGTCAGACATGGACGCACAAGGGGCTTCGCGAGTCATTCCAGATTGGCCACATCGAAGTCCATCCAACGAATCCTGACATCGTTTATGTAGCAGCGCTAGGTCGGCTTTGGGGCGACAATGAAGAGCGAGGTGTCTATCGGACCAAGGATGGCGGCGACACCTGGGAACGAGTGCTGTTCCTCAATGAGAAGACAGGATGCATTGACGTTCGCGTCCACCCCAAAGACCCAATGACGGTCTTTGCGTGTATGTATGAACGCAAGCGTGATCGCTTCGACGGTAATGATCCAGTTGTTCGATTTGGCGACGAAAGCGGGCTCTTTAAAAGCATTGATGGCGGTGACAATTGGCAGCAACTCAATGAAGGGTTGCCAACTTGCACATGGGGTCGTAGCGGCATTGATTTGTTAGCAAGCAACCCAGACACCATGTTTGCGATCATTGAGACTGAGCGCAGCGGGTGGCAACAAGGCGATCGTAAAGATCGACTAGCCTCCGATCCAGTTGATGGGGAAGGGTCTGATGGCAGAGGCCGAGGTCGGCCTCAGGGACGCAGCGCCCGCGGCACAGCAGTCATGGGGATTGGCACAGAGGGCGAAGACGGCACCGCGGAAGCTCCAGGTGCCATCATCCAGTCCATTACTGAGTCTGGAGCCGCCGAGTCGGCCGGTCTTGCAATCGGCGACCGAGTTACCAAGGTCGATGACGAAGATGTCGCAACGTATGCCGACCTGATCGACATCATCAGGGACTCTCGGGGGAATCAAAAAATCCAAGTCACCTACATGCGCGGTGGCGAGACGAAAGTCATTGAGCTGACCCTTGGCGAACGCCAGAACAGGCTCATGCAAATGGCAGGGCGCCCCAACGGACCGTTCTCAGGACGTTTGTTTGGCCAAGTCGCCAACAAGCAGAAGCTGCAGGGAGAATTAGGATTTGAGACAGGCGGGATCTTTCGCAGTGATGACCGAGGGAATACTTGGACGCGCTTGAATAGCCTCACGGAACGTCCTTTTTATTATTCCGTAATCCGCGTCGATCCTCGCAATGCAGATAACATCTACTCAGTCGGCACCAGTTTCTGGGGCTCTCAGGATGGCGGCGAAAAGTTTGAAGCGATTCATCGCGGCATCCATGTCGATTTCCATGGCGCATGGATCGATCCAGAAGACAGTGACCACCTAATTGCTATCTGTGACGGTGGTGTCAACGAAACCTATGATCGTGGTGCTTCCTGGCAACTGCACAATGGCTTCTCAGCTGTGCAGTTCTACGACTGCACTGTCGACAATGCATTGCCTTACAATGTCATTGGTGGACTTCAGGATAACGGCACATGGGTTGTGCCTTCCGCAACTCGTTATCGAGATGGAATAACTATCGCGGATTGCTTCAAGATATTCAGCGGAGACGGCTTTGGCGCCCAAGCGGATCCAGTCGAGCCTCATATTGTTTATGCAACCAGCCAAAATGGTAATGCTGGGATCGTAAACACGCGCACAGGTCGCACGGCGCGGATGCAACGTGGCTCCGTGCCTGGCGGTGGGCGTGCTCAATTCAATTGGGATGCGCCGTTCGTGCTGTCCCCCCACAATCGCCTGACGCTATTTCATGCTGGCAACTACTTGTGGCGGGGTGAGCGTTATGCACATCTCGACAATCGTGGTTCGAGGCCTAGCCAGGGCCCGATGCAAAACGAGCGCGGGATGCAAATGACGTGCATTTCGCCACTGCTAGGAGCCACCGAAAAAGGCACAGCCACCGCGCTTGCCGAGAGTCCCTTAAAGCAAGGGTTGATATACGTCGGAACTGACGACGGCGCCCTTTGGTGCACCAAGGACGGCGGTCGTGATTGGCAGCGGATCGATCAAAACCTGCCAACCAACGAAGCGCTGTATGTGTCCGATATTGTGCCGTCGCACTTCAAGACAGACCGGGTTTACTTGACCCTTGATGGTCACCGTAGCGATGACTTTACTACTCACGTGTTGCTCAGTGAGGACAACGGCGCAACTTGGTATGACTTGGGTGAAACGCTGCCTGGCCGTGAAGTTTGCCACTCATTTGCGGAAGACCCTCGCAACGAAGACCTGCTGTTCTTAGGGACTGAGCATGGCTGCTGGACATCACTTGATCGTGGCTACAACTGGCTTCGTCTAAATAACGGCTTACCTAACAGTTCCGTTCGTGAACTAGTCATTCAGGACCGTGACAGTGACCTCGTCGCTGCCACGCATGGCCGCGGTATTCTTGTGCTCGACATCGAGGGCTTGCGACAGTTGACCGAGAGAGTGTCAAAAAAGGCTGAGCATCTTTTCGAAGTTCAGCCGGCATATCTTTGGAAGTTGGCTAGTCGCGGGTTCCAAGGCCATAAGAATTACAAAGCAGCGAACCCTGCGTATGGCGCAACCTTCCACTTATGGATTCAGTCCGAGGCCGAAAAAGCCCCTGTGCTGACGATTCATGACATCACTGGTGAAGAGGTTGCGAAAGTCACCGGCGAGAAAGGTGGTGGCATGCAAGTTTTGCAGTGGAGCGCTCGCAAGGGACGGTCGCTGATGTCGCCTGGCACCTATTCTGTGCGCTTAGCCGGCAACGATGAAGAGCGTCAAGTTTTTGAGCTTCGTGCTGATCCATCTACGGTAAGCACAAAAGGCAACCCAACCCAACCCAACACCACTCGCTGAGGACTGTAAGATGAATACGTATAAGACTCTCTTCGCGTTGGGCGTGGCTGCGGCTGTGGCAGTTTCGCTGCCCGCGCAGGCATCGGAGCAAGATCACCTGCGCGACAACATCATTGCGCAACTTAAATGGCGTGAATTAGGGCCAGTGCAATCCGGCGGACGCATCGTCGACATTGCTGTTCACCCGACGCGTCCGCAGGTGTTTTGGCTCGCATCAGCCAGCGGTGGCATATGGCATACCACCAACAACGGTGTGTCGTTCACGCCTCAATTCCAAGCTGCTGGATCCATTTCGATCGGCGACATTTGCGTGTCTGCCAGTCATCCGGACGTGCTTTATGTCGGCACTGGCGAAGCAAATAACCAGCGTAGCTCTTACTGGGGCAATGGCGTGCATAAGTCCACTGACGGAGGCAAGACGTGGCAGCACGTGGGGCTCGACGGCACTGACCATATTGGCCGTATTGTCATCCACCCAGAAGATCCAAACATCGCCTATGTAGCGGCGCTCGGAGCTTTGTATAGCAGCAATGACCGGCGCGGTTTGTACAAGACTACCGACGGTGGTGAGAGCTGGCAGCGTATCCATAACGTCAATCCTGACACCGGGTTCGTTGATGTAGTCTTGCATCCGCAAACTCCGACCACAGTCTTTGCGACATCTTATGAGCGTCGCCGCCGTGCATGGACATTTACCGAGGGCGGCACGGGGTCACGTATATGGCGGTCAGAAGATGCTGGCGCTACTTGGTCCCAGCTAAAGAAGGGTCTGCCCGAAGGCATCCTGGGAAGAATCGGAATTGATGCATTTCTTCGTGATGGCAACACCCTGTATGCGACCGTTGAAAACCGCAACCCGCTGGGCGCCAAGGTGCAGCCAGCAAGCGAACCAAGGGGTGACGATGACGATAGAGACAGTGCTCAGCTGGATTCGCAGTCAGACTCTGGGCTGACCGCCGAGATTTTGGCTGATCCAGTCGCTCGCATGCAGTGGCAGAGCGGCGCATCTGAGGCGCAAGATCCAAAGCGCAGGCGCCGTCGCAGCACGGTCGGTGGTGAAGTTTATCGCAGTGATGACGGCGGCGATTCCTGGCGTAAGACCCATAAGAATGAGGTCTCAGTAGGTGGCAGTCCCGGTTACTACTACGGCCAATTACGAATCGATCCGAATGACAAAGACACCCTGTATGTCTTGTCTGTGCCAGTCTATTGCAGCAGAGATGGTGGCAAGACATGGACGCCTGGGCGTCGCCGCAGTCGCCAAGCAGCAAAGTCGTTTGGGCGTGATCTACACGTAGACCATCACGCTTTGTGGATCGATCCAAGTAACAGCGAACACTGCTTACTTGGTAACGACGGTGGGATCTCCATCACCTGGGATCGCGGGGATAACTGGGATCACCTGACTCATCTGCCAATCCTTCAATACTATGCAATCGGGGTAGATAACCAGACGCCCTACAACATCTATGGAGGCCTTCAGGATAACGGTAGCTGGGGCTTCCCAATACATGGCGCGACCACTGCGGGTATCCAGGCATTGGACGCGTTTAAGATTGGCGGCGGTGATGGCTTTTACTGTGTTGTAGATCCAAGCGATCAGGACGTTATTTATTCCGAGTCGCAATTCGGCGCCCTCTCTAGGCAGAATCGCCGCACAGGCGAAACGCAGCGTATCAAGCCGACTGCGCGCAAGGGGGAGCAACCGCTACGTTTCAATTGGAACACCCCCATTGCCCTCTCTCCCCAGGCGCCACACACAGTTTATACCGGTAGCCAATACCTGCATCGGTCACGCAATCGCGGCGACGCCTGGCAAACGATCAGCCCCGACCTGACGAGTAACAACGCAGACAAGAAGCAGGGCAACGTCCCACACTGCACGATTTCTACGATAAGCCCATCGCCTATGAAGGAAGGCCTACTTTGGGTTGGGACCGATGATGGAAATGTATGGGTTAGCCACGATGATGGCGGTCGATGGCTGAATCTCAGCGATCGATTTCCTAAGGAAGTCCGTCAGCTTTGGGTCTCACGAGTGGAGGCTTCTCCACATGCAGCCGAAACATGCTTTGTGAGCTTTACCGGCTATCGCGAAGACATTCGGGCACCGTATGTATTCCGCACGGATGATGCTGGTGAAACATGGTTGGATATCACTAACGATCTTCCTGACGAGCCAATCAATGTCGTCCGTCAACACCCCCGCAACAGCAGTGTGTTGTTGGTTGGCAGTGAAATGCACGCTTACGTATCTATCGATGACGGCGCGCACTGGAATGCATTGGGTAGTGGCTTGCCCCGAGTTGCCGTCCACGATCTGGTCGTTCACCCAAGCCATGCCCATGTCATCGTAGGAACACACGGGCGCGGGATCTGGGGCATGGATGCAAGCGCCTTAGAATCACTCGATGTGGCGTCGACCCGTGTCGCCTTGTTGTCGCTGAAACCAAGCGACGGCGTCATGCTGCGCGCTGCATATGACAATGGTTATGTAGGTGCTCGTCAGTGGCGAGCAGCCAACCCGTTCACGACCGCGACCTTCCGCTACATTCTGGCGCAGGACAGCGAGGATAAGGTGAAAATTGAGGTGCTTGACGCCAAAGGTGATGTCGTTTGGGAATCAAACGGTCCAGGCGAAGCGGGCTATCACGAAGTCTCATGGGCGCGGCCAGCGGGCGGCAGAGGCAGAGGAGCATTCTTCCGTGGTCGTCGCGGCGGCGGCAGAGGTGGCCAGGCTGCCGGCAGCTATGCCGTGCGGATCAGTCATGGATCGTCAACTTCTACGCAGGCTTTCACGGTCCACAACCGTGCTGGAGACTCTTCAGTTATTGGGCAATTTCCAGGGGAAGCTCTGGATCTTGAACAGAATGAGGGTGAGGACGAGGGGAAGTGACCGGCAGCTTGGAGAGGTCGATCCGCCTCGCGAACGACGAGGTAGAACAGTGCCCTCCCCCGTTGCTGTTACTCCATCGCTAGTTCTTCGAACGTAGCATCATCGTCGTCATCGATTTGATACTCACCAAGCAGTACTGCCTGCATTTCTGCGAGCATCTCGATGCGAAGGATTGCCTCTTGCTGCTTGGGTGAAGCCGTGGCGAAACCGTCTACCTCAAAATGCTTGGCGGTCATGTCATTCAAGACGCATAGAGCCAACCGGGCTGCATTCAATGCCGCCACCCACGCATTGACGTGAGCGTCAGGAACTAAGAGCGCGCAATTCTCTTCGCCAGCTACTTTTCGTATCGCGTCAAGATCACGCTGAACTAGTTGAGCACGCGACATGAACAATCGTTCAAGCTCAGGAACTGCATGCTCACGCCAGTGCTCTTCATCAGCGTGTTCCTGGCAAGTCTCAGGCAAGAGCCGGTCGCGCACTCGTTTGTCTGAGCTCTCAATCAACATGGGAACGCCTTTTAGCGTTTTCATAGCAGTCGGAGTCAGGTCTCCGAATACGAAACCTTCGTTGGCACGGGCGACCCACATATTAGGATGCCCCCAAGCAGCCGTCGCGTAAGCGCGGCGCTGTGCTTATCCAGGGATTTGATCTGTCGAAGCGGCTCAAGAGTCGACCTTCTCTAAGCTAGTCAGCAAATGGTAGGCCTGCAGCTTTTGAGCATACATCTCGGCTTGCTCTCGCGGCCCGTTCCAGACAATCGAGCGACCTGATTTGTGCACTTCGAGCATCAATCGGTGCGCCTTGCTCTGGCTGTATCCGAAAACTTTGACGAAGGCCTTCGTTACGTATTGCTGAAGGGTGACTGGGTCATCATGGACGATCACGTTCCATGGCGTTGCCAGCGAGGTTTTCGGACTGGTCTTGCTATCGGTTTTTTCTTTCGTTGCCGCACGCACAGACTTCATGAGAAAACAGTAACCGAGGATCGTCTGTGGTCCAAGACGCTCCGGCCTCCCACTGCGCCCAGCTACAGTTGTTCGACCCGAATGCGGTTCGATCCAGATAGCGGGATGACGAGGCAATTCCGCCGCGAGTCGTATCCCAAATCAGCTGCTTCCTCCAATCTCATCGGCATTGCGGCAACTCCGCCTGTCATTCCAAACCGGTAGATTGCATTTCCTGCCCAGGATGAGGCATACCATGAAGGCTGGGCAAACTTTTGCTTACCACTGCCGCTGTTAGCATTTGCAACGCGGACTAGGCCTTGCAGTTTATTTTGTGGTGCTACTCCTAGGTCCGTGCGGACACCGCGATAGTCGATTTCATAGAAGGCCCCGTCGCGCCAGCTAACGACATATACGCCTCCAGCACGAGCAACTAGGCCCATCGGCTGACCAAGCTCAGGAGTCTTGATCAAAGCTGTTGCGACACCTTCTCGATTAATCCGCCAGATTGCGTCTGTTCCAGTCGGTTGCAGGTCGCCATCAAGGCCCGCATCACTGCAGTAGATCGTGCCATCTGGGGCTGCGGTAACGTCGCTTAAGAGAGTTGCGCCTGCAATGTTGATACTGTCTAGCTGCGCCCCCGAGCTGCGATCGAAACGGCGCAACATGTCAATGTCAGCCACCCACAATACTTCGCCAACCACCGCCATCCCCCGTGGGGCATGCAGGGTCACGTCACTGTGGTCCCCAGAAATCCAGGCGGTCCGAGTTCCGTCGGTCGGCGAGATCTTCAGGATGAAGCCGTTATCATCCTTCGCAGTGGGAGAACCGTGCACATTGCTGACCAAGTAGACGTCCGATACTTCGTCGTAGTAGCACGCGCTGGGCATTGCTAAATCCGGCTCTGGCATCCGGCTGCAGCTTGCGCCCCCGAGAGCGAGCGCGAGGGCTGATACCAAGCCACTGCGGTTGATCGCATTGCTGGTGCTTACCATGACTCCTTCTGCCCGCCCATTTTAAGGATCTCGCGCCACTCTTCCTTTGAAACCGGCTGAACAGACAGGCGACTGCCGCGCTGCAGCAGCATCATGTCCTCTAGCTTTGCATTCTCCTTCATCATGTCTCGTGTGATGGGCAGCTTCATCTGGGCGACGTAACCAACATCCACGACGAACCATCGTGGGTCCGCTGGATCACTCGCCGCGTCATAGTAATGATCAGCGCTGTCGAATTGTGTGGGGTCAGGGTAGCCATCACGAACGACCTTTGCGATTCCAACAACGGCCATGGGCTTCGCATTGCTGTGGTAGAACAGAACGCCATCACCGACCAAGATGTCGTCACGAAGCAAGTTGCGAGCCTGGTAGTTGCGCACTCCGCTCCAGAAGGTTCGGCGATCTTGCTTCAGTTGATCAAAGCTATAGCTGCTTGGTTCGGACTTGAACAACCAATATCGACGAGGACGCTTTGTCTTGCTGCTAGCCATGGGCATGCACCATATGAGGCAGCGCTAAGAATTTCTGCTCGTTACCTGCAGTAGATTGCCTGCAAATTATCAGCAGTGCTCCGGCACTAACGCCAAAAGGCACGCAGGGCGGCAGAATTGCTCTTGTTGAGCTCGAACCCCACATCCTGTTCATTCCGTCCTTTGGCCACCAATGGCATGTCTTCGCCACGATCCCAGACCTGGACCAGCCCCAAGACATCGCCGTTGCTACGCTTCATGTGCAAGGTCCAGCGCTTGATCGAATCGTAACCAGTCCGCATGTCTACGGCCTTTTTGCCGACGAAGTCACGGAGGATATCTTGGGCAAAGTCACCGACTTCACTGCGGTCTCCGGCAGCGCCTTCTAGGGACCATGCGCCGTCGCTGTCCATTGCAAAGGTCCGCTTCTGGCCGTTGCTATGCTCTAGCAAGATGCGCTCTACGATCGCAGGCTGCCTAATAATTTGCTTGTCACAATAGACCAGCCAGCTGCGCTGTAGCACTTCAAGCGGTTGCTTGGCCACGATCGCAACATTGTCGGGCTCGTCACTCCGGCAGCAATAGACCATTGCGGGCTCAAGTGAGCCCGGCGGCATTGGCACGTCTGCACCGAACCACAAGGTATATGTTTCTTGATCTTCCCAACGCCGTGTTGTCACTGACCAGCGGGCGCCATCCATGCCGTAACGCGGATCTTTAGACCGGGGTCTTACCGCTTCACCCTTGACGAATGCTTTGGCAACTAACTGGTGTAGCGCATGCGCAGATTCGTTGATGGGAGTCGGCGACATCTTGTATGGCAATGGCTCGATCATCTGCCAATCAGTCGAAGGCGAGGTGCGAACCAGTCGTATGCGGTCACCTCGGCCTTGCCCTGGATCGATTACGAGTTCTACAAGGTCTTCAAAAGTGCTGCCCTTCATGGGCACCAGAATCCGAGCCCGCAGATTGTTGACCGCGTTAACGAATACTTGGCCGTACTGTTGGTTGCTGCTCGTGAAGATGTAACCGCGACTCGGCAATAGCCCGAATATCTGGCCTTGTTCGAGCCATAGGTCGACGGACTCTTTGCCGTATCCGCCTTCAATACTGATCTTGATCTCCGGGTCTCGATCCGGCGCGTCCATGACCCCAGGCTGAAAGTAGTCAACACGCAGAGATGTGACCGCCGTAACAAATCGCGCAGCAGCGACGGGGTCCGCACGGCCGCTGACAGGCTCCGTTAGCAGCCATTCACCGCTGACTAATTCAAGTCGGACTGGCTCTCGATTGCCTTGGTCATCTACCTGGTCGAGTAAGAGCGAGCGCACATTTGCCGTTCCGTGGCGAAAGACTTTGTGTTCGCGCAAGTCGTCGAGCCCCACGCGCATGCTCTCGATCAATCCATTGCCGCCTTCCCAGATTGCTCCGCCAACCAAAAGAAAGCGCGTTGACCCATCAGGCCCCTCATCGCCAACTTCAATTTCAATTCTCTGATCGTCTTGCCATTCGACGATAAAGGACATCGTGGGATCTGCTAGGCCAGTCTTCTCTCGGCCTTCGTCCGAGTCTGTATACTTAGTCTTGCGCATATTGGCGCTGTCCCATGCATTCACCATCTGGGTCATGTAGCCCATCGACGCGATGTCTCTGATTGGTTCCTTGATCTCAAACCGCCCATCGGTCGCGTGGCCTACCTCGACCGCCTGGGTGTCACGGAACTGCCAGCGTATCTTCTTTGCTGTAGTCAACGAACGCCCCATCAAGACAGGGCTCTCGTCGACGTTTTCGATCGGGACCTTCTCGCTGGTAAGCATCAGTACGGCTGAAAGCCCAAGCGTTACCAACAACAGAATGATGATTGCCTTTCCACCCATGATTACTCCAATCGCCGCCGGCTCAAACAGCTAGCTCAGTTCGCTGCGCCAAATAAAATTGACCTACTACAGACCACGCGTTCGTGTGTGATTAATGACGGCGGCGCCACCATACCGACAGGCCTAGGACCAAAAATATACTGGGAACCCAGACAACCAGAAGCCACCAGATGCGCTCAAACTGTGGTTGTTGGACCTCAATGCTGTTCATCGTGTATTGCGCCGTTTCGATGTCGAGCAAGACCTTACGCTCCGTCATCCAGTTACAGATGTTCATGGCAAGATCGCCAAAGTGGGGAAAGAGCTGATCGTTACAAAACAACCCGGCTAGGACTACGGCTCGGCCTGCATTGGGTATGTCTTGTTGCTCCGCTGAATCGGCACTCTTTGGTTGCCTGCTGTTGGAGTCATCTTCGCCATCTTCGGCGCTAGGCGACCGCGGATCCAGCTCACAAGAAACCCCAACAACGTGTGGTCGCAACTTGATGTTAGGAGAACGCAGGTCAGGCATGCCGTTAGAGCCAACCACTCCCAGCCAGCCCTCCCCGCCAGTAGCCAGCAGTTCCTCGACACGCACATTCTTTGGCTTGTCCATCCTGGTGCTGACTTGACGGCCCATAAAGAATTCGATCGTGCGACCGCTTTCCGCTAAGCGGCGAGTCACAGGGTGGAAAGGGCTTTTCTGCAGAGTCAGTCGCATCACACCATCGGTGCCGTCTGTGCTACCACCACCGCGACCACCGTCAGGTATGCGATGGAATACTGGTCTAGCACTGACGTCATAGCCGAGCAATTCACCTAGCCGCCCACCTGTTGGATTCATATCCAGAATGGCAGACCATGCGTAGTTGATGAATAGGCGGCCGCCCCGCTCTAGGTAGCTGAAGAGATACTCAGCATCACGGGGCAGAAACTCGCTGGTAGGCTCAATGCACACCACCAGATTTGCATCAGTTGGTACGCCGCCAGATTCTCGCAAGTTCAGCGGGCGAACTTCCATGCCCGCTTGGGTCATCGCATCGATGAATTGATTGTAGTCGTGATCACGACGACGAATATCTACTCGAACAGAATGGCCTTCGATCAGGTAGACAACTGGAGTCCCCTGCACCAGTAGACCTTTCAAGGCTGAGCTGATGCCCTTCTCACCCTGGTAGTCTTTCAGCACCGGCAGTGGATTGGGCTTGTTGGGGCCCTGCACTTGACCGCCGGTATCAATCACCGATAGGTCGGTAATCAGCGAAAGCTTCCTAAAGCGGCGCTCTTTGCCTTTTTGGCGAACGGCAACAACCAAAGCTTCGCTGTCAGCCTGCGTGTAGGTGAAGGCTTGTGCCGCCGCTCGATATCCAGCGGGGTCGCCGTAGCGATCGTGTTCGATCACCTTGACGCTCTCTCCCCCAAGGGCTGCATAACGTTTCAGCAGCATGCTGGTCAGCTCCAGCACACGGGTCCGGATTGCAACTACCTGAGCACCACGCTCATCTCCTGCTTGGCCAAACTCACCGCGGAAAAGGTGGAACTCAATCTCAGCTTCCGCTGACCGGAGATCTCTTAGCAGATCCGTTGTTGCAGGGCTGACGGTATTGACGCGTTGCGGCGTCATGTCGACAAGCACACGCAAAGCTGGCCGTGAAGAAACCCAGACTAGAAGCGTCCACACGACCAGCATTAGCGCAGCCGAGATGACCAAGTTCGTCCAGACACCAAATCGACGAAGATTCATGCGAGCCTCCGCGAAGTCAGGCTAGTCCATGTCAAAAACAAGAAGAAGGCAATGCCGCCTAGATAGAACACAACCTGACTGGAATCGATCAAACCGCGAGCAAACCAGCCGCTGAAGTTGCCGTAGACGTCGAGCTTGCTCATCAATTCACGCGCGTAGTATGTGTCGCGCATCTCGGTTGAAAGCAGACTGCCGAGGATTCGCGGGCCTTTGGTGAGTGCTACAGAAAATAAGATCGTGGTGATTGCTGACAACAAGACGTTATCCGTCAAGCTGCTCGCGAAGCAGCCGAATGCCAGCAGTAAACCGCTAAGCAAAAACATGCCTAGATACGCTGCAAACACCGGTCCAAACGAGATGTCTGCATCGAAGTAAGAGCTGCCTTCTAGAGCCCCCAATATGGCTACGCTGGGAAGCCACAGCAAAGCAAAGAACGCTGTCGCAGCTAACCACTTGCCGATAACAACTTCGCCATCACGCAAAGGCGCAGTCATCAAGGTTTCGATCGACCCGGTGCGACGCTCTTCCGCGAAGCAGCGCATTGTGAGAATACCGGGCACCAACAGGACAATATAATAGGTGCTGTCCAGAGCGTAGGTCGCGGCGGGGAACTGGTTGACGTCTGCTTTGTAAACTGCGAATAGGAAGGCTTGCTCCGCAACCTCGAACCCACGTACTAAGTAAAACAAAACGGCAATGATCCAGCTGACTGGACTGACCGCATAGG
>CBFIIO010000049.1:0-30502 GCA_965662465.1 Planctomycetota bacterium | reverse complement strand
GGCGTACATCGGCCGGTCAATCATTGCATTCGCAGTCTGCTGCCAGGTGTTGTGCCCTAACTGATCTCGATCGCTGGCATCGAACCGGACCAAGAATCGGTAGCGGCGAGACTGAGCATCACCAAGGTATGTGTCCTGCATCACGCGATACCCGTCGAACCCTCCGGTCATGGTGCCGGCCTGCTCAATCTGCTCACGGTCTGCGCGATATGGGATGCACTCTGCCCCACCCTTAACCAAGAAGTACGCGGAACGGACGTCAGCGTCACCCAGGGCATACAAATTCGGATCGTTACTGCCAGCGGCATCGTCGGCGCCGAGATAGTCATTGCCAAGCACCCAGTCGACAATGACGAATGGCATGTCGCGGAACTCAGTCACATAGTAGGTCGACGACAAGTAATCTCGACCAATCCCGACGCCCGGCAGTGACTCATGATAGGTGCGATAGCGACGTGTCTCGACTAACGGCGATGTCTGCAGAACTTCGCCGCTTCCGGTTGCAAAACTCCGGTATGGCACTTGGAACGTGTCGTGCACCTCAGCGCCAATCTCGAATGATTCAGCGTATTGATCAACCCATCGATTCCGCATGAAACTGCCCGCTAGTGCAGGCTGGCTGTGCGAGACGATGTATTGCTTATTCTCTCCCGCCAGCAATTCATCAGTGAACTGCGCCTGAGCGATCTTCACGGATCCATCGGGCCAGGTTTGCATTGGCATCCAAGCAGTCTGATGGCCATCGATACTCATGCTCTGCAGCTCTGCAGGTTGATAACTAGAACGCGGAAAGGGAATCGACGCGCGAATGGTTTCTGCTCTGGTGACGCTAGATTCGTTAGCAACGGAGCACCCAAGTTCAACTGGCAGAGGGTCACTACTGATGCTGTAGGCAGTGGCAACACTGGTTGGCACAAACGTCAATGTGACGGACCGACTGATCGAATTGACATTCTCGACCTGAGTGACGGTCTCTGTCCGGATTTCAAAGGAGCCATCAATGGTCAAGACCTCCGAATACGTGCCTTCTAGCTCTGACGACTGAAAATCAGGGTCACTATCATTGCCAATATCAATCGTAGTGAATCCTGAGCCAGCCATGCTGGACCTCGTGCCTTCGAGCGTCACCGTCAAAACACCAGTGACTGGCTCAGTGGTCGCCAAAGTGAGCATCACTTGGTGATTATTGGGCGTCTGGTTCTTGCCAACTCCAGCAATGCTTGCCGAGCTGTTGCAGATGGCGTCGTCTTGAATTCGAAAGACAACCGTTCCATCAACTGTCGTCAGGCTAAATGAACCCGTTGCGCTATCCCCGGAGCCACTCGACGCGGAAACCGACTCGCTGCTTAGATTTGAGCCCTGAGAACGGGACCCGCTAGCAATGTTCTCAAAGTTGCCGTTGATGTTACGGTAGATGCTGGCGGTCATTTCCGTGTTGGCGATCGCTGTCGCAGTAACCTCAGGGGGGCCTCCACCGACGCCACCGCCGCCGCTAGCGCTGCTGGGCTTTGGTGGATCCATTTCGCATGCCGCAAGTATCAGCACAGCAATCGCTAGGATTGGTGTGGATGTCACGCGTCGATGATGAGTTGATAAGTTGGTGCAGGTCATGGTTCTGCGAGCTTCGGTGAAATCTGCCAATACGGCGTTAAGTCACCTATTATCACGCAGTTAGGGACATGCGCAACCCGCTCCACAGCACTTATATTACTCTCAAGGTGAAACCGTTCGGTGCTGTGGGCTTTTTAGCGCAATCGCCCTTTCCCAGATCCCTAGGTTCGCCCGCGGTTGGGGCCCGAAACTCCGCCTCAAACTGCCCAGGTCGTGTGCATACGGCGACCCACGAGGGATCACTCAAGGACAATCGAAGGCGTCATTAACTTCTTAAAAGCAACAACTTACCAACAACCGTGCGAGCGAGAACGCCGCCTAATGAGACCGAGCCAAAGATCGCCCAAGCTGAAGAACTCGGGCATCGTAAGGCTCTCTCCAACATCGGCGACGACCTTAGATCCTCTTATGAATGGCTCTCTTATAGGACGTTCTGGCCGACCGAACGACTGCCAGGCTGCCTGCAGCAACCATCAGCACCAGATTCTGGCAAAAGCTGCCGCCTAACCGCAAA
Organism: Planctomycetota bacterium; assembly: GCA_965662465.1. GTDB lineage: Bacteria > Planctomycetota > UBA1135 > UBA1135 > UBA2386. Next base: position 28,377 of record CBFIIO010000049.1, on the reverse strand, counting down.
CCCGCTCTCCAACTCAGGACTGCAGCTGCTAGCTTTGACCTGCACGGCATATAGCGTTTGGTCCATCCGCCACGCTTGCCGCCTTGCCAAAAATAACTCCTTAGCAATACCGTCAACCGCTTGGCATTCCTTACGACTCGCTGGAGCTTGATCACTCGCGCTTCGCGTGCAGACGAAAATGCCACCAAGGCGCTCAACGACCTTTGCCAAATCTACTGGCCAGCCGTGTATGCCATGTATCGCGCCGGTGGCATCAACCCAGACCGCGCTCGCGATCGCCGCGTTCGGCAATGTGGCCGCAGTTCCTGGATACCTACCAAGCCGAATCACCGATCAAGAAATCACGCCCGGTGCGACAATGGCAAAGCAGTTGGTCGGCAAAACGAGAGCTTCCGTGATTGCGTATCTAGGTCCACCACTCGCAATCTCCGTAAGCCAAAGCAGCGAAGCTTGGGCCTACAACAACGAGGCGGGTGTACTGGTCGAGAACGCACTGCAGTTTGGAAGCGATCAGATGATCTCGGTTGCCTCTAATCTCCATGTGCTGTTAGGCAACCGACCCAGTAGTTTCAATCCACAACTCGGCCAGCCGGTTGAAGCGTTCCTCGATCACTACGGTTCCCCAACCAGCGAAGTCCATGGCGCGTTAACAGACGAAATCACATTCAGCAACGGAATCCAGATCACGGTTCGCAACGGCATTGTCGTTGGCATGTAAATCCTGCCGGTCATAATCATTTGTAGGGTTCTTCGTAGAGAGAGTTCCGCATGCCAACACCTCATTACATCAACGCAAAGCTGCTACTAGCAGCCTTCGCCGCCTTTATCACTCCAGCAGAGCTCAGTGCGCAAACGCGCGCCGAAAGCGCGCAGCCCAACCTCCGACCGGTCTTCGGCAAAGTCGTCGACGCAGCCGGATCCCCGGTTGAGGGGGCTGAGGTGCACGGAATACTCCCGGACGACGCGGGGCTCGGACAACGCGCCGCTGCCACATTCGTCGTCACGACGGACAAGCGCGGGCGCTTCCGCGCCAAGATCTGTCCTGGCACGCGCCACCTGGTCTGGGCGATCGGTCCGGGCAACTCCGAGCGGGGCTGCAGCCGCGCGGTATGGACGAATAGTGGCAGACAAGTAGAGCTACAACTAGGCAAGACGAGACCCGCCTGCTCGTTGTCGGTGCGCAACCTGGAGCCGTGGCAGGACCTCGCCCCGTTCCGGCTACGCTTCGCAGTCGACGGCGTCGCGATCCCCGAGATCGAGATGCAACTCGACCCCGAAAGCAGCTGCGAGCTGCCGTTCCTGCCGGCAGGCAGCGTGCAGATCGAAGTGATCGACAAGAACGGTGAGACCCTGTGCCTGAAGTACATTCGCGGACGCGAAACGGACTCTATCTCCGTCGCCCCACCGCAGGAGGTGCCGATGCGGGCGGTCGATGGAGACGGTCAGCCGCTCGCTGGCGCGACGGTGCGGGCTCGGCTCACAGGCTACGGTTATCGAGGCCAATCCTACACCTACGCGGTCTCGCCGCCCTCCCCCGTGCTCTGGCGCGTGCTTGGGGTGACCGGCGAGGACGGCCGGCTCATCGGGCGCATCTCTAGCGATCAGGATTCGTTCTACGGGCAAGACGAACAGATGTTCGTCGCGGAGAAGGAAGGACATAAAACGACCTACTCTGGCTTCAACCAAGGCCCGTATTTTGACGGCAGACAGATCGGCACAACAGGGTGCACCGAGCTGACGTTAACCTTACCTAAAGCAGACCTACACACCGGACGCGTCTTGCTTGACGAGCAGCGCGGCCTCGCCAACCAGCAAGTCACTCTACGACTCGATATACGCGTGGAGTTCCACGACGACAGCGGGTGGATGCACGACAAACTGATACTCCGCTCCCGCACGGACGCGGCTGGCGTATTCCGATTCCCACAGTTGCAAGGCAAGGTCAACAACATCGATGTCCTGCTAACTGGCCGCCAGCCTCGCGCCATGCTCATACCGCAGGCCTTACAGCGCTCGGCGCCGCGAAGAGCAGTAGTCCTTCACAGCGTGAAACAGCCAGACGCAGAACAGATGACGTTTCGCGTCGACAAAATGAAAACGCTCGAGGTGCAGGTCCTAGACGAACTCGGGGGACCTGCTAGGAATGTTGAGTTGATGCTGATTAGCTTCGAAAACCGCGAAAGAGGATACTGCAATGATGTAACGATGCGGGCTACGTCCGACAGCGCAGGCCGCTGCGCCATGCTCGTGCAGCAAGGCAAGTGGTTCCTATTTGGTAGAAACGCCCGCCAGATGGTGCAACTGAGCTTCGACGTGGACGATCATCAACGGCATCAACTGCGCTTAAAACCGATGCCCTTCATGCACGGCCGCATCGTCGACGCGGACGGGCAGCCAATCGGCGGCGCCAAGCTCTCAGTCAAGCGTTCTAGACGTAGCAGTGGCGGCAAACCAACGGGCCTCGAAGTCATCGCCAACAGCCTGAACTCCAGATGGATCAGCCGCACCCGCAGCGACGAGAACGGTCAATTCTTCTGCGCCTACATCGATCTACCCAGCCACGATTACACCGTTTGTTTTCAAACTGACCAACGGTCGTCGCAACGGTTCAAACTCGAGGCCCACCCAGATCCAATCACGGTAACGATCGAGAACTAGCTCCTTCGCACAGGCAAGCTTCAAGGAATCACCCTCAATTTCGAGTTTGGGGCAGTCCGGTTGGCGTTACACAGTTCACTGCCATCACACGAATCACACTAGGGAAGCTCCAGCAGGCAGCACCTTGCTCCGCCTCCCCCAATCTCCTCAAGACAGCCCATCGAGGTAGGGGCAAGCAAGCCTTGAGATGACACTGCAACTTGCTGGGAGTCATCTAAAGAATCACCTGCCGCTTGTGATGCAAACAACACGCGCTTGCCACCTTCGCTCTCTAACTGCAGGCAATTTCCAACAAAGGCGTCCAACTGTTCGAGGTCGAAACGAATCGCCTGCAACTGGGATTTACTCAGCGCTTCCTCAAGCCCCTGACGTTCTGCAGCACTCTTCACCGCATCAGTACACACCAGCGCGAAACCGTCTCCTACCGACATCATTACATTGGTGTGATAGACCTCGGCACCACGGGCATCTTTGGCATGGAAGGTCACCAGCTTGTAGCCCATCTCACGCGCCCATTCCTCGGCGACCGAAAGGTGTGTGCGGGCAGAGAGGGCGGCGTATGCGGTGCGCATCTTACGATCAATGACGAGGCTACCCGTTCCTTCGAGAAAGCGACCTTCCTCGGCGTGGCGACGTAGATCGAGAATTCGGCCGTCCTTGTAGGGTGCAAGCGTCCGCAGATGGTCCACGATGTCCTGGCGATACTCTAGGCGACGGTTTGGAGCCATCATTGGGTAGAGCACAATCGTCCCGTCCGCATGACAAGAGATCCAGTTGTTCGGGAAGCAAGCATCCGGCGTATGCGGCTCGGATGTATCATCGAACTTGATTACCTCAACTCCATGGTGCTCAAGGACACCAACAAGTCCCTCCCACTCCTCGATGACCTTGGCCTGTACAGTCGCTGGATCCAAGCCAGCGTCCTTCTGGAATGCGTTCGAACCCGCCGTCTCCAAGTTATAGCGGAAGTGGCTTGGCCGAATCATCAAGACACGGCTGGAGAGGCGGGAATCAGGCACACGAAACATGGAGAGAGTCTGTCTAGGATTGACGACTAGTGGAAGAGGATCTCAGAAGGAAGACAAACAGCAGCCTAAGCCACCAACCTAACCGTCCTGAAGCCCCTTGAACGCGCCTCAAACCGAAGGAATCACACTCGTTACACAGTCAGGGATGCCGTCTGCGCCCACTTCCCTTGGGGCACGCAACGTTAAGAGCAGTGAGAAGATCACGAGCAATGCGGCGGCGATGACTACCCGAAACTCCAAGATTCGTTTGACGGTGAACTCATCAATTGCCCCCGCCTCTGCTCGTGAGCTCTCCCACCCAGGCATAGTGTGGAGGAGGGTGCGGGCAGAGACAGCTTCGGCGTGATACCTCGTGATCTCGCTCCCTTCGTATTGATGTGACTCGCCCAGGAGATAAGCGTCCAGAGCGGCAAGATCACTCGCACTTAGAAACTCCGGCACGCCCAAGCGCTTCATCAAATACACAGCGCGGGATGTGGCATCCCCCCAGACAGAGCTGGCGCTAGTTTCCGTGATTGCGCCGTCTTCATCTCTCTTCGCGCTCGTTGGATAGGGAGTAAAGCAAGCTTCCTTGCCACTCACAACACGACACCAAGTCCTTTCGAGGATCTCATGAGCGGGCTGCTTCAGTTCCTGGACTCGCTCAGAAAGGTCTAGAGCGTCGAGGTAGTGAATGATCCAAAGCACGTCCTTTGCATTTGCAAGTTTACGAGTTGGGTCGAGGGTCGCGATGGCTTTGTCTGCTATCAGGTGGCGCTCCTGATAGGACAAAGGGCCAAAATGAAGATGCGCCAAGAGTGCCGGAAGATGGTGCTCCCCGGAAATCATTCGCCGTGAAGAGAGCATGGCCTCGACCTCATCTTCATCGATGAAGTTCTCATAGTCTGCATCATCTAAGAATCCCAATCTCGCAAAAGATGCGGCGCAGAGGTTGTTGAAGCTTTTGGTCTTGAGTGAACTCTTAAGCCCTTCTCTCGCGGCTCTGCCTAGGACCTCAAGATCAAACGGCGGTTCTCCTGCCGCATAGAAGTTGGTAACGACTCGCTCTACGCGTGGAACTTCGTAACAACGGTCCTCGTCGTCTTCGCCGGCTTCATAGCTCGCGATCCAGGCACGGACATCATCATACGTCGCTTCTTTCTTGCTCTCACTAAGCGACAGGCCGAGGACCATGGCGACCAAAACGCTCCCGCCAAGAAGCAGCAGTGGTGTGCGCCAGCGATAGCCCTTCCGGTATGACTTTGCTTCTGGCTTACCAAGTATGGCGCAACACGTGCTTCCAATGATCAAGAACAGAGGGACGAGCCATCCGTAAGCGATAGAATCGTCGAGTCTTCCCACGGGTTTAGCCATCTGCAGAGAAAGCCCCATTAGCCAGATCATGGCGATACTTGCGCGCATGCCGACCTCTCGGCGCGTTGCGAGTCCAGCGCGAACGAGCGAAGCGTAGACGCCGAGGAAACTGAGCGTGGAGATAGTGATGAGCAAGGCGAAGGCGTCACCAGGCACCTTGAACATCAAGATGAATGAGAGCACGGTCATGAGCGCAAAAGGCAGCCAAAAGCGCCCCCACCACAATTTGGTGTCTATGTTCGCCTCATCGCGATCTTGGCGTTGCTGACCATCGGCCCGAGTAAAGATAGTCTTCAAACCGATCAGCAAGGTGAAGAAGACCATGATGATGGAGACGACCGGAAAGACGAGGAGTCCAGGCAAGAACTTTGTGCCCATCTTGGCTGCGACCGGCGCACCGACTCCTAACTTCGCCGCCCCCTTGCCCAGCAAGACAGGGGGACAGAAGGCAGCAGCACGGCGTGCGAAAGCGTTCAGTTTCGCTGACGGAACAGCACTGGCATTCGCCTCGGCGGCGTCGATGCGATCTTGCACGCCTTCGCGGAAGCCCTTCGGGTCCGGGCGCAACTCTCCAAGGGCTTCGTAAAGCTCATCGCTGAGCTCCGCTGTCTCGCCATCAAAAGCATCATCAAGCTGTAATTGCTTCTTCATGAGCGTGCCTCCATCGACCGTGTGTTCTGTAGTTGTTCTTTAAGTGCAGCGCGTGCGCGGCGTAGTCGCCCTTCGACGGCGCGTTCGCTTAGTCCGAGCAAGGCCCCGATTGCGGCAAGTGAAGCGCCGTCTGAGTAACGCATCATCAAGACAGTGCGCCACGACTCCTCGAGCTGTGCCACAGCCGCAGTGATCACGGCTTTCTGCTCTTCTGCCTCGATCGCTTCCTCGCTCGACGCCTCAGCAACGTCGCTGGCAGACGCAAGCGAGACCAAGCGTCCCCTCCCGGTCGCCTTGCGCTGGGCAGTGCGATAGAGGTTTTTAGCGATGCCATACAGCCACGCGCCGACGGCTCCTGAGTCGCTCCACTCGCCATGAAATCTGTCGCGACTCAGATAGCCCTCTGCGAAGGTGTCCTGAGCCAGATCGACAGCATCACGCGGTGCCGCTCCCCAAGCAGAGAGAGCCCCGATTAGCGGGCCGCGAAACTGCTCAATGACTGCATCTAGATCCATCTCATCCACCATTGTCACGGCTCCCGTAGAACCCACGGACGATTCCAAGAAAACTAGAGCTCTCCCATTAGCAATCTCACAAGACGCTTCAAATTAACACCTTACCTAACTGGCAGCACAAGCCCTGGAATCAGGCTGCTGGCTCATGCCCGGGCAGTTTGCTTGGCGAAACATTCGCTCACTGCACGGTTCCTCAGAAATCGCCACAGCATGAGGTTAACCACAACGGAGCCAATCCGCAGCGCGAGCGCCTCTGCGCACCACCAGTGCTTCTCTAACATTCCGAATGCCATCATGGCAATGGCGACGACAACCACACCATTCGTTGCAATCGACATGGGCGCCTGCCACAAAATCAAGCGAACGCCCAACGGGATTCGAGCCAGCAACATGAGGCCGCCGACGCCGATCACCGCAGAGCACCCCAGCAGCACCCACATAGAGATCTCAAGATAAGCCTCACTAAACGGTGTGAAGCTCATAAACGGGTTATGCCAAAATCCCCATCTCAGATCGTCGCCATCTGACCTATCAACGATGTCCACATACCAGACACTACCTCCGACCAGGCCACTCAAAACCGCAGTCACAGCTGCGATCCAAAGGTGAGTTGTGACACGTGAGGTCATGGTCACCGCCAATTAAATGCCGGGCAATCGCAAAATGCAATCCCTGCCATGAGTTGCGCTCAGCTACAGATAAGTGTAGCTGGCGGTAGCGATGCAGCCAGAAGGCCCTGTAACCACGACCGTGGCTGGTCCTGGCAAGCCAGAAGGGGATTGACCCAGGATGGCTCCTGAACTTTGCGAGGTCACGGTTATGGGAATGCCGTTGATGGTGACGGATGCGCCGATCAGGTTCTGGCCCGCGACAAAGAAGGTGGCGCCACCTGACGCGGGGCCTTGCACGCTGCTATTTAAGATCACAGGTGATGGGTTGAAGCCGATCGTCGCTGCAGCACCATTGCCGTTCGTCACGGTTACGTTGCCATCGCAGGCAGCACCTGCAGGCATCACGAACGTCAACGAGTCTAGTGACTGGCTAGCAACTGTGGTCGCGATGCCGCCGACGTCTAGCGTCAGGTCACCGTAAAAGCTGTTGCCAGAGACCGTCACTGTGGCGCCAACCGTGGGCGTCAGCGGCGTAATCGAAGCAATCGTTGGCGGCGGCATGGTGGCTAGCGTGACAGATAACCCGCGGCTCGCTGCGAGCGCAAAGTTCCATTCGAGGTGGATGCTCTGCGCAGTCAGTAACGTGCCGATGAGGCTAGGGTTTACCGGCAGCGGTAGTGCGTATGAGGAACTTGTCGCAGCTGGGACGCTGGGCACCACCGCAGTCAGTGGGTCGACAAGGATCTCCAAGCCAATGGCAGGGATTGATGAGCGGCCGAGCGACAGCGCCAACAGCGACGCGGCCGGAGCGACAGGCTCGGCGTTCATCTGGAATGCAAAGTCCGTGTTGCCTAGATATGGAGCGTTGGCGAGACGGGAGCCGAGTTCCCATTCGTAGGTGCTTTGGCCCGGGGTGGGCTTGCCATAGGTACCGACTTGCTGATGGATCGCGACCCCCGATGTTCCGCCGTCAACCATGGCGAGAAAGTCTAGGGTCCCGTCGCTTTTGCGCCGGTAGACCTCGCCTGTGTCATATACGGCCACAACCGCGTCGCCGGTTACATTCTCGATAGCTAGGCCATTGGCGTCGTTTAGCGCCAACGCTACTTGCGTCACGGGTGTCGTCGGTTGGGTGATGTCGACGCGATAGATAGGATTTTGCCAAGTGCTGACGAGCAGTTGCCCTTCTGTATCGATTGCGAAGTTGAGCGCCAGAGCCGGTATGGAGGTGATGTACGTCACAGGTTCGGGCGTGACCCCATCCCCCGGCACGGCAATGCGGAAGATGTTGGTGTTCGCGTTCAGGTCATCGACGCCGAAGTAGGCGAACCCGTGTCGCTCGTCGACTGTCAGCGTGATCAAGCGACCGGTTCGTACGGTAGTCGTCGGAATGGGCACGATGGCTCCTGGAGTGCCCGGCGGTCCCGCCTGAGTGCGGAGAATGCCAAAGCGGTGCCCGGCCATGACGCCGGTAGCAGGTCCTTCCCAGTCGACGGTGAAAACGATGTCTCCGTTCAGCCACCCCAGTTGATTGACCCAGCCTTGGCCATTCGGCACAACACCGAGCGTATAGCGCTCGTCGAGGGCTACGTTCATGCCAGAGAGTGTGAGTACGTGAATGTCGATTTCGTCGCCAGGCGGAGTGTGCTCTCCGACAATGATTTGACCCGTGCGCTCGTCGAACAACAAGCAGCCCGCGATGTCGAGCATGAGGTTGCTGCCGGTCAGCTCGGTGCTGAGGCCGGTGATCTCCGTCGAGAACCCAGGGTTGTCGAGATCGACTACCGACAGCCCCCCTGGTCTAGCGTCAGATATGGCTGGAAGCGTGAGACGATCGCTGAGTTGTTGGGGATCTGCGCGGTGGCAAGCGATGCCAGTGAAGAGATCGTGAGCAGGCTCTGTGCCCAAATAGATCGCGGATGAATTGGCATGGGATTACAGGTAGGTGTAGTTCGCAGTCGTCGTGCAACCTGAAGGTCCTGTGACGACGACCGTGGCCGGCCCTGGCGTGCCAGCCGGGGTCTGACCGAGAATGGCCGATGACGTTTGCGTGGAGACGATGATAGGCGCGCCGTTGATGGTGACGGACGCGCCGTTCAGGTTCTGGCCCGTGACAAAGAAACTGGCTCCGCCTGCGGCAGGACCTTGCAAACTAGTGTTCAAGACCACTGGTGATGGGTTAAGGCCGATCGTCGCTGCAACACCGTTACCGTTCGTGACGGTTACGATGGAATTGCAGGTGGCACCCGCAGGCATCACGAAGGTCAGCGCGTCTGCCGACTGGCTAGCAACTGTGGTCGCGATGCCGCCAACATCTATTGTTACATCACCATAGAAGCTGCTGCCCGAGATCGTCACTGTAGAGCCCGCCGTGGGCGTCAGCGGCGCGATCGAGGTAATCGTCGTCGGTGGCATTGCGGCTAATGTGACGGACAATCCACGGCTTGACGCGAGCGCAAAGTTCCATTCGAGGTGGATGCTTTGTGCAGTCAGCAGCGTGCCTATGAGGCTGGGGAGCAGCGGTAGCGGTAGCGCAAACGACGAGCTTGTCGCAGCCGGAAAGCTCGGCACTATGGCGGAGAATGGGTCGACCAGGATCTGTAAGCCAATCACAGGAATCGAAGCGCGGCCGAACGACAGTGCCAACAGCGATGCCGCCGGCGCGGCGGGCTCGGCGCTCATCCGGAACGCAAAGTCTGTGTTGCCGAGGTATGGCGCGTTGATGAGTTCGGAGCCGAGTTCCCACTCGTAGGAGCTTTGGCCAGGCGTCGCAGCGCCGTAGGTGCCAACCCGCTGGTGGATGGCGATGCCCGAGGCTGAGCCGATCACCGACGCGAGGGGGGTCATGGTCCCGTTGCCGTCGCGGCGGAAAAGCGTGCCCGTGCTAGCCTCTGCCAGCAACATGTCGCCAGTGACGTTCTCGATAGTGAGTCCGTTGACGTCATTGATTGCGATCGGCAATTGCGTGACGGGCGCAGTTGGCTGGGTGACGTCGATGCTAAGTGTCGGGCTCTGCCAGTTGCCGACGAGGAGCTGTCCGGCGGTGTCGAGCCCCAGGTTGAGGGTCCAGGCTGGCACGGAAGCAATCGAAGTAACCGGCGCTGGCGTGACGCCGTCACCGGGCACTGGGCATCGGTAGATCTCCGACGTCGGGTTGATCCAGTCCAAGATCGCGAAGTACGCGAGGCCGCGTCGTTCGTCGACCGCGAGCGCGTTGGCGACCTGTGCAGATGGCGCGGCCAGCGGTATAGGTGTGATGACGCCGGGTGTGCCGGGTGGTCCCAGCCTTGGTCGGAACATGCCGAGTCGGTGTCCAGCCATTATGCCGCTGACGCCAAAGTCCGAGGACATCGAAAACACGATGTCGCCGTTGAGCCAGGCCAATTGGTCGACCCGGCCCCAACCGCTCGGTACACAGACGGTGTAGCGTTCGTCGGATATCACGTTAAGGCCGAAGAGCGTCAGCACATGGATGTCTAGGTTGTCTCCAGGCGCACATTGCTCACCTACGATGAGCTTGCCGGTGCGCTCATCTAACAAGACGCAATTGGCGCCGATGTCGTAGTTCGAGAACCACGTAGGGCCGGCTAGGTCGTCGCTGAGCCCAGTGATTTCTGCGGTGTTTGCGGGGTTATTGAGGTCGACAACGGTCAGTCCCCCGTCCGGCATTAACGCGCCATCTAGGCGGAAGCGCGAGACGACTGCAGAGTTGTTTGGGACTTGCGCGAGGGCCTCGGACGGCAAAGCGATGAGGGTGAAGAGACCTGAGACACAGCAGGGCAGAAAACCCAACACATTACGAAACTCCATTATTTTAGTATTACACTGAATCGCACCTCTCCGGCAATTTTTCTACACCAACAGAACCAAATTGAAGACCTGCGTGAACGCTTACCATTTATTTACATAAACACCTGATCATTCAAATGAATCTCCAAGAACCCCTTGGCAACCGGCGCCGACCGCATCAGCACGGCAAAGACGGCCTCACTAGGGCGATGAACTGATGCCCAAGATCCACTTGCTGAGCAGTGTCCGACGACCCCTATCATGAAATACAGCGATGATATCCAACACTAATAGCAACCCATGGTCCCCCTATGCACAGCTGCTAGCTCGGCGTTAGCCGAGGATTACCAAACAGCCCCTGCATCAGTAGCCCCCCCGCTTCGGAAATCCATGCAACAGAATCGAATTGTTATCATGACTGATAACGCGTCCCTAAACATGGGGGGTGAAGCGAGTCGCGCCTACTTCTGCTTCAAGCTAATGCGCTCCAGCGGCATCGATGTCTGGATGGTATGCCACACAAGAGTTCGTACAGAACTGCGTGATTGCTTATCGGCTGATGACTTCGAACGTGTTCACTTTCTGCCCGATACGCGCTTGCAAAAGCTGCTCTCTAGAGTCCGCGCGTGGCTTCCCAGAAACGTTAAAGACTTGGTCATCACGCAGCTAATTCGCATCAGTGGCCAGCGCCATGCCCGGCGGCAAGTCAGCCGACTAATTGCCGAATTAGATATTAAGGCAGTCTACGAACCGGCTCCAAACTCCCCCAAAGGTCTAAGCTTCATGCACGGCCTAGGTGTTCCGGTCATCATCGGACCGATGTCAGGCGGCATAACGTTACCACCCGCGTTTCGGTCTATAGACTCGCTAGCAAGTCGAATCGTAGTCAACACTGCTCGCAAGCTCACACCACTAGCGCATTATATTGTGCCAGGCAAAATCAAGGCAGACGCACTAATTGTTGCCAATAAGCAAACGCAGCGGGCACTACCAAACGGATGCCGCGGAAAGGTGTATCAAATCATCGAGAGCGGCGTAGATCGCACGAATTGGCAGCCTCGCAACTGTCATAACGTGACGCGTAAAGGCCCGGTGCGATTCGCTTCGTCTGGCAGATTTGTCAAGTGGAAGGGGTTTCAATTCCTCATCAAGGCTTTCGCCTCGGTCGCAAAACAAACAAACGCAACCCTTGACTTAGTCGGCGACGGCGAGATGCGACCGAAGCTCGAGCACCAAGTCAAGAGGCTTGGGCTTCAAGACAATGTCCGCTTCCATGGTTGGGCAAATCGAAATCAGAGCGCACAGATTCACTCGGAATGTGATGTGTATGTTCAGTCATCACTGAGCGAAGCTGGTGGAACCGCCATCATCGAAGCTCTCGCGCTAGGACTGCCTGTAGTTGCTACTAACTGGGGCGGCCCGTCAGAAATCATCAACGCATCGTGCGGCATTCTTGTCAACCCAGACTCGCATACACTGTTTGTGTCTGGCCTGAGCAAGGCGATGCTTTCGCTTGCGGAGAACAGCGAGACTCGTCAGCGAATGAGCCAAGCAGCAATAAAAAGATCTACCGAACATTACCTAGACTGGCAGTCCAAAGTAGACCGCATCGCCGAAGTCATTGAGGAGACGATCAGCAATCATGGCACTGCTTCAGACCACCGAACCAGCGAGCCCGCTTCTTCTGAGACCACTACATCTGGATGATGATAATTTTGCGGACATCTGCAAGTGATCGCATTACACCGATCGCATTACACCGATCGCATTACACCGACTGAAGTGAGCACCGGTAGACTTTGCATGCCGCGACCAAGGATCTCTACACCGCTGGCGGTCCAAGCATTATAGATCTTGGATAATCGGCGCGACAGGCATTGCTCGATATCGCGACTAAGCCAGCACATCACCAGGATGACTTATAAATACGCTGTTTTTGCGCGACTTCCAGACGAAGCAACTGCACGCATGTTGCTGGACACCCTTAGCAAACCAAATAGCGCGAAGACCAAATCTAAATTATTCGCCTGCACTAGTGATCGCAGTGCGAACGGGCACATTGCTGGACTGATGAACAATAGTACATGGGCTGAATCCGACGTACGACGGGGACTCACGATTGGCGTCAGTCTAGGCGCTGCACTTGGCACCACTCTCGGCTTCACGCTGTTCTACAATCTCGAGATGCCAACCAACATCGGGATTCTGCTAGGTGGGATCATGGGCACAGGCATCGGCACACTGATGTCCGGCATTGTTGGCGCCGGCTTGGTGCATCCGCAATTAAAGCAGGTAATCAAGCACCTAGAAATCGGTCAGGCAACAGTGTCTATTTCAAACTACGCACGCAGTGAACACCAACGCGCTATCGACCTCGTGCAACCAAAGAGCGTCGAATTCGAAACAAATCGGTGAACAAATAGACCTGAAAATGATCGGGCGTTCGGCGCATCGATCGGCGCGTGACTGAAGGTATGCGGACACATCATCCACAACCCTCTCCTAACCATCTCATTCAGAGCGTGACTCCAGATGTCGTGAGCTCTATCGCATAAAGCGATGTACGCGCCGTAATGAAGAGCGTCTGGAAATGGTCTCCGCCAAAGCAGCAGTTGGATGGTGACTCAGGGATCATGATCGTCCCTATGACCTCTCCGTTAGACGAAAGTACCGTGATGCCCTCGCGGGAGGTGGTGTAGATATTCCCCAGCACATCGACACACATGCCATCGCAAAAGCCCTCGACCTGCCAGACAGGCTCGCTGTTCAACGTGCCGTCCGCCGCCAACTGATAAGCAGTGGTCGTCGCTGGCACATCGCGGAGCGAATCGTCCGGGTGCCATGAACCGCCCGTGTCCGCAATATACAGATGCCGCTCGTCAGGCGAGAAGGCGATTCCATTGGGCATGCAGAGGTCTTTTAGGACGACTTTCACCATCCTCGTCTTCGGATCATAACGGAAGACCCAATTACCTTCCTGCTCTTTACCTTCGCTCTGATTAGGCAAACCCCATGGCGGATCAGTAAACCAGATTGTCCCGTTGGAACTTACGGCGACATCATTAGGCGAGTTAAGGCGCTTGCCTTCAAAGCTGTCGCAGAGCACCGTCAGCTTGCCATCTCGCTCAGTGCGAACGACGTCCCTCGCGCCATGCCTGCAAGTCAGCAGCCTGCCCTCTCTGTCGAGCAAGTTACCGTTCGGATTAGGACTCTGCCTAAAGAGCTTGAGTCCACCATCTTCACTCCACTCCATAAGCTTCTCTTTCGGGATATCGCTAAAGACGAGCTTATTCTCCTTGGGTAGCCAGACAGGCCCCTCAGTAAACCCCATGCCTCCCACGATCTTTACCACAACACTCTCCGGGGCGATGAGGTCTTGAATTTTAGGGAGCACCGCCGGGACTTGGCAGCCAACAAGCACGGCTAGCAGAAAGAGACAAAGCGTCTTGATCATAACTACACCGTAGCCCGTTCTTGAGCAGAGCAACAACAAACGCATTGTCTACGGCTGCTACTTATTCCTGATCATCCACTGTATGGCGCACCAACAAACAAAGGCGATGCAAGCAGCACTGCAAAGCACAACTCGAAGCACCAAACCACCAGAATAATTCAAGTCGCGAGCTGGCAAGCACCAGAGACTGCCAGCACCGACCAATCGCCGCGATAGAATCAATGCCAGACGATCATCGACGATGACCAATTCCCAGAACGGATAGGTCTAGACCAGCACTGAATCTAGAAACCGCTGAATATCCGCCGCTACTTATAGAACGGCAGAATGATACCAAAACGATCAAGCGCAACACTGCTGCCAGAGCTCTTTAGCGAACCTACATCGAGGCCGCTAGCTTACCTGTGACAGGCGCCGTTGAGCTGCTCGAGAGTGTCCCCAAGAAGTTCGTTGCACCAATGAGTGTGGCTAACGACGCGGCCGATCTGACGACGCAGTGACTCCACATCAATCTCACTTAGATTGACGCTTGCATAGCCTGCGTCGGCCGGACTCTTGCGCGGGACCTCGTCGCCCACCCAGGCCAACAGGCCTCTTACAACTAGCGCATCAAGGAGACGGTCGTTATCAAGAATCTGCGGCACTGCGTTGTCATAATACTTCGACAGTTTGCTGTTCAGAGAGCCGTCTCTGATCCAGCGCAAGTTGCCGGAGGCAATCATGGATTTCCATGCACCGGTGTCCTAAAAAACGATGCGCCTGCTCGAGACATACTGAGGAACAGCTCTGACGGACTTCCTGGCTTTTCGCCGCCCACGGCATAGTCCGTCAGTCGATGTATCGCGGGCACACATTGTTCGCGATCTTCGATCAAATACAGCAGCTCGGACCTGTCTGATTCCATGCTGATCTGGATCGCCCCGAGATCACCCATCAGGCATTCTTGGCCGAGCCGACTTTGCCACCAGCCATTGAGTGCAAACGAAAGGGTGATGCCGCTAACGATAATGACGAGTTCCAACACATAATGGTTAAGGCCCTACCGGCTATTCAGACTTTGGGAGGTGGCGTTTGACACTGATCGATTTTCTGGGGTAAGTCGAAGATCCTATGGTCGCTTAAACAGATCTGTGCAGACATCCGTGCGATCGGCACTACTAACCCGAAAACATATAGAGACCTCAACGAATAGCCTGCAACGTCAACCTGAGAACATTGGGGTTACAAGCATTGGCCCGCACAGCATCTGGAAAAGACCTGCCTGAATGACTAACGCCTGAGTGGGAAGGCCAGCACAAAGAAACTTGCCGGCCAGCATTCACTGGTCCATCAAGACGCGTAGCTCGCATCCGATGTCCGACTGAGCGCTGAACACTTGCCCCGGGTTATTCTGTGATTGGAGCCAGGGATGGGTCAATTCCCTATCGTGATCGCCAGCGCATTGCTGACACCTAAAAAGCAGGGCAGCAGCCCGAACGTGGCGTGCTGGGCCGTGACCTGGAAGCCACAAAGGGCCTGGCTGGCTGGTGCCGGCAACGTGAATAAAGCTTCGCCGTTGGCGTCCAGCGCGCCGCTGATCAAGATCGGGTTCGGCACGTGCAAGGTGCCTGGGCATCCCGGCGTAATCACCGCAACCGGCAACGCTGTGACACCAACTCCGATTAGCCAGCCACCTGGCGCGCTCGGTGCGCCACCACTGACATTCCACACGAGGTCGCAGCCAAGCCCACCAGTACTGCTGGTAGAGACCGTCGCGCTCACACCCCCGCCGAGGTCCTGCACCTGAGCAAGCGTCCCGTCAGCGCACGCGACGCAGCCTGCAACGTTGATCGCAACGATCGCGCAACCCGCGTTCGGGTTACTAGCGTTCTGGAACGTGATCGAGGTCAGCAGGCGCCCGGCATGCGCCGAAAGGTCAATGGTCTGCTCGGTGAGGCTCAGATTGACGCTGGCCACCGCGGCGCCATCAACGCCAGAGACGGCGGACAGCGAACCGCCCAACCAGTCGCCGCCGGAGACCGTCGCGACCACTGGGGCGCCACTGGCGAAGCCGAAGGCGACGTCGAACGAACCACCGCCATCGCTGACCTGAAAGATCAGCGATGATGACGACGAGCCGTCCATACGAATTGGGTTAGGCAACTGCGTCGTCTGGGGACCGGCCTGGTCAACGTCTGGTAGCCATGCGGGTTGCGTGCCGACGGCATCGCCATTGGCGGTTGCGTCGAACGCCCAGAGGCCACCGCTGACGGTGTTGCGATTGCCGAGGTGCACAATATCGAGCACCTGCGGAGCGGTGACGATCTGGTAGCCCCAAAGAACCGGGGCGTTCGGGATCCCACCGACAAAGCTCAGGCCTCGATTGCTAATCGACCGGTAGCCGAGCGGGTCGTCCGGGCTGCCGACCTCGCCCGCATGGACGATGCCGTTGAAGTTGTAGTTCAGCGCGACCTTGACGTCGCGATTTGTCGCCAGTCGCACCTCGTAGGCGCCAACATCGGGACGGCCGTCGCCTCGCGGCGCGCCGGTGATGTCATCTGTCTGGACGACATTGGTGCTGCCCGCGTCAACAGCCGGTGAGGTGGCCTGCAGCCGCAAATCCACCAACGCGGCATCAACGTATTGCGGGGCGGCCTCAGTCCAGCCAACAGGCAATAGTCGGTGGACGGCTCGACTAGCGCTGTTGTCGTTAAAGAGCAAGTTCGCCGCGACGCTCACGTTGCTGACCGGCTGCCCCATAACGCTCAGCGCGTAATGGTCGGCCGTCGCGTATGCAATATTGTTAACGATAGCGACGTCGGCGGCTTGGTTCACGCCGATGCCGCCATGCGGGCCGTCCCCTCTAGTCCCGTTGTGGTAGAGACTGTTGTGCTCGATGATCCCTCGCTCGCTGAGGTGGAACTCAATACCGGCCGTCCCGTTCAACGCAGAGACGTTGTTCGAAATCAAAAAATAACCATGCGCGTAGGTCTGCACGTTGTTCGTGACAAAGATGCCGGTCCCTTCATCGATCGCAAAGTGCACGAACGGCTTGGATGGGTTCCACGAGACCATCCGGTTTTCGTTCTGGTATACGAGGTTCTTCTCGATCGTCATCTTGACGCCAGCGAACAAGTCCCCTGCGGGTCGCACCACCGAGCCGAAAACGTCAATGGCGCCAACCCCGAACGTGTTCCAATAACCATTATGGAACATTGTGTTCTTTGAGATGGTGACGTAGTCACTCCCGCCTGCACGGATCGCAATACCGGTCGCATCCCGGATGATGTTGTCGACGATCTCGACGTGATGACTGTTGAGCGCGGCGATGCCGCGGCCGTTGTAGTAGGGCGGCCGCTGGGCCCCCACTTGGACGGCCTTGGGGATCGTCATGCCGTAGATGCTGGGGTTATTAATGTTGACCCCCATCTCCTGCGCAAGATCGTGGATCATCCCCTGAGCGTCCTTGTAGAGCCCCCAAGAAGCATCAGCTTCAGCCTGCGTGATATGTGGCGCAACGCCTACCACCTCCAGCCCCTCGACACGGATATACGAAGCGTTCTGGATCAAGATGCCAAAGCTCGCGTCAAACTCAATGACTGGACGCTCCCCCGGGAAGGCCTTGAACGTGATGTAGGCACCGGGGGCGCCGCTAGTGGCGATCCGGCCTACGGCCCCGGTAGTCCAGATGTCGCCGTCGCCGTAATCCGCACGGCGGTATATCCCGCCTCGGATAAAGACTGAGTCGCCAGGCTGACACTGGTTGGCCGCGTAAGAGATCGTCCGGAGCGGACTGGCTATGCCGCCGCCACCTGCAACATCGACGCCTTGGGGATCGACATACCAGCTAGTCTGCGCACGCAAGTCGCTCGCCATGCTTGCGGCAATGACCACTGCGAAGATCGCGAGGAGTAGCTTGCTTGGCTTACACACGTAAGGAAGGTCCATGGATTGGCGGGTGGGCAACTGCGTCACTCCGACGCCGAAACAGCGGACAGAGGCCGCCCCATTAACGGGCCGCAGGTCCACCCAAACACTAGACCTTAAAATATATTCAAAACATTTATAGTGGCGGCGCTATCAAGCTATTGCGAGCAAGGGAATATGCATAGCAACGGAAGCGTCGACCGGGAA
Organism: Planctomycetota bacterium; assembly: GCA_965662465.1. Taxonomy (GTDB): domain Bacteria; phylum Planctomycetota; class UBA1135; order UBA1135; family UBA2386. The sequence continues at coordinate 10,205 of CBFIIO010000049.1, read as the reverse complement.
CGGTCTAAGCTGCGGCCCGCACCACCAACCCAAGCAACCCTACTCGGACCGATCGCGCCCATCACAAGGCCCCATGGCGACCGCGCAAAGGAGACTTTCGGGACAGGAGGTCACCGCGGCATGCACCTTCCAATTCACGCTAAAGTGAAGTTTGGGACACCCGGCACATCTCAAGGCCAGCCAAATCCGCCAGAGCGATACCTGGTAGCGGTTCAGGAGCGCAAATCAGCCCTCTAAGGAAGCGTCAGCGCTCGACCGACCAATTGCCGGCTGGCCAGTACATGCAACGAGGCGGCCCTGAGGCCGCCTCGCTGCACATCGTAAGGGTCCGCTACTGGACTAGAAGACCACCGTGCAGAGCAGGCCGATGCTCGAGGACTCAATGTCGTCCGCGGCGAAGTTCTCAACGGTGCCGCTAGCGTATTGCAGCTGCCACTTGAGGTTATGCTCAGCGAAGTAAGCGTTAGCGCCGATCACGAACTCTGGGCCTTCAACATCAGGGTTGCCCTCAAAGTTCACCGTGCCGAAGCGGGCGACGAAACCAGGCTGCATGCTGCCCGACTTAGCCATCGTGTAGGAAACCTGCAGGTAACCACCATCGTCGGTTAGGTCAGCATTGTCCATATCACGGGTCCAGTATTCGACCTGCGTGGCAAAGCCATTGCCAAACTTAAAGCCACCGAAGGCGTTGATCGTCTGGGTGTCATCGGCAGCGCCGTTGTTAACCGTAACCGTCGCACCGGCGATCCACTGCATATCACCCGCGCGGGCGAGGTCACCTTCGGACCAATCTTCGCTGTTGCCAGCGTGACTACCGAAGCTCAGGCCAGCGGTGACCATCAGATCGGTGTCGTCATTGGCTTGGCTAGCTGCAGCAGCACCGTAGAGAATCTGGGAAGCCGTGTTAGCAGCCGTGCCAGAGTTCGCGACACCGAGGTGCCAGTTGAAGCGGCCTTCCATGGCAGCGCCTTCGAGCATTGCGCCCGTAGCGCGACGGTTTGCGAACTCATTCGTCGCCGACGAACGAGAGATGGTCTCGAAGTCCGTGTCGTTGGCGCTCGTATCAGCCGAGAGGCCTGAGCGCATCTTTTGACGACCAACACGCAGGTTGATGCCATCAGCGACGTTCCAGCCGATCCATGCGTCGACGAGGTTGTCGTCGGACACAGTTCCGCTGCCGTCAACGGTGGTGTTCTGGCCACCGCCCGATGGGTTCATCTGGAGGAAGTAGGACGCCTTGCCATCCATGACCGAACCGCCAACGCGCAGACGCGCATCCGAGCTGAACGAGCTACCAAAGGTGTAGTTCGAGCCAACCGTGCCAGTAGTCTGATCGAGGTTGAAGTCGGTCCACGTGTAGCCAGCTTGGACCTGACCGCTGACGGTCACCTTGCTATTACCATCCGCCGAGGAGAACGTCAGACCGCGACCGAAGTCGTAGCGAGCGCTGCTCAGGAAGGCGTTGAAGCTGGAGCCCGATGCTTGCTGAAGGTTCGAACCCTCGCCTGTAAACTGCTGGAGAGACTGGTTGTTTTGGGCAGCAACCATGCTCGCAAACGCGAACAGAGAAGCCGTAGAAATGAGGTTACGAGTGATGAGGTTATTCAAGTGTGCACCTTGTTAAGCCAGCAAGTGCAACGCGGCTGTTATGCTTTCGCATCTTGCGCAGGGCGTGTCGGAGAACACCCTACTGACCATCGCTGCCAAATACCTGGCTGGTAAAGACTCCGCGTTTATTGCTCCCTCGACGAGACGTGTCCAGTACTTCTACGAGATGTAGGCACAAAAGCGCTCGTAACCGGGCGCCCGGCCTACTTTCGGGCCAATTCTTGGCGAAAATACTACCTGGGCGCCCAATTTCGCGTCCTTTCCCAGCTGGAGCTTACAGGTTGGTAAATCGCGGAAACTGGACCTCGACGGCGTGCCCTAGATCGCCTTCAGGCATTCCCTCCCCAAACACAGTCGACCAGCCGGGAGCGCAAACCCGGGCGCTGAACAAGCGGCACTGCCGCGTAAATCACCCATGAGATCAACGGATGTAGGGCGAAGAGCTGATCGCAACACTAAGCTCTTAGCATGGTCTTCCTGTCGCTTCCATACGGCTTGACTAAGGGTCGCCTTGCTGCCGCTTTAAGCCTAGCCCTGCTAGCCATCCCGCCGGCCGCCACGGCACAAACAGCCGGAGTCAAGCAACGCATCTTGGCAGAAGCATCCCCAGCCCAAACGCCGTGCTATGTGCTAAGTGCAAAAAAGGCTGGCCCCACAATTCTGATCATCGGTGGCATGCACGGCAATGAGCCGGCTGGCGCCGCCGCTGCCAAGCAAATCGCTTCTTGGAACATCGATCGCGGGACCCTGGTGATTGTACCACAAGCCAATGCACTCGCCTTGCAAGCACGGAAACGGCGCACCCCGGGACTTACCGGGAACGCCGGAGATCTCAACCGCGCCTTTCCCATTGGAGGCAAACCTCGCAAGGGCATCGCAACGGCTCTCTGGAGCCTAGTCGAAACTTACAAGCCTGACTGGGTCATCGACCTGCACGAGGGATTTGACTTTCACCGAAGCAATAAGAAAAGCGTTGGTAGCTCAATCATCCACAGCGCCCAAAAACGTGCGCAAACATTGGCGACCAAGATGATCGCGGCAGTAAATGTCACCATCAAATCCGCAGAACATCGATTCGACCGCATCCAAACCCAAGTGGCAGGCAGCCTAGCCCGCGCAGCCTGGGAAAATGCAGGCATCCCCTCGATGATCATCGAGACGACAACCAAAACGCAGGCACTTTCTTATCGGGTTCGCCAGCATCGACTGCTGGTATACACACTCCTACATGAGCTAGGTCTCTCGCCGAATCCGCCAACGACCGTCTTAGGCCCAACATCTCTCGAGACCGCTCCTTCAGCGGACCTACTACGCGTTGCCGTATTCGACGGTGGCGGCACTGGCAAGAATGCCGCGCGACATATGCGCGCAGTCTTAGAAACCTCAGACAAATGCCTCGTGCGCCAAGTCGGCAGCCACGACATCCGAGCAGGAGTCCTGAGTCAATTCGACATCATTGTGCACCCGGGCGGCTCTGGAAGCGGCCAAGCTAAAGCTCTCGGCAAATCCGGCCGCACCGCAGAAATCCAATTCATACGCAATGGTGGCGGCTACCTAGGGGTGTGCGCAGGCGCCTACTTAGCAGCGTCTAACTATAAGTGGTCCCTGGGCTTACTCGATGCCAACGTCATCGACCGCAAGCACTGGCGCCGTGGCGTAGGACCTGTCGATGTCGAATGGACCCCTGCGGGCCGCTCTTCGCTATCTCCTGGCAGCACCGCCACGACAAAGCCTCGATTCATCATCCAGTACGCGAACGGACCAATCTTCGAAGCTGCGGGCAAGAACGAACTCGAAGACTTCGAAACTCTGATCTTCTTCAGAGGCGAACTCACCCAAAACGGCGCTCCTTCTGGGGTCATGCCAGACACGCCGGCGGTCGTGCGATCCAACTTCGGCAAGGGCCGCGCGATGGCTTTTAGCCCACACCCCGAAAAGACAACCGGGTTATACGCGCTTCTAAAGAACTCACTGCTCTGGTTGGCGAAACGACAAGACTGAGAGTGATTAGCGCGCACATAGACCAAGGTCACAACAGCGTGCGCAACTGTGGTCACACACACATCGTGATACATCCCCCCCACTCGACCGTCAAAGCCAAGTGAGAGTCCACTAACGATCAAGGAATGTAGATCGTGAAGTCCGCACCGGTCCTCGAATCTTCCTGCTTAACCAACGAGAGCTGATGGCTGCCTGAAGACAAACCTGCGACGGAAAACGTCACGGACCCGTTGCGGTAACTCACCGCAGCGGACAAGTCGTTACCGGACGCATCGCGAACGACAAGCCTGGCATAGTAATCAAGATCCCATGGTCCAGTGGTTCCCCACGCGATGTTCGCGCTCGTGCCCGACACAGTCGGCGAGCACAACTGGAGCGAGCACGGGTTTGACCACTCGGCGTAAGTCACTAGCTTATCTTGCCAATAACTTGGCGCGCTATATCGAGAAACAGCGTTGTACCACTGAGTCGACTTGTTCTGCCGATAGAAGTCCGTCACCACAACCGACCCTACATGCATAACGAGATCGCGATTGCTAACACCACAGGCCGAGCTCTCAGTCAATTCGAATTGCGACAGATCACGAGGCCCAGTACTAGATGGCGTCGGATCAAATCGCTGCCAACCGTATTCACTACCAAGATGAACTTCGGCCCAACGATGATAACTGTCGTCAATCGCCAGTTCACTGCCATCCCAATATCCGTCGCCGTTAGCGTCATCAATACTGCGTCGCCGAGTGGTGGCAACCCACCGAGTTGGCACGTTGAGCCAGCGCATTACGGCACTAAAAGCGAACGTGCTCGAGGAGCAAGACATCAACTCGTTGCTCGCAATGCCATCAAACGGCAACACCACTTTGGTGTTAGCTGGATGATACGTGCCACCTGTGTTGCCGTAACTGTAGCTCTCCTTGATGTATTCGAGCACATCCCGAGCTAACCAATACCGGTTGGTCGTCGATGACGCAGACCCATATTCGGCAGCAATGTCTGCCTGCATATTGGCGACAAAATTGCTGAACGCGGCCGTATCAGCAAGCCCGTAAAGACTCGGGTTATCAGCAACGTAACCGTATGACACGAACGCCAAACCGTTGCACTGATCCGGGTAAACAAACTGTCGCCTGAAGGATGTGCATACATCGAACTCAAACGATGAACACACACTCTGCGAGGCCTTCAGAGGCGCCGAAATGGTGGCTTTCAGCGGATAGCATCGTGCAGATGCGTCGTTAGCCGGATCGTAAACAGCCGTGGCAACACTCGCCGTACGATTGCACTGAAACAAATAGCTGGAGTAATCGCGATTCTGATTGGGTCGATACGACATCGCGGGCGGAGTGGCAAACGTGTGATAGACCTGATCCGACCCCCGCATCGTGGTGGGACTAGACTCAAGCTCAAAACGCACATGACGCACGGTCTTGTCCTTTTGCACAGAATCTGTGCTGCGCAACCCCGGGTCAATCTCGTGAATCTGATCAGCACCGCCTGAAACGCGGTCCACAATGAAGACACTCCCGCGGCCAGTGGCGACCCCAAAGATATCTGCTTCACCAGGACTATCGATATGGAACAGACCACGACCCTTTTCAGGCTCTTGGACATAGAGGTATTTGTGATAGCTAGTCCCCCACAGGTACTCGCTCTCGCCGTTCTGGAGCAGGCCTAATCCGAAGCACGGCGAGCGCTGATCGCTGCTGGTCACGCGCCCCGAGTTCGGCATGTGCTTGGTCGTAATCCAACCCAACTGTGCGTATGCCCAATCGAGCGGGTTCAATCCAACCGCGAAACGGAGAATGCCCAGGCGCTCGGGGTTCGACGAGGACTCCAACAAAGTCGTCTCGTAGGAGATGAAGGCCAACCCTCCCTTAACCTCAAGGCCATGCACAGGTAGGCCCGCGATCTCGAACACTGCTTGGTTGAGGTCAATCGAATCAAGCACCCCTGAAGATAAATTGTAGCGCCAAAGACGCGACGCGTAGTTCCGCTCAGGATCCACCGGCGACTCGTGCCAACTATTTTCGTGGCTCGTCAGCGCGTAGAGATAGGGAGCCGTCCCTAACTGCTCAAAGGCGAGCCCACGCGGCTCAGTAAAGTCAGGCGCCAACACCGCAGTATCGAAGCTTTCTGAAGTGAGTTCCGTAAGCCCTGATGACGTGCTCTCATAGACATAGATACGATCATCACTCTCGTCTGAGACGTAGAGGCGTGCGGGACGAGTGGCTCGATACGCAAGCCCCCATGCTTTGGCGTTGCTAGATGAAAGCGTGGATGTGCGAATGACGCTCCCGGCTGGTTGCTGGGACGTGGCTTCGCTAGAGAACAGGCTGGTCGCAAGAACGAGCGCCCCGGTCACGATCAATTGGTTTCGCATAAGCTAACGGACTCAAGCAACGGTCTATCCAGCGCCTGACCCTGCCCGTCCAAGAACCAACCCACCTGAAATGCACGTGGATTGCATAAGATCTTGATCATTGCGCAGTCTCCGCACATTGATCGATAGAGACCCGCAGGGAATACTCGCAACAAATCCTGCGCATATGCACATAGGCGTGCCTACGTAAGTCGCTTAGCACGACGATGCAGTAGCAATCACTGTCTAACGGATCGAGAATCCTGCATAGCAGCGACAGGAATGCGTTCCGCTTGGCTACTTAGGCTGGCACACTTCACTGCGTGACGAATCCTCACCGGAATCACGATGGGCAGCACGGAAGCATCTTCGGCTGCCGAGTAAGCCGCCAACGCACAAACATCTAAATGCGAATATTGGCGAGCAGGCACGTATAAGCGGCACAACCTCTCGATGCCCTCGACTCGATAACACCCATGGAAAACGTATACTTTTACTGCTCCGTCATCGGTGGCGCGTTCCTGATCCTACAAGTGCTGATGATGCTCATCTCCGGAGGAGAGGGCGAGTTCGACACGGATGCATCGCCCGAAGCTGGCGTTGGTGACATCGACGCGTCCTACGTGTTGTTCCAACTGTCACTAAAGACAGTCATCGCGTTCGTCACGTTCTTCGGCATCGCGGGCATGGCCTGCACCAAGGGTGAAGTCAGCACTAGCTCGACTCTGGCAGTGGCACTCGCAGCTGGCCTCGCTGCATTCATCATGGTCGGCTACGTGATGCAGGCGATGATGGCACTACAAAGCAAAGGCAACATCGACATGAAGGAGGCCATCGGCCAATCCGCAAAGGTCGACCTGCGAATCCCAGAAAACCACACCGGCTCCGGCAAGATCATCGTCATTGTCGGTGGCCGCATGCTCAACAAAAAGGCTGCCACCAAGGGTGACGCCATTCCAACTGGCACCGAAGTCGTCGTCGACGGCATGAGCGCGCCAGACACCTACGAAGTTTCCCTCAAGCAATAAGAGATTAATGCTACTACAAACCTTTCTAGACTCGGTCGGCGGATGGACTGGTCTCGGCATCGCCGCGATCATCCTCTTCGGATTCGTCTTCTTCCTGATGCTCGCCAAGCAGTACAAACGCTGCCCGAGTAACAAGGTCCTAGTCATCTATGGCCGAGTGAAGTCTGGCACATCCGCCAAGTGTCTGCACGGTGGTGGCGCGTTCGTCATGCCACTGATTCAGAGCTATGACTACCTACACCTAGACCCGATCCAGATTGAAGTACCCCTGCGTGGCGCTCTGTCGATCGAAAACATCCGCGTCAACGTCCCGAGTGTATTCACAGTTGCCATTGGCACTGAGAACCACGTGATGCAGAACGCAGCAATGCGTCTGCTTGGCCTGAGCACCAAGGACATCATGAAGCAAGCCGAAGACATCATCTTCGGCCAGCTGCGCCAAGTCATCGCTTCGATGGGCATTGAGGACATCAACCGCGACCGCGACAAGTTCTTGGAGAACATCCAAACATCACTCGAAGGCGAGCTAATGAAGATTGGTCTGGTGTTGATCAACGTCAACATCACCGACATCACTGATGAGTCCGGCTACATTGAAGCTATTGGCCGTAAGGCTGCATCTGAAGCCATCCAACAAGCTGAGATTGACGTTGCTGAGCAGCAGAAAAAGGGCGCTATCGGTGTTGCCGACGCGCAGCGCGTGCAGTCCGTCGAGGTCGCCATTGCTGAGAAGGACCGAGACATCGGTACCCAACAAGCCGTGCGTGACCGTGAAGTCACCGTCGCGGCACTGACCCGTGACACGGTGGTCGGCCAGCAATCAGCACAGTTCGAGCAGGAAGCGCAGGTCAAGGATCGCGAACGCGAGATGCGCGTTGCGGTTGCTGCAGCAAATGCCCAGGCGGTCAGCGGCGAAAACACGTCGAAGGCGGCGATTGCCGAAGCCAACTCCAAGCTGAAAGTTCGCGAAGCCGAGGCCTACCAGGTCGGTGAGACCAAGAAACGTGAGTCGGAAGCGGCTGTGCTAGAAGCCCAATATAGTGCCGAAGCACGCGCTGCCGAAGCCCTTGCGCAGAAGATGGAGCAAGAGCAACGAGCCGCACTCGAGGCCGTTGCTAAGGCTCAGAAGGCTAAGGACATCGTCGATGCCGAAGCGCAAGCCCAACAGGCTCGCATCATCGCGGAAGGCGAAGCCCAGGCTGCTTATGCGCGCCTCGAAGCTCAAGCTCGCGGTGAGTATGAGATCCTAGCCAAGAAGGCCGAAGGCCTCGAGCGCATCGTGCAAGGTTGTGGCGGCGCCCAGCAAGCATTCCAGCTGTTGATGCTGGAGCACATGGACAAACTGTCCGAAACGGCTGCCACTGCGATTTCGAAGATCAAGTTCGACAAGATCGTGGTGTGGGATGGCCAGCAAGGCAAAGCGACGTCCGGGTTCTTACAGAACCTTGGCCAATCGTTACCACCAATGCTGAGCATGATGAAGGACGTCGGTGGCATCGAGATGCCAGAGTTCTTCGGCAAGATCCTTGGCGACAAAAAGGACGAGGATAGTGACGGTGGTGACGATGACTCATCGGCAGTAACCGCCCCGAAGCCATCCGGTCCGAAGCCACCGGCACCAAAGCCTGCCACGCCGCGCACGCCCAAGGACAAACCCGCTAAGTAAGTCGGGCGCGATGCAATGGGCGCCGGCTACGGCCGGCGCCAGCCCCCTACTCCTTCGTGGCTACGCTAGCTAAACGCAAGCGTCAACGACCTCGACATGGCTCGCACCTATCGCGCCGGCTTGGTCCGCTTGCTGTAAAACTCAAGTCGAGCAGCTGCCAGGACTCGAACTGCCAGTGCGGAGCCAACGGAGGCCACGAGCGACATCCTCTATAACGAGGTATCCCGTGGGCAGGACCACCAACACGACGATCGTCCCAAAAGCTAGACCGAAGAAGAGCGTGATTGCCCCTGGCACGAGGACCATGACATTCTCGTTGGTGGCGAGCATCAGAGGCGTCACACCCGCCATCGTAGTAATCGAGGTGATCAAAATAGCGCGCAGCCGATTCGCTGCCGCTTGCGTAGCAGCTTCAGTCGGAGACAGACCTTCAGCACGTAGGTGACGCACGCGATCAAGCAACACGAGGCTATCATTCACGACAATCCCAGTGAGGGCGATGCACACCAGCAGGGAAACGAAGGTCACAGGACTACCCATCAAGTAATGTCCGAAGACCGCACCGAACACCGCAACCGGGATAACCGACATCACCAACAGCGGCTGGATGTATGAACCAAAGGCAATGGCGATGATGGCGTAGATGAGCAACATCGCCACCGGGAATCCGACGCGAGCAAGGAATCGGATCGATTCATCGCCAACCCGCTCGCGCCCCTCAAAAGAAACCGCGACGCCAGGAAAACGTTGATCGATGCCAGCAAAGCGTTCGCGCAGAGCCGAAGTAATGGCTGCGACGTTGCCTTCCGTCTCGTCTACATTCGCCCTTACACTTGCCGAGGGTTCAAGATCCCAACGGTACAAAGCTCCGACGCCACGCTCGGTCCGGACATCGGCAACCTCAGAAAGAGGTAGACGAGCCCCCGCCGGCGTCACCACGGTCAAACGGCTGACGTCAGACAGCGCCTGCTGCGACTGGCTCGCTAAGCGTACCATGACGCGAACCTCTTCCATGCCACTATGGATCTCTTGCGCCTTGATGCCATGTGCAGCTCCTCGGACCTGATGCGCCACATCTTTCGCGGTCAAGCCAAGAGTGCGCGCACGGTCCTTAAGCACTAAGCGCGTCTCACGCTTACCGCGACGAAAGTCATCCTCGACATCGGTCACGCCCGCGAAGCCCGACACTTGGTGACTCACGTAGTCCGTTGCTTCGGCCAGAATCTCGGTATCTCTACCCGTCAGAATCAATTCGAGGTCTCTTCCGATATTAGACGCTGGGCGCGACACAGTTAGGCGACTTGCGCCGGGAACATTTTGGCACGTCTTCCTTAGCGCGGCGATTAATTCATCGAGATCGCGAAGAGCCTCAGCCTCACGAGTAGCTGTCGATACGAGATACGCATAGAGACGTCCCACGGTGACCGGATCGGAGGCCGCAGTACCGCCCCTGTCGAGGTTGACCGAGCCAACGATGTTAAAGGTTCCGACGACCTCGGGGTATTCACGGACTCGCTCGGCGATCTGCTCCAACGTGGCGTCG
>CBFIIO010000048.1:31650-31882 GCA_965662465.1 Planctomycetota bacterium | reverse complement strand
CATGCTAGAAGGGAACTGGCTCATGCGCAGCACGTCGGTCGGGCCGTACCAGTCCACGACAGCTTGCACCTCGCTAGACTCGCCAAGGTTGCCGCCGACTGCGCCCTCGAGATTCACGGTCAGCTGGCCGATCTGTGCCTGCTCGAGCCCTCCGGTCACGCCAAGCATGTTCGACAGGTGTCCGCCAGCCGAGGCGCCGATTGCGCCGAAGCGGTCGGGGTCCAGGTTATAG
>CBFIIO010000048.1:0-31640 GCA_965662465.1 Planctomycetota bacterium | reverse complement strand
TGTGACGGCCACTCGTTCTGGCTGCTCAGGCGGTAGCTGATGCTGGCAACCGCGTAGCCGTGGTTCGCAAAGTCTGAGGCCGGCGTCGGGAAGCGGCTGCCGTTCTGCCACGCACCGCCGTGGATCCAGATCACGCAAGGTGTTGGGTCGACCGCCCCGTTGGGAATGTAGAGGTCGAGCCGCAGAGTGACCTGATTGCCCTGCAGGTCCGGCGCCGTTCCATAGGCAATGTTCGGCACAAACTGGTAGTTGTTCTGCGCCAGTGCCGAGCCACAGGCGAGGGCGCAAAAGACGAGAACGTTGCGGCGGGTCATCATGGTTCTTAGCGGGGATCTTCTAGTTTCGACGATGCTGGCAAGCCCGCAAGCCCCTGGCCCGAAATATGGCATCGTGGCCTGCCGCCGGTCACCGGCCTAGGATGCGGTCGTGGAAAGGGCATAGGTAATGCAAAGTGCGGTTCGCACCAGATACGTTGATGATGTGATCGATCCGCACCAGACGCGGCCGGCGCACATCCAGGCCTTAGAACTCCTGCGCAGCAAGCGCGATACGAATCCGGCGAAGAAGCACGGCGACATCCCGCTATAGCAGCGGGCTTGGCGGAATCAGGCCTCTTCCTCCGGCCGCAGCGTAGTTTTCGAGAAGATAATTCGCCTCAGGGCTCAATGAGGCCGTCGCAGGCTCGCGTCAGAGGGTCGGATTCGGTTCGATGTAGCAAACCCGGTGCTGCGTGACTGTCGTTGCGCGATTGCCGGTTCATTCCTCGATCTCGACCCATTGCCCTTACGGAGTCCACACGTGTCCGAATCCGCATCTAATCAGACGCTGACCGATAAAGAAAAGCGCCTTCTCTTCTGGGCCAGTTTCCTTTCGCTGACGGCGGCCGGAGTTGGCTTTGCGTTCCGTGTTGCCATGGGCAATGTGTATGGCGCTGAGTTACAGCTAAGCAATCAGCAAATCGGTCAGATCATGGGGGCGTCGTTGTGGCCAATCGCCGTGACGATGATCTTGTTCAGCTTGTTCGTTGACCGCACCGGCTACAAGATGCCGATGATCCTGGCCTTCGTGCTGCAGGCGTTATCTGGCATTGGCTCTTGGATGTCAGAGAGCTACACGGCGCTCTATCTGTCGGCTATCGCCGCTGGTTTGGGGCACGGCATTGTCGAGGCGGTGATCAACCCCATCTGTGCTGCTGTTTATCCACGTGAAAAGACCAAGTGGCTCACGATTCTGCATGCGTCGTGGCCGGCTGGTCTCGTACTCGGCACTTTGCTCATTTTGGCCGGGGGTGATGATCTCGGTTGGCGCACGCACGCTCTGTGGATCTTCGTGCCAGCCGTGCCTTACGTCTTGATGTTCTTGCCGTGCCGATTCCCGGTTGACGAGCGAGTAAAAGCTGGTGTGCCGTTCCGCGAGATGCTCCAGCAAGTGGGTTTCTTGACGGCCTTTCTGGCTTGCGGCCTGATGGTCTACGAAATCGGCAATCAAGTCTTTGCGTTAACTGGAGCCACTCCGCCTGCTGCCGAGGATTGGTTCGGGCTTGATTGGTTCGGGATGAGTCTTGTTGTGGGGGCCTTGATTGGCGGTGTGTTTGGCTTCGCGGTTAAGAGCTTTGGTCGTCCATTGTTCTTTCTCATGTGCCTTTTGATGATCCCGGTCGCGACTGCCGAGCTTGGCACCGATGGTTGGATCAAGGGCCTGATGGCACCTGTCCTAAAGGAGTATGAAGTCAACCCTGCATTGGCGTTGATCTTCTCCGCTTCGATCATGCTGCTGTTGCGTGCGTTCGCTGGCAGCATCCTCCGTTTGTTTAGCCCGCCGGCACTGATGTGTGTCAGTGGAGTGTTGTCGGCGGTCGGCCTGTATTGGCTGTCGACGACGGCTGGTATGGCAGTCTTCATCGCCTTCACGCTCTACGCGCTCGGGCAGACGTATTACTGGCCGTGCATGCTGGGCTTCACGTCTGAGCGGTATCCGCAGGGCGGTGCACTCACGTTGAATACCGTGTCGGCAATCGGCCTTCTGTCGGTCGGTATCATCGGAACTCCGATTCTTGGCGTTGCGTTCGATAGCTCGATTCACGCGACGGTTAAGAAGGACGTGCCTGCTCTTGAGCAGGCCGCGACCGTCGGTGGCGGGTTCTTGTGGATGACGAACCAGAAGATTGATCCCAAAAAGGCCGCAGAATATGTGCTCACGTTGCCCGAGGCCGATCGTGCAGCTGTGACGAAGGTCTTTAGCCCTGAAGCGCCGCAGGGTGAAGCGCAAGTGCAGGCCGGACGCGATGCGCTGGCGTTCGCCGTGCGCTTTCCGCTGACCCTGAGTATCGTGTTCGGCATCATTGCCTTGTGGTTCCGCTCGAAGGGTGGCTACAAGCCGATCGTACTTGATTCGGCGGATCAGTAGTGCGCTTGTCGGCGCACCAGCGCGGCTCGCGCGCCGACAGTGTGCAGTAAGATATCGGGCGTTGCCTTGTTAGCAGTGCTCAAGACTCATGCGGGTCATGTTGACGCGTAAGTGCTCTTGATTGCGGAGGGTGGTCTTGCCGCGCAGCTCTAAGTCGATCGTATGCCCTTCGCGGGCTGGACCTTCTACACGGGCGAAGATCGCGAGTTCACGGCGCTAGTTATTAAGGTGTTGCCAGGCGCGAGATCCGTTAAAAATGCATCCAACCCCAAGACCCCAGAAGACAGTCATGAGTGAGTTGGCAGGTAAGCAGTGTATCCCTTGCAGAGGCGGTATCCCGGCACTTAAGGGGGAGGAGCTTCAAAGCTTGCTACAGCAGCTCGGCAATGGGTGGGTTCTTGTAGATGGCCATCACCTTGACAAGCTTTTTAAGTTTGGTGACTTTGTCGATGCTTTGGCGTTCACGAACCGGGTAGGGGCAGTAGCGGAAGAGCAAGGGCACCATCCCGATATCTATCTCGCCTGGGGCAAGGTGCGGATTACAATCTGGACGCACAAAATAGACGGATTGACGGAGAGCGATTTTATATTCGCCGCCAAGTCAGACGAGTGCCTGTGAGTTTGCACCAGGGGCCGGGTGGTCCGTGCGGCAGCTTGTTTTACCTACGCCCTGACACCGTATCATCATCTTCTTCGACGCAGGCATAACTCTCTAGAACCATGTCAACCGCACCCCAATACACGATTTCAGTCGTGATTGCGACATGCAACCGTCCGGAACGTCTCCGTGAGTGCCTTGAGTCCCTGACGCGAAGCGTCTTTGCCCGCGATCGTTTTCAGGTCGTTGTGGTCGACGATGGCAGTCTGCAACCCTGCCTCGAGATCACCCGGTCGTTCGAGCCGGAACTCAACATCCGCTGCATCCGTCAGGAGAACTTAGGGCCGGCGGCGGCACGAAATCGTGGTGTGTCGGAATCCTCGTCGCGATTCCTCGCCATCATCGACGATGATTGCCGGACGGAGCCCGAGTGGCTCTCGGTGATTGTACGCAATCTCGAGGCGGCGCCCGATGTCTTCTTTGGCGGTCGCACGCCCAACGATCTATCTAAAAACGTCTACACGTTGGCGAGTCAGACGATTCTGGACGCGGTCTACGCGTTCTACAACTCAGATGAAGGCGACCCAAGATTCTTCGCCTCCAACAACATCGCTCTGAGCCGGGATCGATTCGTCGAGATGGGTGGTTTCGACACCGCCTTTCCTCTGGCGGCGGCGGAGGATCGTGATTTCTGCGATCGCTGGAGGTTTCGGGGCTGGCCGATGCGCTTTCTCCCGGATGCCGTGGTCATGCATGCCCACTCGATGAGTTTGCGAGGTTTCTGGCGACAGCAATACAACTACGGTCGAGGAGCATTTTATTATCACCGTCTCCGACGGCAGCGAAAATCCGGAGAGATCTGGGAGGACACTGGGATGCATCTCATGCTGCCGAAGCTCATGTATGCAGCATTGGCCAAAATGCGTTTGTCGACTCGAATCAAGGTCTTCCTTTTGCTGATGGTATGGCAGGTTGCCAACCTGTGCGGATTCATCCGTGAGTTCCTTACCAGGAAGAGTCCGGCTCAGTAGCCCAGGTGAGGAAGGTGATGTCGCGATGGCAGGCGTGGTAGTTATGCCTCCCGCGGCACTCGGGAAAAGTTCGAGCCGTCCGGTAAGAGGCCGTCATGCAAGCGCGGTGGTCATTGTAAAACACGACTGCTGGATTGAAGACTTGGATGACCGCGCCTAGACCGGTAACCGCCGAGGAATGATCGGGCATTGGTTTTCGAGCGGCGAAGTTCATGTGATAGCATTTGGACTATGCGAGTGCTTTTCGCCAATGACTATGGAACACCAAATGGTGGCGTAGAAATTGCTACCCTGCACTTGCGAGACGGACTGCGGGCACGGGGGCACGAGCCGAAGATCTTCAGCAGTTCGGCCCGCGGGGAGAGCACGTCGAGTGATGCGGATGTCGAGTGCTTCGGGACGATAGGCCGATCACGGACCCTCCTGCAGACTGCGAATGTCTTCGCCTGGCGGAAGTTCGCCCGCGTGCTCGTGGACTTTCAGCCGGATGTCGTTCACGTTGGCATGTGCCTCACGCAACTCTCGCCTCTCATCCTTCCGCTTTTGCGCGGTTGGACCGCGATCTACCATGCACATTGGCTGCGAGCGATCTGTCCGACCGGGTTCAAGATGCTTCCGGATGGCTCGCCCTGTAAAAAGCCTGCGGGCCACGCGTGCCTTCGTTCCAAGTGCCTGACCTTGAGAGACTGGGTGCCTCTGATGGCGCAGAGGCGACTGTGGAAACGGTGGAGTGGTGTCTTTGATCGAGTGATCGCGAACAGCGAGGCCACCCGTTCGGCCCTCGAGCAGGGGGGGGTCGCGAATCCGATGATGATTCCATGCGGTGTGCCGGACCGTCCGTCGACTCAGTCGATGGCTCAAGTTCCAACGGCGATATTCGCCGGGCGAGTCACTGTTCAGAAGGGCGTTCACGTGCTGGTCGATGCATGGAGATCCGTCGTCGCCGATCTGCCCGAGGCACGCCTGCTCATTGCTGGCGATGGCCCCGAACGAGCGAGGCTGGAACGGATGGCGCCTCCAGGGGTGGTGTTTCTCGGGGCGCTGTCGTCGGAGGAACTAGGCCAACTTGCGGGCACGGCTTGGATCCAGGTCGTGCCGTCCCTTGGTTTCGAACCCTTCGGTCTCGTCACCGCGGAAGCGATGATGCGGGGTCGGGGAGTGATTGCTTCGCGGGTTGGTGGAACGCCGGAGCTTGTGCGGGACGGTGTGACGGGGTCGCTAGTGGACGCGGGAGATCCAAATGCACTTGCCGCTAAGTTGACCATCGCACTGCGCGATCGATCCTTGTGCGAACGAATGGGGGAACAGGGTCGACGCCTGGCCGAGGAGCGATGCACCGTTGACCTCTTCGTTGATCGATTCGTCGGCCTTTATGAAGAGTTAGTAGTGGGCACACCTGCTCCACGAAGCAAGCAGACAAATACGATAGTAAAATGACCCACTTTCCGTGCCGTTCACGTCCTTTTCCCGGAGTTTGAAAAATGTCGGGACCTACCATCATCTTTGCGATTGACAGCGCCGAAACCCGGCTTCTCTCCCGCTACGCGGAGAACGGGCAACTCCCGTTTCTAGGCCAGTTCGTCAAGAACTGGCGGCTCGTGGAGGGGCCGCAGCACTTCTGTGAAATGGGTGCATGGACGACGTTCTGGTCGGGGGTCCCAGCCGTCAAGCACGGCTACCACTGCATCCGAAGGCTGATTCCTGGGCGATATGAAGTCGAGTTGTGCCACCGCCCGCTGCAGGAATGCCCGCCGTTCTGGGCTACGATGCCCGGCAGCGTTTCGATATGGGATGCGCAGGAATACGATCCGATTCCGTCCCTCGCGGGCGAGCAGCTATGCAACTGGCGAACCTCCTTCGCGGAACGATGCCCGCCGACTCCTGCTGCACATCCGGAGACTCTTCTGAGCAAGGTCGTGTCGCGTTTCGGAAAGCCGACACGGCCTGTCGCGATCGATTTGAAGGGCTCACCGCGATCAAAGGAGAAGTATTTCCGGTTATCGAAGGAGAGAATCGCTACTTGCGGCCGAATGTTCCGAGAGGCGCTTCGGAACGGGGATCGAGACCTCTACATCTTCGGGTGCGCCGAACTGCACAGCGCCGGGCATCTCTGCTGGACATACGAAGATGAGGGCGAGGATCGAATGCTCGAGCTCTACCAGGATCTGGACCGGGAGTTGGAAAGTGTCTATCGGTTGGCACCAGCGGACGCGCAATTCCTGGCAGTGTCGGCCTACGGTATCTATGCGAACTATCCGTTGTCCGATGTGGCCGAGAAGATCCTGCGCGGGCTCGGGTATCAGCAATCACCCAATGGTGGCGGTCGACAGATGAAGAGTCTGCTGCCGTTGGGCATGCGTCGGAAGATCGGTGAATTCCTGCCTTTGCAGACGCAAGAGCGGATAATCAATGAGAACCTCCGGAACAACACGGACTGGTCGAAGAGCGTGGCGTTTGGAATGCCGACGCTCTACACCGGCTACATCAGAATCAATCTCCGCGGACGAGAGCCGCACGGAATCGTAGAGCCTGGCGAAGAATACGACCGGGTGGTCGCGCAGATCGCGGAGGACTTCGAGCGGTTGGAAAGTCCCGTCCCGGCCCACATCCGCCGTGTTGCAGAATTGAGCGGAGAGGTCCCGCAGCATCTGCCAGACATCATGATCTCCTGGGAGGAGAGGGAGGATCCGTGGGAAGTAATCAAGCATCCGCGGTATCAGGCGCCGACGGAATCGCACAGGTTTCATCGAAGCACCTACCACAGTTATCGTGGCTTCATCGGAGCGATGGATGACGCGGTGTTGGATGGAATTCCGCCGGTCCTGGACATCCCCGAGGTGGCTGGGCATCTGAGGCGGATCTGCGAGCGGAACTTCGAGACGCCTCCAGTAGATTCAGGCGACTCTGGCAGTCCGCAAGGCAAGGATGTGACGCGATGAATCATGTTTTCGCTTCCGCATCCAGCGTGCCGGGTCCATCAGTCTCCCTCATGAAGAAGTCACTCGATGCATGACTGCATTCTCCACATCGGCATGCCCAAGACGGGTACTACGGCGATTCAATCTAGTCTGTTTGAATCGCTCCGAGACAAGCGGTTCCGCCTGATCACGCTCGACAGTTATTTCGGCAATCGCATGATGAGCGCCGCGTTCATGCCGACGGAGTTTGACCGTGCGTCGATCTTTTTTCGCGGAGTCGGGCCGGATCAGATGAGATCGCTCCAGTCCACCGCGATCGCCTATATCGATCGGAGCCTTCGCTCGGCGAGAAGGTCAGGACAGGTGCCCATCATATCCGCCGAAATGATCTGGATGTTCTCGGAAGAGCAACTCCGAACGTTGGCGTCCTTTCTCACGACCCGCGGATTCTGTCCGAAGGTCTACGGTTACATCCGCGCACCACTCGACATGCTCGAGAGCGTCTTTCAGCAGAAGGTCAAAGTCGGCCGTAATGAACCCTGGAAAGAACTTCTGGGCATAATGCAAGGCCCGCGGCTGCGGTTCAAAATCTCGTTGTTGGACGCCGTGTTCGGCCAGGCGTCAGTCGATCTGAAGTACTTCGATCCCGATTCCTTCCCCGACCGATGCGTGGTCATGGATCTCTGCGAACGCGCTGGAATCGAATTCGACAGAGACAAGGTGGTGCGGGTGAACGAAAGCCTGAACATCAATGCCATCAAGTTCCTTTGTGCGATCGGCAAATACCGGATCGCGCAGGGAAAATCGATGCCGCCCTCCATGTCGGCGATGGAGATGCTCAAGTGGGAATCGCTCGTCGATGTCTTGAGTGCGGTCCCCGGTCCGTCTCTCCGTCTGCATCCCTCGCTGACTTCAACCTTTGCAGAATCGTTTGCGGCTTATCAGCCCTCGCTCGAGAAGCGTCTGGGGCGATCGATACCGTCGACGCTCGCGGTCCGAAGGAGCGACGAGGGGGTCCGGTTGGAAGCCGAATTGAGTTCGTTCGATCGAGTCGCGTTGGATTGGCTCGAAGAGTTCACCGGTGAACGCGTCGGCTTGGATGGGCAGGACCCCGGCGTCGCCTCGGCGGTCGGCGGAATGCTGGATCGGATTGCAATCTTGCACATGCCGGCAGTGAGCGTGCGGATCGTTCGGGATCGACTTCGCCTGAAAGTCAGGCGTCAGCTCATGAAATCGGTTCGGTACTTCTGAGTCGATTCGTGCTGCCCGCGGGAAGATCCGATGTCACGGATCGCGATTCGAATCGCAGGTTCGTGTTGGCCGAAGCGTTGTCAGATCAAGCCGCGACTTTCGAAGGCGAGCATCGTGGTCCCGGATCACGCGAGGTCTCGTCCGGACATCGACCGGCCCCTGGTCTGCGCTTCGCCTTCTTGGGCGAATGTGCCTGAGCCTCTGTTTGAATCACCTATGCGCGTTAATTGCCGCGGGCTATTTTACGAAGATCACCTGCGCAGCTTTGCAAGACTGCTGCGTTCGCATGGCACATCTCGAGCAACTGGCTCGGCGGAACACAGGCAAGCAACACCAGAACGGCAGCTAAAGGCTCGCCAGAACCAGTGGCGAGAAAATCATCCACGTTCTCGCCTTTGCGAATCTCTTTCAGTGAATCTATGCGCCTGGACCAGCGCACACGAAAAAGCTCAATAGGCATCGCTGGCTTCTGACGGAGCGGCTCAAACAGCTCACGCATGATCCCCTTGGCACGCTTCACAGCCCATGACAAATCCGGGTTCTTGTGGGCCTCCTCGCCAAGACCATTTTCGAGATGAAAGGCAAAGTCATGCTCTGCGACATCAGCAATCACAGCATTAGATAGGCGACGATTGAGGCACGCCTCCAACTGCTTAAGCAAGCGATCAGCATTCACTTCTGCCTGCTCTTGCGTTGCCAACTCTGATATAGCCGCTTCTAACAAGCTCGCAGCGCGCTCCTCTGCATGCAAGCCTAACGCCACCCCCAGTAGGCTACGGTCCTGCACGCAGTGGTCTGCATATCGCAACATCTTCAGTCCCGTCATCACTGCGCTAGTCGGAGCACGCTTGGATTGCTGCCACCCATGCGCAGTCATGACCTTAAGCATGATGCCAAAGTCATTAAGTTGTCGAGTAAGCCCGGTCGCTAGCTCTTTGGGGTAACGATCAAACTCGCATCGCGAGATCTGAGAAGCCTGAGCAAACAAGGTGATCGCAACCGCCGACTTGGTGACTGCATCACACCACAACTGGTTCGAGGGGTCCTCGATCTGTGCAGCGGCCTCGACCGGCAATCCCAAAAAGTCACCAGCGGGATCGCTCAACGCCTTCGTCGGGTCGTGCAATGCCTTGCGTAACTCCTCAATCGCCAACAGATAAATATCCGCAGCATTCGGACTCTTGGCTTTCACGTCTGCATACATTGCAGCGCCAGGTTTGACAGGTGTTGGTTGCTGCTTGACCTGCGCACTGGCGTCAGCTGAACACACAAGCAAGATAGAAAGGGCAGTAGTCAAGAGTTGCATCATGTGCCGCCTGGATCCTTAGTAGTTGGACGCTCAAAAGACTACATGATTGGGTGGGCATAGATAACACAACGTGCGAATCGGGCCTCCCGTAACCCGCGCTCAACAACCCACGATCTTACCTCGCCGTAGGCAGGCGACGTGTTGGAGTCTCCGATGAGGTTGCGCCTGAGCTGGATCGCCTTCAGGCTTTCCTCGCCATTACGAGTTTCGAAATTCTCGTAGTTGCCCTTCTTCTAGACGAAGGGCTGCGAACGAAAATGAACGGTTCATCATCTACTGCCAAAATCTTTGGCTGGTCTGCGCCGCAGCTTGTTTTGCCTATGCCCCGGAGGCGCTCGAGTGGTCTGAGCCGGACTTGGAATGTCCTATGGCCATGCGACATCGAGTTCGGTAGGCACCTGCGGTAGCGAGTTCTCTGGCGAATCCATTACTCAGTTAAAGCCTGTAACACTCGCTCGCCTAGTCCCGATACGTATGCTGTGCGCATGCGAATCGGCCAACTAGTCGTTCTCGCCACCCTAGTAACGTCGGCAATCGCGCAAGGTCCTCCGCACAACGGACCGCGACCCGTCAATCCAGGTTGGTATGCACTGCAAAACGCTCGGGTCATAACTGAACCCGGCAAGGAACTTCAGCTAGGGACTGTCGTCATGCGCGACGGCCGCGTTACTCAGATTGCAGTCGATATGGAAGTTCCCAAGGGTGCGACAGTCATCGACTGCAGCGGCCTGACAATTTACCCTGGCATGATCGAGCCGTTCTTCGCCTCGGATGTTCCGGCGCTCGACGAAGACGCGACCGATAAGCACTGGAACACCATGGTGCAGCCGCAGCGCAACGCGCTGGATGGTGGTCTGATTGGCGAATCCGAACGCAAGGAACTGCGCGCCTTGGGCTTCACCGTCGTCGCCGCAGCACCATCGGGCGGCATCCTCAAAGGCACGTCGTCGGTCGTCCTGCTCGATGAGCCAACCGCTACGAG
This sequence comes from Planctomycetota bacterium, assembly GCA_965662465.1. Classification (GTDB taxonomy): domain Bacteria; phylum Planctomycetota; class UBA1135; order UBA1135; family UBA2386. The sequence continues at coordinate 21,145 of CBFIIO010000048.1, read as the reverse complement.
TGCGGTCCGCGTGCTGCGCAACAAGGCCTACACCGTTGCCAGTCTGCAAACCAATCGCGGCGGCTACCCCGGCAGTGAGATGGGTTCGATCGCGTTGCTGCGCCAATTGCTGTCCGACGGACAGTGGTATGGCCGCAGTGTTGCAGCAGCCAACAACGATGTCACCCTCGCAGCGCAGGCACCGCAATCATCGCGCGTGTTGGCAGCGATGTTCGCGCAACGCACGCTACCGATGTGGTTTGACACGACCAACGAACTGCAGGCACTGCGGTGCTTGAAGATCGCCAAGGAGTTCGCCCGTTCGCCAGTGATTGTTGGCAGCGGCATGGAGTTCCGCCGGCTGCATGCCATCGCAGACAGTGGCGCAAAGATCATCGTGCCGCTGCAGCTTCCGGATGTGCCGGACGTGTCCACCGCTGCGGCCGCCGATCGCGTTTCGCTACGCCAACTGCAAACGTGGGAACACGCGCCGAGCAACAGCAAGCGCCTACTCGATGCTGGCGTAACCATTGCATGGACGACGTCGCGATTGCGCAAGCGTGACGATTTCGCCGCGCGAGTTCGCGACGCCCAAGAACAAGGTGTCACCAGCGAACAAGCACTTGCGGCAGTCACCACCGAGCCAGCAAAGCTACTCGGTATCGACAAGCAGTGCGGCACGATTGCGATCGGCAAGCTGGCCAACCTCATCGTCGTGGAAGGCAGCTTGTTTGGCAAGGAACGCGTCGTGCGGGACGTTTGGGTCGGCGGCCGCCGCCACGTCATCACGACCAAGAAGGATGTCGGACTTGACGGTAGCTGGACGATCGCGACGGGTTGGCCTGGCGACACCACGAACGGTACGCCAACTTTGACGATCGACGGCAAAAAGGTCACCTGCAAGCTGGGCGACGACAAGATCAAGGTTGCCAGTGTCAAACGAGATGCGCAGTCGCTGACTTGCCAACTCAAGGGTAAGGTGACCTCAGACCGCACGTTCTGGTTGCGTCTGCGCATCGATAAAAATGGGCTCTCCGGTGTTTGCACGCCGTCTGACGGCAGCATCAGCGCTATCACAGCAATACCGGCTGAGGCCAATGATGCAGTCGAAGACGTCAACAACAACGAACCCTCGGCCCCAATCACGCTGATGGCGCTGCCGATGCCACTCGGCGGGTATGGCGTGATGGAGCAACCGGGACAGAATGATTTCGCCATCCTGGGTGCCACGCTGTGGGCCGGTGACGGTCGCGGCAAGCTGCGTGACGGTGCGGTGTTCGTGCATGAAGGCAAGATTGTGTTCGCCGGCCCGCGCAGCGAAGCTCCGGACTTACCACCCAACACGCAGGTCATCGACGGCAAAGGCAAGCACGTCACGACGGGTGTCATCGATTGTCATTCGCACACCGGCATTTCTCGCGGCGTCAACGAGAGTGGTCAAGCCGTCACCAGCGAAGTGCGCATCCAAGACGTCATTAATCCCGATGACGTCAATTGGTACCGACAACTTGCTGGCGGCGTCACCGCCGTGAACCAGCTGCATGGCTCGGCGAACGTCATTGGCGGTCAAAGCAACACCGTCAAGATCCGCTGGGGTGCCAGCCATCCCGACGACATGAAATTCGCTGGCAGCAAGCCTGGCATCAAGTTTGCACTCGGTGAGAACCCGCGCGGCGTCAACCGACGTGGCACGCCGAGCACCCGGTACCCGAACACGCGCATGGGCGTCGAAGGCGTGTTGCGTGATCGCTTCGCGGCCGCAGAAGCCTATGCCCGAGACCATAAGGTCTACGCCGAGTTGTCACCGCGCGAACGCGCCAAGGTGATGCCACCGCGCGTTGACCTCGAACTCGAAGCGCTCGCCGAAGTGCTGGCGAGCCGCCGTCTGATCCACTGTCACAGCTACCGGCAGGATGAGATCTTTATGCTGTGCGGCTTGGCGAACGAATATGGCATTAAAATCGGCACGTTCCAACACGTGCTCGAGGGCTACAAAGTCGCTGACGCGATCAAGCAGTCAGCGATCGGCGCATCTTCGTTTAGCGACTGGTGGGCCTACAAGTTTGAGGTCTATGACGCGATCCCCGACAACGGCGCGATTATGCACGAGCATGGTGTCAATGTTTCGTTCAACAGCGACAGCAACGAGCACGCGCGCCGCCTCAACACCGAAGCCGGCAAGGCCGTCAAGTATGGCGGAGTCAAGGAGCACGAAGCTCTGCACTTCGTAACCCGCAACCCGGCAATTCAGCTCGGCATCTTCGATCGCACTGGCTCGCTAACCGCAGGCAAGGACGCGGACATCGCGATGTGGTCGGCGAACCCGTTGACCTATGCCGCGCGCTGTGAAGCGACATGGGTCGATGGCCGCATGATGTTCTCGCTCGAACTTGATCTCCAAGCGCGCGGACGCATTCAGAAGGAACGCCAACGCTTGCTGCAACTCGCGCTCGACAAGGGCAGTAAAAAGGGCGGCCGCACCGCGAAGGAAGGCGATCCGAGGGATGCCTATTGGGCGGCCGAAGAAACCAACAACGATTACTGCTGCCGCAACTCGCAAGGAGGCCGATAATGATTCGCCCAGTCTATAAGACAGTTCAACTGTTCGCTCTAGTCTTCGCGCTGCCACTCGCATCACTGCCACTCGTAGCGCAGGACTTGCTACCAAAGGCCGCGCCGCAGCACGGCCCGGTGATCTTAACCAACGCAGTCATCCACACCGTTTCGGGCGGCATCGTGCTCGGTGGCACCATTTGGTTCGACAAGGGTAAGATCCAAGCGATCCTGCCAGCCGGCGAGAACCCGAAACTGCCGCCGGAACTTAACGAAGCGGTGCGCATCGATCTCGAGGGCAAGCATGTCTTCCCCGGCATGATCTCGGCACACACGTCGCTCGGCTTGATCGAGATCGGCATGGTGCCGCAGTCGGTCGACACCGATGAATTCGGCGAACAGTCCCCTGAGGCTCTAGCCCTGACCGCGGTCAACCCGGACTCGACGGCGATCCCAGTGGCGCGCAGAAATGGCGTGCTACTTGCGAACATATTTCCGATTGGCGGCATGCTGCCGGGACGCGCGTCATTGATCCAGCTCGAAGGCTGGACCAATGCCGATATGACGGTTCGCCGTAGCGCCGGCCCGGTGATTTCGTGGCCGTCGTTCCGCGGCGGCGGGTTCCGTCGCCGCGGGCCAACGCCGCCCGAAGACACGGGGCGCGCCGCGCGACAGCAGGCGCAGATCGATGCGGCATTCGTGGCCGCACAAGCGTGGTCCGATGCGCGCACCAATGACCCGACCGTGGCGCTTGATATCCGCCATGCAGCGTTGGTTCCGGCGCTGCGTGGTGAGGTGCCGGTATTCGTGCTCGCGAACGCCGTCGAGCAAATTGAGTCTGCCATCCAGTGGGGCATTAAGCGCAAGCTACGCATCATCATCGTCGGTGGACGCGAAGCACGCGGCTGCGCGGCGATGTTGAAGCAACACGAGGTTCCAGTCATCATCGATGGCGTGCATCGCTTGCCGCGCCGTGACGACGTTAGCTACGACGAGGCCTTCACGTTGCCGCGCGACCTCAGGGCCGCTGGTGTAAAGTTCTGTATCGCAACCGGCAGTGACTACTCGAACGATCGCAACCTGCCCTACCATGCGGCGACCGCCGCTGCGTATGGACTGTCACAGGAAGAAGCGTTTGCCGCCATCACGATGCACACAGCCGATATTCTCGGCGTCGGCGAGCAAGTTGGCTCCCTGAAGAAGGGCATGGATGCGACGCTGTTCATTGCGACCGGCCACCCTTTCGAGTTGACGACAAAGATCGAGATGGCGTTCATACAAGGACGGCGAATCGACCTGCGCACCAAGCAAACCGAGTTGGCGACGAAGTATCGCGAACGTTACCGGCAACTGCGCGGCAAGTAGCGCGCCCAGCACGGACCCCTGCAGTTCACTGGGGAATCAGCCTGCCTAGGTTGCCGGGTTCGGACGAAATGCCCTGGTGGGTGGGCCGGCAGTTCGTGAGCTGGCAGGGTGGTGGCGGGGTGCGATCGCCTGCTGAGTGGATCAAGGCCCTGAATGCTGAGCTGCCGGCCAGGGATGAGTCTCACGACTGCGTGGTCACCGAGCACGATGTCGCTCGGCTGCGCCTGCTCTCGCCCCGAAGTTAGCAAATCTTACAGCTCGGGGAGCCAGTTCGGTCGAATTGGTTGATCTACAGCGCCCAGCACTTCACTGTGCGGGGCTTGTGTGGTTTGGGATTTAGTTCTGAAGTTGGCGTGAACGGCAGAGTGGGGGCGGGCGGAGATACGGCTGGCGCCGGAGCGCTCTGCGAGGTCACTCGCAATATTTGTCTCGTTCGTCGCTAAGAATTGGCCCAAACTAACTGCTGATGTCCTCAGTGTTCTCGACGAGCTTGCTTCCGACCGATGTTGACGAGTCGGACACGCTGTACGTCACTGACCGAGACCTCAACGTTGTCTATTCCAACGAAGAGTGGGCAAGGTTCGCAACCAGCAACACTGGAGCGGCATTGCTGGGAGGACGCGCGCCCGTCAACTTGCTGGACAACTTTGTCGGTCGGCAATGTGATCACTGGCAACACATCTACCGACTGCTGCGTGAGGGGCGCCTCCCGCATCACCAAGAGCGGATGGATTGCAGCTCACCTGACGAACGGCGCATCTATCAGTTGCGGGTTACGCCTCGGCGAGATGAGTCTGGTGAAGTCGCATGGTTCATCCACCACAACGTTCGCGTCGACGGCAAACTTGAAGTTGTTGACCGCGTTGCTGGCCAACTAGACCAACTCAAGCATCCGCGCGCTCTCTCCCGAGAGTTCCATGACCGAATCGTAGATCGCCAGATCCGGGTGCCAAGTTTTGAGATTGCGAGTCACTTTGAACCGCTCGAAGAGATTGGCGGGGATCTGGTTTGGCATCGTGAATATCCCAACGGAACTTGCGACCTGATCCAAGCGGATGTCATGGGCCACGGTGCGGACGCTGGGGCCATGGCGGCCAAGATGGCCGTGATCCTAGACGAATTGGCAGCCGTTGATCTGCGGCCTGCCGAGACCGTAGCCGCGCTGAATAGTGCCATGCGCCGCATCATTCCAGACGGCGAAGTGATGTTCGCAACAGGCCTCTGTCTACGGTTTGAGGAGAACCGTGATCGAGTTATTTGCTGTGACTTTGGTCACGAGTCTCCGATCTTCTCGCGCTCTGGCGCGATCGAAGTAAAGAATGGGCTTCCAGTTGGCTTGGTTGAGCGCAATAACCCTTGGCTTGAGACGACCCTCGACCTTTTGGAGCATGGCACTCGATTCCTGGTGTTCTCCGATGGGATCATCGAGCAGTTCAATAGTGATGGTGCCATGTTCGGCGTTCGCGGGTTGTCGAGAGCTTTCCGTGCCGCAATCGATCTGCCGGTTGAACAGATGCTCGACCGCATCATTGCAAAGCTGCGCGCGTTTCAAGGGTCTGCTTTGGCAAAGGACGATCAGACCTTGCTCGCAATTGAGTTCAATGGGCAGCCCATGACTCGTAAGGATTGAGCCCTTCGAGCGCGATCGGAGAGGGGGTGGGGCACTGCCTAGAATTATTCACCACAGCTCGGCGACAACCGACCTGTGGTCCGATTACGTGTCTTTCGCTGTTACCGAAAGTTTGCCACTTCGGCTGAACGCACGACCGTGCTCGACTTCCGCATCCTGCTGGCACTGGTCAACGGCAAGACCAGTGGGGAGCAGGAGCTCTTGCTTGATGAAATGGACCGAGCATTCGAGCTCAAGAGCGCCGAACTCGATGTCTACCGCTACATCCGCACGAACAACTTGAAGCGAATTACGGAGGTTTTGAATCAACGTGCCTTCGGAGGACTGTCGCAGCGTGCTTGTCGCCGGAAGCACCCCTTCGCTGCGTCCATTCGACGAGTCTTGGCGAGGCTAGGTGTAAGGCAGAACCGGGCCCGGCTGGCCCGCAAGTATGGTTCTCTTGGCAGCTACGCGGCGGGCACGCTCGGCCGCGAGTATCATGACTTCCTCGTGCGGCATCGCCTGTTCTTTCCCGGTGACGCGGGATTTCTGGGCGAGCACCTAGTCCATCATGACCTGTGCCACGTGCTGGGAGAATTTGGAACTTCGGCGGAAGAGGAAGTCCTCGTGGTTTCGTTCCAGGCTGCCTGCCAGAAACACCATCCGTGTTTCTCCTTGCCGGTGAACATTTGCCTCCTTCATCTCGGCCTGGAGGCAACCGGCTCGGCAGTGTTGCGGCCACAAACCATGAAATGGATGCCGGAACCGTGGTTCAGGGCATTGCGCAGAGGGGCGAATAGCCGGGTCGATTTTTCAGACGGCTGGAACTTTGGCCGTATATGAAGATGCCGCTGGATGAGGCAAGGAGCCGCCTGGGGATCTCCCCTCGAACCTCGGCGAGACCGTGAGAAAGCTGGCTCTGACGGGTTGATGGTCGGGTTGCGATTGTGGGTGGCGGGGTTCGGTTGGTCCGAGTCGTTGTTTGTTTCACCTATTCCCCTAGATGATTCGTCCTTATCTATGTGTGTCGATAGATGTTGGGTGTGGGCTCCCTGACACCGTGGTCGCAGTGATTTTACGGTGAACTTCGTCTGCCTCATGGGGAAGATAGCTGCCGGGTAATTGCCGCCCAGTCGCTCGAACATCGTATCCATCATGGTTGATGACCAGGGTTGGGTGCATCGCGAGTCGACAATTCGTGTGATGGTTGGGTTAGTGGTCGAGACCACTGCTTGCGGATCGTTGCTCGAATCATTTATGCTTACCGCGACATCCTCATTACGAGCAAGCTCAGAAAGAGCTGGCGGGCGCGAGCCCGCCTCTGAGGCTCGGTTCGCCAGTCCACGACGCATCGCCTAGTACCCACGCGCATCCCGAACGCCAGCTTGTAAAAGCAGTCGCCGCGTAGCGTCCGTCGCCGCGGGCCCCGTTCGATGATGACACGTACGAAGAATCCCCACATGAGCGCATACGAAAGCTACCTGAAAGAGATCGAAGCAAGGCAGGAAGACGGCCTCCACGCCAAGCCTATCGACAGCGCTGAGCTGATCGGCGAGATCGTCGAGATCATTCAAGACCGCGCGAGTCCGCACCGCGAAGACGCGTTGCGACTCTTTACCTTTAACACTCTGCCGGGCACAACCAGCGCCGCTGGCGTTAAGGCGCAGTTCCTCAAGCAGATCCTCACCAAAGAGCAGGTGATTGATGAGATCACGCCGGAGTCCGCTCTCGAGCAACTCTCGCACATGAAGGGAGGAGCGTCGATTGAAGTCTTGCTCGACCTTGCACTCGGTGAAGACGCTGACATGGCGCCCCAAGCCGCAGAGGTTCTCAAGACTCAGGTGTTCTTGTATGAGGCTGACACTGCCCGGCTCGTCGAGGCGCTAAATGCCGGAAGCGCGATTGCCAGGGACGTCCTTGAGAGCTATGCACGAGCGGAGTTCTTCACCAATCTCCCGGAAGTCCCCGAGACCATCGATGTAGTGACATACGTTGCAGGCGTCGGAGACATTTCAACCGACCTGCTTTCACCGGGCAGCGACGCGCACTCGCGCTCAGACCGTGAGCTGCACGGTCGGTGCTTGATCACGCCCGAAGCCCAGCAAGAGCTTGTTGCGTTGCAGGAGCAGCATCCTGGCAAGCGAGTGATGTTGATTGCTGAGAAAGGAACCATGGGCGTCGGCTCGTCACGCATGTCCGGTGTCAACAACGTCGCGCTGTGGATCGGCAAGCAAGCAAGCCCCTACGTTCCGTTCATCAACATGGCGCCGGTTGTCGCGGGAACCAATGGGATCTCCCCGATCTTCCTCACCACCGTCGGCGTTACCGGCGGCATTGGCCTTGATCTGAAGAACTGGAGTAAGAAGCTCGATGAGAATGGGGCGGCGGTCCTAGACGAAAATGGCGAGCCGATACTCGAACAGAGCTACTCGGTCGACACCGGCACGGTTCTGACCATCAACACTAAAGAGAAGAAGCTCTACAAGGACGGCGCGGCGCTGATCGACGTTTCGAGTGCATTCACGCCGCAGAAGGTCGAGTTCATGAAGGCTGGCGGCTCCTACGCAGTGGTCTTCGGCAAGAAGTTGCAGACGTTCGCGGCCAACGCCATCGGGATCGAGGCCCCTGCCGTGTTCGCGAAGTCCAAGGAGATCTCGCACGAAGGCCAAGGGCTGACCGCCGTCGAGAAAATCTTCAACAAGAACGCGGTCGGCACTGCGCCCGGCAAAACTCTGCATGCGGGCTCCGATGTGCGCGTCGAGGTCAACATCGTTGGCTCACAAGACACCACCGGTCTGATGACCTCGCAGGAGTTGGAGATGATGGCTGCAACCGTCATCTCTCCGATCGTCGATGCCGCCTATCAATCAGGCTGTCACACTGCCTCCGTTTGGGACAAGAAGGCGCAGGCGAACATCCCCAAGCTGATGAAGTTCATGAACGACTTCGGCTTGATCACCGCTCGCGACCCTGGCAACAGCTACCACGCGATGACCGATGTCATCCACAAGGTGCTCAACGACATCACTGTGGACGACTGGTCGATCATCATCGGCGGTGACTCGCATACGCGTATGTCTAAGGGGGTCGCCTTCGGCGCGGATTCTGGCACCGTTGCGCTCGCGCTGGCGACTGGCGAGGCGTCGATGCCGATCCCCGAGTCGGTAAAGGTCACCTTTAAGGGCCAGATGAAGCCCTACATGGACTTCCGCGACGTCGTGCACGCGACACAAGCCCAGATGCTCAAAAAGTTCGGTGGCGACAACGTCTTCCAAGGTCGTGTCATCGAGGTTCATATTGGCACGTTGCTCGCCGACCAGGCATTCACGTTTACGGACTGGACCGCAGAGATGAAGGCTAAGGCCTCGATCTGTATCAGTCAGGACGCGACCTTGATCGAGTCGCTGGAGATCTCCAAGCGCCGGATCAAGATCATGATCGACAAGGGCATGGACAACGAGAAGCGGGTCCTGCAAGGCTTGGTCGACTTGGCCGATAACCGCATCACAGAGATCCGTAGTGGCAACAAATCAGCGCTGAAGCCAGATGCGGACGCGAACTACTTCGCCGAGTTTGTCGTCGACCTTGATGAAATCGTCGAACCAATGATCGCTGACCCAGACGTGCATAACGAAGACGTCTCCAAGCGCTACACGCACGACACTATCCGTGACCTGACTTTCTACGGTGGTGAGAAGAAGGTCGACCTAGGCTTCATCGGGTCTTGCATGGTGCACAAGGGCGACATGCAAGTGCTTGCCCAGATGCTACGCAACCTGGAAGCGATCCACGGCGAGGTCAAGTTCAAGGCGCCGCTCATCGTGGCGCCGCCGACCTATAACATCATTGACGAGCTCAAAGCAGAGGGAGACTGGGAGCCGCTGAAGAAATATGCGGGCTTTGTCTTCGACGACGCATTCCCGAAGAACGCGGCGCGCACCGAGTATGAGGACATGCTGTATCTCGAGCGCCCAGGCTGCAATCTGTGCATGGGCAATCAAGAGAAGGCCGCTAAGGGTGACACCGTGATCGCGACGTCTACCCGCTTGTTCCAGGGCCGCGTCGTTGCAGACTCGCCTGCGAAGAAGGGAGAGTCCTTGTTGGCTTCGACACCGGTTGTGGTGTTGTCGGCGATCCTAGGCCGCACCCCAACGATCGATGAGTATCGTGCCGCGGTCGAAGGCATCAATCTAACGAGTTATGCGCCACCGACCGAGGCGATGACCGTCGCTGGCTAAGCAGGCGCGGTCGCGACCAAGCGGCCGCACGTCGCGCACCATTGGTGGCATGAATAGAGCCGCATGTTGGTCGTTCTCGCTGTCTGTGTTCAGCGCGAGTGACCGTGGTTCAGGAGCGGCAGTGGGCGAGCGGTCTGATTATGGGGCCGTGACCTTTAGCCTGCTCTCAAACCAGATAACCAAGGGGCATGAGTAGCCGATGCTCTTGCCTGTCTTAAATGCAATGGATGGGGTTCAGGTCAAATCCCTTCGTGACCTAGTTCGGGTGCTCTAGGGACAGGCTGAAGAGTTCACCCTGTTCGGGTTCGACGGGCGTAACGTTCACGACCTTCAGAACAGCATGCGCACCGGCCCAGAGCGGCGGCCCAGAGCGGCGTCCCAGAGCGATGACCCAGAATGATGGCGCAGACCTGACATGAAGTGGGGCGGGGTCGTGGCCCATTCTAAGGCGGCTGGGGTTCGGGTAGTCCGAGCCGCTGTTTGGTTCACCTATGCTCATGCTCCTCCGGCCGGTGGTCTGCCAGTGCGATGCCAGCACAGGGGCTTGTTGACATGTTTGCGCAAATGTGCAATTATTGCACAGGTGAACGCGACCGACCAGCAAGCGATGGCCGATCTGTTGAAGGCCCTAGGAGAGTTCAACCGGCTGTCGCTGGTATACGAGCTCTGCGACTGCGCCAAGCCGAGAAACGCCATGTGCCTCTGTGGCTGCTGCAGCGTCGACTCATCCGTCGCCTCTCGACACCTGAAGGTCCTCGCCCAAGAGGGGGTCGTCATGATCGAGCGCAAGGGTCGCGAGCGCATGTATTCCCTCAACCGGACCGAGGTCGCAGCGAGGCTGCGGTCGCTGGCCGACCATATCGAGGGATAACCACCGAACTTACTCACCAACAGCTCGCAACGACGAGCTCGACCAAAGGAGAACCTATGTCTGACAACTCATGCAAGTGTGACTGCAACGGTAAGGCCTGCTGCCAAGAGAAGGTCTGCGCCTGCTGCAAGACGCAGTGCTGCTGCTAGTCGGCCGGTTGGCGGATTGAATGCGGAGGGCAATCATTAGCGGCTGGGTTCGGATAAGCCGAGCCACAGTTTGAATGACGTATGTCCTCTGCATCCTTGCCACTGTTTACATGACCTGCACTCGAATACTTGTGCTCGCTCGGTGTGCTGGATTTCGGGTGGGCTAGAGGCCCGGAAACGTCTGTGACTACTTCACAAGGAATCATGCGCGTCTTGCATCGGAAGATCTGGATGTTGTTATGGCTAGGGATGTTGTCAGGTCTCGTGGGTTGCCTACCCAGCTATGCGACCTCTTTCAATGCCGTCGATAAACAGCGGCTCGCTATGTTCGCGGAGTTCTGAGAAGCCCTCGACGAGCGCTATCCCTACTTCGGGCGCCTCGATCTCGACTGGGACGAGTTGCGCAACCGTTACCGTCCCATGGTGACGAGCGCCAAGAACCCGGCCGAGTTCTACCATCTGCTGTCCGGCATACTGAGTGAACTCGACGATCCTCATGTGTCACTCGAAGTCCGGCGCGATAACTGGACCGAAGCTGGAGTTTCGTCTACCTCCATTACGGACCCGGAATCGGGGTTCAGTCGCTGATCATCGGCGGCATACTGATTTTTCCTGCGTCAGTGATGGCGTGCAAGTTTGCGGGAAGGCCCGGCAAGCACAGTGAAGGCAATCCACTTGCCCCGCTCGAGATCGAGGGAACGATTTGGATGTTGCTCTCAATCCTGATTGCGGTCGGCGTGGCGTTTTGCAGGGTTGAGTGGTTCTTTCCGGCCATACTGTTGGTTATCGGTGGCCGCTACTTCAGCTTTGCCACCCTCTATGGCCTGCGGATCTATTGGGTTTTTGGGACGACACTTGCGACGGCTGGCATAGTACTAGCGGCACTAGAAGCGCCCGTCGCTGCCTGTGCGTTTGCCGGGACCGTGATCGAATATGCGTTTGGACTCGGTCTTTTGCGGTTGCAGCCGGACACGCGCGAGTCCTGAGTTGTCGTTCTGCTCCTTGCCGGTCACTAGAGATGTCTCGACACCCGATAGCCTGTGGACTTACCGTTCGGGCGTCTCTTGCATTTATATGCAAGGTCATCAAAAGCATGGTGGCTACTTGAGCGGGATAGGCTGTCTGTTTATTCGGAATCTTGATTGGTTCGGTTTGGTAGGGGCGAATCCTATTCATTGGTCGTTTGATGCTTGTCTGTGCACTCATTATTAGTAGTGGAATCCCGTTATGATTGATGCGACGCGCGACAATTCCTACGAGCGCAAGGCCGCTCGTTACTACGCGGTTGGCTTGCTGACTGTCGTTTATGCCTTCAACTTTATTGATCGGCAGTTACTGGCCATTCTCCAGGAGTCCATCAAGGCAGACCTCGGACTCATGGACTGGCAGTTGGGGCTGTTGACCGGGTTTGCGTTCGCTCTGTTCTATGTGACCGCTGGGATTCCCATTGCGCGTTGGGCAGACAATGGCAACCGCCGCAATATCGTTGCGCTCGCGGTTGGTGTGTGGAGTTTCATGACCGCGATTAGCGGCTTTGTCCATAGCTACACCCAGCTGTTGTTGGCGCGTGTTGGGGTCGGTATCGGTGAGGCTGGTGGTAGTCCGCCAGCCCATTCAATCATCTCGGATATCTTTCCGCCTGAGAGGCGCGCGAGCGCGATGTCTTTCTATTCCATGGGCGTGTACATCGGCATCCTCTTCGGGTTCTTGGCGGGTGGTTGGCTCAATGAGATCTTTGGTTGGCGTGTTGCATTTATGGTTGTTGGCGTGCCGGGCGTCTTGGTCGCGCTGGTTGTCAGGCTCACGCTTCGCGAGCCCATCCGGGGGCTGTCAGAGAACCGGGCGCCAACGGAGGATGCTGTTGTTCCGTTTGGCGACGTGGTTCGCCTGCTGTGGAGTCGGCGGTCGTTCCGTCACATGGCATTGGGCTCTGCGATCAATGCCTTTGCAGGGTATTCGTGTAACAACTGGAACGCCTCTGTGATGATTCGAAGTTACGGGATGACAACCGGGGAGTTGGGCGTGTGGCTGGCGGGCATCATAGGGGTGGGTGGAGCCGTTGGAGTCTTCTTCGGGGGCGTCCTCGCTGAGCGGCTCGCGCGTAAGGATAAGGCTTGGTACATGCGGGTTCCGGCGCTCGCCGGCTTGATCAGTGTCCCGTTTTTGGTCGCGACCTATTCGGCTGAGGGTGGTCACGCAGCACTGCTCTGGTTTGCTATTCCTGGAGTGATGTTCCCGGTGTATCTGGGCATCACTCTCGCGATGACTCATGGATTGGTCGGGTTGCGGATGCGTGCGCTGGCTTCTGCCATCTTGTTCTTGGTCCTCAACATCATTGGCTTGGGCCTAGGTCCTTGGGCGACGGGCTACCTGAGTGATCTCCTTACGCCAAGCCTTGGACAGGAGGCTTTGCGTCATGCCATGCTCTACTTAGCGCCGCCGGCGGTAGCTTGGTCTGCGTTGCACTTTTACTTCGCGTCCAAATCATTGGAGGCTGATCTTGCGCGGGCTCCTGCATAATTGAGTAGGCTGTCTTCAGGCGCATCTTGATGAGTCAAATACGGAAGGCCAAGACGAATAGCGTCTCTTATCTTTTGATGTTGTAGATAACAAACTCGCGGTTAGGGAGTTCCGAGTAAAGGTCCACGGTGGCCACCAACTTGCCATCAAGATGAACTTCGCAGATACTCGATTCCGGATTCGTCTCGCCCGTCTGTGTCGCGCAACTCGCGAACGCCAGCAGAATGATGACGGTCGGAGCGGCATACTTTCCTAGGTCGCGAACTTGGCAATGTGATTCATCGACGTGTCAGCGCCAATAATGCAAGCAGCGGTCTACACCACCCAGACAACGACCACACTTCAGAATGCATCCAGAGGTCGCCCGGGGGTTGTTGGACGTAGGGATGGGTAGATTTAGGGCATCGGAGTCCCGATTTGAGAGTGACTCACCGATTGTAACGCCGCAACAACTATCGCTACTACGGAACTTACGGGGTTAGGTTGGTCCAAGCGGCATGTTGAATGGCTTGTGCCCCTGAGTCGCCGCGACGAACTCTTCGGTCATCAAGTGGGCGTAATGGCTCACCTTGTTTGCTGGGCTGGTCTTGTGGGCTGCAGTTATTCCCTTATGCCCGGTAACGTTACTACTGCTGTGTGGTTAACTATGAGTCGCCATGTATTGGAATCGACTCGCTGCAGCACTCCTGATCTTGTTCGCGTCGGCATCACTGCGAACACAGGCTCCCGTTTTGCAGGCGACTCGATCGCTGCTCGAAGTGCATGTTTCTGGACCTGCGCAATTGATGCAGTTGATGGCCTTGGACCTGGACCTCGCGGGTTGTCGGGCACCGCTGCTTGGCCAGCGCCGGATCGAGATCATTGGTCGGCCCGGCGACCTCGCGCGACTTAGCAACGCAGGCTTGGCCACGACCGTCGTCGTGCCCGATCTGATGGCGCAGCATGCAGCGGCGCTGGCCCAGCATCCGCTCCAACTGCTTGATACGTTGACGCCGGCGATCGGCCAGGGGGCCATGGGCGGCCACTACACGCTCGCCGAGATGGAGGCGATCCTCGACGACTTCCATAGCAACTATCCGAGTATCTGTTCGCAGAAAGTGAGCATTGGACAGTCTGTTCAGGGCCGTGACCTCTGGATGGTCAAGATTAGCGATAACGTTGGCGTGGACGAGAACGAGCCTGAGGTGCTCTATGACGCGCTTCATCACGCGCGCGAGCCTATGTCGTTGTCGACGACGCTGTTGTTCATGGACGAGTTGCTGGACGGCTACGGTGTCGATCCGGAGGCGACCTTTCTGATCAACGAGCGCGAACTCTACTTTATCCCGTGCGTCAACCCGGATGGCTACGAGTTCAACCGCTCGACAAATCCAAACGGCGGCGGAATGTGGCGTAAGAACGTGCGTATCGCCGGCGGCTTCCTTGGCGGCGTGGACCTCAACCGAAACTACGCGACTGGGTGGAGCGCCCCCAACGGCGGCAACTCGACGGATCCATCGAGCGATACGTATCGCGGTACTGCGCCGTTCTCCGAGCCGGAGACGGCGGCCGTTGAGGCGTTCTCTGTGACGCGGCAGTTTGTGCAGGTCTTCAGCACGCACAGCTACACAGACGTTTTGCTTCGTCCGTTCGGCTATCAGCTCGCGAACCCCGCCAACGTGAGCGCCTACAACGTGCTGGGCGCGTTCATGGTACAGGAGAACGGAATCCCGCACGGGGGCGTAAGCTCGCTGCTATATATCGCGGCGGGTGGGTCCATTGACCACCACCACGCCGTGCGCGGTTCCTATGCTTGGACTGCGGAACTGGGAAGATCAAATGAAGGTGGCTTCTGGCCCGTCGGGCCGACGATCGAGGCGATCGCGCGTCGCCACCAGCCCATGTTCCGCAAGGCGGCGCTCACCGCAGGTGCGGCCTTCTCTGTCGTCGACGTATCCATTGTCGAGGCCGCCGGCGGTAACGGCAACGGCGTCATCGAGGCGGGGGAGACGGGCGAGGTTGTAGTAAGCGTCGACAACGTCGGCGTTGCCGGTGCCTCGTTGACCCTCGATCTGTTAACGGCTGATCCGCAGATCACGTTGCAGAACAGCAGCGTCGCCCTTGGATCCGTGGCCGCATTCGGCGGCGCGTCGAACAGTAACGCGCCGATGACGTTTAGCGTGCCCAGCGGCTACGCAAGTGTGGTTGTGCCCTTGACCGTGAGGGTGAGCGGTGACGGCCGCTCGCAGGACCTCGACGCGCCGGTCGTGCTGCTGCCGACCCGCACGTGCGTAGATGATGACTTTGAGAGCGACCGGGGCTTCGCGCGGGCAGCGGGCGGAACAGCGACGACAGGCCAGTGGGAGCGTGCTGCGCCGGCGCAGACGATCTTTGGGGCGCAGGTGTTCCAGCCGGGTACACAGACAACGCCCGGTGGCGTTCGCTACTGGGTTACTCAGGCTAATCCCGGCGCGTCAGTCGGCAGCTTTGATGTCGACAACGGTTACACGGACCTGCACTCGCCGCCACTCGATCTGTCGCACCTGATGGCTGCAACGGTCGCGTTCGATGTGCACTACGCCGAGAGTTCTGCCGACGACCCGCTCGAGGTCGGCTGTAGCCTCGACGGTGGCGTCAGCTGGCAGCAGCTCTACTCGACGAACGCTTCGTCGGGCGGTTGGCAGCGGCTTGAGTTGCCTCTGCCGACGCCGCTGACTGACGAGGTTGTCATTCGTATTCGTGCGCAGGATCTTTCGCCGTCGCTAGTCGAGGCGGCGATGGATGGCTTCGAGATCGTGGCGCCGGTCGACGATGGCGCGGTGACGCTTCTCGGCAGCGGAGAGCTCGGCACGAACTTGAGGGTCGGGATGACGGGGCCGGTCGGCGGGCTCTTACTGCCTGTTGGTGCGCTTGGGCTGGGCCCCGGCCTGACCGCGCCGGGCGTTGCCGGTACCCTGTTGCTGGATCCGGGCACCGTCGCCCTGTTCCCGCTAGAGATCCTTGGCGGCACTTCGTACGCCGCGCTCGACCTGCTACTGCCGAACCAGGGCAGCTTGATCGGCGTGCCGGTCGCGTTCCAGGCGATCGTCTTTGATGGGGGGCTTGTTGCGTTTGGCGGGAACGCGCCGGTCGTGACGCTCAACTAGTAGTCCGACCGGGTGCCGATTGCTGTCGAGCCCGCCGTAGTCAGGCATAGCTTTTTACAGAATGTCGGGACAGAGCGGCGACCGCGGGATTCCTGTAGTTATTGCGAACCCAACCGCGGCCAAGGATCGCTCGGGCGCATGCGTATCGACGCCGGACAACAGCAGCAGCGCGTGGTCATCTTTTCCCACGTCCCGATCCATGAGAAGGCGAGCAGCTTATTCCACTTGCTTTGGAGTCACCTCAGTGTGCGCCAGATGCCAGCAACGCATGAGTGTGTATGCGCTTGGTGCAACGGCCATGATCGCAAGGGCAGCTACGCCGAGGACGACGAAGTGCATTATCTTACGTTTGCAGGCATGGTGGAAGCGTTTGAAAGAAACGCCTTTACCCTGGTGCACGCGTTCCGCGGTCAGTTGGTGATCGAGGGCATTGGTAAGCAGGCGAGCTTGACCTTGCAGGTGCCAGCAAGCGCTAAGACCAGCAAGCGCTAGTCCAGCCGCGGTGACTTGATCGGAGCCTTTGCACTTAGTGCCTCATGAGATCTGTTCGATTCAGACGCGGCCATTCACCCATCCAGGGACCAAAGCTCATCAACCATTTCTAATAACAACGGTAAGATTGCGAACTTGGTCAATACACCAACGCTATCCAACAGCAAGAATATGGACCCATGTCGAAGTTTCGATTCCTGAAGCAGTTCAACGACCCTGAGAACACCTGGGTCGTGGATAAGCGCAGGCGTCTGCAACCAAGAGACGAACGCGCCTTTGCAGGCGAAGGTGCAGTCGATCGCTTTGCGCGCGCTCTGTGTAGGCAACGTGCGACCTGCTTTCGTGAACTCGTCGAAGCGTTCGAATTCTTTGCAGTGGCGCGGAAACATGCGCGCGCCAAAGTCGTTGCCGATTTATGCGGCGGTCACGGTCTCGTCGCCGTTTTGTTTGCGATGTTCGAGCGTGATGTCGAGCGCGCCTTGGTGCTCGACCGATCGCGCCCAGCCAGCTTCGACCGCATCCTGCTCGCAGCCGAAGAAGTAGCACCGTGGACCTCTGGACGTATCGAGTATATCGAAGCCAAACTAAATACTGCATCACGGAACATCCCATGCGATGCTGGATTGGTTGCCGTACACGCATGCGGTGCAAAGACCGACCGCATCCTCGAATTGGCAGTAGCCAACCACATGCCCGTCGCGGTCATGCCCTGCTGCCACCCAGTTGCCGCATCAAAAGCGCCACCGGCATTAAAGAAAGCGCTCGCGCACTTAGCGGTTGATGTCGATCGCACCTACCAGCTGGAGGCGTCAAACTTCCACGTCCACTGGACCAGCGTTTCCGAGCGCATCACCCGTATGAATCGAGTCATCCTCGCGAGGCCGCGTTCAGCGTAGATTTCAAGCTAACTAGGTAGTCAAGCACCTGGGACTTGGTCAGGCATCAATAGCAGTCTCGAACGATGCGCGCGGTCAGCACCAGCGCGAAGTCGAATTGGAGCAACCAAAGAGCGTCGAATTCGTAATGAATCGCTAACCGGTTACACCGGATAGTGGTCGCGGATGAGGTGTTCTGACCACTTGATACGCTAGGCAAGCGGAGACTGCATATCCACGTTTTCTGCCCGCATAAGTCTTTAGAAGCAAGGCTTTCGGTTGCATGAACTCGATGGATTAAAGCGAGTTGACAGCCGTGATGCAGAGTGTCTTGAAGCCAGCTTTTCGCAGCAGAAGCTAGATCGTGACTCACGTATTTAGGCTTTTCCGGATGATCGACCGGGCAATTATTTAGACATGTGAAAGCACTGTTCGCCTGTCGAGCACTCTTGTGCGCGTGCATTACTTTTGGCAGCCGAGGAACCTCTGTCTGCACAACATCTGAGACAACAAAAGCAATCGCTACTGATTGCAGTTATCCGAGAGACCGTTGCAAGCTGAGGCCGCCGGTCAATAAAATGCGAGCATAGAATCCTCAGATAACTACATGCTTATGATCAGACAGTTCATTGCCGCAATCGTTGCTTCTTGTGCGTTTCTACCAGCGCAAGGAACCGGTCCGTTTTCGTTCGAAAACGACCAGGCTCCCAAAGACGTCATCATCCCAGGCGTCGTGCCGGCGATCTTCGGGCGCTACTCACCGGGCGATGCGCCCTTTATTCTGCGCACGACGACGCTGTTGAACAACGTTTGGTTTGACGCCATCGCACCGTATAGCGATACAGCCGTGGGTATTTGCTCAACAATTACTAGGCGACCAGTCAGTGAGCGCAACGACACCAACCGCAACATCGCAATCTTCTACGCATCACTGCAGATGCTTAACAGCCTCTACCCGACTGATCGTGAAGCCTGGCGACAACTGTTGTTAAACGTCGGGCTCGATCCTTACGACACGTCGACAGACTTAAGCACTCCGATCGGTATTGGCAATGCAGCAGGGCTTGCCGTGGTCGCTGTTCGTGAGCAAGACGGCATGAATCAGCTCGGCAACCGAACTCCAGCAGGCCTGAGGGGCCGGTCTGACCTCGGTCGTCCTTACTTTGATTACACCGGCTACAAGCCAAAGAATACCGCATACGACCTGCGCGATGCAGGTCGTTGGCAGCCAGCGATTATCGACAATGGCTACGGTATCTTTCGCGCCCAGCAATTTGTGACTCCTCAGTATGCAAAGGTCACACCCTATTCGATCACGAACCTTAACAACTTTCGTGCGCCCCGACCGCGCGCAAGCAACCCACGTAGAATGGCGCTCTACAAACAGCAAGTTGATGATGTGCTAAACGCATCTGCAAACATGACCGATCGTCAAAAGATGATCGCGGAGTTGTTTGAAGACAAGATCCAGTCACTTGGCTTTTCTGCGCTATTCATCAGCGTGTCGCAAAACATGTCACTTGAGATGTTTGTTC
This sequence comes from Planctomycetota bacterium, assembly GCA_965662465.1. Taxonomy (GTDB): domain Bacteria; phylum Planctomycetota; class UBA1135; order UBA1135; family UBA2386. Next base: position 1,834 of record CBFIIO010000048.1, on the reverse strand, counting down.
ATTACGACTTCTTGACCAACCTTGCGGCCTTTGACACGGGTATCGCGATATGGAAAGAGAAGCGCCGACATGATGCCGTTAGGCCTTTTTCAGCTATTCGATACGTTTATGGCAACAGCACGGTCACAGCATGGGGCGGGCCGGGCAAGGGCACCGTTAATCTGCCTGCAAGCCGATGGCGCAGCTACCTGCCCGTCGCAGACCATCCCGAGTATCCGTCTGCGTCGGCAGCCTTTTGTGCCGCTCACGCGCAATCAAGCCGTCTGTTTCTGGGATCGGACAACCTGGGATGGTCTATCCCTGTTGCCCAGGGTTCATCCCTCATAGAGCCAGGTCACACGCCGCAAACCAATATCACAATCAGTTGGAACACCTGGACAGAGTTCGAGGCTGAATGCGGCATGAGTCGATTCTGGGCGGGCGTGCACTTCTCAGCGGCAGTACCTGCTGGCCAAGTGATCGGCCGGCAGATCGGTACCAAGGCGTATCACTTCTTAATGGGCTACATCCAAGGCAACCCGTAAGGATTTGCCCATAATTTTCCGCCACGGCGCTGTCTCATCTGCGCCTCTCATCATCTGCTAATGGCATTGCCATTCTCCGGCAACGGCCAACAGGCCAGTGCCTTCGAGCAGCTACATCTCCGACTGGCTAATTGACTGACAGCCTCAATAGCTGGGTCGGATCGCTGCGGATCTTGCCGAGAACCTAGCGAGGTCAATGGTGCGCTGGGCAAGTCACCCAGGGATGGGGGCCTTGCGGATACGGAAGTAGGAAGTAGGTGGTTACCCGAGTGACGGTGAGCAGTTGTTGCTCGAGCTGGACGCTGTCCCCTTGCGAGGAGTGGCGTTAGCTGGCGAAGGCGGTGTGGCGGCTGCCGGTTACTGGATCAAGATCAGTCCTGCGTTACTGGCGGTAAACAGCACCGGTGTGTAGTCGATCGCGACGCCTTGTACGGCCAGTAGCACGTTTGGGACGCCCGGGGGGATCGCAACGGAGTCGGTTGCCATACCTGAGGCGTCGAACGTGAAGGTGTTGCCGGGGATCAGCGGAGTTGTCAGGTATGTCGAGCATCCGGGGAACAACTCGATCCCGACGGGATTATGTCCCACCGAGAAGATGCTTGCGCCGATCAGGTTGGCCGGTCCGGTCGTGTAGGTGAGGCCCACGTTTGAGCCTGCCGTGACCGGGCCGCTGGTGAGGTGAAGGTTGAATGTGTTACTGGAGCTGCTAACGGCACAGGGCGGGCCGTATTGCGCGACTTCGCCAGGATTGAGGTAGGTGATCGTCAGCGAAGGCTGGCCGGAGGTTGCTTCCCTCGACCAGCAACGCCTCGCGGTTGATGCTTGGTTTTCGTCGGTCTTGATCAGCCAGCCATAGTTGCTCGCTGGGTTGGCGAGCCAGCCTTCGAGGTCTGCGATGAGCCCCGGCGATGGGTCGCTAATCGTCTGGCCGCTTAGTGGTAGCGAGAACGCGAAGCTCGGCGCTGCAGCGAAGTCGCCGCCGGCGTTCGTCCAGAGCGCGTTTGGATAGTTACGGTGGATCCAGGTGCTCTCTCCAGCGACGGGCGGAGCGCCGGAGCCGCCACCGCCTGGCGCGACGGCGGAGCCTTCGAGCCACGGTGCGGTAACGCGGTGCACGGTCGCATTTGTAGGTTGTGATGCGGAGGTCTGATCAACGAACAATTCAAGCTGCGCGCTGATGATGACCGCGCCTGGAGGCAGCGCGCCCGTGAGATCGAAGCGCAACATGGCTCTGCGTAGGTCTCCAAGCGTTCCGCCGCCAGTGCCGCCGCCGGTGCCGCCGCCAGTGCCGCCGCCGGTGCCGCCGCCAG
>CBFIIO010000047.1:0-32277 GCA_965662465.1 Planctomycetota bacterium | reverse complement strand
TACGCAAGATTGCAATCCACTGCATCACCTTTGGCGACAAGAACGACACCAACTTTTTGAAACCAATGGCAGAAGAAAACGGCGGCCGACACATCCATATCGAATAGCCCCGCAACCGCCTCCTGCGGCAACGATCCGACTACTAGCGCCGCCTCTTCTTCTTGTTCTTCGCTTTGATTGGGTTCTTTTGCAACCACGACAGGGCTTCTTTTGCGGTGCTAAACCGCTGACCTGTAATCGTAAATAGGGCATCCTTGACCTGCCCCTTCCAGACAGCCCAAGCGTGCCAGCGCGCCTTCCAATATGCAGTTGGTGGGTTTTCGGCGATCTCGACATTTTCTGGATTCGGCTCCTCAAGGTTACGAAGCAACATTGGGATAGCTTGCGACTCCTTGTGTTCTGTGACCAGTTTGAGCACTGCCTCATGAACCGGGATCCGCTCGTTATCGTAGTCGGACTCGAACACATCTTTGATCGAGGGCCAGTCTTTTGCGACGTAGCCAGCACGACTCAACGCGGTGATCAAGCCGGCTTCCACTTGCGGATTCGACGTCAAATCCGCCTTCTTGAGCAGCTTCAAAATCGTCTTATGGGCGCTCATCTCCGGCTGATCTGACAGCATTTTGATGGCCTGTCTTTTCAGAACAATCGAAGACTCCTTCTCGATGAACTTGCCGATTGGCTTGATCAGCTGCAAGTTGATGCCACCAGCCAGTGAGTCCAGAGCTTCTTTCCGAACCCGCATACTGACCTTCTTCGGCCTGAGTTGACGCTCGAAGGCCTTGACCTTTTCACGCGCCTCCTTGTCCGGCCAAGTCTTGAGCGCCTTGCTAGAAGACTTCTGGGTCGACTTTGCCTGCTTTTCTTGCCCAGCGCCATGACTGGGAGGCAACGCTGGATCTTGACAGAACAACAACCCAAGGAGAGCAATCGCAAGCATGCTCAGCAGAATAGCATGTATCTAACCTATGTGGACCAAGACAGTGCGCTGACTGCCACGGCGGCGATGCTCCCACAGGTAAATACCTTGCCAAGTGCCAAGCGCCAGGCGCCCACCAACTACCGGAACTGACAAGCTGACCTGGGTTAATGCTGACCGAACGTGTGCTGGCATGTCGTCAGGTCCTTCGGCCGTGTGGGTCCACAAAGAATCACCCTCTGGTATGAACCGCTGGAAAAACGCTTCTAGATCATTGCAGACATCCGGATCTGCATTCTCCTGGATCAGCAAACTGGCAGAGGTGTGCTGCACAAACAGAGTGCACAGCCCATCGTCAACAGCTATCTGGCGGACTAAGGCAGCAACCTCAGCAGTGATATCCAGAAGGCCACGCCCCGAGGTTTTTACCAGCAGGCTAGTCGTGCTCATGATCTAACCACCGCAGTAACTCTCAGACCAAAAGAACTGGCAAAGAACTCTTTAGCACCAAACGGCGTGCGCGCTGCGCCTCTTCATTACACGCATCCCGATCGCGGCCAGCGACTAACATGCCACAACGTTTCTCGTTCTCTTCAAGCATCAACTCGACAGTGTCCCCCAGAGCAAAATGCACCAATGGCGTGACATCCCATTCGCCAGCATGGCGCTGCAATTCAGCCGTCAAAGCAGCAGCTCGTGCCGTCGCTAAACCAGACTGGACCTCCGGTGATAGGTCACTCGGATCGAGGTTGCGTGAAAGCAATTCCTCATCACGCAACGCATTTTGAGGGTCCACTGTAGATAAGAGCAGGATCTCGCCGCCATCCTTGGCAAATGTCAGCGCTAGCGCCGTCGCCTGCACCTTGCGGTGACGGTCGATCTGCAATGCGACCAGTGGGTTGCTGATCACATGCATGGCATCCTCGATCGGGGCACGCACAATACAAATAGAGGCCTCGCTCTTGGCAATCAGCAGATCAATCGTAGTCGACAAGCTGATCTGTCCCTCAACTTCGTAGTCGCGACCAAAAGGTGAGGGCACGACCAGCACATCAGATTCACCAGCCGCACCAAGCAAGGTCGCAAGCACCTCGTCTTCGCTATCACTCGCTTGCGGACTGATCGTCTCAAGATCAGCAGATGTACGCGCGGCCATAGCCTTCGCCAACGCATCTACTGTCGTGTCCTGATCGGTGCCATCATGAACAGCAATGATCTTGCCGACTGCTTGCGGCAGTAGCTCAACCGGCGCCGTAATGCGAGCCGCTTCGAATTGCGCCATCTGCTCTTGGAGGTTCTTATCAGTCATCGGAAACTTCGCTTGAGATCGAGAGTCTACTTGACCCCTGGTAACTCAGGATAGAGATCAAAGATCGTGAACATGGACAGCCACGCAAGCACGACCAGGACTTGGAACACCATGCATACTGCGCCAACTTTGAACCACTCCCCCCACGAAACCTTTTCTCCACCGCTTTCCTGCAGTGCCGACAATGCAATCACGCCACTGATGCTACCAATCGGCGTACCATTGCCGCCTAAATTGGCAGAGATCGTCAAGCCCCACCAAAGAGGCGCTGCCGGCAAGGTTTCGGTCATCGTTGCGACGATTGGTATCATCGTCGCAGCAACCGGAATGTTGTCCATGATGCCGCTGGTTACAGCGGTAAACACCACCAGCAACACCGTCGCAATATGAATGTTGCCACCCGACAAATCACTCAGCAGCCCCGCAGCCTTCTGCAGTAAGCCCGAGTGTTCGACTGTGCCAATCATCACAAACAAACCGATGAAGAACACAATGACGTTCCAATTGACCTTCTTGATCGCATCTTCAGGGTTCTGACCTGAGAACAAGATCGCCGCCGCACCGCCAGTCATCGCAACAAAGTCGAGTCCTAAGCCGAGTGGTTGCGCGGTAGCAAAGCCAATGATTGTCAAGATCAGCAAAATTGCGGACCTCCAGAACATGCGGCGGTCCGGCACCATGGCCCACTCATCAAAAGCCGCAACAGCATTCGCACGCTCAACTGCAGTTGCCGGATCACCGGTCAGTTGCTGCTTATAAAATCGCTTCACCACGATCCAAGCAACAACCGCAGTCGCGACTGCCATCGGCGTGGACACGATGAAAAAATGTATGTAGGGCAAGTTCGCAGCTGAACCGACCATCAAGGTACAGATGCCCGAAGCAAAGGTCACCAACGCGCCCGAGTTCGCGCTTATCGCAATCCCAACTAGAAATGGTTTGGGCTCAAGCTTCAGCGTACGACACAAGACCATCCCAAGTGAGACAACGATCAGTGTCCCGGGCGCAATCGTCAGCAAACTGACGAATACGACTGTCAATGCGATCAGTAAAGTAAACAGCTTTTGCGGATCACCTTTGGCCCGCTTCGCAATCTTGACGGCAAGGAACTGGAACAATCCAGACTTGCCCGAGACGTCGACTAAGATCGACGTGCCAACGATGACCCCAAGCACCCCAATGTCTTTGGCAAGCACCTCGTGGACCTCGTCGTATTCGTGAAGCACACCGAACACGAGACCAAGAATTGTGCACGCAATGGCGCCGAGCAGAGCAGCGGTGACCTTGTGCATCTTGCCAGTTGCGATCAACGCATAGGTGGCCAGCATGGTCATCCCCAATACCGCCATCGGCAACGAACCGATGTCTGAGACGTGGTTCACTTCTTGGAAGGCGACAAACATCATCGGCTGAACCAGGAACATGCAGCGGCCAGCGCCGCGTGGGCAAGGATATCGACGGACGCCATAACCGGCTGGCTGAAAGCTCGACTCTCAGACTAAGCGATGCGGCAAACAGCGAAATGGCGGGAATGCATGGGAATCGAACCCACCGAATCCTTCTCTAGGAAGGACCCCACAGGTTTTGAAGACCAGGCCGAACACCAGCTCGAATGCACTCCCGTGTGGAGTTGCGAAGCATCGCGGCATTGGCCTCTAAGTTCAAGCCCCAGGTCAAAAGCCCTGCTGAAACTGCACACCAAAGTCCGGGTTAGTTTTCTGACAACCGGTATTTACGATCGAGATCGACCAGTTCGCCACTTTGCTTCATCGCCAGCAGCACGGACGCCAAACGGGCCGCGATCTCCCCATGGCTCTTTGGCAGGGCCAGCCCATAACTTTCTGTATCAAGAGCCTCTGGTAGACGGCGGAGCTGCCCAGCAGCTTTTGCGACCAGCGAATCTGCAGCAGGCCCATCCATGACCGCGGCGTCAATCTCACGAGACATCAACCGAAACAGCGCAGAGCCACCGGTCTTATTTTGGAAGACACCGCGAGCGCTCGGCAATAGTCGCCTAATGGCAAGTTCTGATGTCGTGCCAGCCGCTCCCGAAACCAGTTTGCCTCTTAAATCAGCCAACATTTGCGGCTCCCGATCGCCAACACGTACGACTACTACAATCGCTGTATCAAAGTACGAAGGGGAAAAGATCACGCGCTTCGACCTCTCTGCGGTGATTCCAAGAGTGGCGCAAACTACATCTAAACGGCCGTCTTCGACCTTTGGTAGCAACTGCTCAAAGGGCATGCGACTCCAACACAATTCGTAGCCCGCGCGGTCGCATAGCATCTGCATCATCTCTACGTCACGCCCAATAGGATGGCCATCTTGAGTGACTCCAGCGAATGGTGGGTTGTCCAGGTCGGACCCAACCACAAGCCTGCCTTGAACAGGTAATACGGCGGCACAGGAACAGAGCCAAAACAGACCAAGCAACAAGAAGGAGAGTATCCGCATGGAACGGCGCCTAGCCTATCCGAGCGTCACAGAATCCCACCAGTAGCTATCCTAACAGGGTCAGCTTAGACGGTCCCAAACCAGACGGAACCGAAGCAAAGGTGGCGGCTCCTGACGCCTGCCGATACCTTGGGCACGAAATGCATCAGCAAGCTCTAGAACTTCGTGTCGGCGCCCTCATTCGATATGAGGGCCGAATGTGCACCGTGGTTTGGTGGAACATCCTTCGCAATGACCGCCGCCAATTCATCCAGATGCGCATCAAAGACCTTCAGTCGGGTCGCATCCAAGAGCTCAAAGAGCACTCAGACTCCAAGTTCGAAACCTTGGATAAGGAAGAAAAGGAGATGTCACACTCCTACACCGACGGCGAAACCGAAGTGTTCTTCACGCTGGAAGGCGAAGAGTTCCGGTGCTCAAAGGTTGCAGCTGAAGATGCGCTAAAATGGCCTGCTGATAGCTATAAGGCCGTATTTGTCGGCGGCGAACTCGTCACCGTAAAGCCACCGCCGTTTGCAATCGTCGACATCACCGATACGACACCACCAGTTAAGGGCGTGGGCTCCGGCACCAAAGATGCGACCCTAGCCAACGGCATGTCGATGAAGGTCAGTCAACTTTGCAGCATTGGTGACAAGGTCAAAGTGGATACTGAGACCGGGGCGTTCAAAGAGCGCATAAAGGGCTAGGGTTACGACGCTTCGCTAAGCGGTTTGAGAGCCGCAGCTCGAAACCGGATCGAACCTTGCCAAGCAGCACTGGCAGCAAAGTGCAACCGCCGCCCGGCCCCTACTAATCGCGACAAGCATTGATGGGGCACAACGCGCACTTTCTTGCAGCCGCTGTTCGAGTAGCCTGCTGGGCATGCCTTCGCTAGCAGTACTGCTGATCATCAGCCTGGCCGTCTTCTACGTCGCACACCGTGTCTACGGCCGGTTGCTCGCAAAGCTGTTCGGCCTCGACGCAACCAAGAGCACCCCAGCGCACGAACAGGAAGACGGACAAGACTACGTTCCGACAAATCGGTTCTACCTGTTGTCGCAGCACTTCTCGGCAATTTCTGCTGCCGGACCAATCGCTGGACCAATCATCGCCGCGATGTGGTTTGGCTGGGCGCCTGCATTCTGGTGGATCCTACTTGGCTGCATCTTCATCGGAGCGATGCATGACTTTGCTGCACTAGTCGGCTCAGTCCGCCACGGCGCCTGTTCGATTGCACACATCCTAAAGAGCTACCTGAACCCGCGGAGCTATGCGGCCTTCACGCTGTTCATCTGGTTAGCGCTACTGCTTGTTGTCGTAGCCTTCACCGACATCACCGCAAACGCATTCGTCAATGCACTCGACGTTGCCATGCCAAACGCGGACCCCGGTGCAGCCGCGCCACGCGTACAAATCGAAGGTGGTGGCGTCGCATCGAGTTCGATGATGTATCTCGCCCTCAGCTTGCTGATGGGCTTGGTTGTCAAGTATTGGAATCCGCCACTCTGGCTGGTCACGATCATCTTTGTTCCAGCGGTTGGCATCGCAATCTGGGCCGGCCCCTATTTACCACTGACGATGGTTGCTCCGGGCAACATCCCGAATCTCTATTGGGCTTGGGGCATACTCGCCTACTGCGGAATCGCTTCGATGCTGCCGATGTGGCTGTTGCTACAACCGCGCGGCTACCTAGGCGGCTTCTTCCTCTACCTAACACTTGGCGGTGGGTTCCTTGGTCTGTTGTGGGCCAACCCCGAAATCCAATGGCCGGAGTTCACCTCGTTCACTGCAGACAATGGACTGCCGATGGTGCCGTTCCTGTTCATTACGATCGCTTGTGGCGCCTGCAGCGGCTTCCACGGACTCGTGTGCTCCGGCACAACCTCGAAGCAAATTGACAAGGAAACCGATTCCCACCTGGTTGGTTACGGCGGCATGCTGCTCGAAGGCGTTGTAGCCCTGCTGGCCCTAGCCTGCGTAATGCAGCTTTCGACATCTTCCGAACTGGCAACGGCAGGGCCTGACAAGGTATTCGGCGTTGGTGTTGGCTCGTTTCTTCACGAACTAGGCATCCCGCTACAATTCGCCGTCACGTTCGGCATGCTGGCCTTCGCTACGTTTGTCTACGACACCCTCGACGTTTGCACTCGTCTTTCGCGCTATCTATTTATCGAGTTCACGGGTTGGCGCACAAAGAGCGCCGGCGTCATCGGAACTCTAATCTCAGTGGCCATCCCCGCATGGTTTGTCGCCGAACAAATCACTGATGCGAGTGGTAACCCAGTCCCTGCCTACAAGGTCGTCTGGCCGCTGTTCGGGTCAATCAACCAACTCCTTGCGGCGCTAACCCTGGTCGGCTTATCGCTATGGCTCGCGAAGAGCCAACGAGGTTTGCTGGTACGGGCAATGGTTGGCATCCCAATGCTCTTCATGATGGCGATCACAGCTACGGCCCTGGTAATCCAGATCATGACTGGCGCCAATACCTTGCTGATCACCATGGCGGTGATCCTGCTGGCGCTAGCGGTATGGATCACCGTGGAAGCCGTGCTGTCGCTATGGCATGGGCGACCAAGTAAATCCAGCCCGATTGAGTCCTAGTCGGAACCAGCCGAGCCCAATCAGCCCCGGATCGACGCCAACTACTTGATGTGCGGAGTCCCCCACTCGCGCGCCAAACTGTTGAACTTTTTGACGTGCGATTGACGGGCTGCCTGGAAACGGTCCAACTGAATCCGGATAGCAGCGGACAACTGCTCAGCAACATCACGTTGCCCGTTGGTCGGCCCAAATTCGGCTCGGTTGGTTGCCCCCAGAACACCGAGCAACTTGTCCGTCAGCTTGATGGGAAAGTTAAGCGGATCCTGATTACTCTTCGACTTGGTTTGATACAAGGCCTCCTCAATCGCCGTAAATTCAGCATTTGCGGCGGCCTCAACGTCCTTCAAAAAACGAAGGCCATCATCCATGTCGTCCATACGTGCAATGGTCTGCGCCATCTGATCACGCAACGACCGGATCGTCTCAATGACCTCATGAGCTTCTGTAACTAGCGCATTGCCATCTCTTACTAGACGGTAACGATGCTGAAGCTCCTCGATGGTTGCGTCCGTACGGGGATCTGGATTGATCCGACCGACTACCGTTTGTGACGCGGCGCCGACGGTGACCGTGATCGCATAGTCCCCAGGTGCAGGCCGCTCGGCACTCCCGCGTCCGCACCACAAGATCATGCCTTCGAGAATCTTTGGCGATTCGCCCTGCCACGAGATCTCGAAGTCGTTCATGCCGCGAGTCACCTCTAGAGGCTTCAACTCGTCGTCTTTGGCACCGTCTTCTTTCTCGTCGCCACCATCGTCGTCGCCATCGTCGTCGCCATCGTCGTCGCCTTCGTCGCCAACCGCGATGGCCTGCGTGCTGTTGGTATACACAACCTTGCCGTCAAAGTCTTTCACTTCAACCGTCACGACATCTTCGACCTGGGCCTGCTCATCACCGCCAACAAAGAACCGAACGTGCAAATTCGTATCGGGGTTGACGCCTTCGAATTGTGACGCGGAGCCACGACTCGGAAACTGCGACACCGGGACTGGCGTAAAGACATGAAAGTCTTTCTGGGCAAGATCCGCGCGCAACTGCCGAATGTGAGGCAAACCATCAAATGACCAGAACGCACGCCCCTGGGTCGCTGCGACCAGTTCATTCTCGGTCACTACCAAATCGGTGATAGGAACCAACGGCAACTCGTTAGCCAACCGCTGCCATCTACGGCCATGATTGTAGCTGAACCACACCGTGCGTTCGGTGCCACAGTAGAGCAGGCCGTCGACCTCTGGGTCTGGACGAATACAGCGTGCAAACCACGCAGCATCCATGCCGCCGGTAATCTTAGTCCACGTCTCGCCATAGTCATCCGTCCGGTAAAGGTATGGGCGGAAGTCATCCAGCTTATAGCGAGTGCCCGCGACGTAAGCACCACCATCACAATGTGGATCAGCAGCAATGCAGTTGACCTGCATCCACTCCGGCATCTTCGGCGGAGTAACGTTTGCCCAAGTCTTACCGGAATCTCTAGTGACGTGAATCAAGCCGTCGTCACTTCCACACCAAATAGTTCCCGGCTGACGACCTTCATCGACCGTAAAAATCGTGCAGTAGTATTCTACACCAGTGTTGTCTTGAGTGATTGGCCCACCACTCGAACCCATCTTGCTGGGATCGTTACGCGTCAAGTCTGGACTGATAGGCTGCCAGCTAGCTCCTTCATCCTTGCTCGAGAAGAGCACTTGCGCGCCGGTATAAAGCAAACCATCGAAGTGCTTCGACCAGAGGATGGGAAAGTTCCACTGGAAGCGGTAGCGCATTGCTTCGACGCCTGCACCCATCGGGTTATCTGGCCAAACATTGACTGCCCGAGAGATCCCGCGACGGTGATCACGCCGCGTAAGGTAGCCGCCGTAGCTACCTCCGAAAACAATCTCTGAGTCACCAGGCTTTGGTGCAATCCAGCCACTTTCGCCACCTGCTGTAGACTCCCAGTCGTCTCTACTAATCCCTCCTTTTGCCGAGCGGCTACGGATACGAACCGTGCTGTTGTCCTGCTGTGCACCATAGATGCGATACGGGCGGTCATCATCGACAGTCACCCGATAGAACTGTGCAGTCGGCTGATTGGCCTGCGTCGACCAAGTCTTACCACCATCGCTCGAGATATTGGCGCCGCCATCATTACTCTCAATCATGCGCTGAGGATCTTTGGGATCGATCCACAGATCATGATTGTCGCCGTGCGGGGTGCGGATCGAACGGAAGGTTTTGCCGCCATCCGTCGACCTATGGGCAGCAACATTCAAAACATAAACGGTGTCTTCGTCGATCGGATCAGCGAAGACCCGCGTGTAATACCATGCACGCTGACGCAATTTGCGTTCGTCATTGATGCGCTCCCAAGTAGCACCACTATCGTCACTGCGGAATAAGCCTCCTTCGGGAGCTTCGATCTGTGCATAGACACGCTTGGAATTCGCCGGCGACACAACAATCCCGCTAATACCAAGAGGGCCCTTTGGCATGCCTTCCTTATCATGCAACGAGTCCCAGGTCGTGCCTCCGTCAACAGACTTCCAAAGACCGGATCCTTCGCCACCTGACTCTAAGGAATATGGTGTGCGAATCGCGCGCCACGTAGATGCATACAGAGTATCCGGATCATCCGTAAGCATGCATAAGTCGACAGCACCTGCGTGTGGATTCGCAAACAACACGCGCTCCCAACTCTCACCACCATCGGTGGTGCGATAGACACCGCGCTCTTCATTTGGACCAGACAAGTGCCCCATCACAGCCGCGAAGACGACATCCGGATTCTTTGGATGGATGCGAATGCGGCTGATGTGACGCGACTCTTCCAGTCCCGTAAAAGTCCAGGACTTGCCTGCATCGATGGACTTCCACATTCCACCGCCACTAGACACGTTACCCCGCCATGTCTTCTCGCCGCCGCCGACATAGATGATGTCAGCATTGCTTGGCGCCACCGCCACGGCACCAATCGATCCTCCAAACGATCCATCTGAAATGTTCTGCCAACTCACGCCGGAGTCGGTGGTCTTGAAAACGCCGCCACCTGCCGACCCCATATAGTAAGTCTTTTTGTCGCCAATCACGCCGCAGACAGCAGCGCATCGGCCACCTCGGAACGGACCGACCAAACGCCAATCAAGCGTATCCAATAACACCGATGGCACAGGACCCGACGGGTCTTGAGCACACAAATCGGAGATCGATAAGCAAGCCATAGCGACCAAGAGCAGCAGAATCCGATGGATAACCATGCTCATAGTTTGTGCGAAAGCCGTGATTCTGCCAAACACTCTCGCAACCTTGCGTGATCGCATTCGCAAACAGGTATGGCTCCCCAACCGATCAGGATGGCAATACACAGCACCTGCGGCAGAGCGATTCCTGCTAGGAACGGTAAGATCTCCCGCCAGACAACAGCCACATCGGCGACAAGCAGAGTCGTTGCCGCTAACCGTCGCCCCCCGTCCGCTTATCCAGCGAACCGCGGCGCTGCCTAGCCCTCTATGATCATCATGCGCACGAAGCCAGACATCACGATTGCCGCCTTCCTATTCGCTTTGGTGCCACTCTTGGCATTGTCGTCGTGCCAAATGACAGACCGAGTCTCGCACCATGACAATCCGCCCACCGCGCCAACAAACCAAGACGAACGGATGGCTTGGTGGCGCGAAGCGCGCTTCGGCATGTTCATACACTGGGGGTTGTATGCAATCCCGGCCGGCAAATGGGACAACCGCGACAATCACGGCGAGTGGATACGCACCACCGCTGAAATCCCGCGCAACACCTATCAGGATCTGCAACCGCTTTGGGATCCGGCTAACTTCGATGCGGATGCCTGGGCTCAAATGGCAAAAGCTGCCGGCATGAAATACATCGTGATCACATCTAAGCATCACGATGGATTCTGCCTATTCGACAGTTTGGTTAGCGAATGGGATATCGGCAATACCCCTCACAAGCGTGACATCATGAAGGAATTGAGTAGTGCATGTCGCCGCCACGGCATCAAGTTTTGCACCTACCACTCCATCATGGACTGGCACCATCCTGACTATTTACCTAGGCGTAATTGGGAGAAAGATCGACCGACGGAAGGCGCAGACTTCGACCGCTTCGAGGAATACCTTCACGCTCAGGTCACGGAAGTCATCACACGCTATCGGCCCGCAGTGATGTGGTTCGATGGCGAATGGGAGAGCACCTGGACGCATGAACGTGGTGTTCGGCTATTCGAACTGTGCCGAAAACTCGCCCCCGAAATGATCGTCAACAACCGTGTCGACGTACACCGCCAAGGCATGCAAGGATTCTCGGCTAGCGACGAGGCCGTCGGTGATTTCGACACCCCAGAGCAGGAGATTCCGGCTACCGGACTCCCTGGCGTAGACTGGGAATCCTGCATGACAATGAATGGTCACTGGGGCTGGAACGCCGCCGATACACGATGGAAATCAGATACTGAACTCATTCAGAACCTGATCGACATAGCCAGCAAAGGAGGGAACTATCTGCTCAACATCGGTCCGCGTGCAGACGGCACGTTCCCACCACAAGCCATCGAACGCCTTGCCCGAATAGGCCAATGGATGGACACAAACGAAGAAGCAATTCGTGGCACGACAGCCAGCATCTTCGAATCGCTACCTTTTGGTAGGTGCACAGTGCGCCCAGAGCCTCAGACGACAAAGCTCTACCTTCATGTCTTTGATTGGCCAGAAAACGGCACGCTATTCTTACCAGGACTAGACAACGCAGTAGCCCGCGCGTTTCTACTGAGCAACCCAGAAGTTGGGCTCGCAACAAGCCCGGGTAAAGCGGACGCGTCAGGAGTCGTCATACAAGTTCCAGAGCAAGCTCCGGACAAGATTGCGACCGTTGTAGTTGTCGAGGTCCACGGGAAAGCCAAAGTATTTACGACTCCATCAATCCGCGCAGCAACCAGCCAATTCGTTACGTCACTAGATATCAGCGTGCCGAACAACGATGACGCAGTCCATGCGCGCTACACCATCGACGACACCCAGCCAATCGGCACATCCAAAGTCATGCCTGACGTGCTGCAACTTAATGCCAGCACAACGCTAAAAGTGGCGTTCTTCCAAGGCGATCGGCAAGTGAGTTCTACGGCTAGCCATTACTTTGAGCAGGTTACTCCACTGCCTGCAGTTAAGGCGCTTGCTCACAATCAAGGTCTTCGCAAAGTAGTGGCTGGGTGCAATTGGCAAGTCATTCCCAACGATCGTTCGATGTTCGACAAAACCGCAGAGACCATCGCAACAATTTTTGCCGGCGGCCAACCAGCAGCCCACTCAGCCCACCGCTACACTGGGTTTTTATCTATCAGCGAAACGGACCTGTATAGGTTCGCACTCACCAGCGATGACGGCAGCAAGCTTTGGATTGACGGACAACTAGTCGTTGATAACGACGGTCTTCATGGTCCAGTGCAGATGCTCGGCAGCATTGCGCTAGCACGAGGCCTGCATAGCTTTGAGTTAATCGGCTTCAATGCAACTGGCGGTGCCGCACTCGACCTACAGTGGGCGAAATCTTCAAATCCGCTCGCAGCCTTGCCAGCTGCCGCCCTGCGCCACTAGCCGCCTAAGCAACGCGCATGATACCGAAGCGCAAACAGAGGAGCCGACACAGCCTGCATGAAGCAGTCTGCTCCGAATCTTCATGATCCATCAATCAAACGGACGGCTTCGTCCGGTTCCACTGCCTCGTCGACAGTTAATGGCTCTAACTTAACGAATGCATGACGGCGGACAGAGCACTCGTCTAAATCGCACATTGAGCACCAAGATCGCTCACAAGGATCTGCGTGGAAATCGATATCCGTTTTGCCGGGCAGCTCCCGAACCAGCTCGGCAGCAAGCGACTCAGCCGAATCATGAGCGCGTTGCACACTCCAAAATTCGGGAACAACAAGGTGGGCACTAATGTGACGAAAGCTACCAGCTCGAATCACGCGCAAGTGATGCAGTCGAATCACTCCGTTTCCAACTCGCTTTGATAGTGCCCCCACAACCTCTTCGAGTAGCGCTGGATCTTCAGCGTCTAACAACCCGCCAATCGCTCGCTTGATGATCCGCCAACCAGTAACTAGCAGCCAAATCATCATCACTGCGGCGATCGCAGGGTCTAACCAAGCCAAGCCCGTCAGTCGCACGAGAACTAACCCGAGGACAACTCCAAGGCTAGTCCAGAAGTCTGACAACACATGATGGCCGTCAGCCGACAAAGCTGGTGAGTCATGGCGGTTTCCATAGCTGATCAAGAACCAGCCAAGCAAACCATTGACGGCGCCGGTGGCGAACGTCATCAGAACTCCAAAGTTCAGGTCCTGAGGCATCGCGCCTCGAACAAACGCCTCACCAGCCTGCCACAAAATCACGAGAGCAGCACAGAAGATCAATCCGCCTTCAAAGGCTGCCGAGAAGAACTCAACCTTGCCATGTCCGTAAGGATGATCACGATCCGCAGGACGAATGGCGTATTTTAAGACACTTAGTGCGACGAGCGCCGCGATCACATTGACAATCGATTCGAGCGCATCGCTGAAGATCGCCTGGGAGCCTGTCCGTGAATAGACCCAGAACTTGACCAGCAAAAGTCCGATGGCAACGACGAAGGACAACAACGCCACGGCGACGAGGGCACCGGGCCGGTCTTGACTGACAGAAGGATGGCTCACGCAAGCTCTACTATCGCTGGAGAAGGCAACAGTTGCACGCCCAAGCACTGTTCGTTAGCGAGTCCCGATGTGAAACCCAGCCAAGATCGACCCTCAAATCCGCCGATAAGAAGGACGAACGCAAAGGACCGCGGTGAGGAACATGCCCAACACAGAGAAGAATCGAGACAGCGAACGAGGGACAGCCCTGATCTTCGCACTTATGTTCACCACGATTGTCGTGGGCATCGTGACAACTGGCACGCTAACGCTGAAGTCACAGATCACTCATAACCGCACGCTGTTCATCACGAACTACCAAGCAGTTATGACCGCACGCTCCGGCCTAACGGAGGCCTTAAGCTGGTTACGCCGTCAAACCTCGCAGCCTGTAACGAGCTTTGAACCCGCGCTCGACCCATCAGCTACACCCGCATTACTGGACACGGAAGATCCAGATATTGGCCTCGTTCGCCAATTCCGCATCTCTGGCAATCTGTGGGCGCGCTACGAAGTGTGGAAAGAGTGGGCCGATGACCCTGACCCGACTCGCCTTGCGTGGCGAGAGCAGTATCAGTGCAACGACATCTCAGCAGCGAAAGTTGGTGGCGCACCCGGGGCCGCATGGCGACTACGAAGCATTGGCTACGTCTTCCGCCAGATGGACCCGAACATCGCGTTCAACGAAAAGCCAAATCTCGTGCTAGCGACCGAGTTCGCTGAGACAGATGTTATGCGCGCCGTGATCAATCTACCTGGTCAGGCCGCTCTCAACGTCAATCAAGGGAGCACCTGCGCAATCAGGACCAATGGCCGCATCGTTGGTGGAAACGCAGCAGGCATATACTACCCGCAGAATACAGGGCAACCATCTACAGGAGCCGCGTGGCGAAATCGCGTCACTGGCACTCCCAGAATTTCTGCTGGCTTGATCTACGATGACAGCTACCCAGCAGTTTTTGGCCTGACGTTCACAGAGTTGACTTCAATGGCCGACCAAGTTGTGACGTCAGCAGAAAACTTCCCAAGCCCACTGCCCGACAACTCCGTAATCGTCACAGATGTACCATCGATCCAATTTGATGCTAGCCAACCTCTACAAGGATCTGGACTCGTCATCATTCGAGGTGACGTCACGCTTAGCGTCGGCAACAATTCACTCTTCAGCGGCCTACTCTACGTAGAAGGCAACTTAACAATTCGCGGACCGAGCGAAATCAACGGCTCCATTCTCTGCACCGGTAGCGTTGTCGTCGAAGGCCAACCAGACTTCGCAACCATCAACTACGATGATGATGCAATCGCGGCGATCATGGCCGTATTCGGCAATTATCGCCGCGCCACATCTGTGTTCTTACCGCGCCGTAACCGCTGAACCGGCGGACTTCATATTGCCGACACCTGTGATTGATCTATCGACCCGCAGACAACAAAACGGCGTTCAGCACCAGCAAGTTAAGACCATCGGCAAACGCGCGCACATTGGGATCTTCGGCAAACGCCACAACGTGCCCTTTGCCATGCGGTTGGTGCACTAAGTAAGCCTTCTCGGGCAACTGCTTAAGATTGTCATCCCATATGAATCCTGCGCGGACGAGCCGATCACGTTTTTGGTAGCGAACAACATTGGTACCGCGATTGAGCTTAATTGGCGTCAGGATGTTGGAGCTATCGTGAACAACACTGGCAGTCGTGTCATAACCAAATCCGAGCCAGTGCTTCGAATCGACCGTGACTTCGAGGATTGCGCCAGGAGTTGAGGGCGGTGATTCCTTATCGGGCTTGATAGCAGTGTCGTAGTCGAAAGCGACAGCTTTCTTGCCCTGCACAGCAGCAGGCTTCTGGCTTTTGCCTGCATCAACCTTGCCTGCACCAATTTCGGGACTGTCAGCCTTGGCTTTGACGCCATCAGCTGTGGAGTCCGCCACCATGTGTTCACCACGAGATTCTCGCTGGGTCGCCAACAAATCAACGCCCTTACTGCTAAGCCACTGCGTTGCAGAACCGAGTGTGACCAGAACCCCGCCGCGACGAACAAAACCTTGAATAGCCTTACCGCCGGTTTCTCCAAACACCTTGCCGTAACCTCGCCCCTCAGGCAATACGAGCACCGTAAAGCGGTCCAGATCGACTCGCGTCAATTCATGTGAACGCAGCGCAGTGACCGGCAAGCCGTAGCGTTGTTCCAACAAGTATCGCAACCAACCTGCCGAGTATGTACTGACAGGACGATCCCAGGCCATCGCTATACGCGGAGCCTTCAAAGTATGACCTTCTCGAGTGCCAAAGCTTGGCCCCTCCTCGATCCAAGAGCTATCGGCACAGAGTGGGGTCACACCATGAGTGCGTGCCAAATCCGCCATATTCGCATGCAAGTTGGCTGGCTGATCATGCACACGAACTACGTAGCTACCAGCGGCAAACTTTTGATCCTGCAGCGTGAATGGTTCATCAATGCACTTCGCTTTGACGCCCATGCGTAGCAGCTCTACTAATAGTGCGGCGGCGCCGTTCGTGCCCCAAGGTATCACGTATGCAACCTTGGGAGCCTCTGCGCGAATCGCTGCGGCGCCCGAGGTTGCGAGCCCGGCCTTCAGCAATTTACGAGATCCAATTACAGCTGAACGCGCCTCATAACATGTGACCCCAAACAGCAACGGCAATGACCATGCTGTCAGATCATAAAACTGTCCCCGTGTACGGCGGGCTTCTCGAGCTCGCTGACGATCGAGGAAGGCCTCGTCCATATCGAAATGCGGCTGTAGTAACATCGTCGCCAGGGTGCTTGCTGGCTGCGTCATCGACACAACAAATGACCCCGCCGCAAAGCCCATTGCTTCGGCAGATTTCGGCTCAGCACCAATCACAGCAGCCGCCGCCACACTCAATTCCTGAGTCGCTTCATGCACTTCTATGCCTTGACTCATCAACAAGTTCGCAAGCCTTGCGAGGCGTGTGCGATCGCCAACCGGCGGAAAAACATACTCACGAACCTCGCCCCTTTTGCCGCGAGCAATGCCGGCCTTACGATGCTCCAAAAACGCCCGCTGCGCTGCTTCACGCCCATTTGCAAGAGTCTCAAGAGTTGCCATAGATGCGACAAAGTGCTTCCGCACACCATCTCGATAGTGCAGCAAGGCTTCATCGCTGCGGCGATAAACTAAGCCCCGCGCGCTAGCCATCTCAAAGGTCATCCCAATGCTGCCATGCGCCATTGGCCAACTATCTCCATAGCCGGGATAAAACGCGTCGTAGGCTTCGCGCGTGAAGTAATCGAATCCAAAGTGATCGAACCACCGTGCGTTGTTCTTGCCATAGCGCTTAAGCCAACTGCGCTGGGCTTGCGTCACCTCTTTATTGATTGGCTGCGCCGGCGGCGGGAAATAGTAAGTGGAGTCACCACCCATCTCATGGAGATCAACGTAGACTAATGGCCACCACTGGAGAAACGCCGCCACACGAGCCGCAGTTTCCGGCTGGGTCATGCCAAACCAATCGCGATTCATATCGAACATCGCGTGATTCGTACGGCCACTGGGCCAGGGTTGACTATGCTCCGCCGCTTGCGGTGTCGGGTCAGCAAAACGACCACGTGCACTCCGGGTATAAAATACAAATCGATCGCGACCATCTGGGTTCTGCAGCGGATCAATCAACACCAAGCACTCATCGAGAACTTTGCTGACCATCGGATCGTTGTTGGCAGCAAGCAGATGGTAAAGCACATACAGCGCTGCGTCGGTCCCGGAAGGCTCATCTCCGTGCACGCAGTTAGCAAGCCATCCAACCGCAGGCAGTCCGGTAAGCAATTGATCGCATTGGGCATCACTAAGACCGCGCGGATCAGCGAGCTTCTGCATCGACTCCTGGACTTCAGGCAGACGCAGCATCGTGCCTGGCTTGCCGATTATCACATAGTAGAGCTTGCGGCCTTGCCAACTCGCACCGAACGGCACCACCTTGACTCGATCTGGAGCCGCGGCGGCTAGTGCATGAATATACTTTTCTACATCCGCATGCGCGGAGATCTTGGCCCCCCATGCGTGACCGGTGACTTGTGCTAGCGTCGGAATCGCTGGGTCATAGCTAGCCCCAGGCACCATTTCGAACGGCTGTTCCGATTGAGGTCGCGGGTCAGGGACCTGCGCCAGCAAACCTGAAGCAAATAGACACACAGTGGCCAGCGTTGCAAACATGGTGAACCACTCTACGGAGCATGAGACCCCAGTGCGAGTTCGCCATCTGACTGCAGCACGGCATCTCGAGTCGCCCAGGTAGAGATCGCCAAAAAGAATCGATACGCCGAGATTACATCGCGCGATCTGCACACCAAATGATGCCAGTTCGCAGGCAGACGAGTAGCCAATCGCAAATTGTTCTCGCCAGCCGAGGTGCGTTGCGATGGCTGTTGCGGCGATCGCCCCAAACGGCAGCCTGCCCACACCCAGGACCGCAACAAGAACCCGGTAAACCGCAGCGCGTCTAAAAACGAGAACTTATGGTCGGCGCGCAAACAGGCCCGAAACGCAGCGTCGAAAGAACATTCTCCCTAGATGCAGTAAGCCCCCAGAGCCGTCCTCATGGGGGGGCAAAAATACTGTCTAGGCCAAAAATCGCCGGATCTACCAACAACAACGAACGATCCAATGGCTACTTACATCATGTAGTCCACCCGATTGCTAAACAGCGCATCTGCAACGCCTATTCACAAGCCGACTCCGGCAATTAAGCAACGGACAGCCAGTCAACATCGGCCCGGCTATCACAACCCGATGCAGTTGACCGATTAACAATTGCGGGGGACACTTTACTATCATGCCATGTCGATCTTTACCGGTCGATTCACTTCGCCACAGGTCGCGTCACTCCCCCGACGTAACCCCAGCGCCAGCCCCACTGGTCTCTGGTCTATGAAAAACCCCGCCATCACGAGCCTATTGCTCGCCATCTCCTGTTCTCTTTCTGCTCAAGAGATCTCCCAAATTGAGCCCCTTGCATCGAAGTCTGCCCTACGGCAGTTTCAGGATCAGGGCGGTGACTGGGTAGTGCGCTGGAATCCAGCGACAGCTACACCCGGGACGATCTACGGCACTGGATTGAAGATCGCTGACTGGCGTGAAAACAGCTTGGCCGAAGCGCGCCGCCACGCTGTGCAGCTACTCAAAGATCAAAGTGAACTTCTGGGCCTTGGCCAGTCGGACTTCACAGAGGTCATTGGTACACGAATGGGCCGCACCTGGACGTTTACATTTGATCAGTCCTTCCGCGGGGTCCCCGCGCTTGAAGGTCGCGTCGATGTCCGCGTCAACATGTCGGGTGTCGTCGCAATGATGGGGAGTCGGGCTTGGCCGATCCCAGCCGACTTCAACACCGTCCCAAGAATCAATGCAAACATCGCAACCGGTGCTGCTTGGACAGCTATGGGTAGCGAACCGACTGGCGAAGCGCCGGCGCCGCGGCTCGTCATCTGGGGTGACATGGAAAGCAAAGGCCTAGCGCCATTTGCTCTGACCTGGGAAGTCGCAGTTCACTCAATCGGTGCAGATGGTGACGGCACCGTTGGGCGCTACTACGTCGATGCAAGCAATGGTCGGGTCTTGCACTTCCAAAGTGACAAACACGATTGCGCCTTCATTGGTTGCCAACCGAAGGCTGCAACGCCTGCAGTTGCAGCAAAGAGTAGCACAGCACTCGTATCCCTGATCGAGACCAGCAAATCTGCAGTCCCAACCATCTCAACGGTCACGCTGATGGCTTGGACCCGGGTCGGCGTCGATGCTGGCGCCGCACTGCAAAACGTGCCCCTACGCGGCATCGAAGTAGCTGTCCCAGGCATTGGCACCCGCACGACCGATGCGAATGGTCAGTTTGATATCGACATCACCGCACCGGTAACCATCAACGTCAATGGCCTCGACGGCACCCACTTCGCGCCGATTAGCGGCGTTAGCGCACCTTCTGGCAGCGTCATCGTGAACCCTGGAGTCAACGCAACTATCCAACTGTTGTCGTCGACAGCCTCAACCAACGAAGCGGCTCACACCACAACTGCCTACTGGGTTGACCGCACCAACGAGTGGGCACGCTCTATTCTAGGTAACTCGCCACAACTGGCGACCGCCAGCAACATGGGCGTGACCATCAACATCACCAGCACGTGCAACGCCTACTACACTGGCAACACAATCAACTTCTACCAAGCTGGTGGTGGCTGCTCGAACACCGCATTCTCAAGCGTTGTTGCCCACGAATGGGGTCACGGCCTCGACAGCTTCTACGGTGGAATCGCCAACAGTAATGCTGAAGGCCTAAGCGAAGGCTGGGGCGACATCATTGGCATGTATCAGCTCGACAGTCCGCTGCTTGGCAGTGGCTTCCAGAGCCCAGGCGTAGCGCTTCGCAACGGCAATAACAGCTTCGTCTTCCCATATTCAAGTGGTTCGCCACACGGCGCGGGCCAGGTATGGATGGGATGGGCTTGGCGCTTCCGCGAAGCAATGCGGGCCTCAGTCGGTACTCCTCTAGCAATATCGATTACAGACAACTTGGTGCTTGGCTCAATCGCTGCGGACGCGACCACTCGCGAACAAGCGGTGCTCGAAGTATTCATCGCAGATGACAACGACGGCAACCTGATGAATGGCACCCCGCACTATGCGGAGCTTGAGTCGGCATCGCTTCAAAAGGGCATTCCGTATCCAGAAATACAACTTGTTTCGCTAACTCACACCCCGCTTAGCAATACGAACGTGCAGCTGACGGCTCGCGAAGTGTTCTGCGACGCAGCAGCAATCAGCGGGTCGATCAACCAGATGCGGATTGTGTTCAGCACGAGCGCCGGCACGGTCACTCGCAACATGCACCCAACTGGTCAGACTGACCAGTTCTTGGCAATGCTGCCTGGTGTTACGACCGGCCAAGTCACCTACCGCATTGAAGCGGTCCACAACAGTGGCACAGTCGTCCGCCTTCCCGAGACCGGCGACTTCAGCTACGTAATCGACAACGGCAACTTCTCCGGCTTCTGGCTCGAAGGTTTCGAGTCGGGTGGCCCAGGTTGGACCAACGGTCAAAACGCGACGCAAAATGACTGGCAACTCGGCGATCCAAACGGTCGGTCAGGGACTAGCCAAGGCATCGCATGGACGGACCCGCAGAATGCTGCTACTGGCACCAATTCTTATGGCAACGACCTCGGCAACTTGATCGGCACAGCCAACTGGAATGGACGCTACGCAAGTAACGTCGATAACTGGGCGCGATCACCGGTCATCGATTGCTCCAACCGCACCGGCGTCAGGATTCGCTTCAACCGCTGGTTGACCGTCGAAGAAGGCATTTACGACGAAGCCTCACTTTGGTGTAACGGCCAGCTAGTCTGGGAAAATCCAGCTAACGGCAACCTTGTCGACACATCGTGGACGTCGGTTGAGTATCTCGTCCCGTGGGCAGACAACAACCCAAGCGTGCAATTTGAATGGCGCCTGATTACAGATGGCGGCCTCAATCTCGGCGGCTGGAACTTTGACGATGTTGAAGTTGGCGAGACGATCGTGCCGCAGACGGACGCAGAGTTGCGCTTTACCCCTGAGCAAGTCGTTCAAGGTGGAGCAATGACCGCGCGTATCGATACGCCGACTAACTCTCGCCCATACCTGCTGATTGTAGGCGACTCCATTGGCCCGACCACGGCGCCTGGCTTCCCATCGATCTTCGTGGGCGGAAACTACGGCGTCATTGGCGGCGTCACCGACGCTGCCGGCGTCGACACCTGGAACTTCCCCGCACCAAGCGTCGCCTCTGCTATTGGCAACCGCTACTTCAGCCAAGTGCTGACCGTCGACTCGACGTTCACCAACTTTGTGGTATCGAACCGCGCGGTAAGCCTGATCACGCAGACCCCGTAACTCGCAGCCAGCAGCCAGATGCTTTGAATCATCTGGCTGCAGTCATCTGGTTGCAGTCATCTGGCTGCAGTCGCTGCGAAGGACGAGCGATCAATACAGTGAGTTTAGCAACCCACTCAGCTGGCCCCAAAGATCATGGGGCAGGTGGCATTCGCGTCCTAGTTATGCGACCGATAGGCTGAAGCTAGCGACCGCTGCGGGCTCAAACGTCACCTGAGGGCCATCTAGGATCTTAGTGACCAGACGGCGCGGCATGCTCTGCTGAGCAACGCGCGCCACGGGTAATGCGGCGGCCACGGCCACTACCACATGACTTGGCCGCCACAGTGACTGATCGCTTGACCTGTCATCCCCGCCGCAGCGTTGGAGGACAACCAAACCGCCAATCCGCCGATTTCTTCAGGCTGTAAGATACGGCCAAGAGGCACCGCAGACATCGCAACTGTGCGGGCCTCTGCAAAAGAAACCTCCATACTTTCGGCCATAGCCTGCAAGCCGTCTGCAGCCATACTAGTGTCAACCCAGCCGGGGCAGATCGCGTTAACCGTGATCTGACGCTGCGATAATTCCAGTGCTAGCGCCTTAGTAAAGCCGATTACGCCGTGCTTGCTCGCACAATAGGCAGTGTAGCCAGGCACTCCAAATCGGCCCAATACCGAACTGATGTTGACGATGCGACCACCATCAGGGAGCCACGCTAGCGCCGCGCGCGACGTGTAGTAAACACCATCGAGATTGGTGCGGACGATTTCATGCCAACGATCTGGTCCCGGCATCGCACAGCCGTTTGGACCTCCTAGACCTGCGTTGTTGACCAGGATATCGATACGGCCAAGCGCCTTGTGGGCTCGCTTCATGCTACGGACAATGCCAGCTTCATCAGCCACGTCACCGGTCACCGCAACTGCATCAATCTTCTTAGCCTGAAGATCGGCCACGACTTTTTTAAGGTTCTTGCGACGCCGGCCTAAAACGGCAACGGCAGCCCCCGCTTCACCAAGGCTGTGGGCAATGCCCTCCCCAATGCCTGATCCACCGCCTGTGACAACACAACACTTGCCGCTAAGCGGCCCCTTCTTGGAACGACTCATGATTAGTTCTCTCGGCTATTTGACCATTCGTAGACAGCAGAATCGCAGCGCAGACTACCAATCTCAATCAAGACTTCTGCTGCGCTGGCATGTGCACCATAGTTAGCATCGACTGAGCTAGTTTGCCAAGCATCGAGACAACGATGGCCAGCGAAATCCCACTTGCGTTCCAACATCAGGCTCAGGACTTTCTAAATCGGCACCATGATCCGACAGCTGCCAACCATCATCTCGATTTTGTTGCTGGTGACCGCCTGCTCCTACAAACCATTCATGCGGCAGCAATCGTCGGCACCACAGCTATCGGCCTACCGGCAGAGCTTCCACGACGCTGTAGGCCAAACGCTAGTCGAGACTGTGGGTCGGCAAAAACTGCTAGGCGAACTCGAACAACAAAGGACGCTATGGCTAGGTGATCACCACCGACACTCTCGCCTGCATGCCCTGCAGACTGAACTACTCAGTCAGATCCAGAATCGAGGCATGCCGATGGCGTTCGGCCTCGAATGCATTGGCGTTGACGACGAACACGACGTCAACGAGTTTCTAGCTAACAAGACCGACCTAGACACGATGTGCAAGCGCATACGCAACCGTTGGACTGGATCCTGGTTAGATGATCGCGACCTCGACCCATGGTTCTATCGCTCCCTGTTAGAGTTTGCGAAACGTCACCGCATAGCAGTTTTCGCACTCGAACCCACGCCGCGGCTACCGCTCCACATACGAGACTCCTACATCGCGCAGACAGTTAAAAATGCCTGCAAACTCCACGATGATAAGTTGGTGGTGGTCATCGTCGGCCAGACGCACTTGGTTGGCGATGGCGACATAACACGACGCAGTGGACAACCAGGAACAATGATTGGCGGACTGCCGCCCCATCACCTGCTAGGGATGGCGCCAGGCAAGCAAACACGGGGAGACTTGTGGCAAGATGATTCCAAGATGCTCTGGTTCAGCGAGATGTTCTGAAGCGGTCTGTGAAACGCTGATCCGAATAATAGTGGCAGTGATCGACAGGATGATTCGATGCAACACACCACAGCAGAGAGTCGCAACAAATCACAAACACAAACTTGTCGCAGCCCGTGCAAGCCAATCACGACCCTGGGACTAGCCTGAAGGGTGCGCTTTGGCTTATTGTCGATCTGGTGAGCTGCCGTCTTCAGCACAGCCTTACTATCGCTTGCCTGATTCTCGGAATAGGCCTCAGCAATAGCGCACAGTCACAATCGGTGGCATGGGCAGACCTGCCCGTACCGCAAGGGGTGGTCAGCCATGCCGTGCGCAGTCAAGGCAAGTTAGTTAGCTACGATGAAGGTTCGAGCCTCCACATATTCTCGGCAGTCACTCGACAATGGCACAGCACCACAAAATCGCCAAGCGCCACATTGCGACTCTTCAATGACTGCATTGCCATCATCGAACCCAATCTGATTCGAGCCTTCTCTTCTTACACCGGTCAATTTCAAGACCTGATCACGGCTGGTTCACGAACAATCCACAACGCCAGCAACAACAAGAACGACTCGCTTATCCTGGTATCAACCAGCGGCAATGCACACTCGTTCAGTGCCTTTACGGGCGCATGGTCAGCACGCAGCGTTACGCCAAGTTTCGCAGTCGAGGTGCAACGCCACGTCGCCATCATACGCGATGGAGCAACGCTGTCTGCTTTAGGAGCTTTCGACAACACGTGGCACGATCAAACCTGCGGATCCTCACCTATGAGCATCCATGCTGATGGCACAGCAGCCGTAGCGACTAGTTCTACTAGCGCATTCGCATTCTCAGCGCACACAAGTGCATGGGCAACTGCTGCTATATCCAGCAACTCGCTATTCCATCGCGGTGACGACTGGAGCATGTGGCTTGCAACGGGCTCAGCAGTTGCGTTCAGCAGTCTGCAGGGAACCTTTGCGACGACGTTACAGGGTGCCACAACCATGGCAGCAAGCACCGACCTGTATGCGTTGCTCAATACGCCGACTGGCCTATGCGCATACTCAGCGATCACCGGCGACTTCTTAGTCATCGACAATCTACCCCTAACCATCGAAACCGGGAGCGCAGCGGCGATCCTGCGCAACAACAAGTCAATTAGAGGATACAGCCCACTTCGACAGCAAATCGGAACCTTACAAGCCCGGATAGCACAGAGTGACGTCGCCAACATCGTTGCATTTGCTAGTGACATCAACGGACAAACCTATGCCTGGAGCAGCTTGACAGCTGAATGGCACCAGTCGCCAGCAACAACCATTGGAAGCACTCCTGCATTGACCGAGACGACAGTTGCCTTGGAATCTGCTACTGACTGCTACGCATTTGCTGCTCGCAGCGGTCAGTTTATTGCCCTTGGCAACCCAGTAAACGGGCTGGCAAGCAACCCGACAAGCGCTCCACTGCTCAGCTATAATGCCACCAGCCTCTTCGCATTCGACGCCGATAGCGATCGCTGGCTAGAAAGTCCTCGCACGAGCTCAACTCCACCAACCTTCAATATTTGGCGAACCTCTGCATTAGTGATAGACGGCTCAACAGCTCACGGATTTGGCGCGCAAAATGGCTCTTGGCAACAACACACTCTTGCTTCCTCGAGCATCACTCCTCGAGCAAATAGCGAAGTGGCTTACGTCATCCAACCTACCCAGATTGCTGCCTGCTCCATGCTGCCAGAGATCGTCTGTTACCAGCAGTTCCCCCATTTTCGACGCATACAGCCGCGCAGCGGCACCGTGTCTTTTGTCGCTGCGCCACCAACAAACTCAGTCGCAATTGCCGCCATTGCGCCACTGGTGCAACCGGTGCTAGTTCCTGGCCTGGGTGCCCTGATGCTTGATTCGAGTATCGCATTCATAGCACCGATTGTCCCGACTCCAAGCGACCCCGCGCCCATCGTTCGGTTAAACCTAGCTGCGGACTTGGTGCTCGCCGGCGAAACACTTGCGAGTCAATTGCTGATACTGCCAGCAAACGGTCCAGCATACCTAGGCAATCGTGCGACAGTTCAACTGTGGTAATCACCACAGCGAACTTGCGATCATCTGACTAACGAATCGCTCAAAGCAAATCAGAGATGCGATCGCGCTGACCTTTACCAGCAGCGGCAAAACTCAAGAAACGAGGCCTATCGCGATTCCAACGCATATGCCCACCGCGAGGCAACCAACACTCGCCACCCGCTGCGTAAACTAAGGCAGCACCAGCAGCAACATCCCACTCATGCTTCGGATACTTGGTCCACGTAGCTTCTGCGCAACCTGCCGCAACCAACGCCAGCATGTAGGCAATCGAACCTACTGGCTTGATCTCAGCAACATTCTCAAGATCGCCCCAGTCACCGCGCTTGACCTCACTCCGTGATGCCAACAATCGCGGCCGATCAAGATCAGCCGACCAGCCCCATTCGGGCGTACCTTTCACTTGGACGCCTAGCCCCGCGCCACCGATGATTTGCACATCGTGCGCAGGGGCACCGACCGCCCCCAGTACTGGTTGGCCGTCTATTAACAACCCAATCGAAACCGAATAATCAGCTCTACCGGCAACGAATGAGCGTGTGCCATCGATTGGATCAACAACCCATACACGAGATCGCGACAGGCGCACTTCACTGTCCAGCGACTCTTCCGAAAGCCAGCCATCCGAAGATTCAGGCAGTATCCGGCTAAGCAACTCGTCAATCTCGCGATCAGCAACCGTGACGGGGCTACCGCCGTCCTTGTATTCGACTTCGACACCCCGAACTGCGTGAGACCTCGCCAAGTCCATGGCTTGCTCGAGAGCAGCGGACACACGTTCTAAATCTCGATTCGTAGCGTGGCTCAAAGGTTATTGCCTGCTTGCAACCAGCGATCAAGCAGCAGCAAACCAGCCATAGACTGGCCATCACCACATTCTTGACTGAGGAGAGTATCTCTAGCATCTGCAATTGGCATTCGATGCACGCTAATCGATTCACTCACCTCTAATTCCTGCGGCACTTCAGAAAGCTGCCTCGCCAAAAAGAAATGGCACCTCTCGTTAGAGACTCCTTTGTAGGGCGCGAACTGCCCAAGCGGCGTCCAGTCGCTGCCTACTAACCCGGCCTCTTCGCGCAGTTCCTTTTTCGCGACAGCCAACGGCTGCTCCCCCGGCTTCATACCGCCAATCGGAAATTCCCACAGATCCAAGCCAAGCAGATAGCGGCGCACTTTCACCAATACCATGGTGCCGTCCGCAAACACCGGGATCGTCGCGCAACTACCGGGCATGTCGACGTAATAGTAGGTGCCTTCGCTGCCATCTCGCTGCACGTAACGATCACGGCAGTATTGATGCCAATCGTTGTCGATAATCACCTCGCGATCGAGGCGACGGAATGCACGGGAATCACTCACCTACTGATGGAGAAGAAGAGTTGGCGACGGTTGTCCGTCTCCTCGTATAGCCAGGGCCAGCCAAGGTCGAGCGCAATCGGCAACTCGAGATACGGGATCTCGATGCGCAAACCGACTCCAGAACTCGCACGCATCTCGCCAAAAGTAGGATCGCTGGCACTTAGCCCTAAGAAACCAACATCAGTAAACAGGACCCAACGCAAGAGCTCTCGATCGCGCACCTCTCCCTCGAGACGAGTCGCGACCAACGGAAAGTAGATCTCGTAGCTCGATGTGTAGACGATCTGGCCACCAAGCGGACGGCCAAACTGGGTAGGTCCAGCGCCACGGAAATCAAAGCCACGGAGATCCGCACCCCCCATCCGGAAACGCTCCGTTAAGAACACGTCATTGCTGCTACCGAACTCGTTAGCGAAACCAAAAAAGTGCCGCCAGTGGAACACCGTCCGGTGGCCCATCTCGTTCTCAGTCAATGGCAAGTAGGCGTCGGCTCGATGCTCCAATTTGGTCAAGCTCTCATCACCGCCAAACGCGCCACCTATAATTTCAAATCCGACATTGAAGTCGATACCCGAAGTCGGCCGCATCAAATCGTCGTAATCGACGTAGCGCATGCTGAAGCGAACCCCACGCAACTGACTCTTACCTTCGGCATCAAACGCTAGCACTGTGGCGTCCTGAGCGAGATCGTCGATATCTACAACCTCATCGCGAACCGACACACCAGCATTGAAGAACTCGGTAAAGTTACGCGACAACCCAATCTCAGCTCCGACAGTGTCCGACGTATAGCCATCGGGGAGACGCCGCAACTGCCGTCGTCCGCTAACCCGCAAGGCGTATGTGTCAAGGTGATCACGGAACACATCTGGTTCCACATAGGTCACCTGAAACTGACTTTGCCGACTACCTGGCGCCAACAACATCGACAGATTCTGGCCACCGCCGTGATAAGCCTTCGCCTCCAGGATCTCCTGGATTGCCGTAATCGGGTTGAGACTGCTAGGCGGACTCCAAAGATCGAAGTTGCGCTTGTTGAACGTGATTTGTGCCTGCGCACCAACCCCAGTACTGATACCAACACCCCAACGAAACTCACCAGTTGGACCATCTTCGACATCCAAACCCAGATCAACGAGTTCTGGGTCTCCAAGCACAGGCTCAATTTTGAGACGCGGCCCAACAACCGCCCCGGGGGCCTGGAAGTAGCGCGTGCTCTGGATCCGCTGCAAGGCACGACGAACCTCTAGCATGTCAATGCGCTCGCCCGGCAATACGCGGAAACGACGCCGGATCACCGTGTCGCGGGTGTAGCTGTTACCGCGAATGACCACATCACGGAGAGTCTTAGGAGACCCTTCGCTAACTCTAAAGACCACGTCGACCTCAGGGCCGTCGGCATAGTATTCGACAGGATCCCACACCTGACAGGCTTCGCGACGCGCATTGCGCATGCCTGGGAAATTGACCGACGGGTGACCACGTCGTCCGTAAAATTCTTCGATGGCCTCCTGGTCGCGGCGCAACCGATCGTTGTCGTAGAACTCA
The DNA here is from genome assembly GCA_965662465.1 of Planctomycetota bacterium. Classification (GTDB taxonomy): domain Bacteria; phylum Planctomycetota; class UBA1135; order UBA1135; family UBA2386. Next base: position 3,417 of record CBFIIO010000047.1, on the reverse strand, counting down.
CCAGGCAAGACCGTGAGAACTTCCTCGACTTCACTGGCGGGATAGAGCGAATCGCTCGTCAACTCAGCACCCTCAGGAGTCACATGCTCGACCTTGACCGACCGCACTCGATATCGTGGACCTTCTACCACGATAATCGAAAGGTCAACGTGCTCTCGATCTGGCGTAAAGCTGACGTCAGCAAGGTCCACAGTGGCCTCGAGGAAACCGCGACTTCGGTAGAACAAGCGCAAGCGATCGAGGTCTTCCTCCAGAACTTCGCGACTGAATGCACCGCCACCAAACAGCGCCCCGGCGGGGTCACTCTCGATGCGAGCATCGCGCACGAGATAACTGTCCGTCCCAAAAAGGCCGAGGATCGGATGTGACGGGAAACTGCGGTTGCCAATGAAGTCGATGTTACGCACCGAAACACTGGGACCTTCTTCAATCAACACGCGCAGTATTTTCCGTGCGCGCACGTCTGCATTATTCGTTGCGCCAACACCAGCAGCAGTATCGCCACCAAACCCTGGATCGACATCCGCGAGCAAAGGCAGGTCGATCAATTGGATATTACAGAACGCAAAGCCGTCGCGGCGGTAGCGGGCCAGCAGCAACTTGCGCATCGCCTCGGCTTCGGTTCGCGTGGTTCGACGACCAGGGTAAAAACCAATCAGTCCATTGATGACATCTTGGCTCAGGTGGTCAAGACCGACAAACTCGACGTCTTCGTAGATCTCTACTTCGAGATCTATTTTGAATGTCACCACGACTTCATCGTCGACCTCTTGGCCATAGGCACGCACCACCAGCCGCCGTTCGGTCCACAGGTTGTTGCAGTCAGCTGAAACATTCCGCTGCTGAAAGGGTTGGCCGACTCGCGTTTCGAGACTTCGCACGATGGATCCCGAAGAAGCCTCATCGACAGGAGCCACAGCACCTCCAGCCCTACTCGAGTTCTCGATCTGGATTGAGCGCACAACCTTGCCGTTGAGGGCTTGCACCTCAGCGTCGAAGTAAAGTTCGCCGCTGATGGTTGGCAACGGTTGGTCGATACGGGTCCCAGGACCTTGGACACGAGGATTCCTGACCTGAGGGGTCGGCGCCTGCGGATCCTGAGCCTTGGGAGTCGGCTCCTGCGGATCCGGCATACGCAACGCAGAAGTGGCCTCGACGGATCCAGAAAGGCCAATCGCCAGCCCCCAGACAATCGCAAATCGCAGCCAGCACGAAACAGCTAAAACGCCCTGAACAGACGATCTACGCCTACCCAAACGCAGTTGCTGGGCACGAATCATTGCGGCTACACGCACAACGCCACCGCCATCATTACCTGAAGCGGTCGACAGATCACTGCATTGGCTCCGCAGTGCGCGTGTAGTTTTCGAATCGCATGTATTCGCGGAAGAAGCGTAATACGACTTCTCCAACTGGGCCATTCCTCTGCTTGGCAATGATGATCTGAGCAAGGCCAGCGTTCTCTTCTGTCGGTTTGAAGTAGTCATCGCGGTGCAGCAAGATGATAACATCAGCATCCTGCTCAATGGCTCCTGACTCGCGCAGGTCACTCATACGAGGACGGTGATCATCGCGGTTCTCAACATCACGATTCAGCTGTGACAATGCAATCACTGGCACAGAAAGCTCACGAGCGATGCTCTTGAGACCGCGAGAAATCGCTGAGATTTCCTGCTGGCGGCTCTCAAAGCGCCCACCTCCGGTCATCAACTGCAGGTAGTCAACACAGACCATCGAGATGTTGTGCTTCTGCTTCAGACGTCGCGCCTTGGCGCGCAATTGCGTAATCGAAATGCCTGGAGTGTCGTCGACAAAGATTGGCGTCTCGTAGAGCTTGGCTGCCTCTTCCTGCAGTCGTTTGTATTGCTGATCCGTAATGCGGCCTTTCCGCATCGCAGAACCATCAATCTGCGACCGGTTGCAGAGCATGTTTTGGATGACCTGCTGGTTCGACATTTCGAGCGAGAAGAACGCAATGCCGGCACCGTGATTGGAGACGCGCTCCGTGAGGTTTAGGGCAAAGGTCGTCTTTCCCATCGACGGTCGAGCAGCGATGATGATCAACTCGCCTCCCTGCAAGCCTCCGGTCATGTCATCGAAGTCGTAGTAATCGGTCGCCAAACCGGTCAACCGACCTTCACGCTCTCGGAGACGGTCGATCTTCTCAAAAGTCGACTGCAACACGTCGGCAATACTCACGGCATCACCGGACTTATCTAGCCCGGAGATATCAAAGATCTGGCGCTCGGCATCATCGAGCAGCTCTTTTGCCTCACTCTCGTTGTCGTAGGCCTTGCGAGCAATATCGAGGCAAGTCTCCAAAAGCTTCCGTGCGATGGCCTTCTCACGGACGATCTCAGCGTGGTAAACAACTCCTGCAGCTGTGATTACGCCCTCCATCAGATCCATCAACTGCTCGTGGCCACCAACCTCTTCGAGGCGACCTAAGCGTGACAGTTCTTCACCAACGACGATCGGGTCGGTGGCGTGGCGGTTGTTGTAGGCCGACAGAATCGACGTAAAGATCTGCTCATGCTTGGGCAGATAAAAGTCGTCAGGCTTCAAAAAGGTGACGTCTACGACGGCATCCGGATGCAGCAAAAGCGCACCCAGCACCGAGCGCTCTGCGTCGAGGTTTTGTGGCACCCCGCGACCATCGAAGTTCTTGATCAGGTCCGACATACGTGAGCCATTAAGGTCAGCGCAGCAAGGTCTGGGTGCAAGCCTACTTCTCTTGACACCTTGTGGAACAGATGTGGGAAGCCGAGCGGAACTGCAGCGCTCTCAAGCTCTACAACGAGCAACCAGTAGCCTGCGTATTTTTCGATCCAATGGTCAATTACTAACGATCCGGTCGCCGACCAAGCGCCATGCGAGGCAAGGATCGCAGCATGACCTACTTTGACAGCAATTGTTGGCGCGGCAAACAGTAGCGGAGCGACCTTCGACACCCCGGCTAACGAGGCATCGATGCAAGGAAACCTCGGGGCGCTAACTGCGATCGCCGTCGCCCGCAACCAGTCCGCGGTGCGCCAGCTCAGCGAGGACTTCGACCGCTAACTCATAGTCAATGCGTAGTTTACGCTGCAGCAGAGTAGCGGTCATACGTCGGCCACTGCCAAGCACTTCGATAGCTTCATCAATTAGCCCCTGATCGACACCGCCGCCAAAAAGCTTCTGCTGTCGACTCAAGCTTGAATCACGCACCTCCGGCTGCGTTGGCAGCACGGCCTCAACCGACTCGTCGGGACGAGGAATCGCAACGACTGACTCAGGCTCGACCTCAGAAGAACCATCAGCAACTTGCTGTAACTCGTCCGTGGGCAGCCCATCAACCTCAACCTCGATTCCCTCGTCGTCTTCCAGCTCTTCTTCGCCGTCGATTTCTTCTTCGTCGTCCAGCTCTTCTTCGCCGTC
>CBFIIO010000046.1:0-33706 GCA_965662465.1 Planctomycetota bacterium | reverse complement strand
ATTGCTCGTGAGAGCAGGGGGAAGAGGCCGATTCCATGAGCTGTCTGGTTGTTGAATTTTTTGTTTCCTGGAAACTCTAGCGTCGGCGTGAACCCGTCGTGGTTGGACGAGAAGAATGCGCTTAGATCCCAGCCCTGCAGCCCCATCCCGTAGAATGCAATGATAGCAGTTTCTGCGGCTGCCCACTCATGGGGAGGAATCGCGAGCCATTCGCTCAGCATGAATGGCTTGTTGGAGACTTGCTGTAGACCCGTGCTGAGCAAGGCGGAACCCGGCCTATCGAGCGTGGTCGCATTTTCGAACTTGTAGCCGGTTGCCATTACATGCCCCGGGGTGCCGACAGCACCAGCGAGGTAGTTGTGTCGATCGACGAACGACAGTTGCGCATCGCTCGCCAGGTTTAGAAAGTGACCCGACGACTCGCCAGCCTGCCAGTTGGAGCCAACGATCATCCCTTTGTAGCCGATGTCGCGCAGAGCCTGCGTTGCGCGCTGGTAGTAGCGATTCTGGCACTCGAATAAGAAGCGAGCCGTATCGCGCAGGCGCGCCGCACGTGGGTGATCTTTGCCATGGTTGTCAAGCAACCAGGGACTCGAGACAGGGAAGATATTCTTCGCCTTTAGCGATTCATTCCGATAGCCCCCTTCATTTCCGAAGGTGTTCCAACCCGAGCCCCAAGCCTTTCGGATAGCATCCTCCGAGTCATACCGGTCGGCGAGCCAATCACTAAACTTGGCCGCAGCCAATCTCTTGTAGGTTGGATGGCGCCCGACGGCTGGCGTAACATTGAAGAAGAAGGCGTCTTCTTCGTTCTGGATCTCGACGTAGGCCAATGCTGGATCATCCGCATAGCGAATGCCCGTGCTGGCGTTCTTGTGTCCGACCAGATTGACAAGCGTCGCAATGTGCAGGTCCTGAACATCTTCCGCAAACCACACTAGTCCCTGCGTCGTCGGCTTGCCGCCTCCGTTGCGAGCGATCTCTTCGTAGGCGACCAGCTTGTTTCGGTCTCCCTCGAAGACACGCAAGTCCCAGATCGGAGAGAAGGCGTAGTAGATGCCGTTCTCGCGTAGCTGGTGGTTGAAGTAGTCAAAGCGCTTCAGGTCGGCTGGTTCGTAGACGGCCGCACTCTGACTGCTGCCAAGGCCTTCCCATCCTGGGTTGGTGAGTTTGTGCTGCCGTACCAGGTTGACGCCCTGCTTAGCGAACCACCGCGCGGCCCTCTCGGCCCTCGCCCTGTCTGGTTTGCATGCGCTGTATTCGACGTTAGTTCCCCAAAACCTGACCTGCTTGTCATCCACGAACAGTTGGTCACCGCGCTCCTTGACACGACCCTTGCCGATACGCAGCCAGTCTTGCATTCCCAAAACGCCTGGCTTGACGTTGTTCTTAGGTGTGAACGGAAACCAGTCACGAGTGCCTGAGTTGTCTTCGATCTCCGCCAGCGACTTAAAGAAAGGAACGCGGTCACTCGCACGAAATTCAAACACCGCGCGCTGAACCTGCCCCTTGTCCAGGCGGTCTCCAGCAAGCTTGAATCGCATATTTCCGTCGATGTGGACGTCAAGGGGTGGGGCTATCGATAGTTCGAATTCCTGACCATTTGCGGTCTTGAAGACTACTGCGTTGACCTGCTTCAGGTCTGCGCGCGCTAGCGGTAACTCCATTCGGCGCTGGCCGTCGGTAGCGGATTTGACCTCGGCTACGCCACCCTGTAACAGCTTGCCAATGCTGAGGGCAAATGCACCGTAGGTGAGTGGCAAGTCGACATTTGCCGTCGCCTCAACTTCCCAAGTAAGCATCTGCTCTGAGGAACGGATGGATTCCGTCCACGTGAGCTTGCCGGGCGTCTGGCGAGCCTTATAGGTTTGGCGGTAGATTGTGCGATCCGCCCGAATATCAGGCTCGGCGGCGGTGGATCCCATCCAAGCCCAGCCGGGCTCAAAGCACACCGCCTCGGTTTCCAGTAAGACTCCGGCATCTGTTGCCAGCACGGTTTTTTTGCCGTTGCGCAAGGCGCGCACACCGTCACCGTTACCGCAACTAAAGAACAGGATGCCGAGCAGGAAAGGAGTGCAGTTCATGGAAGCTGTAGCGGCGGCAAGCAGAACGGACGAGAGCATTTCACTATGGAGGGCTTTGTTGCCTCTGAATAAGCCAATGCAACAGCTCTTGTAGGCTTCCTCATCTTACTGCAGTGTGGCGTTAGTGCGCCAGTCACGATGGTTGTTTGAGCGACTTGAATCAGGCCACCTCGCCATTCCATCCTGGCATCACCCGCCAATCCATGAGTCATTCCAATCAGTCAGCAGGGCATTTCTGCGCACACCCCAGTCCGGCTCTGTATCTAATTGGAAGGGGGCAAGCTCTCGGTTTGCATCAAGTGACCGAGCAATCGGCAAGACCTCTCAGTGTGCTCGAGTGACGATGTTGTCAGGCCAGGGATCAGAGAAATCTTCACCAGATTGCCAGCGTGCGATCTCGCCTTCCGTCAGGAAGCACTGCATGAGTGAATCAGTAAACTGGTCTACCTGAGTCCTGTCCCCAATCACCGTCAAATGGCACTCGCGATCACCAAACCGCCCGGGCTTATTTGCTAACTGTTCTCTGAATACTGCCCTCTCCATCTCATCTAGCCTGTTGTCTTTATTTTCGAGAATCCCAGCACGCCAGTAGCCAACGAGTTCGAGGTTGATGCCGGCCGCCGCCTGATTCCAAAGCAGAGCGACGTCATCACGGCTGCAGAGATAGAAGAAGCCCTTGCTGCGATAGATTTGCTGGCCGAGATGTTGGCTACACAGATCCCATAAGCGCTGCGGATGAAAGGGCCGATCGTCCTTGATGACTCGGGTTGCCAAATCGTAATCGCAGCCCTCACTGCTTTCGGATTCGAAGCTAGAGGCTAGTTCTGTAAGCAACTGTTGGACTCGAGAATAATCGTACTCGGGCATGGCCCGGATATCATCGAGAGGAAGATTACCCCAAGGTAATGACATCACCGGCGCAAGCGGATTGAGTTCGTGGATGGACTCCGCAATCAATTGAACTTTCTCGTTGTCGATCCTGTCAGCTTTCGTCAGCAATACGTGATTGCAGAAAAGGATCTGCTCAACCATGAGATTTGTAGTGTCTCTGCGCTGACTCTGAACGTTCCGTTGCATGGTCGGCATGATCCGCCGACCACAGTCGTAGTCCTGATCGATCATCGCAGCGTCAACCAGCGTCAGCAGACCAGTCAGCTTAAATTGTGATTGCGCGGCAAAGAACTTAACGAGCGGCATTGGGTGACAACTGCCGCTAGTCTCGATAATCAGCAGCTCTGGAGGGCTAACGGAAAGCATTGCTGCAAGCGCACGTTCAAGTTCTTGAATCCCTTTCTTGCTGCTCAGTACGCATGAGTAGATGGACTGAAAGTGGCTATTGCCGTCTTCAAAGAAGTCGGTCTGTGCGACGATCTGGCCATCGATATCCAGCTCACTCATTTCGTTGACCAAGACGCCAAGGTCGAGTTTTTTCTTGTGAGACTGAGCGATCAGACTTCTCAGCAGAGTTGTCTTGCCCGATCCAAGAAATCCATTGAGGATCAACGTTGGAATCCTGCTCGTCGAGTTGGTCGACGCCTGCTCTTTCGTCATAGTATCTCTAGCGTTCAGTATGCGTCGGCTGATTGGAGTCACGCCCGAAAGGGGCCTTGGCTTTCTTAGGCGGGTTTCGTGCTTAAGCGGTCGGTGAGACCCGCGACCATAGGTGATGCAAGCAGCGGTTTGAACTAGCCGAACCTCGCCACCTCACAATCTCACCCGGTCATCCCCTCGTGACCCCAAGAAGAGCTTGCCAGCCAACAAGCAGGGTATTTCGAGAGCAGCTACTCATCGGAGCATGTCAACTCGCTATTCTCAAAGGCGTGATCGACGGGATGCTACTTAAGCGCTTTGCCCGTAGTAAGGGTTGGAATTGAGGATTACATAGCACTTGGGTGCATGCTGGTGAGCGGTGGGTGGTCTGGTGTGATGCTTGAATCATTCATACTCGCGAAGTTATGCTGCATTCAGAATGGAGGCTTCTCCACATCAGTTTGCCCGAACCCTCGGGTCGCATGACGTTCATGTCTGCGTCATCGATGTGTCCGGTGTGCGAACGCTCACTAGCGGAGCGCTTGCCGGCTGGCTAGATGCAGACCCTCAACTATTAGAGCGCCAAGAGCCGTTCGAGCGTGAAGGCCGGTTGTGGGGCGTAGCGCGCAGCGAGTTGGTGCCAGGCGAAACATTGCACGTGGTCAGCCCTGTTCGAATGAACGCATCGCTGCATGCTGAGCAAAGTGACATCTTGACCCCGCTAGTTCAGGCCTCGCCCGTAGCAATTTTGACGCTCGATCTACAAATGCGCGTCACGATGTGGAACCCAGCCTGCGAACGCATCTTTGGCTGGACTGCTGAGGATGTGATTGGCAAGCCTTACCCGCTAGTTCCGGATGAAGAGTGGCGGCGCTTCGAGGGCTTCTTCCAGAAGGTCATGGACGGCCAAGGTTTCAACGGGGTCGAGGCTGAGCGCAAGCGCAGCGACGGTAAGCGTGTTCATATCGCGATTTCTACTGCTCCGATTCGCTGTGAGAAAGGCGACGTCATTGGCGCCATGGCGATCCTCGAGGACATTACGGAGCGAAAACAGTTAGAGGCCCAATATCGACAAGCCATGAAGCTCGAGGCGGTGGGTCGCCTTGCCGGCGGGATCGCGCACGACTTCAACAATCTGTTGACCGTTATCCTGGGGTTTAGCGACGGCCTGGGGGAGATTGAATCGAAGGACGAGGTCCGCGAAGCCTCAGACGCGATCTATCAAGCGGCCCAACGAGCGACCAAGCTCACGCAGCAGTTGCTCGCATTTTCTCGTCGACAGGTGCTTCGAGTCGAGGTCGTCGACCTAAACGAGATCGTTCGTGCGACACTTGAGATCATTGAGCGGCTGATCGGTGCCGATATCCATGTGCAGCCGTCATTCGCGGCACAGCCGACCTTGGTCCGCGTAGACCCTGTTCAGATTGAACAGGTGCTTCTGAACCTCGCCACTAACGCTCGCGACGCCATGCCGCTCGGCGGCACGATCACCATCGACATTGCACAGGTTGTCAAAGACGGTGTCATGTGGGCCGAGCTAGCGGTGTCGGACACCGGCGTCGGGATTGATTCTAAGACGGCTGCGCACATCTTTGATCCGTTCTATACGACAAAGGAGCAGGGCAAAGGCACGGGGCTTGGGCTGGCGTCCGTCCATGGGATAGCTCATCAGAGCGGTGGCGATGTAACTGTGGAGAGCGAGCCCGGACATGGCGCAACGTTCCGCGTGCGCTTGCCAATCAGCGACGCGCTTCAAACCGATGGCAAGGAGCAGCAAGAGGGCACAGCGAGCCAGCCCACTAAGCTCGCTATCTTGCTTGTTGAAGACCATGGGGAGGTGCGACAGATCCTTGTCCGCATGCTGACCTCTTTGGGGCACAAGCTCATTGCTGCTGAGAGTGGCGAGCAAGCTTTAGAGCGAGCGCAGGACCCCAAGGTCGAGATCGACCTGTTGATCACGGATGTCGTCATGTCAGGCATAAGCGGCGGCGAACTCGCCCGTCGAATGCAGATCAACCGCCCGTTCTTAAAGACCATATTCGTATCTGGCTACGCCGACGATGAGATCGTTCGCCGTGGGGCAGCAGAGGGCGCGCCGTTGCTCAAGAAGCCGTTCACCGTCCACGGCGTCCGCGATGCCATCAATCGAACCTTGGACGCGTCATAGACGCCGAATATCGTATCCCGCAGAGAGAACGTGGTTGCCATCAGCGCTAAAGGCCACGAACAAATCCAAGGAATAACATGAGGATTCAAACAGCAAAACACCGCGCTATTGAGGTCCTTCGGCAAGGTGCGTCTGGGCCGCCGGTCGTGTTGGTGCACGGCTGGATGACCAGCGGCAGCGTCTTTGCGCCCGTCATGGACAACTTAGCGCGAGCCGCGCGCATATTCACTCCAGACTTGCGCGGAGCAGGTCGATCAGACCCGGCCGATAGCTACCGCCTCGATGACTACGCGCGTGACTTGATCTCGCTCCTAGAGCAGGTCGGCCCCGCGACGATCGTCGGCCACAGCATGGGTGGCGCGATCGCGCAACTTGTCGCGGCCGAGCAGCCAACGTCGGTCGACAAGCTAATCCTGCTCAACTCCGTCCCTGCCCGCGGTATGCAGCTGCCTGAGGAGGCGATGGCGCTGTTTGCCACCTCAGCGGGCAATCGCGACAAGCAAGCGGCCATCCTGTCAATCGCATGCCTACAGCTCAAGGATGCCGCGCGCGACCAACTGTTAGATATCGCTGCCACAGTAGATGATGCCGCTATCCAGCAATCACTTGAGGCATGGACGACCGGCGGCTTCGAAGATCGCCTAGGAGCAATTCAGGCCCCGACCCATGTCATCGCAACATCCGATCCCTTCTTGTCCCCAGCGCTGCTACAAGAGGCCATCGTCGACCGGATCGATCAAGCTCAGTTGCACGTTTTAGAAGGCCCGGGCCATTACCCTATGTGGGAAGATCCTGAGCAGACTAGCGCGCTTCTCCAAGCCCTCATCTCGTAGCGAGGTGCTGCGAGCGCTTGACACGAATTGCGCTGTCCGGATCCACTCAGGAGGATGAGAGGGCCGTCTAGAATATCCATGCTCCATGCGTTGGCGGTCAATTGCTGGCGAGTCGAGGCCGCAATGGAGTCGCCCTAAGCGAGGATTTCGCGGATGACTCGGCCGGCAACATCCGTTAGCCGTCGGTCGATGCCGTTGTGGCGAAAGGTTAGCTGCTTGTGGTCGATGCCAAGCAAACGCAGGATCGTTGCGTGTACGTCGTTGCAGGTGGTTGGGTTCTCGATAGCGCGATAGGACCACTCGTCGGTCTTGCCGTATGAGCAACCGCCACGAATGCCACCACCGGCGAGCCAGTTGGTGAAGCCAAATGGGTTGTGGTCACGGCCAATCCCACCTTGGCTGCACGGCATACGCCCGAACTCGGTCGTCCATAATACGATCGTGTCGTCAAGCATGCCGCGGCGCTTCAAGTCGATCAGCAGCGCGGCTGCAGGGCGGTCCATCTCGGCTGCCATGTTGCGGTGGTCGCGCGGCAGGTCTTCATGACTGTCCCAGTTGCGTCGAGGGTGTCCGTTGTCGGCGCCGCTCCAAATCTGGACGAATCGCACGCCGCGTTCAAGTAATCGCCGTGCAGTCAGGCAGCGGCGACCGAAGTCCTCCGTTGCAGCTTGGTCGATTCCATACAGTTGTCGGACTTCGTTGGTTTCGCTCGTGATGTCGAGTACTTCAGGCGCACTCAGTTGGAGTCGTGCAGCGAGTTCGTAGGAGGCGATGCGCGCTTCGAGTCGCGGGTCATCTTCACGGCGTTGTCGGTGGAGTCGGTTGAGGCGCGTTAAGGCACTGCGGGTGTCGGCCTCGTTCTTTGGATTGATGAACGATGTTTTGTCTGGAGGGAATAGGTTGGCGATCGGGTCCGTGCGATCAGGGCGAATCATCGTTGCCTGATGTTGTGTCGGTAGGAACCCTGCCGACCAGTTGCGTGGTCCGCCCGGCGCGAAGCCGCGCGCATCAGGCAATACAACAAAGGTCGGGAGGTTGTCGTTAAGTGACCCTAGCCCATAGGAGATCCAGGCGCCCATCGACGGAAATCCTGGCAGCATAAAGCCGGTGTTCTGTAAGAAGGTTGCGGGGCCATGCACGTTGCTGGTGCTGACCATGCCGTGCAGGAACGCCATGTCGTCCGCGCAGGTCGCAAGGTGCGGCACAAGGTCGCTGATCCATTTGCCACAATCGCCGTGCCTCCGCCATGTCCAGGGGCTCTGCATGACGGCCCCCGGTGAACTTTGGAACAACTCGACTTTACCACCAGGGTCAAACTTCTGGCCGTGTCGGCGGATCAACTCAGGCTTGTAGTCAAAGGTGTCGCACTGGCTGGCAGCACCGGACATAAACAGTTGGATGACCCGCTTGGCTTTTGGAGCGTGCGTTGCCCGCTGGCCTTCGGTTGCCATTTGAGCCAATGCAATCGCACCCAGGCCACCGCCCGATTGCTGCAGGAACTGTCGTCGGGAAAGCATGGTCAGTCGATGAACAAGAACTCGTTGAGGTTGAAGATCATCCGGCAGAGACTCGGCAGCCCATGTTGCTGTGCGTGTGCAACCATGATGCGCGCCTCGCCAGGTGTGGGGGTTCGCCCGAGTGCCAGTTGGAACGCGTGCTGGACTTGCTCTGGCGTCGTTGTTGCGGCGCTACTTAACCTTGATGCGAAGTGTTCTGCTTGGCGGATAACAAATCGATCGTTGCTCATTGCCAGTGCTTGCAGTGGCGTCAGCGTGGTGTAGCGCGTTGGTGTGAGGATAGAGGCGTCTGCGCAGTCGAGTGCTTCGAAAAACGGGTCCGGCACGCTGCGAACAATGTGGCGGTAGATGCTGCGTCGCCATGCGCCGCGGCTGTCCGGTTCAAATTCTTCGTAGCTGTAGTGTGGCGAGTGATCGTCGACGAAGCCAAACCAACGCACTGATGGGCCGCCCATTGTCAGGTCGAGCTTGCCGCTGACCGCGAGCATCGTGTCTCGAATGGCTTCTGCTTCGAGCCGTCGTCTGGGCATGCGCCAGAGCAGCGTGTTGCCTTGATCTTTGCGTTGCGCGAGATCTGTGTCCGTGCGCGATGCTGAAGATTGGCGGTAGGCAGAGCTGAGTAAGATCAAGCGATGCAGTTGCTTGAACGATCCGCCGCCATCGCGAAACCTGACCGCTAACCAATCCAGTAATTCTGGATGACTCGGCTGTTTGCCCATGCGCCCGAAGTCATTTGGAGTGTCGGTTAAGCCTCGGCCAAAGTGGTATTGCCAAACACGGTTAACAATCGATCGCCAAGTCAGGGGGTTGTTGTCATCCGTGATCCAGTGGGCCATGGCGGCACGGCGTTGGCTCTCGTCTACATCGGGGTCGAGTTCGAAGTGATGGTCAAGATCAGGTAGGCATGACAGCGCCCCTGCAGTCATTAGGTCGCGTGGTTGGGTGACGTCGCCGTGCGCGAGCAGGTGTATGGGGCGCGGTTTGGTGGGGGCGGTGAAGTTGCCGCTGCCTTGGAACGAGCTGCTAGCGGCGTAGACCATGCGGCCGTCTCTGTGCGCGGATGCATCGGTCAGGTAGCGTTTGCCCCATGCACCGCCTGCTTCGATGGAGTCCAATGCAGCGACTGGCGCTTGCGCAGCAACGTTCTTGCCTTCTGCTAAGACGACCAGCTCTCCGAGGGCGAAGATCCAGTCTTTGGTGCGTTCGAAGAGCCTTGTTGCGGTGACTCTCACGTAGCGTGCTGGTTTGTCTTTGCCGTCGAATCGCTGCGGAGTGTCAAAGGGGCTTGGATAATCTTGCCCGGTATGGTCGGCGATCGTGGTCGCTGTCTGGAAGTCGGCATCGTTTGATGTCTCGATGCGAAAACGAATGGGGAAGCCAAAGCCTGGTCCGGGGTGGCCGCCAAATACTTCGTGAGCTGGGTATAGCAGGATCTGCTCGATCTCACGCGGTTGGCCGAGGTCTACTTGGACCCATTTGTCTTGGTCTCGCGTGTTGGTGATCGCGCTGTGGTATCCGAGCGAGTTGTTTGTCGAAGTCAGATGTTGGTTTGTGGTGCTCTGCTCGTATGGCCTCTCGGCTCGTTCGACGCCGGCAAAGGCGGCCTGTAGCCGGTAGTAATCGCGTTGTGGGATTGGGTCAAACTTGTGATCGTGACAGCGCGCGCAAGCTGCTGTGGTGCTCGCGAATGTCGACATGGTAGTGTGCAGCATGTCGTCACGATCCAAGGATCGCGTGATTGCTTTGTCGACGGTCCCCTCGCGTAGTTCGACGTGGCCGACAAAGTCCCAAGGGCCAGCGGCAATGAAGCCAAGTGCGACCACACCGTCAGTTGTGCCGGGGTAGAGCACGTCGCCTGCGAGTTGCTCTTTGACGAATCGTTTGTAAGGCTTGTCTTCGTTGAACGATCGGATTACCCAGTCGCGATAGGGCCAGGCATTGGCGCGAAGCTTGTCCTTGTCGTAGCCGTGTGTCTCTCCGTAGTGCACGACATCTAACCAGTGTCTTGCCCAGCGTTCGCCATAGCGTGGGGATGCGAGCAATCGATCTACGAGTCGCGTATACGCATCAGGGCTTGGGTCATTCGTGAAGGACTCGATTTCCTGAACAGTTGGTGGCAGACCGTGCAGGTTAAATGTGACGCGGCGGATAAGCGCGCGGCGTCCTGCTGGTGGAGATGGCGTCAGGCCAACCCCGCGGAGCCTTTGCAATAGGAACGCATCAATCGGTGTGCGTATCCACTCGGACTTCGTCTCCGGTGCGTTGGTCGCTTGCAGTGGTTTGAGTGACCACCACGAATCTATTTGGGCGCAAAGGTTCCCAGTGGCGGCGAACAAGGCAAGGATGGCAGCAAGGCGAAGCACAACAGGAATACTTGAGCATAGCTTCTTGACTGCTTCAGCAGGTCTGAATTGACTGATTGTCGCTAGAGTCCTCGGGGTGATCCTCAGAGAGCGCGGCAATCAACCGGCAGCTAAGGTCGAGATCCTCGAACGAGCCCCTCCGCACGTTTCAGGATCTTTACAACGAGCAGCCAAGCGTAGCGGATTCCTGTCGGCCACTCAGCGTCTGGCCCGAAATGCGGTCGCTCCCACCCTTTCCAGGTGCCCCAGTAGTCGTGCACTGCAAGTGCGGTTGTCGGTGGTCGCCCACGCTTGGTGATCCACGACGGCGTCCAGCACCAGCGGTCAGTAGGCAGGACTCGTACGCGGCCGCCAGCGCGCGCGGCGATCGCACGCGTCCATGCTCGCGGACCGGTCCGCTCAATTCCGTCGACGATATCGTGGTCGGTCACGCGCCGGGATCCCTGCGCATGAATCTGCTCAATGACCTTAGCGAAGGCCGGGTGTCCTGGCGCTGCGACCATCGTCCACTGACAATACTGCCCCGGGTACTCTGTGCAGATCACGAGTTCGTCATCGTCCTGCAGCCCCCAGTCACGGATTGGTTGGAGGCAGCGGGTGTCCAGGTCGGTGTAGACACCGCCGTAATGATACAACACGAGGTACCGCCATAGGTCGGCACGCTCGACCGGCAGCGCGAAGCCATTATAGACTTCAAGCAGTTGGGGGAAGTGTTCGCCAACGAATGCGCGGCACTCTTCATCGTCGCAGAGGCGGTGTTCGAACTCTGGGTTCTTGTCGATCCACGTATCGACCGCAGCTTGCTCACGTGGTCCGAGATCGTGGCTGCGCCATGTTTGCCAGAGGACCCGTGGGATTGTTTTCGGGAGCGAATGCATGCGGTGTGTATAGATATTTTAGAAACACCAACACGACAACCCGATCTGCACTCCTTGAAAATGCGCTTAAGCGAATGCTAACGGGATGCCAATCCATTCCTGCAATTGCAGAGCATGTAGCTGGCCGGCCGCGTTCTACGCTATTGCGTCATGCAGTATGGGATCACTTTGGCACCATTGTTCTGCTGTTCGGAATACAAGTCTTCCAGGATTATCTGCCGATTTGAGTTGTCTACTGCGTCAACTGAGACAAGGCAGGTTTTGGCTTTGATGCTGTCACAGTAGGCGTCGATCGTAGTCCGTGAAGGTGGTGCAACGACGCGTTACTCGCAGGTCGCTTAGGCAAACCACTCATACCAAGGAATGAACTTGCCAAGCAGCCAGCCAACGATGATTCCTAGGATCGCGCCAATGATCGTGAGTGGCGTGGATGTGAACTCGCCGAGCAAGATTGCACCGCAGGCGCTGCCAATAATGCTACAGAGGATGATTGAGATCGTTTGTATCATGGTGCGGTAGCACTCAGAGTGCTCTTTAGCAGTGGCTGGGTCCGTCGCGACTCTGTCTTTACTTTGTTGGGCCCTTGATGACACTGCCGGCGGCCTATCGCATTCTGGACCAGCGTAGGGTGCCGTAGTCCGCAACGTTGGCGCGGAGATGATTGGTCCACAGCCTATGCAGTGACGGGCTCTGCCCCGGATCCTGATCGACCAGAACAATTTCGAACTGCGCCTCTAGCGGCCCGTTGTTTTGCTTGGCAAATGGCGTGCCATCGAGGGGGATTGATGCCTCAATCGAATAGCCTCCGTTCCAGCGTTTGACCTGATGGACAGCCTTATGATTCGTTCGCCCTGATGCTCCGAAGGCAATGATTGTTGGCGCCGCCAGTTGCCGCTGCCAACGCGGTGCCTGCAAAACAAGGTTGCATGAGTCGCTTAGAAAAAACGAGTCTTTACCGTTGTCGACAATGTCTGGATCGCGGACCTCAACGAAGAGGTGGAGCAATGCATCCGAAACGGCTAGACGTAGATCCGCTTCGAGGTCTTCAGCCCCAGAGTATTGATTGCTGCCACGTGGCACAGGTTGCTTAACGCCAATACGCATAGCGGGTACACCCTTCCATTCCGTTGCATCTCCGTCGACCGTTACGTTTGCAAGACTCTGTAATTCATACTGAGGCACCGATAATTCGATGCGTTGCTTGAATGAAAAGTCAATGGGCAGCGCCTCGTCCTGACTGCTAACTGTCGCCATCAACTGGCAAAATCGAAAGCCTTGCCACGGCTTGGGTGCTGGAGAAACCGATGGTGCTAACGCGATCTCAATCACCTTGCTCGCACCAGGCGCCAATGTGACAAGCACCTCTTCGCTCGTCTGTTCCGCTTCCTTCAACATAATCCGCAAGGCCATCTCGTGATCGAGTGGATTGCTAATGGTGCATGGCAGCGTTTGCTTGGCAAGATTTGGCTGTCCGGCGACAATACTGTTCTTGACGCGTTCGTGAACATGATGTGCACGCCGGGTTAAGTTTTTGGCGTTTGGCGTAAACCGCGCTGAATCGATCGTCTCTCCTGACGTGTCGATCGCCTTGAGATCGATGCCATCCTTTGCGACTTTCAGGCGCACGTAGTGATTCGTCGATTTGGCTACCACCTGATAAGGGTTCGGTGACGAATTGATCTTGTATAGAGGAGCGCCACCGCCGCCAGTGACGATGTAAGGAATGCCGTTCTTCTCAGACCGCTCATAGATGTGGTCATGTCCATTGAGCACGACGTCGACGTCATACATCTCGAATAATGGCACCAAGAAGCGTCGCCCCTCATCGATTGGCCACTCTTTAGGTGTGGCATCAGGATGAATCGATGCATGCGGCCCCGAGGAAAACGGAGCGTGATGAAACGCAACGAGCGTGAAGCGCTTGCGCTCACTGCGTAACTGCTTTCGCAGCCATTTGTATTGTTCATGGTCCGGTGACAACCGTGAGTTGCTATCTACGACCAGCAGAGTCATCAAGTGATAGTCCACTCGATACCAGCGTTCGTTGCCCGGCAACTCAAACAGGCTGAAGTAGCGAGATGCCTCGGGTCGTGTTAGGTCGTCATGCCGACGCGTTTTCTCATGATTGCCGATAGCTGGCCACATCGGCTTGCTCGCCAAGAGATTACGCGCCGGCTCAAAGAACTGCTTGCGCCACAACGTGTATTTGCTGCCATCCGATGGGTAGTCACCAGTACCAATCACAAACAGAGCACTGGGCTCGTCTTGGTAGACCCGTTGTGATACGGCGTGCCAACGCTGTGGCAACGAACGCACGTCTCCCAGTACAATGACTTCGTAACTGTCTGGTTTTGCGGGCAGAGTGTGGAAGCTACGCCGACCAGAAGCCAACTCGGTGCCTGTTCGAACTTCATACCAATATTGACTGCCGGGCTGTAACCCGTCGAGCTTGAATACGTGGTGTCGCTGGATGGCAGTGTGTACGACGCGTTTTTCACTCTCTCCGCCTTCAACCCCATACACTAATTCGGCAGCAATCGGCAGAGAGTGATCGATCACGATCGTCATCTGCTCGACGCCGGGCAGCAGCAAGTAAGGGCCGCATGCGTAGGGGAGTGGTTCTGCAGCAAATAGCAGGAAAGCTAGGATTGTAATCATCAAGTCGGTCTCGGGACGCAAGTCGCTTCCGCGATTACGGTAAACGACTAGCCTTGCCAGCACCCTCAAACCAAACAAACTTGTTTGCTCATTGGCGTCAAGTTGCCTGACCACCACCCTGACGTGAATGGGCGGGGCGCATCTTTATTGATGATATCGGCACGGCCCCGGGTTCTAACTAGGTGCCCCAAGGTTGCTCGAGGGCCTGTTAGATAGCGATTTGACGCATTCTGATGCTTTAGTGGTGGGGTTCGTGCTGCGAACCGTTGCTTGAATTAGTCATACTCGTTGCGTTTGCGGCGGCCTCATGCTCCGCTGCTTGCAGAACGACCATGAGCCGCCCTATCGTCCTCAGCGGATGCCAGCCGTCCGGAATCCTCACCCTTGGCAATTACCTCGGTGCATTGCGTCAGTGGGTCGCCATGCAGGAGGACTACGAGTGCCTCTATTGCATCGTTGATTTGCATGCGATCACGGTGCGGCAGGACCGTGAGGCACTGCGCAGCGCGACCCTTGACACACTCGCGCTGTATCTGGCCTGTGGCATCGATCCTGACCGCAGCACGGTCTTTGTCCAGTCGCATGTGCCAGAGCACGTGGAACTTGGCTGGGTGCTTAATTGCTACACGCAGATGGGTGAGCTGAATCGGATGACTCAGTTCAAAGACAAGGCCAAGCGACACAGCGAGAACATCAACGTTGGTCTGTTTTCGTATCCAGTGTTGATGGCCTCTGACATTTTGCTCTACCAGGCGCACCAAGTGCCGGTCGGTCACGATCAAAAGCAGCACCTTGAGCTTTGCCGTGATGTGGCGCACCGTTTCAATACGGAACACGGCGAGACCTTCCGAATCCCTGAGCCGTTCATTCCGAAGGTAGGGGCGCGAGTAATGGCGTTGCAGGATCCGACCGCGAAGATGAGTAAGTCTGACGGCAATCCGAACAACTATGTAGGCCTGCTCGAAGGCCTTAAGTCGGTTACCAAGAAGCTGAAGCGCGCGGTGACCGATCCTGACGATCCGCCACGGATTGCATATGACGCTGAGGCCAAGCCTGGTATTGCGAATCTGCTGAGTATCCTTGGCGCCTGCACCGGTAGGACGTTCGAACAGCTTGAGGCAGACTATGCTGGCAAGATGTACGGCCATTTGAAGGTGGACGTCGCAGAGGCCGTATGTGCCGTGCTAGAGCCAATTCAGCAACGCTACCAAGAACTTCGTGCCGACCCGGGTGAGCTTGAGCGCGTGATGAAGGTCGGCAGTGCGCGGGCGAGCGAGCGAGCAAGCAAGACCGTTGCCCGCGCTTACGACGCACTTGGGCTAGTGCCGCGGCCGTAGCCACCCGCTGGGCGTTCTGCACAAACGTGGAACTTGCCGCATCTGATTTCTGCCAGGGGCGGATGACGATCATCAGACCATTCGGCGCTTGGCGAGATGCAGGACTGCTTCTTCGCAGTCGTTCAGGCTATGAACCAGCTGATGAACGCTGTGCTTGCTGCATTGGGTCTAGCGATTCTACTTGCCTTGCGCCTCAACGCTGCCGGCAGCCTCAGCATTGTAGGGTAGCCCAAGGCCCAATTCATCCAGTCGCTCAGCAAGCTTGAGGATGTCAACTGGCTTTCGTTGGAGTGATGGGTCTGCGTCTACTTCGGCAATCGCATCATCAACGAATTTAGTGAAGGACGCGTCCAACCTCGACCGATTGGCTTCCCAGATTATGCGTATATGAGGCTTCGTGTAAAACTTCTGGACCATGTTCTTCAATTCCGCGCGATCCCGCGCCTCAGTAGTCGTGCTCCACTGTCCCCAATGAAGCCAGAACCAATAGTGTGCCGAACAGTTGATCTGCGTTGCCTCATCGATGGTGATCTCTAAGCGTCGTGCAACCTCCTCGATAAACTTTCTGTGCGTTCCGATATTTAAGCCCACGCGCCGAAACTCCGGATTATGAGCTGCCGTAAGGAAGAAGTTGACGACGCCATTAGATCTAGCCAAACGGTTGGCATCACTGGCAGCGATCTTTGCGTATCGCACCTGCGCTGTCAGGTAGATCAGAGTCATGGCGACAGCTACTCCAGAGATAACCTGCCCAATGGCAGAGATCGCATTCCAGTTGATAGGCTTTCGTTTCATGGCATTGTGCGCGGCAAAGAGAACTGACTGCTAGAATCTCACAAGATTAGTGGCGATCTACCGAAGTTCTAGAGCAGATTTTATCGCGACGCCGCTAGGGGCTTACTCGTTCCTAGTAAGATCAAAAAAAGTGCTTTGAGTGCAATGGTGAGGTGGTGGTAATTCCAAATGCATTGCTGAGCGGCTGGTCGTTGCGTAATAGCTTTAACGCCAAACGTTCTTAATGCGTGGGGCTCTGCGAGTATGCTCGTGAACTCGATCCTTTCCTAAAGCAGGAGGGATCCCCTAGGTGCCTATATGAACTGGGAAGCAATTAGTGCCATTGGCCAACTTGTCGGCGCTGGCGCTGTAGTGGCAACGCTGATTTATCTAGCCGTCCAAGTCCGGCATGCAAAGTTAGCCGCGGCAGACAACAACCGACTCGTACGGGCCCAAGGTGTGCGCGAATACTTCTTGCAGGCAACAACCTGTAGCGAGATGCGAGCGGCCAACAACAAAGCCTGGGGGATGGAGGATTTCTACAAGCAGGTCGGGGCGCAGCTAGGCATCACCCCAGATGAGGCCAGCGTCCTCGAAAACTGCAACGCCTACTGGTTTTGGCTGCACTGGGGCCAATTCACATCGACCACGGAAGAACGTGATCTCGCGGAGCTCAAAAACATGGTGCGCAAGTTCTATACGGCGCCATGTGTCCGGATCTTTTGGGATACGAGTCCTATCATCAAACCGATGATGGACACACCGTTTGTAGAGTTCGTTGACGGATTACTAATGGCTCACGATGCTCAAGCTCGCGAATCATAGGCGCTAGTTGCACCAACTGCTTAGGCAGCCTTTTGTGCGCTATCCATCGACCCCAATTTGCACCAAGTCATCTCCAGGAGCATCCGTTGTGATTCCTGCAGGGGGGTAACACAGATGCACCGATTCGTATGTTGTTTTGGTGGATGCCATGCAGATGCTAAGCCTTAGCTCCGATACCAGACCTCTGAGACAATCATCACTAAATGCAGCGCAGTGTAAGGGTCAATTATGAACAAGCAGGCGGCAAGCCTTCGCGAAGGCCGCACACGATTATCTGCTGAATGAGGCTGATGGTCAGCTCTTGCTAGCTGATGTATCTAGGAATTTGATGCGCATGCAGAGTCAGTCGAACTCACGCGTCTCGATCAGGAGTGGCTGAGTCGTGGTCGTGAAATCGTCAGTGAATGTGGCCCGCAGATCCTAAATGGATCAGGAGTTACGCAGTTGTTCCCGGCGAGCGATTCGAGACAGGCTAGAGTTCTTCGGCCTAGCGTGCTGCACGCTCACATCCCTCAGAGTCGGTTTGAGCAGCCTAGCCGTGCGATCACGGTGAAGGCGGGCATCTAAGTTCTACGATTGCCATGCTGAGGCGATGAAGGGGCGCTACAGTCGTATATATGGAAAAGATTCTGTGGGCTTGGTTGACGATCTGTCCCGCACTTATGGCGCAGGGGGGAGAGCAGCCAGTCGTCCCGATTGGTTCGTGGCATGGCAAGCTTGATGTCGGCCTAGCCAAACTCCAATTGGTTGTTCATATCGAAGGGGCGGTTGGTGCCCTTACGGCAACACTTGATAGTCCTGATCAAGGTGCCACTGGCATTGCGATCGATGACATCACGTTTGAAAATGGCGTGCTGAATTTTGCAATTGCTCGGCTTCGCGCATCTTACAAAGGCACCTTTGACGCTGAGCAAGATCTGTTCGTCGGGGTCTTCACCCAGGGGCAACCAATGTCCTTAGACCTTGCCCGCTCTAGTGGCGTTATCGAGCCGCCAAAGAGGCCGCAAATACCGCAAGGTCCGCTCCCTTATGACGTCGAAGAGGTGTTCTATAGTCACGATCCAAAGGCTGATACCAATGAGAGCTTTCGGGTTGCACGCCAGAGCGATCAAGCTTCGGGTCGTGTTCGTCTCGCTGCGACGCTAACGATGCCGCGGACTGAAGGTCCGCACCCGGCGGTTGTTTTGATCAGCGGATCAGGGCCGCAAGACCGCGATGAGTCTTTGCTGGGGCACAAGCCGTTCCTCGTCATTGCTGATAGCTTGACTAGGAGTGGGATCGCAGTGCTTCGGTTTGACGATCGCGGTACGGCCATGTCGACTGGTGATCATGGTGCAGCGACGTCACATGACTTTGCTAGAGACGCACACGCAGGGTTGCTCTATCTCAAGACGCGGCAGGAAATCGACTCGAGTAAGATCGGTTTAATGGGTCACAGCGAAGGGGGGTTGATTGCCCCAATCGTCGCGGCCCAGAACAAGGATGTTGCGTTTGTCGTGATGTTGGCTGGTCCTGGTGTAGATGGCGAGCAGGTGATCTGTCTGCAGTCGCGGGTGATCGGTAAAGCGATGGGGGTCTCGGATGACGTGATTGATTCTGGCGAGAAGACCAATCGCGCGATCTTCGCGGCAATGAGAGAATGCGCTTCGTTTGAAGAGGCGCGTCCCAAGATCAGGGCCGAACTGGAAGAGGTCTACGAGCACCTTTCCGTTGCTGAGAAGAAGCAGGTTGGCAGCAAGCGTCAGTTTGTCGAGAGCAAAGAAGCCAGTTTGGCAAGGCCGTGGATGCTCAGTTTTCTTCAGTACGATCCTGCGCCGACTTTGGCGAAGGTGACGTGTCCAGTTCTCGCGCTGAACGGCTCGCTCGATCTGCAGGTCGTTCCCTCGCAGAATATTCCGCCGATCAAGCAGGCTTTACGCAACAACCCAGATGCTCAGGTGATTGAATTGAAGGGTCTGAACCACCTGTTCCAAAATGCTGAGACAGGGAGGGTTGATGAATACGCGCAGATCGAAGAGACGTTTGATCCTAAGACGCTGCGCTTGATCTGTGATTGGATCGCGAAACGGTTTCTCTAGTTGGTCGAGATGGGGCATACCGCGCTTGGTGCTGGCAACCTTGCGTTATGGCCCTTGTTCGTATAGTTGGCTGTAGCAGACGGTCGCGCTGGTGTCGGCAACAGATTGCGGGCCGCGATAATGTCAGTCGTCTGGGGTCGTTGGCAACTCTGTGACGATTACATATTCGCTTTGCGCTGATGCTAGTTGGTAGCCTTTCGGCATGAGATCACCACAGCGGCTTAGCAGTAATGTTGTCGACCAGGCATTATCTCGGATGCCTGGCTGGCGACGGCTAGGGGATGAGCTTTCTTGTCGCTATGAACTGCCGACATTTGCTGATGCCGTGTCCTTTACCCTGCGGCTTGCTGGCGTAGCGGAGGAGATGAGCCACCATCCAGAATGGTCAGTCAGGTATACAACCGTATCGTTGTCCTCGACGACGCATGATGCTGGTGGCTTGTCGCAATTGGATCTGGATCTCGCTGAGCGCGTCATTGCGATAGGTAATGAGATGGGGGCGAAGTCAGTGCCCTTTGATCAAGTGCCATCGCGCAATCGCACCTGGGTTCCGCCAGGTCATTTCTACTCGCCAATTGTCGACCAAAGCGAAGTTCGTGCGGATGCGGCCGCACTGTTTGCGCCTGGATTACGTGAACTGCCGCAAGTTGATCTCAGGATCGAGGCGCAGTTGTCGTTGGTGCGCGAGTTGGCGCAGTTCTACGGCCAAGAAGACTTTCCAGCCGAACCTCAACAAGGTCGTCGCTACTGTCTCGCCAATGAATATTTCCCATACGGAGACGCATTTGCCTACTTCGCGCTATTGCGTCACATAAGACCTAAGCGTGTCATTGAAGTTGGTGCGGGTTGGTCCTCTGCAGTCCTTCTTGATACGGATGAGCTGTTCCTAGGGGCTCAAATTGACTGCACGTTTATCGACCCCTACCCAGATCGATTGCGGTCATTGATGACCAAGTCGGATGAAGCCCGTTCACGTTTATTGCAGCAGCGCCTTCAGGATGTGGATTCTCGAGAGTTCCAACGGCTTGAGGCTGGTGACATTCTGTTTATCGATTCCAGTCACGTCGTGAAGACTGGATCAGACGTCTTGCACGCCGTGTTTACGATCTTGCCAAGTCTGGCACCTGGCGTTTGGGTGCACTTTCACGATATCCACAGCAATTTTGAATACCCTCGCGAGTGGGTTGAGGAAGGTCGATCGTGGAACGAGAACTACTTCCTGCGGGCGTTCTTGATGGCCAATCGCTCTTGGGCCATCGAGTTACATGCGGCTTCGCTGGCTGAGTGCGCAGCTGATGAGTTGTTGCCGTTGATGCCACGAATTGGCTCGGCAGTTGGAGGCAGTCTCTGGTTGCGGAAGGTGGGTGAGGGTGTAGCTGATTAACCTGCCAGTAAGCTTCTGGGTGTTGGTATTCCTAGCAGGCGTCGACACCATCAGCTTAACTGCTGCAATTCAGAAATTACCTACGCGCTAGTTGTGACGTGGCGGACGCCCGCGGTCAATCCCGTCAAGATTTGGTGAATTGGCCGCGCCTGCTCGACGCCAGTGAGTCGCACGTCGAGACCTTGGAACGGCACGCTGAGGCGCTGGTGGTCGATGCCGAGCAGGTGCAGAATCGTCGCGTGCAGGTCGCGCACGTGCACCACGTCCTCGACGAAGCGCTGCACTTGTCTTGACGAGGGCGTTAGCCCAGTAAGATCAAACGCCAACCTGCGAGCCAGCGTCCGGCCATCTGCGAACAAAGATGGCGGCTTACCAGTATCTTCAAGTTGCCGCAGTACAAATCGGTCGAGCTCATCTCGCAGCCAATTTTCCTGCCGCACAGATGGCGGTGCCACCGTGGCGACCGACTCACCTACCCAGTCAGCAGCCTGCCGTGCAGGTAGATGAAAAGTCAGCGCGGCAACGAGCAACGCAGCATCGAGCGGGCGGGCGCGCATGAGCACCAGTCCACTGCCCATGGATGCATCTTACTACATTCGACATGGAAACCGGACGCAGGGTGAACCTCTTGGCTAAGTGAGTCCCGCTGCGCGGAATCTTGATGCTCGAACGGTGGTGGGGGAGTATCGCTACGTTTTTGATGGCGAAGTCGCTCGTCGCAAACAACTGCTCAGGTTGGTGTCGTTAATCACTTGCTGTTGCTTCTGTTTGTATGCCTCCTCCGCATGCGAGTCTTCTTTTTGCGTCGCAAGATGCAGGTGTTCACGAAAATGTTTGTCGTTGTCTAAAGCGTAAATTAGCGCCTCGGCAGTGCTCGGGTTGGTGGCGCACGGGACGTCGTGCACGTTGCATATACGCGTCAGCGCGTGAATGTCCGCTTCGTGTGGGTGTGTCGATAAAGGGTCAATGAAGTGAAATGCCGCACCGCAATCTTTTCGTGTAACCAAAGACCCGATCTCTTGGTCTCCTCCCAAAGGGCCGGAAGAGACCTTCACCTTTACAGATAGACCGAGCGATTGCTCCAGCACGCGCCCGGTCGACTTGGTGGTGACGACATTCACCGTGGAGAAAAAATCCAGATGGCTCGCGACGAAATGCAAAAGCGGTTGCTTCATCTCGTTGTGCGCGACGAGCGCGACGAGTTTCGAGTTGTTCTGTTCCGGTGATTCACCCAGCGCAAATTGCCCCCTAGACGAAACCGGTTCGGCATCCCGGAAGTAGACCCCGCGTGAACGGGCCTCACCGTAGGGGTGGCTAAGCGTCTCGAGAACTTGTGAGATTTCCATGACTGTATGTTGCGAGTGTGGACCTTGCCGGATCGGAGGCAATCAGCACCCGCCAGCTTGCTTGAAGAACGAAGACTCGAGCGTCTGTTGGCCGTCCTACCGACCAACAGCGGGCCGGTTTGCGGGAAATGGGAAATGGTTCAGTGAAGGTGTTGCGAACGAATCACTCCCTGTAAGAACCAGAATCGGCTGTGCGCACGCGGCCATCGACAAATTGTTTGATGCCGATGAAGTCGATGACCTGGGGCTAGCCTCTTCATTCTGACAAGTAGCGATGCGAGCAGATGTGCCGGCTCACCGTTCCAAGATTGGCTGCGTCAATGGCGTCGCTGCATGTGGGGCGCCAATTGTGATCCTAGGCAATTATGCAGTGAGCCTTTGGGCGAGATGCATTGCGGCGTGCCAATCTCGCCTCAGTCGCCCAGGCCCAAGAGCACAGCGACCAGGACCAGCGCTGATGCAGCCGTGTCGCGCCTAGACCACTGACCACTGTGAGCTAAGAAGCGTAGTAGCGCGCCAACCGGACATCCGTAGCGACAGTAGGCCATGGGAATAAAGAGCGAGGCGACGATGCCTACTCCCGCAATCGCCAAAGCCGGCCAACCAGCAACGGCGTAAACCCAAGCATCGAATGGCTCCAAATCCACAAGGCTGAACGTCGCATCCGTCACCGCCACGAAAGTACAAACGGCCAACAACCCAAGCGGTATCACTCGCAATGCTCGAGCAAGATGCTTTGAAATCACGAGCTGCCGACCAAACCGACCCTTTACGAGTTGCTGTAGGGCGCCGTGCGGGCAGAGGTGGGAGCAATAGAGATTGCGATTCGTTGCGATCGGAACCAGCAACGCTGCAACCGTGAGCAGGAACAGGCCTCCCGCTGAACGCCACGGGATCCCGTATTGCGCCCAACCAACAAGCTGGGCGCTAGACAGCATGTCTGCATTCATGACACCCAAGTAAGCGACGAGCACGAGCAAGAACGCTACGCGGAGCTTTTTGTTGGCACGCAGAGAACTCAGACCAATCAGCAGCCCAAGAACCACCACGATTGCGGTGCCAAGATCACGTAGTTGCCAATCAAGCCACGGTGCAGGTGGCGCACTGGCGCGCTTAGCAGCGACCACCAAGCCCGCAGTGACTGCGTTGCTGATGAGCGTAGAGCCGGATACTCCATCGATGCCGGCAGTCTCGAGGTCGAGCGCCCCAAGTTCGGCCAACGAAAGCCCCAAGAACTGCTTTGGGTAGTAGTCGTCCTCGCGCAAGTCGACTGCGTATTCCTCATTGTCGTAAGTCTTCAGTAGCTTGAGGCCAATCACTCGGCCAGCCGGATCAAAGCCGACGAGGGTGTCGCTGGGACCCTGGTAACCAACGATGGCGTCGGATGCCGGAGCCGTTCTAAGCAAAGATCCGATCTTCGCGTCTCCAGCACCTATGACGAACCAACGGGAGGCGTTGTTTGATATCTGTTCGAATCGGACCGCGTCTGGAAAGAGTTCACGAACATCCTGCAAAGAGACGGGATCACGAAAGCGCAATGAAACCTCGCCACCACCCAGTCGCAACAAGAGCGCTTCCTGTATCGCGATGCTGGTCAAGGTAGCGCCAGCCACGCCATCGACACTGTTGCTTGTCGAGGCCTCACGAAGCGTCAAGCCTCGTAAATGAGCGAGGAAGCTCGCATCGTTGCGGATCTGAGCAACATGATCGCGGGTGTCTTCGCTGGCTAGGATCTTCACACCGAGCACGCGGTCATCACGATCAAAAGCGAGCAGTGTATCAGTCGGTCCACAGAAGCCGATCACGGCGTCTGCCAGCGGCGATGTCCGCAAGTAAGATCCTACGACTCTCCCTTGATGATCAAGCACCTGCCGCCGCCCGCTCTTATCAAGATCGACAGCAAATCCTTGCGCACTCGGATACAAGTCGCGGATGTCCTCAGCAACAACCGCGACCTGAGGCATGAGCGATCTTTGAGCTACGCGCGCAACGTGAGCACGATGAATCAGGCCCACCACCAAACCAAAGAGTAAGACCCTTACAATACGTAGGGCGATCCTATGACTTAGACGTGGCTTGGACGAACCGCTCATTAGTCACGACGCAACAGCTGAACAGCATCCGCGATGACGTGGCCCTTCGTACCCTTATTAGAGATCACGACCGCACTCGGTCGTCCTGCCTCAAACTCAAACACACCAACGGATGCAAACCCGCCGGGATACGGAGGACGGATCTGCTGATCTATGTGCACCTGGCTAACACCGCCCTTACCGTCAATCTGCACGGGGATATGCGCGTCACGGCTCTTCGAGCTTGTATAGGAAAGACGCACTTCGTACGACCCGCTGACAGGAACCTCAAACTCCCAACGCACAGACTTCTGACCTTTGCCGGATCGATCGTCGTGGATGTAGTGAGTCCCAACGAAATCCAACTCAAAGGTGCTCGACTTCCAGGCGCCTTCAACAGTCGCTTTGGAATCATCGATGATGATGCCCGCAAGTTTGCTGGCATCTACTCCGACACGTGATGGATTCACTGGGGGCGGGATTGGTGGCGCGGGAGGAATCACAAACGCCCCACTCACGCTATCCCGATGAGCACGTCCAGGCAGCTTGAGCAACTCCAGCAACTCTGTGAGGTGGTCCGTATAGACAGCTCGAGGATCACACGTATGCATCACACAAAGCGAAGCTGCTTTGCCTACGACCTCTCCCATCATGCCGCAGGTCTTCATCACACGAACGGTCCCAAGCCCTTCATGAGTGACGCTAGCACAGCGACCCGCCATAAAGAGGTTCGAGATATTGCGAGAGTAGAAGCACCGATAGGGAACGAGATAGGGCTTGGTCTTCAGTGAGCGGTGCTCAAAGCTCGCATAGGAGATAAACGGGTTGTCTGCGTATTTACCCAGGTACTGCTTTTTGGGGTGATGCAGGTCGATCGACCAAGTCGTAGGCACGCAACCGTCGGCAAACGCGGCGTAAGTGACGATGTGCTCTTTGTTCAAAACAAGATCACCCATCAGTCGTCGAGACTCACGTGGGCCGCCAATGTGGGCACACCAGATCAATTGTGCGGTGGCGTGTCGTTGCCCGGAGGGATCCTTCTTGGCGTAGACGCCTTTGTTCTTAAGGGCATGCATCGCCCCGTACATCGCGCGCAGATTGGTGTCGCGCATGTATTCGATGTCATCAATGGGATGCTTGTCGAAGCCGGACTCCCAATACCAGTGGTTCGACATCACATCTGGCTTGCCTCCCGGCTTGACCCCAACATTCTTAGGGTAGGGGAACTCGCCCTCGTCTAGGTTGAGCGCCCAAGGTACTGGCGCGAAGTCTTTTGGTGAGTCGGTGAACTCCCAGCGCCAGAGATTTGTCATGCCCATGTGATCCTTCATGGTCATGTCAAAATCCGCGCCCGCGAGCGCGCCGATGGTGGCGTGGCCGGTGCAGTCAGCAAAGAAGGAAGAGGTGAAGCGTTTCTCTTCACTGGTCTTTACGTCAATGACGCGGACAGCTGTGATCCGGTCGCCCTGCTTCTCGACGCCGAACGCATGGTGCGAGAGGAAGAGATCGATGTTCTTCTCTGCGGAGACGATCTGAACCTTGAGATCATCTAGGTAGATCTCGGCGGGGCCTGGGCAAAGCAGAGAGTGGTCCGTGAACTCTTCGACGATGTCACCGATGTGCGGGTATTTACCGACGCGTGTCCCACCGTTAGCCCAAACGCGCACCTCCGAAGATGCGTTGCCGCCCAGGACGGGACGGTTTTGGATAAGGGCGACTTTGCAGCCCATGCGGGCAGCGCTGATGGCAGCACCGAGCCCGGAGAAACCGCCGCCTAGAACAACGAGGTCGTAACCGTCCTTTCCGCGGGGCTCAGCGGGGTGTCCGAGAAGCGCTCTGCGCCAACTGCTTAGCACGCCATGATCGTTGGGCGGCAACTCATCGCTCTTCGAGAAGAGGATAGCGTCACAGCGTCCCTCGTAACCAGTCAGGTCATGGAGGGTGAGCGAGACCTCGCGCTCCTTGATCTCTATGGCACCGCCCGCTTGCCATTGCCAACCAGCGCCCTCCGTGCCGAAGGTGGCATCGAGCGGCTCGCCGTTGACCAAGAGTTGGAAGCGGCCGGGGCTGCCTTCGACACCGAACTTCGCTACCCAGTCTACGGTGCGTACGAAGGCGTAGTAGGTGCCAGGTTCGGCAAACCGAACCGTCGTCGTGGCGTCGGCGACCGGTTTGCCAAGCCCGTGTGCCAGCATGTAAGGCGAGCCCATTTGGTCGATGAACTGGGTGTCAAGGAGCCAGCCGCCGTGCTTGTCGAAACCCTCGGCCTCGACTAGCACGCTTTGGGCAGGAGCAAGTTGCAGCGATAGCAACACTGCCAAACATCCTTGGCTGAGAACGTTGGGACTCATGGGTGGGAGCGTAACCGATTTGCCTGCCCTTGCCATGAATACAGGTGTTGGGTGGCGCCTTGGACCAGAGCATTTTGATCGGCGGGTCGGTTGCGCTCCAAGCGGTTGTGGCTGACGGCAGCCTAGTCGCGTTCGGCGGCCATGCGCCGGTCGTGATCCTCAGCTAGTGTGGCCGTGCGTGACATTGTGTAAGCGATGCACCGCAGCAAGGATTTGGCGATGGAATCACCTCAGCAAGGGAGCAAAGAACGTTCTGGGGTTGTGGTCATCAAAGGTGGTCGAGTTAGTTCCCGTCCCAAGTATGTCTGAGCACATACTGGAGTCGCGACCTGAGTGGAATTACGGTTTATCATCAGAGGCCAGTCACCGTGGATATTTGGTGGCCACGCTCGTGATGACCAAATCGTCCGCACTATTTTCAGTTCTGGTTCTCGTGCTCGCTTTGGGTGCTGTTGTGTTCTGCGTGAGCGGTGACGACAGCGCTTTGCCAGCGCCTCTTTCCGAAGAGTTTTTCGAGAAGCAGGACGACGAAGCGATTGCTTTGGCTGTCGTTGCAAATTTGCCCGAGGCCATCCGTTTTGAGGGTCTTGTTGAGGACGAGGAATCCGAGCGTAGCGAAGTCGCAATCGAGGTCGATGACGCCCCCCGGCTCGTGATCCAAGTGTGGGATCGTAAGAAGGGCCAGGTTGCGCCTGAAGCGAAGGTCTATGTGCTGGAGGGCTACGAAAGCGCCGAGCGGCGTGATGCGTTTGCGCCGCACTGGTGTGAAGTCGCGATTGCTGAGGGTAAGCGATATACCGCCACATCCGAGGGGCGCGTTGCATTGCCGCGCTTAGAGAAGACCACATACATCGCGGCGACCCTTCCTGGTTTGAGTGGCATGACGCGGTTGCGTCGGGGGCATCGTGAAATCGAGTCGCTGACTTTACAGGTCGAAGAGTCGGTGACGGTTCGTGTGACGGATCAAGAGGGCCGTGCTTTGTCTGGTGTTCCCGTTGGTCTGCAGCAGCGCATCCCGGATCGAGTCAGTCTCGACCGCATGCTCAAACAACAGGCTGAAGTGGTGGCTTCCATCAAGGCCGCTGAGGGTCGTCTCGGCCGTGTCACGAATGCCGAATCGCGAGCTCGTAGTGAACGCCGTCTAGTAGGCATGCGGCGTCAGAGCCAAGAGTTGTCGGATCAGGTCCGGACGATGAAGCGGGCGCAAGCGGCTGCCAAGAATCCCCAGAGTAAGGATCCGGCGCTCAGCAGTAAGCGGGTGCTGGTCAGCAAGGGTAGGGATCCTAGTTCGAACAAGAATGTCTCGCTGGTCACAGCGAAGATGGAGCTCCGGGCGCGGCGTCGCACCGATGAAAAGGGCTACGCAGTCTTTAAGCACTTCCAGTTTTACCGTCGGAATGCCTCCAGTTGGTGGCCGAAGGAGCACGCGAGTAGGTTTGAGGCTGTGCTGATGGTGCCGCTGACAGAACCTGTTCGCGAAGGGTTCGGTGGCAAGCCAGTGCCCGAGGATGTCATCGAGTTGCGAATGCCGCCTACCGGTAGCGTTGCGTTGCGTACAGTGGATCGTGATGGCCGACCGTTCACGCATCCGGTGCATGGGGAGTTGCGAATTATTGATGGTAAGAACCCGAGGTGGGCGCGATTACCAATACGCAAAGAGCAGGACGAACGTGTGATTGAGTTCCCATTCGTGGGGCTTGGCATGCAATTAGATGCTTCGTGTCGATTGGATGATGATGACTTTCGTTGGCGGGCGCCGGCCTTTGCTGGGCCGCAGCAGTCTGGTGAGCGTTTGGTGGTGGACTTGGTCGTTGCACCGGGCGCTGCGATGCTCTACGGCCGCTTGCTTGATGAGGGTGGTGCCGCGTTGGCGGGGCTCAATACAACCTTCTTGATCAATAGTCTTCGTGGCCGGCTCGAAGGAGAGGAGGTGCAACTCGACCAAGAAGGCCGCTTCCACTTGCCGTATGAGGTCCGCGGGCAGCATCAGGCGCCTTGGCGGCTACAGGTTCGTTGCCTAGGACGCATGCCTGTCCCGGGGCTGGCGACGACGCTCGACATTTTGCCGAAGGAAGGCGTCATGGACATCGGCGATCTGCAGATCGGTGACTTGACTCGGATCTCGTCTGGTCGCGTCGTCAATGATCTTGGCGAACCGATTGCCGGTGCACGTGTGCAGTTGCAGCGAGAGCGTGAGGCTGGCAGGCGTCCGCGACTTAGCTGGCAAGATGAAGCATTCGCAACAACGACGACGGATGGTGACGGCCAGTTCACCTTGTTTGGGGACCTCGAAGCTGCTCGCTATCGCCTGCGAGTGACTGCTTCCGAGCACTTTTCTTACGAAGAACCTCGTTTGCCGAGCCGCGATGGTGCCGTTATCAAGCTGGACCGTCGCTCGCGGGTGGTTGGTTCGGTGCTGCTGCCGAAATGGCTGGCGAGTCATCGCGTTAAGGTGCGCCTTGAAAGTCAGAGCGATTCGACCAGAGGGCGTGACGATCGCATCCGCGATTACCGTGGCAAGAAGTTCATCTACTTCGATTGGGTTAAGCCAGGGATCTATAACCTCAGCTTGCGCCTCGAAGGCTTCCCGGATGCGTTTGTCTCAGTTGATGGATTCGAGATCAAGCCCGGCCAGCGCGATACCCACCCGCGCCTAAAGGATCTCGATCTCGGGCGTGATATCTACCGCTATGAAGTTGCCGCCATCGATGAGAATGGCAAGCGCATGAATCCAAAGACTCCGCTGCGGGCGCGCGTGATGCGGCCGGATGGCGGCTACTCGATGGTTGGGTTTTATTGGAAGGGTGGGCTCACAGAGATCCTGAGTTCGCAGCCTTCGCTTGAGGTCTTGCCTGAAGAGCCCGGTTTCCGCTCGCAGTCGACCACACTCTTTGCTGGTCGCAATGAATTGCGGTTTGCTCGGGTGCCGGCAGTGACGCTGAATACACCGGGTCTACGTCAGTTGGTCGACGAGGAGCCAGTGTGGATCGCCATGGAGCCTGTAGAGAAGTCAAAGATGGCGTCATTTGATTCGCGCAGTCGACGAGTTTCGCAGGTGATGTCGCGGGCGAGTTCTAGCTACGGCCAGTTAAATGCGCGTGATCGTGCTTTTGTGCGTCCGCTTCGTGATGGCCGTTATCTTGTGAAGGCACGTATTGGCGACAAAAAGCGTTTGGTGAGTGTCGCACTAGGCGAAGTCGATGTGCGTCTCGTCCCGGGCGGTAAACCAATGGCCTTCACTGTGGGGGTCGATACCCAAGCGGTCATGGCCGCGATGCGAGAGCTAGGTCAGAAGCGTGCAGCGGCCGAGCAGCGGGCAGCATCGCGACCCCAGCGGCGGTGATTAGCAGCAGCTAGTGGTCATATCAACGTCCGCATTGTGTCGAGCGATCATGTGGCACTATTGGATGCTTGACGATTGACTGCCTGTGCGTTTTGGCATGGGCATTCGGCTGAACTTCGACTTGCATGCAATATCCTCAGTCGCAGGAACGAGCTGGTAGTGCTGGTACTTTACGCTTGAGGAAGGTTTTGGATCCCTATACCAGCGATATGAATCTTGATCATTTCGTGGCTGGAAACTGTAGATTCTAGATGTGACACAGGCGAGCTACACACACATGGTCGCCGAGGCTCTCAGGGTCTTCGGCTTGGATGAAAATGCTCTGGTTCGCCCCCTCACAGGCGGAACAGCGAATGTCTCCTTTGTCATCAAAGGCGAAGGCCGCGACAGCCAAGAGGTGGACGGCAAACAGCGATGGATCATCACCTTTTGTGTTGAGCCGACACTGGCTCGTGTCGAGCGGCTGGCGGCAGTCCTCGAACACCTGCAGGAGCATAGATTCGGATCCAATCGGCTACTGCGGAGTCCTCAGGGCTGTCTGGTGCACGTGATTGACGGCGTGCCGACGATTGTCAAATCCTTCCTCGAGGGCGAGATGCTGTCGGTGGTAGACGAGGCTCGCGCGCGGAGGATTGGAGGCGTCCTTGCGCGATTGCATCAACTGCCGATTCCTCCTGGTTTCGCGCCCAACCACGCGATGAATCGCGAGATCATGGTCAGCATTGCGGCTGCTGCCAAAGACCTAGACTTCTCCGGCTGGCTGGCGGCAGCGCTTGAGCAGATTCCGCGGGATTGGCAGGATCTACCGGTCGGCCTAGTTCACGGTGACCTATTCCCCGACAACCTGATCGAGGTAGAGGGTGGGGCGCTCGTCCCAATCGACTTCGAGGAGGTTTGCCTTTATCCGTTGGTGTTTGACATCGGAATGGCTCTCGCAGGATTCGCTAACGTCGGTTGCCTCTCGCCAGGGACTGCCGTTGCGCTCCTCGCAGGATACCGTGCGGACCGCAAACTGAACGCTTCAGAACGCGCGGCTGTGCCAACGATGGTCGAGTTCGCAGCAATGGCAACCGCCTGTTGGCGCTTCGACCTATCGCAGCGCGACGGTCCGATTCCCGGCGAGCTTAGAAATTGGCGCGACGCGCAAGCGACCCACGAACTGAGCCTGGAGTGGCGGGGTCAGGGCATTTGGACGGAGATGATGGATGCTTGATGTCGATCTCTGCGTGACCTTTTGTGGACTTTAGGCGGGGCGGCATGGCACTCTGGAGCCGATATGAAGCTTCCGTTGCCGCCGTTCTTGCCTGAGATTCGATTAGCGAAGTACGACAAGCTTCCGCACCTGTTCTACGCCTCATCTGCGGAGCCCTTTGCCCTGCGCGAACTCGAATCCCTTCAGGATGATGAGGTCTGCGAACAGTTGGATCGACTCCAACTCGGCTATGCGCCGACGGGCGGTCACCCTATGTTGCTCACTGAGATCGCGCGACACTATGGAGACCCGATCGCGGCAGAAAACGTGCAGACCTTTCCCGGTGCCCAGACAGGCATCTTCAGCACGCTTTCCTGCCTGCTCGAGAAGGGTGACCACGCAGTCGTGGTTAGCCCCTGTTATCCTTCGCTTGAGAACCTTCCGGCGGCCATCTGCGAGGCGACTCGCGTGCAGTTGCGCTACGAGCGTCATTGGGAGATTGATCTAGACGAGATCAAGGCGGCGTGCCGACCGAACACCAAGGTGATCATCCTAAACTCTCCGAACGCGCCGACTGGCAGCTTGATCGGTGCCGAGACCCAGGAGCAGTTGGTTGCGTTCGCTCGGGAACGGGGAGTCTGGATCTTCTCGGACGAAGTCTACCGGATGCTCGAACTCGACACTGCAGATCGCTTGCCTGCGATTGCTACGGTGTATGAGAAGGGCATCAGTCTGGGCGTCATGTCCAAACCCTTCGGCCTAGGGGGACTCCAGATTGGATGGATTGCTTGCCAGGACCGTGAGATCCTTGAGGCGACAGCGCAACTCAAGAACTACATGGCTGTCTGCAACTCCGCTGTGGCTGAGTTCCACGCGGTGACCGCATTGCGGAATAAGGAAGCGATCATCTCGAGTCGACGCCAAATCTGTTTGTCCAACATCGCTTTGTTGGATGGCTTCTTTGAGAGCTATGCAGACCTGTTCGAATGGGTTCGGCCTAAGAGTGGTTGTGTCGGCTTTCCAAAGCTCAAGTCCAAGCTCTCGGTGGAAGAGTTCGCGCAGCAGTTGGCCGATGGACCTGGAGTTTTGGTCATGCCCGCGAGCGTCTTCGACTTTTCGGGCAACTTCTTCCGCATCGGATTCGGCCGCACCACGATGCCGCGGTCTCTGGAACGTTTCACCGAGTGGGTAGATACTCACCGACACTCTCTTTGATCCCATGAAGCTACTATCTCTTAAGGATATTCAGGAAGCCCTGGATCTAGGTCGACCTGATTGCTTGGAGCGTGTGATTGCCGCCCAGGAACTCGGCTTCGTAGAGTTCAGCAAGGCGCGTGTGGTTGTGCCCGAGGTCTTTTACATGCCATTCGACGACACCCGTCCCGGAGGTCTGCACGTGAAGGGGGCGCGCATGCAGCAAGGCGAGGTTTACGTGATCAAGCTGGCTGGTGGCTGTAGTGATAACCAGGTCCGGTATGGGGTCTCGACATCTCAAGGTTTGATGATTGTCGGCAGTGCCCTGACCGGCCAGCCGCTGATTCTGCTGCAGGATGAAGGCTACCTGACCGATCTTCGTACCGCACTCGCAGGCCACATCGCCGCCAAGTATCTCGCTCCACGAGAGATCACCGGCATTGGCATCTTGGGCAGCGGTGGGCAGGCTCGGCTCCAGGCGCACTATCTTCAGTCGCTCACATCATGCCGCTCGCTCTATCTCTGGGGTCGAACGCCAGAGCATGTCCAGAGTTGCGCAGAGGACCTTGAGCAGGATGGCTTCCGTGTCCAGATCATGTCGTCTCCGGCTGAGGTTGCGCAGCATGCCAACTTAATCGTCACGACGACCGCGGCGACTACGCCGCTATTAGAGGCGAAGCATCTCCGCCCTGGGACTCACATCACCGCCATGGGGGCTGATGCTCCAGGTAAACAGGAACTAGCTGCCGATGTCTTCGAACTTGCAGCCCGTCGCGTGGTGGATTCGAGGTCTCAGTGTGTTCACCACGGCGACAGTCACTTCGCCGTCGCAGAGGGAACTTGCTCTGAGCAGGACCTAGTCGAGCTCGGGCAAGTGATCGCCGACGAGGGCCTGCATCGATCCGACCAATCTGCCATCACCGTCGCGGACCTCACGGGAGTGGGCGTCCAAGACCTACAGATCGCAGCAGCCGCAGCGTTAACTTTTTTGCCAGACTCTGAGACGGCTTAGAACTCAGTGAGATGGACGCCATGAGAAAATCTAGTTCAGGGCAGATCGAACGCATCCAGCAGGCTCGGAACGCAACATGACATATAGAGAACCGTGGTCCAAGAGGCATAAGCAAGTCAGTCGCGGTGCGCGCTTCAATCTGTCTAACTCCTTTGCGCAGCCACTCGATATGAAGCAACTCATCGAGTTGACGAAGGCGCGAGGTGATCATGGTCTAGTCGAGAT
Organism: Planctomycetota bacterium; assembly: GCA_965662465.1. Taxonomy (GTDB): domain Bacteria; phylum Planctomycetota; class UBA1135; order UBA1135; family UBA2386. The sequence goes on along the minus strand of CBFIIO010000046.1, from coordinate 543 downwards.
GTTCCATGAGCACTCCCTGGAGTACACCGCCATGGGGGGGAGCTTGGATTTGCGTAGCCAGATCGCTGCGTGCTATGGGCCTGACATTGCCGCCGACAACATCATCGTCTTTGCAGGCGCACAAGTGGCCCTGCAGACGGTTGCCAGAGCCCTTCTTGATGAGGGCAGTCACTCGATCGTTTTTTCGCCGGGCTACCAGTCGCTTCAAGATGCACCTAGAGGTGAGGGTGGGCAGGTGACGACGATTCCGCTTCGGCCGGAAGACAATTGGCAGATTGATCTTGGGCTTGTCGAGGCCGCGATTCGTCCCGAGACCAAATACCTCGTGATCAATGAGCCATACAACCCGGCGGGAGCGTTAATGAGTGCGGAGCTGCAGGAGCAGCTCGTGGATCTCGCCGAGAAGAACGATCTCTATGTGCTTTCTGATGAAGTGTACCGCTTGCTTGAGCACGACCCGAAGGACCGTCTCCCTGCGATGGCAGATGTCTATGCCAGGGGCGTAAGCTTAGCCACGCTCTCAAAGCCATGGGGCGGGTGCGG
>CBFIIO010000045.1:0-33853 GCA_965662465.1 Planctomycetota bacterium | reverse complement strand
AGTGAAGTAGCGTTACCATCGGGGGCGCTAAAGACCTCACCTAGCCCAAAGACAGCAATCGAAGAACCCGTATTGCTGCAAACTAGCAAACTGAACGCAACCAAGACTGCAGACAGCCCGCAACGTATCGCCCCACAACGTTACACCGTGGTGCCGGACCCGGCTGCTCAGCCCAACAATCCGAATCAGGACGACCTTGATTGGGATGAGAGCGATCTCGACTGGGAGGATATTGACTTCCTTGAAGAGAGTGCAGCTGCTGCCTCGACAAACCGTGGGTTGCGCGCACTCGAACGCCGTCAGCGACGCACAAACCGCTCGACTCGATCTAGAATCGACCCAAAATCGCTCAAGCCATCTGCGGCCAAGCGCCTGAATCGAGCCAAAGCGGCAACGCTGGCCAAAAGAAGCCGCGCCGCGCAAGGCAAACAGCAATAGTCACAGCTGAGCAAAGCGGCTGATCTCATCCTCAGCGCCAAGGCCTAATGCAGATTCGCTGTTGCCACAGGCTCACCGGATGATCTCGGCAGCAACGGCGCCCTAGTGATGAGCTATACTTACTCTCCACGCTGGCTGGCCGAGTCGTGAGAACATCCCATAGGAGACCTCAGCAAGCCTACTGAGGCCCGGCGCACGTTGCCCGGGGCAACGATCAGCAGAACGAAACGGAAAGAATATTACGGTGAACCGATTGCAAGCGCACCGTGCAAGACCTGACTGCTGCGCTACGATCAGGGAGTTGGCAAACCCGCCCAAACTGCCATAAACACAAAATCCATGCACTCGATTCGAGCCATCGTCGTCGCTTTGCTTGCGGTCACTGCTATCAGCGCGCAGTCACCGGGATCATTGTTCAAGCTGAGGCACCCAACGCAGGGACAATGGCTTCTCCTGCAGCAGCATTTCGACATCCTCGATCGCTGCTGCGAAAGCTATCGCGGCGACAGTGAAACCGTGCATTTTGTCGTTGAGCACAACAAACGGAACCTGGTCAAGACCTTGCTCCCTAGGGCTCAATTTGTCCGTGACGCACAGCCGTTCCAGCAAACCTACAGCCAACTACTGGCAAGTAGCGAAGACGTTCCGCCTGATGCCTACTACACCATGGCGGAAATCGAGGCTGCCATTGACGCGGAAGTCGCCCTGCATCCAACGCTCGCAACCAAGGTCAACCTGAGCACTTTGCCAGGCGGCCAACTGACCCACGAGGGACGATCCATCTATGCACTGAAGGTGAGTGACAACGTCGGTGCTGACGAGGATGAGCCAGCGATTCTGATCGCCGCACAACACCATGCCCGCGAACTCAACTCGCCACATATGGTGATCGGGGCGATGCAGCGGGTTCTAGCGGGTTACGCCAGCGACCCGCAACTGCAGGCGGCTGTCGACGGCTACGAGATCTACTTTGTGCCAACAGTCAACCCAGATGGTGTCGAGCACGTATGGGCGGTCGATGAGTTCTGGCGCAAGAATCGGCGCGACAACGGCGGTGGCTCATTCGGAGTAGACCTAAACCGCAACTACCCATTCCTGTGGGGTCAATGCGGCGCATCCACGAACACCAACTCCAATACGTATCGCGGCCCATCCGCCGGCAGCGAGCCGGAGACTGCCTGCATGCGCAACCTGGTTGCGACGCTGAGGCCAGAAATCTATCTCGACTTCCATAGTTCAGGACAGGAAGTGCTGCGAACCTACGCCCCTTGCGCCAACGTGACACCGACTCTGGCCGGACTGATTGAGCGATATGTCGACGATCTGCGGGCACCAATGACCTACAACAAGCGGAATCCTTCGGCGTCAGGAGAAGCGCCTGAAGATCACTGGGCATCTGGCGGCACGATGTCATTCCTGATCGAGATAGGCACGTCGTTCCAGCCAGATTTCAATCTGACCATCGCCGAAGAAGCCCGCGTATGGCCCGGGATACGCCATGCGCTGACCAGCTGGCTGCCATCGGTGCGCGGCCATGTGACGTCAAGCAACGGTGGCACGCCATTGCAAACATCGATCAGCTACTCGCCCACTGCATTCACCCATGGCGAAGAGATCCAGTCACGACTGCGCGATGGCCGCTATGGCATCTGGCTACCGCTTGGCACATGGAATGTGACCTATTCGGCTGCCAACCATCTTGATCAAACCATTGCTGTCACGGTCACCAACTACGACCAACCAGTCGTGCAAGACATTGTGATGGCGGTCGACGACCAGAGTAGTTTCACAACGTTTGGGCAAGGATGCGAAGGCTCTGTTGCAGGCCCGCCTGGATCCTGTCCCGAACAAAACCCAACGGGTGGTTCGCTCAGCAACACCCTTCGTGACAATGAATATTGCTACCGGGTCGCCAATAACGCAGGCCTAACCATCCAAAGTTTTGATATCTGGTCGGCTTCGACCGGTGGCTCGGTAACCGTTCCTGCGCACATCTATCCGGACCAAAATGGCACACCGGACGCTACTGCGATTGCCTCGACAACCATCACCGTAGATGCAACACCCGGTTTCTACACGGCAACGTTCCAGACACCCGTCCCTGTCTCAGGAGTCTTCTACCTAGGGTTCGACACCTCTAGCCAGAACGCATACCTGAGCAACCTCACGACAGGCACCAGTGACCAGGGATTCTATCGCGACCTCGCGAACGGGCCGCAGAACTGGCAAGCATCTGGACTCATCCAACGACCGTCGTGGCGCGTAAATTGCCAAGCGCCAACAGTCAGTCTCGTGCCACAAATGGGGATCATCGGCCAACCTCAACTTGGCACGACCTACCAACCAAGCCTGAGCGACGCGCTGCCTGCGACGTTTGCCTTGCTGATTTCGGGACTGAGCGACCAAGTGCATCTTGGTCAACCGCTACCCTTGCCACTCCCAGGCGCACCGGGCTGCGACCTGCTGGTTTCTATAGACGTCACCTCAGTTGCAACCACTGACCTAACAGGTGCTACCAACCTCCCAATTGCCGTGCCTGGACTCGGCAGCTTGATTGGCTACGAGGTCTTTCATCAATGGGCTGTTTGGGACCCGACAGTCAACGCACTTGATATTGTCGTATCCAACGGCGGCAAAGCGCGACTCGGCAACTAGCCGGAGCAGGCCTGCTCCAGCGCCCCAAGTAGATCAGCTTCCGATTGGAATCCGCTGCCCACGGCCATTTTAAACGACCGCCACCGGATTCTTTATCTGCAAGTGACGACGCCGCATCGAACGGTAGCCAAATAGCCGACCACCGCCTGGCCTGCAGCGACGGCTGCATCTAAGGACCGAACGGGCTTCGGATGGTCTGAGCCGCGCGTTGCATCACCTGTGCTCGAAGGCGGTCCACGCTGCCCGCACATAGATGCGCAGCGCTTTTTGAAAAACTCGCGAACGCAGCCACCACGGCCGGGCACCTCAGGGCAACATGACCAGTATCACGATGTCCGATCTCTCACCCGAGCTGCTTGCCAAGCATGACGGCTAGCTGCGCGCCTTGGTGGCCAATTATCAACTGATCGGAGGCGACAAACTCGGTCGACGCGAAGAATCTCTCATCATCGACCGTGATCCGTTGAGCAGTTGCGCGCATGATGCAAGCAGCATGATGCAACTCAGTAACCTTATCCAAGGTCCCGGTCCAGCTGCCAACCCGATGCTCAGAGCGATTGAATCCGCTGTTCAAACTGAAGCCATGACCTCTCGCTGGTTCCCCAACATGAGCATCGCGTGGGAACAAGCTTTCGACATCCTCGCACTGCTACTACTGATCGTAATCATTGCCTGGGCGACGCAAGGCCTGCGCAAGTTTGTAATCGTGCCAATGATCAGGCGCACGAAATACGCTTGGGATGACATCCTAGTCGACAAGGCGTTGTTTCGCTGGATCAGCTACATGCTGCCCACATTGATTGCGACCGCTGCAATCGAATACCTGCCGGGGCTGGATCCCGCTCTAGACAACAGCGTCACGATCGTCACCATCGCGCGCCAAGTGCTCGTGGCAATGACGACCATGAGCTGCACGCTCGCAGTCGGCGCTTTGCTCGATGCGATCCATGAGATCTACTCCCTACGATCAGGACCCAACCAACGGCCGATCAAAGGCTACATCAGCCTAGTCAAGATCTTCATTTTCGTACTTGGCACGGTCACCGCGGTCGCGTCGCTTTTCGGCAAGGACCCAACCGGCTTACTGACTGGCATCGGCGCCATGACAGCCGTCCTAATGCTGGTCTTCAAGGACACTATCCTGTCACTGGTTGCTTCGATTACCTTGACGCAGAACGACATGATCCGACTTGGCGACTGGATCGAATTACCCGGAAGTGCTGACGGCGATGTCGTCGACATGGCGCTGCACACCGTCAAGATCCAAAACTTCGACCGCACGATTTCGACCGTGCCGACTATCGACCTAGTCAACAAGCCGTTCAAGAATTGGCGCAACATGAGCCAAGGCGAAGGCCGACGCATCAAGCGCGCCTTGTATCTCGATGCCGCTTCCGTGCGTTTCCTGAACACAGAAGAAGTAGAGGGATTCGGCAAGCTCGCAGTGCTGCAAGATTACGTCAGTGAAAAACTGCCTCACCTGAGCACGACCAAGAGCGCCGCCACTCCGCCGCTTGAAGGTCGCCGACTCACCAACCTTGGCACCTTCCGCGCCTACGTCTATCAGTGGTTACGCCAGCACCCGCACATTCACCAAGACATGACACTTCTCGTGCGCCAACTTGAGCCTGGGCCATCGGGAGTTCCGCTCGAAATCTACGCGTTCACGCGCACGACCAACTGGAGTGAATACGAAGCAATCATGGCCGACGTATTTGAGTTCTTGCTCGCGGCGGTCCAAGAATTTGATCTGCGCCTATTCCAAACCCCGACTGGCCAAGACGTGCGCACGATCGGGAGTGACGGCCCCAAACACTCTGACTAAGAACGACCAGCCATACTGCCTGGGCCAACAAACATGAGCGTTGATCGAACATGGCTGGCCAGCACGCAAACGGCGCGGTTACGCCTCCGTGCAGTGCCCCAATTTTACCGTACTAACGACAACCTGACCCGCACCGTCGCCGGCCGATCGCCGACTCGTGACGACCTACTTTAGCAGCACTCAATCGTCTCAGTTGACGCGGATCTGGCCATATTGCTGGCGATTCGACTAGCTCTCGTTCAGAAGGTTGCAGGCGAATGAAAGCCCCTAACCAACAGTCAATGGACGAATCAACACGGGGTAGCGCATATTGGCGATTCGCGGTGATTAGATTAACCTGTGCTCTCTACCAGACTGCCCAACTTACATCGAGTTGACTATGAACTTTCGCCTAACCTTGTTTTGCGCCATTGCTTTGGCTGCCCCAACCACCGCCCAAGGCGTCAACTGCGCTCTCCTTGGCACCTTCAACAATCATGGCAGCTTCAACGACATCTGGGGCTACGTCGCTCCTAATGGCGACGAATATGCGCTGCTCGGCTCCCGCACAGGCACTGTTGTTGTAGACGTCTCAAATCCCGCTAACCCGATCGAGCGAGGATGGTTTCCGTGGGGCAATTCCACATGGCGCGACATCCGCACCTACGGCACCTACGCATATGTCGTGACGGAGGCGACCGCTGGATTCCAGATCATCGACCTCAGCAATCCTAACAACCCTACACAGGTAGGCTTCTTTGGCACCAGCGTGTCCAACAGCGCCCACAACGTATGCGTCGATCTCGGCACGGGCACGCTCTACCTAGTTGGATCCAGCGCGGGAACACCTGCATGGGATCTGACCGGCAACCCAGCGAACCCGACATATCTCGGCTTAGCTGGCGGCACCGGCAACAGCAATTACTTCCACGACCTCTGCGTCGAGAATGGATACGGCTACGGCTCGATGATCTACAATGGTGTCGCGCGCATCTGGGACATGAACACGTTCCCGCCATCGACTCTGAGCAACAGCGCAACGCCAAACAACTTCACGCACAATGCGTGGCCAAACGCTGCGGGCACCGTCATGGTGACCACCGATGAGCAGTCTGGCGGCGTCATTAAGCTCTTCGATATCTCCAATAAGCAGAACCCGATCCCGCTCGGTCAATACACACCGAACTCAGGGACCATCCCACACAACGCGTTCATCGTTGGCGACAAGGTCCATGTCAGCTGGTACACCGAGGGCTATCGCTGCATTGACATCAGCGATCCAAGCAACCCAGTAGAAGTTGCCTCGTATGACACCTGGCCCGGTAGTTCAGGTGGCTTCAATGGCTGCTGGGGTTGCTATCCGTTCCTGCCATCAGGCAACATCCTAGCTTCGGACATCACGACTGGCCTCTACATCGTTCGACCAAGTGGTGCATCCTTCACCAACTACGGACAAGGCTGCGCTGGCTCGGTAACCCAATCTTGCCCCGAGCAAAATCCGAACGGTGGAACGATGTTGAACAACACGCGTGACAACGAATACTGCTACGCGGTGCCTAGCCAAGGCGCGATCTCGGTTTCAGGCTTTGACTTCTGGACGCGCTCAACGGGCGGCACCGTCACCGTGCCGGCACACATCTATCCGGGCGCAACACCCTCGGCGACGGCGATCGCTAGCACGACGATCACCATCGGCCAAAACGCACAGTTCTACACGGCAAGCTTCAATCCGCCAGTCACCGTCAACGGACCGTTTTGTATCGGCGTCGACAGTTCTGCTCAAACCGTCTACATCAACTCGCTGCAATCCGGCACTCCAGGCTCAGGCTACTACCGAGATTTGGTCAATGGGCCGAACAACTGGACATCATCCGGTTTGACGGACTTCCCGTCTTGGCGAATCCTGTGCTCCTCCAACGGTCCAACCCTAACGCCTTCGCTTGGCAACAATGGCGCCCCGACGCTGAACTCAACTTACAACGTCACCCTTGCCGACGCATTGCCAAGCTCAATCGCGGTCTGCGTGTCCGGCCTGTCGGACACGACATTCAGCGGTGGTAGCCTGCCCGTAGCCTTGCCAGGCGCACCAGGATGCTCGCTGCTGGCCTCAGATGAGGTTCTCCAGTTGTTCATCACAAGCCCAGCAGGCACGGCAAACGCCCCGTTCAACATCCCGGCAAACCCGGCGAACATCGGCATTAGCCTTTACCACCAATGGGCCGTGGTCGATGGCATCAACTCGCTTGGCATCGTCGTATCCGACGCCGGTCAAGCGACCATCGACAACTAACGTCGACTGGTAACGTCGATTGGCAACGTCGATTGGTAACGTCGATTGGTAACGTCGATTGGTAACAATTGACGTGCAGCAGCGTCCGCGGCTGAGCACATGATGCTCAGCCCCGCTGGATCTGCTGTAGATCAGGCAAATCGCAAGCCCATGCCGCCATCTCGATTGGCGTTGTAAATTCAGGCTGGCGACCAACTGTTGCTCACCAGCCTCACTAACGGATGACTCCGTAGCAAACCTGCCACAAGGTCAAGACATAGCGAGAGCACCAGCGGTGAAAACTCCCTAGTCCCCTGAACAACCCAACCATTAAGCTCGACTGGCATTGACCAACAGCGGTTCGCCACATGAACAAATCGACTCACCTACGCAGCACCAAGCAATTCATCATTGCGGCCATCGGCCTCGTCTTCGCAAGTGCATGCCAGAGCACACCGAGACCTGTTGACCCAACGATTTCCTCGCTAGTTCCTGGTGATGCCGTCGCACTTGGCTTCAACCGAGAGAAACTCAACGAGATAAGCGCCGCACTCCAACACGATGTAACTAGCGGCAAGCTTCCGGGCGCATATCTCTTGATTGCGAGGCACGGTCAAATCGCTTACTCGCAAGGATTCGGTGTTCAAGGCCCGAAGCAGCTAACGCCAATGTCGGAGGAAACGATTTTTCGTATCTTTTCGATGACGAAACCAATCGTCACGGTTGCAGCCATGACCTTTGTTGAGCAAGGCAAGTTGTCGATCGATGACCCCGTTTCGAAATACCTACCTGAGTATGCAAACCTCACGGTTCTGCAGCCAGATGGCAGCCGCCAACCCGCGGCAACAACAATGCTGGTGCGGCACCTGATGTCGCACACATCGGGCCTCATCTACGGCTTCATGCAACCGGACACTTGGCTTAGCAAAGCCTATGCCACCGCCGGCATAGGAGACCCCACGATCAGTGCACGTGAATTAGCCCGCAGCCTAGCTAACTTACCTTTGATAGCAGAGCCAGGTAGTGCCTGGCACTACTCACTAGCCACAGACGTGCTGGGAGCACTCATTGAAGTCGTCGCACAGCAACCACTCGACGTTGTCGTGCGGCAACGCGTCACCGGGCCACTGGGGATGACCGACACCAAGTTCTTCCAGGCCAATAGTGCGGCCGCGCGCTTTGCGGAGCCAAAACAATCAGAACTGTTTTATTACGACTACGCCCAGCCAACAGCCTTGCTGCAAGGCGGCGGTGGACTGTCATCTACGCCAGAAGACTACTTGCGATTCACTGAGATGCTCCGCAACAACGGCAGCTATCGAGGCGTCACGATCATCGAGCGTGAAACACTTGATTGCATGCGCACTGCAGAAACCAATCATGCCATTCGTGAGCAAGGATCGTTCTTCATTGCACAAGGGCCGACCACAAACTCGATGGAGTTCGGCCTAGGCTTCTCTATCGTTACAGATGACACCCGGCAACGACCAGCCAACGGCACGATATCCTGGAGCGGCATCGCTGGAACCGAGTTCTGGATAGACCCGAAGAACGATTTAGCGGTGATCTTCATGATCCAGGACCACAAGCTCTTGGTTGAGTACCAAGAGAAGAATCGCAACTGGGTTTACGACGCACTATCGACTCAATAAGTCTAGCGCACTGCCTTGACACTCAGCACGTGCGGCGCCTCCCACACAGCTCCCGTGGGCGCCAACGAACCGTCGTTTGGATTCCGCCGGAAGACCATCACGTTGCCAGGCTCCTTTGCCGCTGGCGCCAACCGGTCTGGATCGGCTCCTGGACCGCCGCCAATACGGGCCGTCGGGTCATCGGCATATTGATTGGATACAACCAACAACGAATCACTGACAAACGAGAGCGACCAAGGCGTGCGGCCACCACTAGACACCGTGCCTTGCGCAGTTGGCGTAAGCGATCCGTCTGACTGAGACACCTCGAAGCCAGCGACGGAATCATGACCGCGTCCGGTTGTATACACATGCTTCCCATCTGGTGAGATCGCAATCCCAGAGTTGTAGTTTGGCTGCGCATTGTAGAGGTGCGGCAAAGGCGGAACCGAGTCAAGCCAAGCCTGCGGCACGGTCATCTGCGGCCGACCTACGGCGGCAAGCTCACCACTCGCGACATCAAAACTGTAGGCCGTCACCGTGTGATCAAGCTCTTGCACGCTGTAGAGAGTCTGACCATCCGACGAGAAAGCCAACTGTCGCGGCCCACCACCAGCATGACGATTCGAATCGTCTGGGTGCGTGCCATCCACAAGGAAGTCGGGCTTGCCTGCTGCAAATGACTCGCCAACAGGAAGCGAGAAAACAAACAGATGGTTGGTGCCCAAGCAACTCATGACGAGCCACTTACCCATTGGATCACAAACGACACCATGCGGATGTAACGAATCTTCTGGGAAGCCCTCTGGGAAGCCGAGAGCCTCTGCTGCTTTGCTGGGACCAATGCGCCTGACCTTCTCAGGAATACCGGCAGGAGACCTAGGGTCAGCTGGAGCACACACAATGGCAGAAGACAGCGTCGACTCGTCCATGTTGACGGACAACGCACTAATCGTCCCCATCAAGAAGTTGCACGAAAAGGCAATCTCCTCCCGCGGGTCGAGAGCGAAGTCTACCGGCATGACCCCATAAGGCGTTGGCAAAGCCTCCGGGGTGACTGCGGAACATACAGCCGGCTTACTCGTGACGATCTTGCCTTGATCACTTGGATCAAGTTCGAACACGACAATGCCGTTCGTACCGGCCGTCGAAAACAATCGGGTCTTTGCGCTATTCAGCCTCTGGACAATAGGCATCAACGTTTTGCCAGGCATCTTAACTGACTGCAAAAGGCTCAGCTTGCTGCCATCGCGATTGAGCGCCAACACGTTCATCGTCGGAGTGCGATCATCCGGACTCGGCGCCCCATAGCAGTGAGCAGCGGCATAAATGACGTGCGGAGTGCTAACTGGATCATCAGCCACGGACATGGTTCGAACCACGGATGGATGAGCAGCATCACCGCCGCGCTCAATCCATGAACACGCAGCAAGCAGTAAGCAGAGCGCAACAACTGGGAACTTCGAAAACCTCATATCTCTGAGCTAAGTCATGCACAGATCCGTCACAGCAGATCAAGCAACGAAACGTCGATCATCGGATCTCGGCATCAATTCTCAGGCGGGTCGCAGCTCAATCAATGCATTAGCACTGAAAAGATCGAAACACGCAAGTCAACGATCGCAGCTGCGACACTGCTTACCTGGAATGTCTACGGAGCAGATGACTGAGACCTTTTCAGCTTGGTCCCAGTCTACTTACATCCTGACCCAACGAGTAAACCACCGCCTCTATGGGCAGATCACTACTTCGATGGCGCGACTCGATTCCCAGCCCGCGAGCGAGTAGCTAAACGCCTGGACATTCAACTGCTGTAGCGCGACACCCGGCGGAATCGCGAACGGCCAAGCAGCCGCACCCGTTGCGTTGAGGACCAACGTAGTAGGCACAATGACAGAAGCCGGAGACAGCAACAACGTCTCGTCAATGCCGATGAAGCCAAGGTCGGCATAGCCTCCCCCTAGAGCAACCGCCACTAGGCCAAGGCCGTTCGCTGGGCCTCCAGCAACTGCATAGGTCATGGTCGTATTCACCTGCAGCGATCCGGACAACGAGAGGTTGAGACCATGAGCGTTGACCTCTAAAGCTCCGTAAGCACGACTCCCGCAGAACGCAATCGCATTACTAGCCATATAGGTTGGGGTTGGATACGTGACCCAATCGTCGCCGCCATCAAGCAACCGCCCGGTAGACTGATCAGGCAACTGCTGGCCGAACTCGAACACGTCGTGAATGGCCGTGCCAGTAGCGGCGTACAGCACGATGCATTCGCCACCTGCCGACAACTTGAAGTTCGCATGCAGCGGACCTTGGGTGCCATCTTCATCGCACCAGACTCGCAGCACACCACCTGGAGCAATCGGGTTACCGGTCGGGATTTGCCACTTCAATTGGGTCAGCACGTCACTCAACCACATGCCCCCGACGTCAATCGTCGTCGCGCCAGAGTTGTAGAGCTCCACCCAGTCTTCATGCTGGCCGTTCTCATCAACGGCTCCCGTCTGATTCTGTGCAACAAACTCGTTGATGACGATCGCACTCGGAACGCTTGGCCAACCGATCTGAATATGTCGGCACTCGCGCTCCAATTCACCAGTAAAAGGCTCGTAGCGAGCAACACCATTGCTGGTCAACGCTTCGACGTAGTAGTCAATCAACGTGCCCGGCGCCTGCGGCGAGATCGCAACCCCCCATGTGTCGTCATTGGCAGCACCATCACCATGGAGTCCGTCGTCAAACATGACCTGGCTCGTAAACTTGCCCAGTGGTCGCGACCAAAGATTGACGGAAGCAGCCAGGCTGTCCGTGTCCACTGTGACATAGATCGTATCAACAGGCGTAGGCTGCGCTGGCGTGTGACTGAGGTTGCCAACTGCGGCACGCGGCGCGCCGAGATAACTGTGATTTTGTAGATAAGAGGTGCGAGCCGCAATCCACGGCACAAAGCCTGGGACCGTCACATTGCCTGGCTGCGGGCTCGGACTCGGGACCGATACAGGGTTCAGCAGGTTCTGCTGGAATGCAGCTGTCGAATAAATCTTCTTGGTGTCAGCAACGACATCCGGAGCAATCATGGCATGGTACTGCTGCACCAACGGCGTCAACTCCGTTGGATTGAAGGTCTGCTCAATGATCGCGAGGTAGTGCGCTTTGTAGCGCTCGCGCCAATCAGAAAACTGCAGCGTTTTGGTGAATCCTGGGCGCTGTGCATTGTTCGTAAACTGAGTCGGCGACAACGTCGTCGATTCCTGCATGCCTTCATTGCAGTCGAATGGCAACGTCGTGCCATCACCGTGTACCTCATCCATGTAGAGGAAATGGTCTTTGCCGCTACCGATGTAGCTGTCTGTCTGCGTGACCACATTCATCACAGCCGCATACCGCAAAAACGAGTCAACGTTGAACACGTCTGGCAATATCGACTGCAGCGAACCGCTAGGCGTGTTGTTCAACACGTTGCACATGTTCATCAGGTCCAAGCCGTCCCCCTGCTTTACACGGTATGCAGACAGATACTGCGCGACATTGCCGCCGAGCCAGGTATAGGCACAACGACCATTTTGGAAGCTGCCAGACTCAGGGAATCCGCGGTATCGGTTGCCGTCATTGCTGCGGAACCATTCCTTAAACATGTCCTTGTTAGGTTGCTGAACGTTGATATAGACACCCCAATAGGTGCCATTCAAGTGGAGGCGAACCCAGTTGGCCTTTGGCGCGACCCCATGCTGACGCATGACGTAGTAGGTCATCACCTCGCGCAAAAACGTCGGATCGTGAAAGCCGTTATTCAGGTTCAGTTTGTCGTATCCCTGAATGTCTTGACCGGGAACCGCCCAATCCATCGACAGATTGAAACCGGTTTTCTCCCACCCCTGCGCTGGCGCGTTAGGCAGCCAGTTGTATGACGTATTGCCGCGAAAGCGCACACCAACCGACGGATAGACAACTCCATCAACTGTCATCGTTGCGGGGATATTGATCTCCGGCGTGTAGTTGGCCTCCAGTTGCTGCCACCAGTTGGACTGGTTGAATTGCAGGTATACGTCACGGACAGTGTCCATGTCGTAGAAGTCTGGCACCTGTGCTGACAGAAGACCTGACAGCAACAGAACACCACCAGAAGAACAGAGCTTGCGCATATTGATATTTGAGGCTAGGTGACGGACGGAAACAAACGCCTGTCACAGAATACGTATGCGCCAACCAACCTATCACAGATAGGTGCCATACAAAGATTGCTGCCCCGAGCTACGCGTTCCTGCCAACTGAAAACAGGGCAAATGTCCGATCGCAAGGACAGAACGCGGGCTTCCCCATTTCGCACGGGGAGCTCACACGGCGTTACAGATCACCCAAGCGCTTCTTCAGCAACCGGCTGCAACGTCCGCTCGATATTGCTCCAGCACTTCGCGCATGATGGTGACATCCGAGTCGAAGGTTTCAGGCAAAAGTGGGCCAAAACTGAACCGGAAAAACGATTCATAGGGCGAGCGATAAGCAGGGTCTTTGCTATGCGGACGAGCCATATCGCAGTCAAATCCGCGGAGGATTGCAGCGCCACGCACAAACAACCGACGATTGAGTTCGTCGGCGTTCAAACCTTCAGGCAGTTCGAGCCAGTGGTAAAAACCACCATCACCAGTGTGAACCGTAAGCCCCATATCGATAAAGGCCGCACGATACCGATCTCGCTGCATCCGATAGTGACTTTCGACTGCATCCCTAGCCTGGGCAACCCGGCCTGACTCAAGCAATTTCACCGCGTAAAGCTGCGAGGGGTGACTGACGCCGCCAATGCCAAAACTCGAGTAGTTAGACATCGTCTCGACGTTTTGCTTGCTCGCAATCACCCAGCCAATGCGGATTCCCGGACACTGCAGCCCCTTGGTGCAGGCGCCAGCTAGGAACACATTGCTGTTGTCGAGATCCTTCACGTATTGGATACCGCTCACCCCCTTAGACGAGTGAAACATCTCGTAGGCTTCATCTAAGAGGATCCCGTTCTTCGGCTGCTCAGCCATGGCGATGAGCTCTTCGAGTTCGGCACCACATCGAGTGTGACCGGTGGGATTGCCGGGGTTCGAGATGATCGGCATCAAATGCGTCTTATCATCAAGCCCTGCACGATCGAAATACGCGGCGTTTGGTGGATGAAAGCCGTTCTCCTTAGTGAACGGCACAACCTGCCACTTAGTCTGCGTCTGCGTCATGATGTCGAGATACGCAGGCCATTCGACGTTGCCGATACGAACCTCAACGTGGGCCTTCAAAAACGCCAAAATCGCGTAGATCCCTGGGCGACCACCAGCGAAGACCATTACGTTTTCGGGGGTGATGCTCGATCCATAGAAGCTGTTGTAATGCTCAGCAATCGCGTCTCGCAGCAGCGGGTGCCCCCACGCCTTTGGATAGAAGCGATCTTCCCATGTCACCTCGACACTGTCAGGCAACGCCGGGCCGCCTGCCAACTGCGTCGTTAGAGGAAACCCCTGTGACCATGGGTGCGTTCCTTCGCTGCCCATAAATGAACCAAAGGAGTCACGAAACGCGTAGAGCGTCTCGTAGATACCCATCGGCGGGCAATCGTCCGACAAAAAGGATTCGTGCTGCATTAGAAGACTGCGAGTTGAATTGCTGCAGGCGAAGGATTGGTCGAGGCGAGATTATAAAACGACCAATGCCAACATGCTGTCTTTACTGAATGGATCATATCCCACTTCGAAGGGTAGATCTGTCAATTGAACGAAACCAATACACCGCCGGACAGGATTGCGCAAACCACCGATAGCGACAGAACCCAAAAAGACTTAACAGGCTGTTTGCATCACATACCGCCCCACTGCCACAGGTGTCTCTCGAGCAGATTCATGACCCGCCCCTACTACGGATCAAATAGCCATGAAACAGCGCGAGCAACCTGGCTCCAGCGTTCGCTTGACAACCAAAACGACCGCGATGGCAATAGCCCAGATCCAATGCCCTGGCTCAGCTACTCCCAATCGCAGCACTGACGACCCTGAGCGAGGATTTACCGGTCCATACTGACCATGACACCGCAGTGGTCACGAGCATTTGCGTCCGCTAAACGTGCATAAGATTGGCCCTGCACCGAGTCCGCTATGGCACCTCTGGTCATGACGGATTCGGCACCTTGCACGCATATAGGGCCATGATAACGACGCTTTTCGTCAATACGAAGTGGACCTTAATCACGGCAATACGTGACCAAGCTAGTGCCACGGGCGAAACAGCCCTGCCAACATTGTCGCCTATATCGCAATTATGGATGCGCATCTGCGCAACCACAGCCTTGCCGGTTTCGGCAGCCTGCTGTCTGATTAGACGAGTGCTTGCCTTCTCATCACCCCAGGACCTCTCCTCCTTGTTTGTTCCGGCTGACCTGGAACTTACTTCGCTCGGCATCAACCTGCTCGCGGCGCTAATACTAAGCCACGTTCTGGGCTGGCACTTCGTTCGCTATGCGCCGGTGATGGGCCACAAAGAGAAGTTGGCCCGGGTATTCGTTTGGGTGGCTACCACAACCCTGTTGATCATCAGTGTTGTGAAGGTCTCGCTAGCCTTGTCGCTCGGCCTCGTCGGCGCCCTCTCGATCATTCGATTTCGGACACCAATCAAGGAGCCGGAAGAGCTGGCATACTTGTTCGTTGCGGTCGCGATCGGTGTTGGATTAGGCGCAGAGCGGTTATGGGAAACGCTTTTGGTGTTCCTGGTGGTGCTAGCTGCAATGGCCTTACGCTCTAATCGAAAGCCGAACGAAATCGGGCTTCGCACTATCCTGCATGTGACGATACCAAATTCGACAGCCGAATCGCCACTGACCAAGATCCTTGAGCTTGTAAAAGGCCACTGTGAACGTGTCGATGTTCGGCGCGTTGACCGACTTGCTGATGAGTTCCAGGCGAGTCTATTCATCGATCTTACGTCCACCGAAAAGCTACAGGGTCTCCTCGATTCGATGGCCGAGTCATGGTCTGACTCGACGGTGAGCATTGTCGAACGCGGCGTTTCGGAGTAGCCAGAAATGCTTGTGCAGCACCAATCATCCAAACAACAAGGCGCGGGCGCCTGGATCTGGACGCTCCTTGCTGGCCTCGCGCTGGGTATCGCATTTGGCCTTTCATGGCAGACCCAAGGGCCACCTGAATCGACTGAACAATCGCCTCCGACAAACTCGACCAGCGACCCTTCTATAGTTGGCATAGCCAGCAACGAAGAGCCTCAAGAGAAGGCCATTGCAGTCGCCGGCAAACCCAACTCGGCGGCCACTTTTCTTAAACTAGAAATCACGGTCGCTCCTGCTGACTGGGCGCGCATTGTTGCCCATCGCGAAAAATCGGTTGCCGAGAACATCATCACTCGCGACGAAAACGCCATCGTTCCAGCACAGGTCAAGATTGGAACAAACCAGACAAACGGCACGATTCGACTAAAAGGTGACTGGCCCGACCATGTGTTATCGAAGCAATGGTCACTGCGATTCGAACTCGATGAACCGCTGATGGGCATGCGACGCTTCTCGATACAACACCCAGCTACGCGCCACCTCATCATGGAATGGTTGGCCATGAAGACGTCGCGCAGGATTGGACTCCTGACGCCACACTGCGATTTCGTTCACGCATCCATCAACGGCCAAGAACCGGGCTTCTACTATCTAGAAGAACACCCCTCGAAAGAGTTGCTGGAATCACAAGGTCGCCGAGATGGCCCTATCGTGAAATTTGACGAGTCGCGCATGTGGAGCACATGGCGACAATTCATGGGAGAAAGCATCCCTCCCGAATTAGCGCGCGTTGGAGGGATCTCAGATGCACCTGTGGTCGCGTTTACCGAGAAGCGACTGCAACAAAGCGAGGCTCTCAACGCACGCATGATGCAAGCTCTCCAACAACTCGACACACTTCGCTTACTGACTGTTAGTGATGACGCGACGGCTGACCGTCTGCGCCAACTCCACAGCAGACACCAACTCGTAGGCAAGACCATCGACGAAGTTTTTGACACAGAGCAGTCCGGCAAATGGCTAGCTCTCAACACGATCTTCAACGGACACCACGGTCAAGGCTGGCACCAACTTCGGTTCTACCACAACCCGATGACGGACCGACTCGAACCAGTCGTCTTCGACACCGGCGCAGAAATCCCTCAAGGCCCAGCGGAACTGGCCATGCACATTGGTGCCGGACACCAATTCCTGAAGAGCCCGCGTGTCGCCCTGGCAGCTTTCGAGCAGCTTGCCAAAATGACTGAACCAGGCTGGCTAGAAGAATCGACGACCGCGCAACTGGGCTACATAGAGGCCGTGCGGAAAGCCTTTTCGGCCCAGCCAGACCCGTTCAATGGCTTCTTCAAACTCGACCCATCCTTCGACATGTCTTCGCAGTTTGAAGGCAAGGCCAAAGCTCTACTCAAATACCGTGATGCAGTGCGCAAACGACTAGCACCAACTGCAGCGGCAAACTTTGCAGGCACCACGTTTATTAGCACCGACCAAAACGGGCTGAAGATCCCAATGATCGAAGTCGATGCTTGGTCGTGCACGGCTATCCCGGTGCGCATCCAGGCTTTCGTATTCAGCAACGGCAAACGAGTGCCTGCGGCCGCCGCGCTAACTGGCATCAGTGACCTTCCTGACTCGCTGAATGATCGGCTGAGACTTCCTGACGGTGGCGTATTGCTGCTTAACAACGGATCGCCCCTCAGATTCCGCATCCCTGCAGACCAACGCCTGCTTGGACTCAACCAAGTCAAGAACATCAAACGAGCGATTCGCAACGGCGTTGCACCTGAGCCGCAACGCCTGCCTAAAGTCAGCGTCGTTTACCGCCCGGTTGGCGCCAAAGAAGATCGCGAGGAGCCACTAACCATGCGGCGTCAACCCCTCGGCAGTGAAATTGCTGTGGGCAGGCCAACATCGCCGACTCTAGTCGCAGCCCTCGAGCAGCACCCGTTCCTCGATTTTGATATCGAGTTCAATCGACTGTCGATTGCAGCAGGCCAGCATCTAGTGACGGGAGATCTGCTGCTTCCAGACAACCAGATCCTGCATCTCGAACCTGGTGCAGAATTGCTGTTTGCACCAGGAGCAGCGGCCGTCGTCGGCGCCTTGAACGCGATCGGGACAGCCGAATCCCCCATCCGATTCCGACCTCAAGAACCTGACGAAAGCTTCGCCGGCCTGCTGTCACTAGGCACCGCTGGACCAAACCTGCTGAAGTTTGTGGAGTTCTCTCGCACTACCGGCATCCAACGCGGCGCTTGGCAAACTACAGGAGGCGTCACCCTAACCGGACACTCTCGCGCTGTTTTACAGAACTGCACGTTCCGCGATGCACTAGGCGAAGACTCTCTCAACATTGTCGGTGTGCCAATGAGTTGCACCGACTGCACATTCGACGGCGGAGTCAGCGACCTGCTCGACGGCGACTTCGTCAATGGGTCCGTGATCGGCTGCAAGTTCCTGAACAGTGACTCCGATGCGCTCGACGTCAGCGGCTCCGTCTTGACCGTAGAACGGTGTGACTTCACGCGCATCGGCGACAAGGCCCTATCTATTGGCGAAGGCTCTCAAGTCAAGGCACTCGACTGCCACGTCATGAGCGCCATGATCGCCGCCAGCTCGAAAGATCGCTCAACCGTTAACATTGAACGACTGACGGTTGACGCAGTCGAACGATTCGTCGCCGTTGCCTATATCAAGAAGCCGCAGTTTGGCCCAGCATCGATGACAGTTGACGGCCTTACCTGGAACGGCGATGGCCAGCCAAGCTTCCTAGTCCAAACTGACTGTTCACTGCAGGTAGATGAACGCACGATTCCTACCGCAGATCTAGACGTCAAGGCTCTCTACGAGCAAAAGATCCTCGGCAAGTAATGCGCTACGAGATCAAAACCATCGTTGCAGAGTCTGACTTACCGAGGGTGCGTTCCGAATTGCGACTCCTGCAGGCGGCGTTACGCCCCCTTCATCCGGATCGCATTGTGCAAAGCATCTACTTCGACTCCCCAGAAAACGATGCTGTTGAGAGCAACCTCGCCGGTATCTCAGAGCGGAGCAAGCTTCGTTGGCGCTGGTATGGTGATGCGGTCGACGCCGCCAAGGGCCAATTAGAGCACAAGCTACGAATCAACGGCGTAGGCAGCAAAGAAGTCCACAAGACGACACAGCAAATCCCAATCCGCGGAGTGGACCGACGCTTGTTCACGTCCGAATTAGAAAAGCAGCTGCCTGCTGCCGCGCGGACGCAACTTTTCGGACTCGAACCAGTTCAATGGATTCGCTACCACCGCGCCTATCTAGGAAGCGCTGATGGTCAACTGCGCGTAACCCTCGACAGCCGGTTGACAACCTTTGACCAACGCATCACTTCCCACCTGCAGTGCAACGCCGCAACACCTTTACCGAGAATCGGGATCATCGAAGTGAAGGCTGACGCCAACCATCGCGAGTCGGCCGAGAGCTTCGTGCAAGGTATGGGGTGGCGCCCCGGTCGTTGCTCCAAGTTTGTAATGGCTTCTTGCCCGTCGGAGATCCGACTCGCCACTCGCTGGGCTGACGAATGAATCCCTCTATGCCGAAGCATCTGCCTCTTGTTCTGCTACTTGCCGCATGCACTGCTACGCAACAGGCGCATCCGCAGAGTCCGACTACATTACCCGGGCCGCAAGTGCGCAGCCTGACGGGCTCCGTACCCTCGGCACCAACCAAGGACGAATTTTCATTCTTGGTCGGAGGCCACCTCTACGGCAACCCAGGTGCCCTATCAGCGGTTCCTGCACCAACACTGCTGACGCAGATTCATGCAATCCGCAACAGCCCTGACCAATTCATCATTTCAACCGGTGATTTGATCCGGTCGTTCAGCCCAACCATGATCGTGCCGACCATGGAGCTATCGCGCTTCCTCGAGAAACCGATATTCAATGCGCCCGGCAACCATGACTACGTCCCTGGCGAATACGAGAAGGTGTTCGGACCTAGCTTTGGCAGCTTCCAATACGGCAACGCGTTGTTCGTGCTCCTCAATACCGAACGTCAACCTTGGCATTTCGATGACGATCAAATCGAGATGGTCAAGTCGACAGCGGACTGGGTTCTGCGCCAACCAGACATCCATCACGTTTTCTACTTTGCACACAAGGTCGTGTTCGCCGTTGAGGAACCTCGCTATGCAAGCTTGCTAAGAAACTGCAATGGCCGCGATGGGCTCAATGGCACCAGCAACTTCGGCAGCGCTGTATTGCCCACTTTGCGCCAAGTCGCGGCCAAGAAACGCGTTCTTTGGTTCGGTGGAGACCTTGGCGTGCCCTGGTCATTTAGCCTGTTCTACGACGACCACAAAGACCATGGCATCACCTACTTGGGTTGCGGACTTGGCGGCACCGAAAGCGACTGCATGCTGCGAGTACGTGTTGCTGGCAAGTCGCTAAACATTGACCCAGTTCCGATGCATGCAGGCGCCACAACCATGAATGGCCTTCGCATTGACAAACCAGTCACTCACTACGGCCCCGACTTTTGGAACCAACATTTCAAGAAGCGGGCCAGCGAGCGCTTACCGACGATCGACGACCGCAAATAGCTCGATTGCCAGCAGGCAGCAACGCTTGGTCTAGGTCACAACACTCATACCGCCGCTGCCGGCGCTTCATCGCGCCTTGATTACGGTCACCTCTGTCGATCGGAGTGCGAAAAACTCACCAATCCCGAGATGAAAACTCGGCGGGTTGTGAGAGCATTCACCAGCCGCGGCCGTGCTCGCCAAGGCCTATAGCAAAGGTCGTATACTGGCCGTAATCCACTAGGTTAGCCATACGGAGAGCAATCGCTGATCACCACAGAACACGGATCAACTCATCACTGTGTTCACCACACGCCTTGTAAACCATCCGCCGGACACTGCGAGACCAGCCTCCACGGCCAGCAGCCACTTGCAAAGCAAGACCAAGAGCGCAAGCTTGACGACTGATCCATGCGAATCGCGGTCGTCACCTCGCTATTTCCGGTCCCCGCTCGTCCACGAGAAGGAGTCTTTGCGGAGCGACGCTGGACAGGGATGGTTGCCCGCGGCCACGAAGTCTGCCTTTTTCACCCAATCCCATGGGCTCCGCCGGCGCCACTCGACCTCCTACTGGGAAGTGAGCGCGCTGGTTTAGCGCGCGCCCCTGCGCGCCAAGGTTGTGGCGGCATAGATGTGCGACGCCCACGCTACCTGCATCTACCGGGACAAGCCGCCAGCAATGCCAAGCGGTTTGCTCGCTCTGCAGTGTCTGCTATCAACGCATCGTCTGCTCTCAACGCATCCGAGGCCGAACACTCGAACAAGCCATTTGACGTGATCGTCTGCGACTATGCTTGGCCAGCAGCGATGATAGCCCAAGAGCTCGCTGGTCAGGCAACACCCATCGTCATCCACGGACGAGGCAGCGACGTCTTACTCGTTCGCGAAGATCCAAAACTCGCCAAATTACTGGCTGATAGCCTCCGTATAGCACGACACTGGTGCGCAGTATCGTCCGACCTAGTCGAGGCAATGGATTCATTAGCCAAATGCCCAAAGCACGGCATGTTAACTCCTAACGGAGTCGATCCAGAGCTCTTCCAACTTGGCTCTAAAGCAGCGGCGCGGGCCGAGGTCATGCCGACAATCAAGGCCGATGATGGACGGCTGATTTTGGTGGTAGGACATCTGATCGAGCGCAAGCGCCCCTTGCTCGCGTTACGCACCTTTGCTGCAGCCGCAGCTGCCAACGACCGGCTGGTATTCATTGGACGTGGACCTCTCGCAAAAGCCATTGAAGACGAAGCACGTGCGGCTGGATTGTCCGATCAGGTGCAATGCGTTGGTGAGCTCGCACCACAACAACTTGCGAAGTGGTACCAAGCCGCCGACCTGCTGCTCTTGACGAGCTTGGCAGAAGGACGACCAAATGTAGTTCTCGAAGCAATGGCGAGCGGCCTACCAGTCGTTGCTACCGACGCTGGCGGGACACGTGAGCTTCTCCAAGGATCCCCCAGCCTGTTAGTTGAGGATAGCTCAGTTGCTAGTTTGGCTTCGGCTACCACCACGCTGCTATCGAGCCCGCCGGCTCCGCAAGCCTGCCGTGACGCCGCTGCGGCCTTTACTTGGCCGGCAGCACTCGAAGCCCTCGAAACAGCCCTACGGCAAGCATGCATGGAAGCATGATCGAAAAACGGCGCTTCCCAGTCATGAGCTACATCAAAGGTATCGATGGCCAAAAAGACACGTTGCATAGCATCGAGACGTGCCGCACCATCGCTCCTAAACGTCCCCGAATCTCCCGCAACCAGTCGGTCCGCAGTGAACGATCGCGCCAATACAGAGGTATACGATGAGCGAACGTAAGCGCCGCTTCGTGCATGTATTCGCTTCGTTTGCAGCGGGTGGCGCTCAGGTACGGGCCGTGCAGTTGATGCACCACCAGGGCTCTGCATGTGAGCACATCGTGATGGCGCTAGACGGCAACACCGACGCACGGCAAATGCTCTCTAAGGACATCGAAGTGAGCTACGTCGCACCGCCGAAAGATCGGCGCTTCTTTGCGATGAGAAAGAAGCAAGTAGCTTGGCTGCGCGAACAGGATGCCGATCTCGTGCTCACCTACAACTGGGGTTCGATCGAGTCAGTTGCAGCGGCTCGCAAACTCAAACTCCCATTGGTCCACCACGAAGACGGCTTCGGCCCCGAAGAAGCTGACAAGCGTTTACTACGACGGTCATGGATGCGACGGTGGCTGCTACGCGGCGTGCCGGTAATCGTGCCTTCGACCGTGTTGCAAGACATCGCAACGAAGGAATGGCATTTGCGCCCAAGCGAGATCCACCACTTGGCCAACGGTGTCGACCTACAGCATTTCAAGATGCGCGAGCACGAACCTACAACCCCAATCGTTGGAACAGTTGGCGGGCTACGCCGCGAGAAAGATCATGGCAATTTGCTGCGTGCCATCGCCAAGATGTCTGCTGATGTTTCGGTCTCCTTAGTCGGTTCGGGATCGATGGAGACACAACTGCGTGAGCAGTCACAGCAACTAGGTATCGCCGACCGAGTTTTCTTTGCTGGCCAAACCACCGACACCGCCGATAGCTACCGCGGCTTCACGGTCTTCGCATTGAGCTCGTGCACCGAACAGATGCCGATCGCAATGCTCGAAGGCATGGCCACGGGGCTACCGATTGTGACCACGAACGTTGGCGACGTCGCCAAGATGCTGCCGGAAGAGCAACTAGACTACATCGTTCCACGTGAAGACTCGGAAGCCTTAGCCAAGGCACTCACGACTGTTCTGGCCGACGCGGAACTACGCCAGCGACTTGGCACAGCAAATCGCCGCCTCGCAGAGCAGCGCTACGACAGCAAATCCTGCCTAGACCGCTTCTGCGCCGTCTACCAGCAAGCAAATCGACGATCACCTCGGACTTGAGCAACCGGCGGGCGCTGAGAAACCAGCCAACTAGGCGATATCAAAATTGACCTAGGCCGCCATTTTTGCCGATGATGATCACAGCATAGCTGGGAGCCGCATAATCCGGTGATTGCGGACTCTAGCTCAAACCCAAATTGGCCAACTTTTCTTGCATGTAAAACGACATAAGATCGCTGCTGGCTATCAATTGGTTCTTACAAGAGGATCATAGTCTCGCCACGCGTGATGACCACGCACCCCTCAAGCCGAACCCTCCCCATTGCCCCCACTCGTCGCTGCCACCGAATGCCGCAAAGCTAGCGGCCTGCGAGCTGATGCAATCGGCCTAGCACTGCGCTGCTGCACCGCTAACTGCACGGAGACCAGGCTGCGTCCGAGCTATTCTGAGCTCCGGTCTACTATTTTCATGGTGACACAACCATGAACTTCAGACGCTGGGTCGTCTTCACGTTCCTGATCCACGCTCTCGTCATCATCATCGACAAGGGTGGCGGGCTCATCCTGTATCTCCTGACCGCCGAACGCGCATCGGAACACGGAAAATCCGGGATCGCAGCCTCACTACCGTTCATCCTCGGAGCAATTGCCAACCTTGGTTTGGCAACTGCCCTCGTCTACTTCATTCGGCGCGACAAAGTAAAGCCGCAAGTCGCATTCGAAACGTCGATGTGGGTGGCGGCTGTATGGGGAACCATCGTCGCTGTCGCTGCCGGCTTCTTTACTCTCGTAGTATTGCCGTGGATCAATCCAGCTTGGCAGCTGGATTGGGTTGGGGTAGTACCGATATGTGCGGTAGTTCCGTTCTTGCTTATGGCGAGCTACGCCAACAGCACACAGCTTGCGACGGAACGCATCAAAGACTATGGCTTCGTCCACTTAGCCACGTCCCTAAGCTTCCTGCCTGCCTTCTTCCTACTGTTCTACATAATCGGTGGTTCTGTAGCTGGTGGCGATGTGCCGCTGGCTGTTGCATGGGGTCGCCTAGTGTCAACGGTCTGCGTAGCAGCATTGGCAATCTGGCTAGTGCGAAGTGTCGTCAAGATCCGGATGCGCGTAGACCGTGAGTACCTCGGTCAAGCAGTGCGCTTTGGCTGGCGCGCGAACCTTACGTCAACGCTGACCTACCTAAACCACCGCCTCGACTTGGTTGTTCTGGCAGTCATTTACGCAAGCTCCTCTAATGACTCAGGCACTGCTTGGGAAGAGGCCAAGACCTTGGCTGGCGAACAGGTTGCTTACTACTCAATGGCGGTAACCTTCGCAGAGCTCGTATGGCACTTCCCCGAAGCCATGCGCGATCTGTTCTTCTCTAAGGTTGCCAGCAGTTCGCATAACCAAGCCCGCCTGCTGACGCCAGTGCTGTCACGACTTGGCCTGCTGCTCTCCCTGATTGGCGCAATCGGCATCGTGCTGGCGATCGATCCGACCATGGCAGCGATCACCTGGGCGGCGAAAGGCAGCAGCGACATCTGGTATGACGACTGGAGCGAACCAGTCCGCCATTGCCTGTGGCTGCTAGTCCCAGGAACTGTTGGCTTCACGGTTTCCAAGGTCTTGCAAGCCGATTTAGCAGCTAGAGATCACCTGCAAACGTGCATCAACGCGCAGGTCGCAGTCCTGGTAGTCATGCTTGGCTTCGATATCTGGCTGGTCCCTGAATACGGAGCTGCCGGCGCCGCAGCGGCCTCAACGATAGCCTACGCAATAGGAACAATCTGGACGCTTAAGGCCTATTGCTCGCAAACCGGCGTGCGCATCTGGCATTGCCTGCTCGTACAGCGTTCGGACTTCCGTTACATTCGCGACATCGTGATTGCGGTAATCAACAAGATACGACGCAAAGAATCATGACCCGCACTGCCTCGGTCACCGTCATTGTGCCTGCCTACAATGCAGGTCTGTATCTGCGAGAAACCCTCGAATCCATACAGGCTCAAACGCAACAACCAGAGAAGACAATCGTCATCGACGATGGCTCTGCCGATGACACGGCAGCCATCGCCGAAAGCATGGGCGCAACGGTCTTGCAACAAGACCGCAAGGGGCCTGGAGCAGCGCGAAACCGAGGAATCGAATTAGCCGACACTGACCTAATCGCATTCTGTGATGCGGACGATTACTACCATCCCGACAAACTGAAGCATGCCGTCGAACAACTTGAGAGTGATGACTCAGACTGCGCAACGACTGACGCGTGGGTTGTTCGCAGCAACCAAGTAGAAGGCCGCAAGAACGAACGCCGCACCGTGCCGAGCGTACTGACCCTTAAAAACCTTCTGACGAGCAATCCAATTGTTTGCAGCACTGTCGTCGCGCGGCGCCGAGCGCTACTACAAGCTGGCTGTTTCAATGAGTCGAAAGACCTCGTTGCGACTGAGGATTACGACTTGTGGCTACGAATGGCGAGCAATCAGCCGATTCAATACTCCAACCAACCACTGACCTTCTACCGAGTACACTCAGCGAGCCTGTCCTCCAACACGCGCTTTCTACGCGGTATCGAGCAGATCCTCGAACGGGTTGCGAAGCAACATGGGCGTGACGCTCACGTGGAAAGCCTAATCAAGCAGCGCCGCGCTGGAGTCCGCCTCGACATTGCTTGGGACCTCCTGCTCGAAGGCCGCAAGCAAGAAGCCCGCAAGATCATCCGCGAAGCACAGAACATCCACCCAACTTGGAAGGGACTAAAGATGAAGCTTCGCTCCCACCTGAAGCGCTAGCCGCACCGCCCATCACCAGGTAGGCAAACACTTGGTAGGCGTCAATTCCGGTCAAGCAACCGCCGGACCCTGTAACGAAGCCGGCCGACAACACCACTGCCGACAACACCACTGCCGACAGCGCTTCTACTGGACCTCAGCAAAAGGCCGGAGCGCAGCCCGTAATGCCGCACGCGCGCGCGACAAACGCGAGCGAACCGTCCCAACAGGGACGCCTAGTGTGTCAGCAATCAATTGATAATCCTGACCCGATTTTTCACTCAACTCGACGGCCCTGCGTTGCTCGGGTGACAAGGAATCCCGAACTGCAGTAAGCTTACTGCCGACTTCATGCGCAATCGCCACGTGCAGCGGGTTATCACAGTCGCCATGCAGTTGACAGTCTGTTGAAGCCTTGTGCTCGTGATGCTTACGCCGGCGCACACATCGCCTCAAGTGACGACTGCGATGAATCACGGCGCGCGTCAGCCACGCAATAGGCTTAACCGGATATTCTGGTTGCTGACTTAATGCCAACAAGGCTTCCTGAACAGCATCGTGCGCCAAGTGATCACAACCAAGCAACCGCTTGGCAATGCCAACCAAAGAACGCAATTCTAGCTGAGTAAAATCAGGAAACTCTGACGCCGACAAAGGCTGGGCCAGACTGGAAACAGGCGACATAAATAGATACCGAGCAAGGCGCCACGCCTAAGAATGCACACCGTCTTTGCAAGAGGTGGCGTCACAGACGCGAAAGTTCAACGAAGTATTAGATTCGCTGACTTGGCGGAGCCCGCGGCTGAGCCAGCCTAATCTTGCTCGTGACTAGGACCTCAACAGATCGGAATACTGCACAGCCGCTGGAATGCTGACTTTCAACAATCAAGTCAGAGCTCGGCGGGCATCCGCAAGGAATGCCAACTTCGATCTCACATGCAGTGCAATGATGGACCTTGGCTGACGATTCAACAACCTCGTCACGCCCCTCACTGCCGGCGTCAGCGTGCACGACACGGCTCGTGAAGCCGTGCATAGCACAGCAACCGCAGACTGTCGCAGCTGCTGCATGCGTGCTGGACGCATCATGATGGCCGTGCGAGTGCGTATGCAATGCCGGCAGCAAAACCCGCATCAACACACCCAACAACGCAAGATAACTTGCTATTCGGGTGGTAATACGAAGTCCGCGCATCAGGTGAAACAACATAACCAGAACGAGTGCGATGCCCAATACCCCTCTCCCCAGAGGTGTGGGATTCATGCAACGTGAGGCCACTTCGCGGGCTCCGTAATCCTCCGAGACTCACAGCAACCGCACCAACCCCCAGCCACGATGCCCAGCTACAAAGGAAACGTTGAAGTTGATACTCGAGGATCTGCAAACGACTTACTTGATGGAGTTTAGACTTGGTCGACGGGGAGCCCCACTCAGACTCTGATCAGGATCACCCAAGCCGCCCAATGCCCCACCTGTAGCAACCCGCCGCAGCACCGCGACATCCCACAATCCTGCCAGCGAAAGTAGTTAGGCAAGGAAGCTTCGATCGCGCCAAGATCAAAACCGAGTCCAGGAAGCATTCCCGAACTGAGAAACGACACCAGGAGCGGCTACGATCCTGCCAAGCCGAAGCTCAACAATCGGCAATCGTCACAACGACGGGCGTGCGACTAGATCACCTGCCCGAAAAAATACCCATGATGCAATCTCGACAGACCATGCTCACCGCACTCGCCCTGGCTGTGACTGCGTCAGTCGCGCCCGGCCAACACAAACAACAGCTGGCTACCCAAGAAACCGAAACCTTTGGCATTACAGATCTACCTACCAATCAACGGGCTCGACTAGGGCGCGTTAGCGTGCGCAAACTGCGCCGCGAAGGATTCACCAAATGCGCAGCAGTTCACAAGAGAGCCGAAGGAGCCATTTGGATCGTCGCACAGGACGGAGTCCGCAACATCGCCGTTGCGCGGGCCCGCAACCTCCTGGAGTTCTACCTTAAGCCCCTTCCCAATGCAGCTGCGTCAGAGGTGGCGCGCAAGCAGCAAGTCATCACCAAGATGATAGCGAATGGCGCGATGCTGATGATGCCAACTGGTGCGCACGAGGAAGGTCAAGAACCACGCATAGAAGCGCAGCCTCTGTTTGAAGCCGAGACGCCAGTCGACGGATCACGCTGGTATATCGAAAATGATTGGGAACATCGCGACGCCGCTTTTGAAGAGATCTTTCACCTTGTTCACGACACTGGTATCGGCACCTATTTGCCAGGCGCAATGCCGACCTATCAAGCAGCCCTTGATAAAGAAGCGCGGAGCGCGATCGCGGATGGTCGATGGGGCAACGACGAACGCGACACCCAAAACTGGCTACGCGAACTAGAAGAGGAAGATAGCCTCGCACAAGAATATATCGCTTCGGTAATCGATACCTACTACGGGCTTTGGGGAAGCTTCCGGGAAGAACCCGGCGGCATGTGGGGCATCTACTGCGCAAAAAACCGCCAAGAGCAAGCTCGACTCGATCCCCGTGGACAGCAATTGCTAAAGCAATTCTTGCCTCCATTCCTGCATGGGTATCAATCACTGCTAGACCCAAACTTCGACGGACAGTTTCTGATGACGTTCGATAAGCGGCATCCTTACACGCACAAGTCCCGCTACCTAGTTGAAGTCCGCTTGACAGGAGGGCGATCGAGCGGAATCACCGGTAACGCTCAAGACAATGTTTTGACCGGTAACTCTGGCGACAATCACCTGCAAGGCGAATCTGGCAAAGACACGGTCTGCTTCGTCGGCGACCGCAGCGAATATGAGGTAATTGCGCGCAACAAAGACGTAGTCGTTAAGGATCTCGTCGCAGATCGGGATGGAACAGACTCACTCCAGAACGTCGAGGTTCTCCGCTTCGCAGACGGTGACGTGTTTGTCGAGAACGCTCTAAAACAACAACGCAAGCGCTAACTAGACGACAGCCTGTGGGGACACGACAACAGCCGTATACGGAAACGCTCCGCAATGCGTAGGCGTCGACAAACGTAGTCCGAGAAACCGAAGCTAACGCAAGCGTTGCTGCCGAATCATTCCGAGCCACAACATACCGCCAGCAATGCCACCGCCAAGGTGCGCTGCATGGCCAATGCCAAAACCTTGCCCACGGCTTTGGTTGATCACTCCCCAGACATCGAAGGCTGCCATTCCGGCGACGCAAATGAGCGCAGGTACTGGCACGATTCCAAATAACAGGATGCGGGCTTTGGGGTATTCCAAGGCGAACGCCATCAAGACACCACACACCGCTCCTGAAGCGCCGAGAGCTCCGCGATCAGGCATACCGAGCAGCCACTCAGAAACCATGCAGTGCGCCAAAGAACCGACTATCGAACACACAACGTAGAAAACCAGAAAACGCTGCCGCCCCATCTGCCGCTCAATCAACACTCCAAAGTTCCACAGCACAAACATGTTGATCGCTAGATGCAGAAATTCAAAGTGCGAGTAAGCACTGGTTAGCAACGTCCACACATGACCACTAAGCAAACCATTCCAGCTGGCAAGGAAGTTGGAGACCATCAGCTGAGCGACTGCAAAGTCATCAGTCGCAAACTGCCAGGCCAGAAATACGGCGATATTGATACCAATAGTAATCGTGACAACCGGCGAGTTCTGGATCGCCATCTGCAAAAAGTTAGACCGTTGCTGCATCAGTTTTGTGGTGTGGTTGACGCCTATGATAAGCCGAAGTCAAAGATCAATACAGCGCAACCGTCGTGCCGTCTGGCAAACACACAGAAGGTTGCACAGTAGACTTATCGCGCCCAAACGACCGCTTAAACTCTGGCGCAGCTAGACGCATGCCAGAACCAAGGAGCCGCGGGAGAGCTGGGATTCGTTCCCGCGCAGCCGAATCGACACCCAGTAAGCGCTCTACAAATGGTCGCCAATAGCCCCGCTTAAGGTGGATTCGATCCCAACCATACCAGTCTCGATGCCCCTGAAACGAAACTGCGCCATGCTTGTCTGCCAGCGCCAAAAGGCCCGCATTCAACTCTTCTGCGCGTCGCAACCCCTCAGCATGCTCAAGTCGACACGAGGGCACCAAGATGCGACGGATGACCTCGAAACGAACGCGACCGATATCCGCGACCGAGGCCGGCAAACCAGTCAGGACAAGGCGCTCTACGTGTGGGCGCAAGCGGATCAATGCCTGCTCAACCCAACCGAGCACGGTTGCCACCTCGACGCCATAAAAAATATCGTTGCCCACATCTGTAACGATGCCAGTCGATTGCTCGCGAAGCCCTGAACGGCCAACCGAAGCTCCCAGCGCGTCCCAAACACCACATGCCTTGATGCCTGGTAATTCACGACCAAAAAACCGACTACTTACTCCATAAGAGCGGCCGTAACCGGCAACCGCGAGGACCTCTACCGGACTAGCAGAGTCAGCGACTGCGATACGAACCAACAGCGACAGCCAACGAGTTAGATTTGACGCACCAATCGCGATAACACGCGGCCGGACTGCTTTGGCAACATGCACCACATCATCCTGCATTTCAATCAATGACACCGACACATTGTTCGCGACCATGCAACCGAATGCGAGACTTCCATTTATTCCCTCACCGCCGGACAGCGGCCAGCACATTCAGCGGCGCTACTCAGACAATGCCATTAGTGCAAAAACCGTAGCTGCGCGACTGATGTAGTGCTTGCGATCTCGACGCGGCGAGCGAGTGTGCCAACTGCCATCTTCACGTTGATTCTCTCGAAGCCACTGCAACGATGACCGAGCGACGTCATGCGTAGGCTTCATCCCAGTTTTTAACAAAACATAGATACTGAAGGCTGTCGGATAGGCCTCACTCGTCGTGACCTGAGGTTCGCCGCTGTCTCGCAGCCACTCAGGCCCTGCGAGCGACGCCATAGACCAACCACCTTCCTGATCGCGCGCAGCCAAGAGCTCGCTCCGCCAAAATTTCTGCTGCCGCTGAGTAACTGCCTTAGGCCAATGGCTAGCAACCCAGAGCCTCATCGCCTTCGCGTGAAGGCTAACCGGATCGTTTGCGGTCAAAAATGCAATCAACTTCCTGGCACCGCGTTGATCAGCTGCCGTGATCTCAGCAATCTTTCGAAGTTCACCAAGCGCCACCAACATCAACGTCGGTCCATACTCGATATCGCACTCAAACGGCGGCCAATTGCATTGCAGCCACTTATTCCAGGTGCCACTTTCATCGAGAATTGCCCATGCATGATCAAGACCGCGGCGCGTTACTGGATTGACTTCAGTCGCCGTTCTCGCATCACTAAGCGCCAAAAATGCCGTCGTAGCAACCAAACCTTCGACACTTCCATGCTGCCTCCGCGGCTTGGCTTCTCCGGTCAGGTAACTCACCAAGTATTGCTGAGCGAACTTACGACCAATCGCTACCTCCGCCGACTCAGGCGCGATCAACGGCTGCGCAGCCAAGGCCCACCCGTTCGTATGGCAGGTCACACATTTGTGCTGTTTTCGCCAGCTGGATGAGGCCTGCGATAAAAACTCTACACCCGCTGCAAATGAATAATCACTCGGATTGGGAGCCGCCGGCGCACCTCTTTGCCCAAATGCAAATGAGAACGACAGCAACAACAACGGGGTCCATTTCGCGAATTTTGGCACAGTCAAACCCTCACCAGAAAACGATAACGCGCGCAGCCTGCGCGCCACTACGCCTTACGACCTTAACCTAACCATCAACATTAGGCATGAACTACGCCAACAGAAGGCGCCAGAACAATGCACAGACAAAATTCGAATACAGCAAACTGTTCGAAGAACTCGACTTCGCTGCTTAAAGAATCGAAGCCCACCCCCACATGCGCCCAATGCGGAAAATCAGCTCAGTCATACATTCTCACCGGCATGCGCTCACGTAGAACGAAGAAGTTCACGACAGACACTACTTGCCACTACCAGAAGTACTATCGGCTGGATTCGACTGATGACCATTCGAGGAATCAAACTCGGTTAATAGCCACGGCAAGAACATCTTGGTCGACACCGCAAGCCTATCCACCGGCGCAACCAGACCAGGGTCTAGAGACTGGAACCTGGCGAGCAGTTGCTCGTCGTTAGAAAACACAAAGACCGGAACGTCCATCGAGTGATCCACATTCCGATCAAACGGGATTGGCGGCGGATGATCGCCCAAAGCAATCACGATTCCAGGACGCTTCAGCTGCATCGCCAAACCAGCGACCGTTCGAAGGGAATAGCCAATTGTGTCTACGTAGGCCCGCACTTGATCTGGGTGCCCGACATAGTTACTCCATTCCAATTCATATGAATGATCTGGCTGATCAAACGCACCTGGTTGCAACGCAGCTTGCCAATCATCGTAATACTTAGGGATGTCCCGAAACGGTGCGTGGCTCGTTACAGAGATGTATTGAGCAAAGATTGGGCGATCACCGTTTCCCTCGGTTTGCAGGAGAGAAGCCAGCGCAAACTGATCCGGCATGTCGCCCCAGTGGTATGTCCACCCTTCGTAAGGCAGCCGCATTCGAAACAGATCGAAATCGAAACCTAAGGCGCTACTGCTTTGCGGCCACTCAACATCAACAGCGGGCTGCACGTTGATGGTGCGATAACCCGACTTAGACAGATAATGTGCAAGAGTTTGACCGCCGCTACGAAGCACGGCGTCATACATTCGCAGTCCATCTATATTGATGCCGCTCATCAGTTGCATGTGGGCACCACGGGATCCAGCACCCCCAGCAGTAAACCACCCTGACCGACTAGCAACATTGGCTGCCACAAGCTTCGGCTCTAATTCCGCGCAAAGATCTTCAAACGGGATTCGCACGCGCGCATCTTCCATTGCTACCCGACCCATCGACTCGATAAAGACTACATATAAGTCGGCTCCTTGCAGCCCATCAACGCGACCACTCACATTGGACAGCAGCTTATTTAGGTCTCTTCGCTCGTCACGAAGTCGCTCGCGGATGCGCCAAGATGCACTGCGCACCTCCTGAACCAAGCCATCACTCGCGGCCCCTAGCATCGAAGCGCGAACCCATTCGGTCTGTTCACGAGGCGCCACCGAACGGTCAACCCAATAACCCAATGCAATAACCTGTGCGCAACCAAAACAAAGCGCGGCAAGCCACGGACGGCTGACGATTAGGAGAACTCGACGAGACGCTAAGAGGGTAAGCCAATAGAGCACTGCGACTGCGAGCAGCACGCCCAAAGAAAGACCGACGGTCCGCAAAGTCGAAGACTCATAGGTCACGAGGTAAATAAGACTTGGCAGTAGCAGGATGTCGTCAAACAGCACAAAGGTCCGATCGAAGTAAACCGGCATCAATGTGTGGCCAAATCGATACAGCGGAACAAACAACGTCGCCCAAACAACAAAATGGGTCGCCCACCAGCGGTTACCAAATCCAAATCTCAGCGCAAGGCCAACGCAAACAACAAACAGAAAGTCAACATTGACTGAAGCGAACGCCGACCAGCATGACAGTGGCTCCCAGGGCAATGGCGCCACCATCACGACGTAGAGAAATAGCCAGGCAACCATGCCACCCATCCAGCCAGCACGAGGCTTAACATGCGTGGCCCCTGTCATTTGCCCTGCTCCATTCGCAACGCCTGCCCGGTAACTTGCACTCGACCGACTAACGGCACAAACGTCAGAGTGTCGAGATCAAAAGCAAACACTGCGAGTGCACTACCTTCAGGCGGCATCACAGTCCGATCAAAATCTAGTAGCCATGAATGGCAACCCTGCTCTTGGCTCGGTGACAATGGGATTGATCTAATCCACTGCCACTCCTTGCCCTCGCTTTTCTGTGCAATCCAGACCATCTCCGCAGTGCTTGCAACTAC
>CBFIIO010000044.1:0-35389 GCA_965662465.1 Planctomycetota bacterium | reverse complement strand
CGAGGGACAACGCGCGTTCCTACGCCGATTGCGTGCTGCGATCTTGTTCGTCGACAGCAACCGTGGTCTACCGCTGCTGAGCTGGCCAGGCCAAATCATCGATGGCCTGCTTGAATGTGAACAAGCCTCATTGGTATTCCGCCAGCGACACGCTCGCATGGTCGAACGGGTGATCGGACGTCGCGTAGGCACAGGTGGCAGCGATGGCGTTGACTATCTCGATCAGACTGCACTCAAGTATCGAGTATTCACTGAAATCTGGGGCGCTCGCACGCTGTTATTGCCGCCCGATCTATGCCCAAAGATCAAGGACCGTGCCTTCTACGGATTAGCCCAGAGCTAGTTACCCGGCGGCAATCGCAGCAGCTTCGGTTGCGTCGAGTAAATGCCTCGATGCGGCGCTAACTGCGATGTTCGACACCGTGAACAATCCTGAGCTAATCCTCACACGCATCCGCTGACAGCCGTAAGGACCCGACCTAAACAGAGCGGTTCCCGCGGCGCGAACTACGCCGATGGAACGCATGCAGCCCCAACCGCTTGGTCTTTTTACGGAACCCCAATAGGTAGAAGACTTCGACGACAAACCATCTGGCGACCTTAGGATTCGCGAGCATGGTGTCACGATCATTTGGGTCTCGACGAATGCCGGGCATCAGCGGCAGCAAGGCGGCAATGTGCAAAGCACGCAGTAACTTAGCCAACCAAAGCCAGAACCACCGCACTCGACGAGCGAGGAAATACCCATCGTCGCCAAGTTCTTGATAGAGCGGCAACATCACATACTGCGAAGACTTTGCGTGAATCTCGCCACTGCGGTCCTTGGCCAACAACTGCCCCTTGCGAACGAAGGAAAAGTTGACGAACCCGGGCTCCATGTGAAAGTGGTCTTCGACTGAGATCACGTGCCGATACACGATCTCAACGATCGGAGGGGCGTCACCTACCGCATCCCGCAAGCACTTGCGATGCCGTGCGAGATCAACAAAGCCTTCGTCAAGAATACCAAGCTCTGCCAGTAGCCCCCACAACACAGCTTCATGGTTTGCAATCGCCGCCTCACTTTCATGCTGTCCGCCTTCGACGGCAAATCCAACAACCCCTCGATCTGCAAACCATTCAAGCGATGCTCCAGCAATCGCCTCCTCAAGGCCTAGAATAATGGGAACGCCAGTGGTCAAAGCCAAACGACGATTGTCGACGGTGTCCGCCAAACACAAAAACGGCGAACCGGGCGCAGAGCTGGTGTGCAAATCCACGAACACCATTGGCCCCGCGACCGACCGCTCAACCTCAACAAAACGCTTAAGCAATTCGACTTGCTCGCGATCCTCAGACAGAAGCTGACTCTCGCTGCGCTGATTCACTCCGGAAATCGAATCCTGATCCCAACCACGATTAAGATCACGATCAATAAAACGGCGGCCTGCTTCGAGAGCAGCTAAATTGCCGACGAGTGCGATAACACGCCCACGAATGATCGGGGCACGATCCTGCAGTTCCTTGATGACACGCTGTGCCGCATGCACACCAGCAGGCTCATTGCCGTGCACGCCTCCAGTGATGAGTAACGTTGGGCCAGGCTGACCACTGTCCCAACGACCGATCTCTCGCTTCATCTTGCTCGCGGTAGCACCCGGATTCATTCCGAATCAATCTCTCGAAGGTGCTTCTCAAACAGCATCGCGGCGACCCTAATCAAATCGCGTTCAGTGATGATGCCGGCTAGACGCCCTCCCTCAACAACCGGCAGACTACCGATTCGGTGCTCCCGCATCAGCTCGATTGCTTCGAGGGTAGTCGTAGCAGGAGTGACTGACATTGGCTCCCTAATCATGATGTCTTTCACTGGCACTGGCGTTTGATCAGCGCCGCGCATCCCTTTGCCGACCATGCGCAAAAGAGCACGGTGCGAAACGAGGCCTACTAACATGCCGTCATTATCTTCAACTGGCACATGACGAATGTGACGCCAATCCATCAGGCTCGCCGCTAGGTCAACTACATCTTCAGGATGCACAGTAAACAGGTCAGTAGTCATGAACTGACCGACTGACAAATAGCTCTCTTTCCAGCCTTCAAACTCACCAGTGCTTGCGAGATCCCAAGTGTGAACTGGTTCACCAGTCTCCTGACGCTTTTGCATAGCACGAACCAGCGCCGCCATACGCTGATCTTGAGGACTGTTCTCACCCATCGCACTCAAAGAGTCTAGCTGCCAACGCGAGCCAGTACGACCACGCTTGCTACGCTCGCCGATGATCGACAAATATCGCTCACTGTCACCCTGATCGACTCCAGCATTTTGGAGACCTTCACGCGCCATTGGCAGCAAGACGTTCTGAATCAGATCCTGCGCCGCGTATTCTCGGCCATGGAACCATGTCAAATTGGCCTGCAGACCAAGCCTTGCGGCTGCGACAAAATTGCCCTTGGCATCGTCAAACGACATCGCCCGGCTAACATCTTCAAATTCGTGGCTAACAGCAGCCATCAAGCCGAAGAAGAACGCGGCTGTTGCGATCTCATCGACGGGCGTCGGGCCAGATGGGAACGCTCTCGCTTCAATGCGCAGGTGAGGCTTGCCATCACTGATGCCATAACAGGCGCGATTCCATCGATAGACGGTGCCATTATGCAATCGCAGCGCCGTCATATCTGGGACGCCGTCACGGTCAAGAACAGCTGACGGGTCGTCATCTAGATCACTAGCGAGCACCACGCGGAAACGCGCGATGTCCTCGCGGAAGATCTCAAGCACGGAATCACGCACCCAACCATCGCCAAAACTAACTCGCGGACGACGGCCGCGAACTTGATGCGCAGCGGAACGCGAATCAACAGACTGCTGAAACAAAGCAACCCGGGTCTCACGCCAAAGCCTGTTGCCTAGCAAAAGAGGTGAGTTCGTTGACGCCGCCAACACTGGCGCAGTGATCGCTTGAGCCGTGTTGTAAAGCTTCGCGAACTCATTCGGCCCGACCTGAAAGTGAACCTGAAAACTGGCGTTGCACGACTCAAGCATGACGTTGTCGTGAGTCATGTTGAACTCATCAACGCCCCTTATACGGAACTGAAATTCACCACCGCGCAACTGCGCCATCGCATTGTTGAGTGCCAAATAGCGCGGATTCTGGACCATGCAATCAAGCCCCAGGTCGGACCTCCGTAAGGTCGGAAGGATGCCACTCAGCACAATTCCACCACCTTGGTCTTCTGCCGTGCTGCGCGCCAGCTGCAGAAGGTCTCTCAGCTCAACTTCCATATCCGACAGACACTTGCCACCGAACACTTGCGGTTTCAGGTTTGCCTCGAGATTGAACTGCGCCAGTTCATAAGTGAACTGAGGATGATCCAACGCCTTCATCATCTGAGACGCACCGTTCCAGGTGCGGCCAGTTCTATCTAGCAAGAACATCTCTTGCTCTGCACCAATGCGTCGGATGCCGGTTTCGAAGCGGTCTTCTTCGAGCATCCGCTCGATTGCGTTCACATCAGCCAAGATGGCCTTCATGAACGCGCGAAGTTCGTCTTCAGAGAATTCGCTTTGCAGATCTTGTCGGCCCATAGGAGAAGGAAACTGCCGGGGTGAGACCGCACATTACCAGGATCCGGGGCAACTGCGACACACGAGAACCAGTGATCGCGCATCTCGAGCTCAAACCAAACGCTCTTAGCTGATGAGTTCGGGGGGCAATCGGGCCTGGATTACTCGATTTGCGGCCTGCGCCGAACTCTGGGGCCCCTAGAGCAACGATCGCACCAGGGAAGCCGAACTAACGGACGAAGCCGTTAAAAATGATCCGCTTCTCGGTGACGAGCGGGTGATTCAGCTTGACGACCAACTCACCCTTAACGAGCCCCTTGGGAGCGTTGGCGGCAACCGACAACTCAACAATCAGCTTACTGCCGTCTTTGAACTGCTTCGCACTGAGGAACTCCTTCGCCAGACTCGACTTCTCGAACTCCAGCGCAGTAGCTTTTAGATCGATGCCGTCATTGGGCTCAAATATGATTCGTTTGCTGCTGGCATTGCCCTTACGGATCAATCCGAGCGTTAGGAAACCACCAGGCTTCACCTCAAGCGGCCCCTGAACAAATGCGAGCACGCGCACGTTGAAGCTGGCTGCACCGTTGAGATTCGTCCGGAATTTTAAGACACCACCGCCGGCAGTCTCACCATTCACCGGCCCATACGTGCCTGTGATCCGGTAGGCCGTAGCAAGGCCTCCGTCGATCTTCTCCCAACTGACTTTAAAAGCCTTATCCGCGCTGTCCATGCTGAGGATCTTCCAATCCTTAGTCGCCGAGCCCCGCACGGTGACAGTGAACTCGCGAGTCTCGTTCCAAGTCATCTTGTTAAGATTGATCTCCTTTGGTGAAATCGAGAACAGCTCTGCTCCAACCGCACTAAATCGCAGCTTCAGTTGCGGCTCAACTGGATCCGTTGAGTGAATATCCAACGTCGCGCTCTTGGAGCCAGTGATGGCCTGCATGCTGAGGCGGGTCTCAACAACCCCCTCCTCACCTGGGCCAATCGCAATGCTGCCGACGTTCTCTAACTTCTCTGGCTGCCCAGACTTCTTAATGACGCGCACGACCCGCTTTTGCGGCTTTCCAATGACGCGATAGTGCCTATCACCGATATGGATGTCAGCGCTAGCACACTGGCAACTCGGCTGCAGACTACGCCACTCGATCGTGTCGTCATGAGGGTTCTTAAAGCTGAAGGTGCCGACGGCCTCGCCCTTCCCGTAGAAGGTGCCAAGTTTGCGAATCGTTACCGGGAACCAGGAGTTACCGCCTTCGCCTTGGGTCCTTGCTTGCGCCCGTGAGACCCCCACAGCACCGGGCACATCGCCCTTAACCGGTTTTGCCGGCGCCACCTGGGCCGCGGCGGAAACCACCATCAAAGTAGCAATGGCAAAAGATTGTAGCAGAGTAATCATTGGTGTTCGCGAGTTGCGGTGAGCGGTAGCCACCCCATGGCAGGGTTCAGAAGTATAGCTAATGAACTGGCGTAAAACTCCCGTTCGGCAAACTCGCTGCTCAGGACGAGACGATTCGATTCAAACAGCGGCAACGAATCCTTGGCATCGGGCCCTCCGCCGCTGCACGATAGGCCGTATGCGTCGCATTCAATTGGCGATCTTTGCCTTGTTCGCGTTATCTCTCCAGGGCTGCTGCTCGGTCGCGCGCCTATTTTGCGGGCCAGACCGATCGCCATGGGTCTCCGTCAACTTCGAGACGCCGGAACAGACCGTTCAAACTTTCCTTGAGGCCCTGCGGCGCGACCATCCTGAAGTTGCCTACCAGTGTTTAGCCAAGAGCTTCCGCAAGGAACTCGAAATCGACCAGTTCACGGTCAATTTGGCATGGGCAAAGATCCGCGAACAGATTCCAGGGCTGCACCTAGCTGGCTACGCAACCGTGCCAGAGATACAAATCGACTGGACAAACGGTAGCGGTATCGTCGTCATCGATGTCGAAGGCTACCCACTGACAATCAGGCTCATTCGCGAGACCTCCTGGGAAGTTCGCTACCGCCGCGTCGGCGAGTCACTGAAGCCAGAGCAACTTCATGCCCACTGGGGCAAGAGCATCAAAGAAGGGATCCAAGGCGCGGTCACCGTCACTGCTGACGAAGAAAACGACCGGATGTCAAAGGTCACCCTCCTGCCTCGATCTGTCACCCATTACGGAGTCGACGAAATCCCGGTTGAGAACGTCGACTTCATTGGCCTCCAACGCAGCTGGCACATCTCCGGTCTGATGATGCCATCCAGGTAGCGACGGCTAACGACTTGCTAGCACACTTTGTCGGCAAAGTGTTGTCGGCACATTGCTGTCGGCACATTGCTGTCGGCACATTGCTGTCAACACATTGCCAGGCAGGTGTTTCGCTAGCTAGATCTGACTAGGCACCGACTCGCTGACTTTGATCTCAACCTTGGAACCTCTCGGAAGCAACGAGAAGAGCTCCGCAATGTCTTGATCGAACATGCGTAAACAACCCGCCGAAGACTGAGTGCAAATGGTCTCGGGCTCTGGTGTACCGTGGGCTCCGAAGCCGGAATAGTTGTCGTGGCCGAACTTGATGAAGTATTCGCCAAGGATGTTTTTGGGGTGAGAATATGCGTAGACGAAGCCGCTGGGCGCCGTCCAATCGGGCTTCTCTTGCTTATCAATCACTGTAAACGTCGTCACTGGAGTGCGATCGTTGGTGCCATGCCCAACCCAATAAAGGCGCAGTAGTTCATCACCGACGTAGAGCATCAGCGCGTAGCTGCGCTTCTCAAGCATTGCATGGATCGGTGCGACAGGGATCTTCAGCTTCTGCCCTACACGGAGCATATTCGGGTTACTGATGCGATTCAGCTTGGCGATCGCGCCATCATCGATGTTGATCCCCTGGCGACGGAACTTGCGCGCGACAGCCCCAAGAAAGTCACCATTCATTACTGTGTAGCTTCGAGCTCCAGCAACATTAGTCGGGTCACAAATCCAGCGGTCAGCACGAACGAGATGTTGGCGATACGCGAGGTCCACCGCTTTGCGCACATCACGATCATCTCGATCAATCCGACCACTCACCATCAAAGCCAGCAACTGCGAGCCAGCCTTCACCGCAACGTTGTCAGGAAAGCTTGCGACAAGATCCCGAACCTTGGCGGCAGCGGCACGGCCCTCAACGCTGTGAAGGAAAGCATTGTGGCTACCTAGAGCAGCCAACTGACTTTCAAAATCTTCAGCGCGCGGCGCCAGCGCTGCAACGACCCGGGTGCGATCACTCGCAATCCGGTCGGATGCGACCAGAATCCATGCCATCGATATTGCGGCAGGATCGCGAGTCGCCACACGGGCCAGCAGTTCATCAACATTGACGGAAGAATTGACGGAAGAATTGACGGAAGAATTGCCATCGCCACCACTACCCATGGCTTCGCCGGGAAGTTGAGGTGCTTTATCAGCACCAGCACCGGGAGCAGTCTGGCTGACGCTACCTAGCATGCTATCAAGGCCGCCACCAGCAGTGCCACTAACGTCACCACTGCCCAACTGTGGGTTGCCTGCTGCTGGGCCTCTATTTTGCACGCCGCCAGGATTGGAGGCATGAGCAGGAGTGGCATTCCACTTGCCATATCCCCACCAAGCGATTCCTGCCACAACCACACCAAGGACAAACTGACGCATATCGACCTCCGCTTAGGCGCCCCCCTACGGAACGCACTACCGCCTAGCTAGGCTCCCAGCTCCGACAAAGAGGCTGTGACCATGGAGCCATTGCTAGTGCACGACGGTAACGGATTGGCCCCGGAAGTCGAGCAAGCGTCCGGTCTCAACGTGAAACTGCTGCCCCAGAGCAGCTTTTTCCGCAGTTCCTCGGACAAAAAATGAGACACCTCGCTCCACCTCTGCCGTCGACGGTGGCCGGTTGAACCCTTAGGTTCAGGTGGGCACCCCCCGGGGTATTTGGGAAGAGACGGACAATGCCGCAAGCAGCAGTGACTTCTGATCCCGCTTGGCCCTCAGGATCGGTACCCGGCGAATATTCATCGGTTCAACTTAATGGCCCGCGTGCAAGCGCGGACAGCGCAGAGCGAGGCGCTCGCCAGGAACGTAAAGAGTATACGACTGCAAGCAAGCGGGTATTGCTGAGTAGGCTCTCAGCAGCGGTCAGGCAGTATCAGTTTCAGCCAGACACAGACCGCACAAACGCACCAAGGTGTCTGCAGGCACGGCATAAAACCAACCATGGCAACATGCATACCGCTCATCAAGTGATGACGAATCGAGGAAAAATCACCAGCTGCAACTAGGCCCCTGATTACTCCCAGCGATTTTCAGCAATGACTGCCAAGACACGCTCTGCTGCCGCAACTGCAGCAACGCCCTCCTCACCTGAGACCGTCGGAACACTTCGGTCTTTAACACACTGCACAAACTCACTGAGCTCTTCAAGCAGAGGATTGCCAGTGTCCAACTGCAAGTTCTCAACCTGCAGCAAGCCGTCGAATACAAACTTCCAAAGGTCCCCCATCTGCGCGCGATCGAGGCTCTTCATGTCGAGTTTCTCAAAGTCCCAACCCGGAGCCTTCTTCACCAACATGCCTTGAGCACTTTGAAAATCGAGTGAGACGTATCCGTCCTTACTGAACACGCGCATCTTACGCATAGGCTTCAATGCGACACGGTTCGCGGTCAAGTGCGCGACCGCACCATTCTCAAACTTGATGATAGCCGAGGCCATATCCTCAGCAGGTGTAAACACAGCACCACCAAACGCCTCAACCGAACGAATCGGGCTCTTCACGAACGCGAGAACCAAATCGAGGTCGTGAATCATCAAGTCGAGCACCACACCGATGTCCGTAGAACGGAACGAAAATGGCGCAAGACGATGAGATTCGATGTAACGAGCGCTTTTGCCGATCTCCTCAACCGCGCGCAA
This sequence comes from Planctomycetota bacterium, assembly GCA_965662465.1. Lineage (GTDB taxonomy): Bacteria > Planctomycetota > UBA1135 > UBA1135 > UBA2386. Next base: position 26,937 of record CBFIIO010000044.1, on the reverse strand, counting down.
TGCTGGATTGAAACGCTCGACATGACCAACGGCAAGCACGCGATCGTTGCGATTGGCGGCATCAACAATCGCCTGTCCATCTGCTACAGATCGAGCGATTGGCTTTTCGACCAAGACATCCACACCGTTATCCAAGAAGAAGCAACCGACTTCGCGATGCATCACCGTTGGAACAACCACCGTTACCGCATCGACCTTACCAGCGAGTTCTTTGTAGTCGGCGTAGGTAGCAACGCCATAGGTGTCCTCGGCAAACTTTCGCGCCTCCTCACTGGGGTCAGCAACCCCAACGAGTTCGCAATCGAGCCCCTTCAGCAAGCGCATGTGATGCTTACCAAGATGGCCGACGCCGACGACGCCAACCTTGATCTTCTTATCCGTAGACATAGTGGCCGCAGACTTACTCATACAAACAGACGCGAGCGCCGGACTGGCGCCTGCAAATCAGCACCGTGAATGCGCGCTAGGCATCGACGAGCGTGAACTTCAACTCAGCCTCGGCAACAAGCCGGCCTCCGACCTTGCAACGAGCGCGCACGTGCCCAACTGCTGGTCGCGCACGAACCGTCTCGACCTCGATACGCAACTGATCACCCGGCACCACCGCGCCGCGTAACTTAACCTTGTCAATACTCCACAGGACCGCCAGCTTGCCGGTATTCTCGAGTTTGCGCAGCAACAACACACCAGCCAACTGGGCCATCGCCTCTAGCTGAAGCACGCCCGGCATGATCGGCTGCTCAGGCCAGTGTCCCTGAAAAAACGGCTCGTTGATCGTGACGTTTTTGATCCCAACGGCTCTTTGAAAGCCGTCCAGCTCAATCACCCGATCAATCATCAAGAACGGGTAGCGATGCGGCAAAAGCTTGAGGATATCGCGGATCTCAAGACCGGTATCGCTCGGGACCTCGCCCTGCTCCTGCTCACGCTCACGCTCCTCAAGGATGCGCTTAACCAACGCCATGTTGAGGCCATGGCCTGACCGCGTCGCAATGATGTGCGCATCGAGGTCGACGCCGGCATTGGAAATGTCCCCGATCAAGTCGAGTATCTTGTGACGAGCGAGCTCGTCGTCCCAATGCAGGGTGTTCTCCTGCGGACCGTCGGGGCCAACCACTAGCGTATTCTGAGGATTTGCCCCCTTACCGAGGCCAGCAGCCCGCAAAGCTTCGACTTCGTGCTGGAACACGAATGTTCGAGCTGGCGCGATATCACGCTCAAAGTTCTCAGCCGACATTTCAAAGCCAACGATCTGCTTTGCACCAGGCACGCTGTTGCCATTGCCACTGCCATTGCCGTTATTTTGAGACGCCGGGTAGTCGAGATGATATTCGATCGTCAACTTACCTGATCCCGGCAATGCGACGATGCTGGCGGATCCTTCACGCACGTAGATCGGTTGCTTGACCGCATAGGTAGGCCGCGGAGTCCGAGACTCGACAACGCCACTTTCACGCAATCCACGGAAGAAATCGCCGGCCGCGCCATCCAGGCCGGGCACCTCTTCGCCATCGATCTCAACGACAACGTTATCAAGATCCAAGGCATACAACGCCGCCAGCAAATGTTCGCAGGTGTAAACCTCAGCACGCCCATCCTGAATGCAGGTGCGACGTTGCCGAGCCTTCATGTTGGCACCGTGCGCTCGAACAACAGGCTGGTTCTCAAGATCTACACGAACAAACGTCACACCATTGCCAGCTTCTGCCGGACGAACCGTGATGTTGATCTCTTTACCAGAATGTAAACCTACTCCGCGGTATTCGACGGGTTCCTTGAGGGTGCGCTGCATACGCGCCATCTCTGGGATCGAGGAATCGGTGTTTGCTACCACGCTCTATTGCCCCTTATTCGTACCGGTGTTACTGCTACTGCTAGCTGCTGGAACCGGCTTAGCAACTGCTCGCTCTGGCGATGTCCGCGAAGGCAATGGCACCATCAGATACTTGATGACGTCGCCGGTAATCTCCATTTCCTTACTGGCAAACCAAACGGTCCGCGACTGGAAGGCATTCACCCTAGCCTGAACTTCCCGCTCCGACATTTCGGCAATCGGAACTGGACTGCGCGGGATATCACGCTTGATCACCACCATCGAGACACCAAGCTTTTTAGCAACCTTGCCGACTGCAAAGTCGAGGTCTTCATAGACCTCCAACATCATGCTCAGTTCTTCGGTAGTGAGCAGGTCGTTGAAATACTTGCGACGGAAATCCTGGGTCTGAAGAGCAATTTTATACTGATGCTCAGCTTCCGCACGCTCTGGAACGTTCGCTCCCATCCCCTGCACAGTGACTCGCAGTGTCTCTAACTGCTGCACCTGCTGCTTAAGCTGGTCCTGGAATTTATCAAACCGGGCATCCAACTCGGCGCGCATCTTGATGAACCGTGGGTATTGGTCAATGACCTTAGAGACATCGATCACGCCGACGATTGGCCCCTGCAGATTTCCGACAGGCTGCTTCTTTAAGCCGGCTGAAACGGCCTCCTGTGCGGGGACGGCTAAGACCAAGCCAATGGCCGCGACCATGGTGGACAAGACCATGGTGGACAAACGGCAGGATGACACGGCTAAAACAATCAGATTGAACGGGAAATACTTCGTCACAATGGCGCCAATAGACATAGCTTTGCAGTTGGCCGTGGAAGGCCAGAGGTAGGCACGGTAGCAGGCTGCCTAGATAAAGGCCAACAGCAGGCTTGGAACCTAAGAGGAACACTGCCGCAACACCATTACAGAGCTTAGCTTGCTGGCGATACGAAGCCTAGACTTCAGTCCCCAATTGCCTGCCGCAAATCAGCAAGCAGGACGTCTGCCCCCTCGAGACCGACCGCGACGCGCAACAAGCTATCCGAGATACCTGCGGCCTGGCGCTGCTCCGGGCTCAATGGAGCATGCGTGGTGTAGGCCGGAACGGTCGCCAGAGACTCCACTCCGCCCAGACTCGCAGCACGTGCAATCACCTGCAGGCGGTCGGCGGCAAACAACACCTGCTCCAAACCGCCAAAAAACTCTACTGCCAGGACGCAGCCGCCACCATTCATCTGGCGTGCAGCAATCTCTTGGTCTGGATGACCTGGCAGACCCGGGTAGGTCACCGACGCGATACGGCCACTGACGACATCCTCCTGCAGCCCCAATGCGACCTGCATCGCGGCGTCTTGCTGAGCCTGCAACCGCAATTCGAGGGTCGGCCAAGATCGCTGACACAACCAGGCCGGATCGGGAGCTAGAAGCCCTCCCGTCCGGCGCCGCCAGAGCTCAATTGGACCAAGTAAAGCATGAGGCCCGGCGACAACGCCAGCGAGCACATCAGAATGGCCGCCAAAGAACTTGCTAGCGGAATGCACGACCAAATCGATGCCCATCGCCAGCGCACACTGGATGGGCGGAGGACAAAACGTACCGTCAAATACTGTCAGCGCGCCAGCAGCCTTTGCCATGGCGACGATACCGGCAATGTCTGCCACACGCAGCGTCGGATTGATTGGCGATTCGAACATGCAAATCTTTGCCGGTCGCTCCAGCTGCTGCCGCAGCGTGTCTAGATCCAGCGAAGAAAAGCGATCAACGACCACACCAAATCGAGTCAAGTCATGCAGCGCAAATGCAGATGTGCCGCCGTAGATCTCTTCGGCAATCAGCACCCGATCACCTGCCGACAGATGAGTGCCTAGCACCGCACTGATCGCGGCCATGCCACTGGCAAACGAAACAGCACCATCAGCTCCCTCAAGTTCCGCTACCAGCCCTTCGAAAGCACGCCCGTTGGTATGGCCCATGCGCTGGTAAAACTCTCCCGAAATCTCCCCGGCGCCCATCGCCCGCAAAGTCTCCGAATCCGGCTGACCTGTTGTGCTGCTACGATCAAGAAGCGGCGACAATGGGCCAATTGGAGCTTGGTGCAATTGTGGAGTGCCATACAGATACTGGGACATTGCCAGATCATGGCAGCGTCTGGCCACAGTTACGAGAGTGTGAGTTGGCTAAGGCACATCTCGAACCGTAGGTTATGGGCATGTTCTCGAATATTGCCTATACAAATGCGGCGAAAGCAGACCTCCTCGCCGCAGCAGATAAATACGCACCTCGTGAATTTGCAGCGATGCTGGGTGGTAGAGCGATAGAACATCTGGTCACTGGTAGCACAGCCCTGGTAGAGAACCTCCTCATCTTGCCAAATACCTCCCAAGACAACCAATCGTTCGCAATCGACGAAGTATTGTTCTGCCGCTATGAGCACGAACTCCGCACGCGTGGCCAGACGCTGCTCGGATTTGCGCACAGTCATCCCAACAGCACAACGACGCCTTCTAATCGCGACCGCCAAGAGCTTTGGCCTAATTACGTACAGGTGATCACCAACCGCTCCAGATGCGACGCGTTTGTGATCAACAAAGATGGCACCGTGCACTTCCTCCCAGAACTGCAGAACGCTGAGGAGTCGTGCTCATGATTGTGTCAATTGGTGTAGACGTGGTCGAGATCCAACGCATTCGCAGCCTGTTAGAACGCAGCGGTGACCGATTCATCAACCGGATCTTCACCAAGCAGGAAGGTGAATATTGTCGCAGCCGTAGCAACCCAGCTGAATCTCTTGCAGCCCGCTTCGCCGCGAAGGAAGCCGCTATGAAATGCCTCGGAACCGGCTGGGCAGAGGGGCTCTCTTTCCAACAAATCGAGGTGCAACGATTACCCAGCGGCGACACCCGATTAGTCGTAACTGGTGAAGCGCTCAACAAGGCCACGGCACTCAGCATCCATCGATGGCATCTAAGCTTGACGCACACCGAGACCACGGCCACCGCGTTTGTGATTGCCGAGAAGTCAGACTAGCCGTCTCACGCAGAGACCCCTATTCGTAGCAACTCCAGAATTACTAGCCAGTATTCGAAGGTCGAGAAGCTGTGTCTTCTCTGCTTCGATCAACCTACCTCAACCTGCTGCTACTGCTAGTAACAGCCAGCTCTGGCTGCACTAGCTGGCTGAGTGGTGACGTGGAGCAATTGCAATGGAACGCGCCCATGCCGACGGATGCGACTGCAGCAATCGTCGCATCCGCCCTCGTCGTCGAACTCAACGCCGAAGCAATCGCGCCGATCAGTGGTGCTCCAGTTCAAGATGAAGAGAATCATTCCTACCGGATCGAGCTGACGAGAAACATGCGCGGCGATTGGCTGCCGGTAGCAAATCACCGACTCATCTTGCGGGCACAAGACGACATCGCTCGCGCCGAATCGATACCGCAAACGAAGAACTCGCTGCCCGGTTTCGGACACAACACCAGCCGCCGTGTCGTCATCAATATCAGGCCTTCCAATATTGGTAGCAACCTGAAGCTCTCCGCAAATGCCGCCGACATGAAGCGGCTAATCCCGCTGATACAGCGTACATTGCACCTAGCCGAATCAATCGAGGGAAGCGGACCTGGTCTGGCTGAATCTAATCTTTCTGCGTGGCGACTCTCACACTTGTTGCGAGCTGCCAAGAAGACTTCGACCGGCAACCAGCGAGGCAATCTTCTGCGTCGCGCAGCGCGACAACCAACTGCCCCTAGCTCACTATTCCGCGAGCTAGCGCAACTCGCTGAAGAAGATGGCGATTTCGACGACGCGAGGACACACCTCCGCCGCGGCCTACTCGCCGAAACAGACATCTACATCCGCGCAGAGCTAGCCGGATTAACAAACGATTTGCAGATCCAGGCCGGCGAACCAACGGACCTACGGGCACGCGCTCTGGAACTACTCATTGCCGAAGATGCTGCGGCAGCAGAGAAGCTCTTGCACAGCGCGAGGCGAACGGATCTGCAGCCCGCTGTCGACTACCAGTTACTAGCGCATGTTCACCGCCGTCGTGGCGACGAAATGGCGGCCTTAGCAGCACAGTTGCTAGCGAGAGAATATGACGAGTCAAACCACGTAACTGACTACTCTCGCGACATAGCACACGACCGAGGCATCAGCGAGCTAGCTCACAGGCTATCGCGGCGCAAAAGCGCCGTTAACCCATCATCACCGACACCTGCACCGCCATCACTAGCGACACCGCCACGCTAGCTGCACAACAGTTGTTAACGACCTACTTACTCCAAACCTGAACCGAAGCACGCGTCACCTTGAGTTCCTGCATCGGATGAATCACGAAGTCGGGGGCGCGCTTTGTGTCGCATTTGAATAGCCGCCGGATCAGCTCTTTGTTCTCGAACTTGACGATGATATTTGCCTGTGTCTGCGCACTAGTCGGCACTACATCAATCGAAAGGCGATGCAGACTTTCCGGAATCACGTACGCAACTGGCGGCCCAAACTGCCCCTGCAGCGCCTTCTCGAATGATTGACGTGCCTTCTTCTCATCGAGAGCAGGCCCCTCCATCAATTCAACCTGAACGCTATTGTTGGCAGCTATCACGATCATCACAGTGACGCCATCAAACTCAACGATATACCATCTTGGGTCAGCGGCAGGAAACTTCAACTCAAGCTCTAGCCTCGAATGCTCAGAGCGGGCAGTGTGACCAGGCCTACCGCGTAGAGAACGACTGCCCTGATTGATCCACAGTCCACCACCACCGGCAAACTCAAGATCCTCCCCGACCGCTTGCCAACCAGCACCCGCCCGGAGTACGGAAGTGGGCAAGATCACAGTAGAGATCAATTCGCCATTCTTGACTTGAACGTCAACGAGGGCGTCACGCGGAGCCAAACCACCGAGGTCTTTCTGCTTGTTGCGTTCGCGCAGATATAAATTGTAAGACTTCTTAGCCCGGACCAGCAATCGCGACTGCTTAGCAGTCCGTTGTTCTGAGGCAATGTAATTCACAGCGCTTAACGCACCCTCAAGATCACTTAAAGAACCACCTTGCTCTAGACTCTCGAGCGATCGACTAAGTGCGTCAAAGAGTGCTTGCTGATCAATCGGTTGGTTGCTGCTCACCCCGCGGGCGCGATTGATGCGCGGCCACACGTGATCCAAAAGTAAATTGCGGTCCGAGGGGTGCAACTGACCAATGTGGGATTCGAATCCCTTGGTTCTATCTGCAGCCAAACGCAACACAGACAGCCCCAGTGATTGCACCCCGGTCGCTAATTGCTTAACGGGCCCCGCGTTCTCTGCGCCCAATTTCGCAGTACCTAGAAGATCACCAATACGCAGCTCTGTCAGCCGCAAAGCAATACTTGCCTCTATTCCAGCCTGACCAACTAGCTGCAAGGCGCCGCCCTGCGCTTTGACACTCAAAGCATAGGGAATGGCAGTACCTTCGGCCCGGAACGCGACCAATCGCTGCTCAGAAATCGCGAGCAGCAGCGCTTGCTCAACTTGATATGTAGCCTCCAAACAACGACGGTGGCCGTTGAGTTCCTCTTCTTGAGCTGCGGTCGCAGGCTCCATATCCCTGAGGATGGACAGGGCTGCACGAGCATCGCCATTGCAATAGACGCGCCAGGCAAGATCGCATCGCGCATCAAAACGGCGTCCCTGCAATTCTTTCATGGCCAGTTCGACAGCATGCTCTCCGGTCATCAACTGCTGCTCCACAAACTCCCACGGATCTGTCCCTAACCGGAAGTTGTCAGATGGTGGCCAATGGTCTCCAAGACTGCTTCGGAATCGCTGCAACGCCTCCCAAATAATAGATGGGTCTACCCTATCCAGAGCGATGTTGCCCTGCTGCTGCTGCAACCGAGCCCGAAACAAAGCAACAGTATCCGAAACCTCCTGGCGCAAGGCGCCAATCACTTTTTGCTCCTCAAGCCTCAACACCTCCAAAGCCGCTGCCTTTGCTTTTGACAGCATCTGATCCATCGCGGTGCGGACAGGCTTAGCTAGTCGTTCTGGGAACGGCTGATCAGCACCATTACAGAACGTGCGAGCGGCATCACGCCACAACGCGTCGGCACCAGCGAAGTCACTGGCCCGCATTCGCTCATTGGCGCGACCTGGCAATTGCGTCGTCAAGAACTGCTCGAAACGAACCAGAAGTTCATCATCTCGCTGCCTGATAATGTCTGCTACAGCCTCAAGAAGCTGCTCCACCCGCGACAAGCTCACCGACGAAGGCATCTGGTCCAACCAGATGCCGGTCCGTTCGCGAATCTGCGGGCCTAAGCGCTCACGCTCAAACGCGGCTAGACTGGGCCAAATCCGCTCGTCATGCAGCCAGCCATCGTTGCTAGCAATCTTGGTCAGATTGAGTTGGTCGATGACAGAATCCAGATCCCTCTGTATCTCCATCGCAACCCTCCGCTTACGAGCCTCAACTTCTTGAGCACCACCCTCTGGGGGGACAACAACCAACAAATGCAAGTAGCGCTCGCCCGAAGCCTCCAAACCCGCCATCTCAAGATCTAACTTGGCCAAGTATTCCTTAGCACTTGGCACGGCAGCAGAAGGGTCACGCATTTGCTGCCCGATCCACAACGCACCACCGACCATCAAAACCATCGACAACCCAACCAGAACAATGCGCGCCCAACGGCTAGACTCATGGTTCCGAGCCTCCAACCTGCCAGCATCGACCGCTGGTTGCTGCGACTTCTCAATGAGATCGAGATCATCCAGCAACTCACGCGGCGTTTGGTAGCGAACGGTCAAGTTTTTCGCCAGCAACTTGCGGATAACCAACGACATGCCGAGCGACACAGCCGAGTTCGCCTCGTCGGGCGGCACTACGTTCTCGTTGAGCACATTGGTTATCAACGCTGCCATGGTGTCGCCTGAAAATGGCGGCACGCCCGTCGCCATGTGATAGAGCGTCGCCCCGAGCGAATAAAGGTCACTGCGAACGTCGACGTCTTGCGGGTTGCGAGCCTGCTCAGGGGAAATGTACATCGGAGTTCCGACCGTTGCTCCGTCGCGCGTCAGAGCCAGGTCAGCTGGCCCTTTCGCGAGGCCCATATCGGTCAGCTTCACCTTGCCAACTTCATCAATCAGGATGTTGCCAGGCTTGATATCACGATGGATAACATCTCTCTGGTAGGCGTGATCTAGGGCCAAGGCCGTCTCTCGCGCCACGCGCAAAACATAGCCCTCTGAGAACATGCCCCACTCGTTCAAGAGCTGCCTTAGCGATTTCCCCTCGACGAACTCCATCACGAAGAAGTGATAGCCACCCTCCTCACCAAGGTCATATCCAGCCACAATGTGCGCATGACTGAGTGATGCGACAATCCGAGCCTCACGACGCAGGCGCTCTACGTAGCGCTTGTCACGAGCCAATGATGGCTTCAGTACCTTAAGGGCGACGATGCGGTTAAGGCGTTTGTGACGCGCTTTGAACACCGTCCCCATCGCGCCGGCTCCGACGCGATCGAGTAGTTCGTAGTCCTGAAAGGGTTGGTCGAAGTTCGTCACCGCTTGCCCATCATCGCATAATTAAGGCTCCTCGTCCTCGCCCGGAAGAGGCGACTTGCCCAACGACGCCCTACTCTGCTACCGACAGGTAGATTCGACTCATTCTTGCCGTTGCCACAATAGGAGTCATCAATCACCATCAGGTTGCTTTACGCCCTCAGCATCGGGCAACGGACGCCCGCTCGAATCGAGTTGGTATTTTTCCAGCTTGCGCTGCAAAGCGAAGCGAGACAAACCAAGCAATTCTGCCGCGCGACTCTTGTTTGCCTGCGCCCGATCAAACGACTTTTGAATCTCCCGAATCTCAAGATCCCGCACCATTTCAGGGAGAGTCGTCCCATGTTCGGAAGGCACCAGACAATCATCTGCTGGCACTGCGCCGGGACCACGACGACCTTCACGAACGTGATTGCTCAGATGTGATTCGAGGATGATGCCGTCGCATAAAATCGCTGCGCGACGAATTTCGTTTTGCACCTCACGCACATTTCCAGGCCAGCTGTAGCCAACAATCTTTTCCATGGCATCAGGAGACACACGCACCCTGACTTGCGACTCCCGATGGAGATCTCCAAGGAACCTCATGACTAGTTGCGGGACATCTTCCTTGCGGTCACGAAGCGGAGGCAAATGCACAGGCAATACAGCAAGGCGGTAGTAGAGGTCTTCGCGGAACCCTCCCTCTCGCACCATCTGTTCGAGGTTACGATTTGTTGCGCAAATCAGCCGCACATCGACCTTGATGGTGGTCTGACTACCAAGTGGTCGCACCTCCCCTTCTTGCAAGACTCGCAGCAGCTTCTTCTGCAAATCAAGCGTCATATCTCCGACCTCGTCGAGGAATAAGACGCCGCCGCTAGCAGCTTCGAGCAAACCTTTCTTATTGGCAGTGGCTCCCGTGAATGCTCCTCGAACAAAGCCAAACAACTCGCTTTCCAAGAGCGATTCGGGCAACGCTGCACAATTCTCGCTAACGAACGGCATCGCCGAACGCTGCCCATGGAAATGGATGGCCCGCGCAACCAATTCCTTACCGGTGCCACTGTCGCCAGTCACCAACACTGGATCCTCAGCATCGATGTATTTATCGAGTAGCGCGAACACTGCGCGCATCGCGGAACCCGCACCAATGATTTGCTTATACTCGTAACGACTACGCTGGCCGAGGCCGCTGATCTCTTCGCGGATCTGCGACAACTCACTGGTTGTCTCCTGCAACTGCCCCTTTAGCGCACCGTTGAGTTGGTCCACTCGGTCGAGCGCCGCCTGCAACTCAAACTGCTTGGCACGCAATTGATCCATCGAACGGGCATTCACAATCGCGGTCGCGGCGTGATCGCTCAATGACATCAAGAGCATCTTCTCACGCTCTTGGAACACTTGCTGCTGCAGGCGATTGTCGACGTAGATGACTCCAACGACCTCGTCCTTGATGTGGATCGGAATACACAGCACGCTGCGCAAACGCAGATCCGCGACCGACTGCAGATCTCTAAAGCGATCGTCTTCCTGAGCATTGGTCGTCAACTCAGGGATACCGGTCAGCATGACTCGCGACGCGATCGTTCGAGAAATCTTGAACTCTGGTGAGAGCACCTCTTCTTGCGCAAAATTGCGCGCAACTTCCACGGACTGCTCTTCTCCCTGAGGCAACAGCAAGAACCCGCGTTCGGCACCACAGATACTGATGCCAGCATCTACAATCTGGGTCAGTAAGCGCGCCAGATCCTGCTCTTCGTTCAGCGCACGCGCGATCTGCAAGAACGCGACGAGATCCTGTGCCCCGCGCGACATATCCGCGCCTGGCCGCGTTTCATCTACTGACGCGCCCTCAACGGCTGGCACACTTAACGAAACTTCGTAGGAGCCGAGCGAGAAAGAATCACCAACTTTGATTTCGGTGCGCAGAACCGGCCGGCCATGCATCTTCGCTGGATTCTGGGCACCGGCATCAACAAGCGCAAAGACACCGTCCTGCCGCTCTACCCGACAGTGGATGCGGGAGATCAAGCGATCGGGCAGAAACAGGTCACACTCACGCGATCGCCCGATGGTTACCACGTCCTTGTGGAACGCATGGGTCTCGGCTTTATCGTCGTGGCTTACAACTAGGAAAAAAGGGCCTTCAGACATTGGGGGGACTGGGCAACTATAGTACCGAACCCGCGTAACGTAACCGCACAGGACGGGAGGACCGCTGCATTCACTGCTACGAAGCCCAATATTGCTGGGCCTTCGCTACCAGCTCGCTGGCCCTGAACCGTTTCGTTCCCAGGATGGAACCCAGCAGCAGGCTTCAATCAGGTGCCACCGGACAATCCTGCTGTGCGGGCTCTTAGCGTAAACCCAACAACTGCTCCCCCGCCAACGCCACTTCCTCAACGGTGATGTCCTTCATGCATCGCTGGTGCCCGAGGGGACAGATTTTGCGCTGGCATGGCGAGCACTCGAGATCCTTACGGATCAACTTGGTGTGTTCCATGCAGTAGTTTGTGTAATTGGGATCATTCGGACCAATCAGGCAAACTACCGGTAAATCGAAGGCTACCCCGAGATGACGCGGGCCCGTATCTCCAGTGACCATCAGCGCACCCCGACGCACCAGCGCCTTCAGGGCGCTCAGCGGCAAAACTGGTTGAGTCAACGCAATCGCCTCACCGGCCTTGGCAATCCGCTCTCCCAATGGAATCTCGGCTGGCCCAACCAGAACCAAGGCTCGCATCCCGTGCTTTTCCTGGAAGTGGCGGGCGATCGCCGAGAACCGCTCCGGCATCCACAATTTGCTCGCACCGTAATTGGCGCCCACGACCAACAGCAACAGTTTCTGCTCCGGCGAAATACCCAAGCGAACCAAGTGCTCGCCGACCCAGCGGTCATCTTCATCCAGCACGGCCAATTCCGGGTGAGTGCCTCCCGGCGGTAGCCCCAAATGATCGAGGAGTTGGTGGTAGTAGTCAGGCATCGGGTTCGGATGGCGCCGCGGCCCACTCCGCCGCTGCCACCAATGCCGCCTAACGTCGGCAGATTCGCCGATATTCATCATTCCAGGACGCCCCTGCTGGTAGCCAAGCCGCAGCGGCACACGTGCCAGAAATGGAACCAAACCGGTCGCTGGGGAGTTGGGCAGCACCACAGCCAGGTCAAAACGTCCCCGCTTCATCTCCCGGACCTGCCGCCAAAGACCTGTCAGACCGCCGCCGCGCGGGGTATCCACAATATCGTCAAAATAGTCACTGCCACTGGCCAGATCACGCAGATAAGGGCGCATCCCGGCTGTCACATGCGCCCTTGGAAAGGCCTTACGGATGCGTGCAAAGGTCGCAGTAGCCATGACAAAGTCCCCCAACCAGTTAGGGGTACGAATCCAAATGCGCTCGATTTTGGTCAGGTCCACGGCTTCTGTCACAGGTGCGGATGTTGCTGGTTTGTGCGAACAGGAGCAACCTCGACCTGACTCAGACAGCAATCTGTTGCATGGGTTTCTCAATTTGTCACTCAAACGCGGACCACCTGAGCACTTCGGTTGCTATCTTGGTCGGCCTAATCGCCACTCGTTCCCCCGGCGCAAACCAACAACATGGCATCACAAGCCACCATCGATCGTCTCTGTGCAGAGTTTGACAGTCTCCCCGAATCCATCGCGGCAGCTGTCGTTTTACTTGAGCAGAACGCCACCCCGGCTTTCCTTGCACGCTACCGTCGACACGAGGTCGGAGACCTCCATGAAGATCGACTCGTTGCGATTGCTGAGCGACTGCATCTACTGAACGAACTCGAGCAACGTCGAGTCAAAATCCTAGAGCAAGCAGAGGAGCGCGGACGAAAGACGCCCGAACTCGAAGCGACGCTGGCCATGACGGCCGACCAGGATTTGCTCGACGATTACTATCAATCGATGCGGCCACGCCGGCGTGGCATCGCAATGCAGATGGAGGAGAAGGGCCTACAACCATTGGCGCTCGCGATCCAACATCGGCAGTTTGGCGATGCAGCAATCGAAACGGTGCCACAGCCGCGACCGGAACCTAAGCCGGAACCAAGAAAGCGAAGAGCCCCTAAGGCCAAAGCTCCGGCAGCAGAAGCTCCCGCAGCTGAGGCTCCCGCAGCTGAGGCTTCGGCAGCAGAGGCTTCGGCAGCAGAGGTAACGACAGCTGTAGCCCCCACAAGCGAAGCACCTGAAAGCTCGACTGCAGACAGCACGACATCTGGCCAAGCTGATGCATCAACCGATGCAAGCACACCAAGTGCTCCAGCTGCGGACGACACTGAAAGTGCAGCAGACGCAACTGCTACCAGTGAAGCCGCAAGCAGCGACGCAGATACGCCAGTCGCCGAGGCACCCGCAGCCGAGGCACCCGCAGCAGAGGCACCCGCAGCAGAGGCACCCGCAGCAGAGGCAGCGGCAGCAGAGACTTCAGCGACTGAGACGCCAGCCGCAGCTGCCGCAACGCCAGCCGCAGCGGAAGCCCCTCTAGTCGAACCTGTCGCCGCAGACGAACCAGCCGCCGAAGCAAAGCCTGCGCCGGATGCCAAACCCGTCCCGGATGTCGATCTCGCGACACTAGCGCAGCCCTACGTGTCCGCCGAAAACGGCTTGCCAACGGTGGAAGCAGTTCTCGAAGGAGCACTTCTCATCCTAGCCGATCGCATCATTCACGACCCAGCTACGCGACGACGCTTCCGCGAAGATCTACGCCGCGGCATCTTGCGCGCCAAGCCAGTAAACCCCGACGGTGACGGCGGCAAGAACAAGCAGTTCTACGACTTCGCCGAGCCTATCAATCGAATCTCGTCGAACCGAATGCTGGCGCTTCGAAAAGCCGAGCGTGAAAAGATTCTGACTCTTGAGCTTACGCTGCAGCATGGCCGCCATCGCAAGTTGCTTCGTGAGATCCACGCTGCCGACAGCGTTCCCGGCACCCAGCTCGGCGACTTCTACGATCTAATTTTCGACAACGCTGCCCGCAGCCTGCAAGACCTCTGTGGCAAAGACGTTCGCCGTCGCCTCAAAGAGAAAGCCGACCGCGAAGCGATGCGCACCTACGGCCGCAACTTACGCTCGCAATTGCTAGCCCCACCTTTGGGGGCCAAGAAAGTCATGGCACTGCGGACAAGCGGCAAAGCCATCTGGGTCGCAGTCCTCAACGAAGACGGGTCAGTTGGCGAGCACAAGACCCTGCCGACGGACAATGATGAGCAAAAAACCGGCGCAATCGGGCTGCTGGCGGAGTTGATCAAAACCAACGAACCAAAAGCTGTCGCCGTTCCGCATGGGCGCCGGCAAGCTGGCAGTGAAAAGGTCGTGGCCAAGCTACGTGAAGCCCTCGGCGAAACGCCTCTGCCAATGATCGTCCCCGTCGACGAAGCTGCCTCCACGATTTACGCGACCAGCACCACTGGCAAAAAAGCGATTCCAGGGGTCGAAGTCGGTGTGCGAACGGCCATCTCGCTTGGTCGTCGCCTGCAAGACCCCCTGCTTGAGTTGGCGCGCATGGAAGTGCGCACGCTTGGCCTAGGCCAAACCCTGGATGACGTGCACCAAGGCACACTGCAGCGGGAACTAGGGCGAGTGAAGTCGTCCTGTATTGCAGAAGTTGGCTGCGATCTAAATACGTCTCCTGCCGAAGTCCTACAGATGGTTCCTGGGCTCGGTCACGAACGCGCACAGGCGATCATCAAACACCGCAAGCAACATGGTGGCTTCCAAAGCCGTGAAGCATTGAAAGGTGTTGAGGGCATCAACGAAGCGTGCTGGCGTAACATCGCAGCGTTCGTTTGCCTGACCGGCGGTGATGAGCCCCTCGATGCAACACCGATCCACCCCGACGACTACGCGCTCGTAAAGGCCGCAGCGGAGGCGCGAGGCGAACAGCCGAGCGATATGATCGGCAAGAATCTTCGTGATACCGACCTCGACAAGGTGATCTCTGACGAGTGGCCAAGACCCCGAGTCATTGACGTGCTGCTGCTGATGGGTCACGCCAACGAAGACCCCCGCGGCGAACTTCTCGCCTCAGCAAACGAAGGCGTACACACCCTGAGCGACCTTCACCAAGACAAGGAGCTCAAGGGCCGCGTCGCCAGCCTGACAGAGTTTGGTGCCTTTGTTGATCTCGGCATCGGCCAAGATGGACTGGTCCACATTTCACAGATCCCACAAAGTCGACTGCGCAACCAAGATCAAATGCTGCGCGTCGGCGAAGTGATCACCGTTTGGGTGCTCGGCGTCGAACAAGCCAAGGGCAAAATCTCGCTCAGCATGCATAAGCCGAGGCACCTCGTGGAAGGGCGCCTGCCGACGGTTGGCGAACGAATGGATC
The DNA here is from genome assembly GCA_965662465.1 of Planctomycetota bacterium. Lineage (GTDB taxonomy): Bacteria > Planctomycetota > UBA1135 > UBA1135 > UBA2386. The sequence goes on along the minus strand of CBFIIO010000044.1, from coordinate 11,262 downwards.
AACAAAATAGCCGAGGTCGCTCAGGTAGCCAGCGCGGCGGCCAGCGCGGCGGGCAACGCGGCGGCGGCCAGCGTGGTGGACGTTCGGGACCGCGCGAACCAGGACAAGAAGGACGTCGCCCAGGTGCTAGCACAGGCCGACCGGGTATGGGTGGCGGCCGACGTGGCGCACCTGGTGGCGGCCGTGACGGTGGCGATGATCGTCGAGGCCCGCGTGAAGATCGCGGCAATCGTCGCTCCGGCGGCAAGCAGCGCGTCTACACCATCGAGCCAGAACGCGAAGTTGCCGAGCAGCTTAGCCATAAGGGCGAAGCGACATCACTGGCCAGCCTGCGGAACCTACTAGGTAAAGGCTCCAACGAGAAGAAGGACTGAGCCAACGTGACAATACGGGCTCAGGTCTTCGTCGTCGATCGGGACACGCTGTTTGACGGTGTTTGGCCGCAAGGCTACCACCGGCTCCACGACACCAACTCGTTCTTAGCAGAGGCCCGCAGACGAGGTCGCTTTGTCGACCGCGAGGAAGCGGAAAGCAATCCCTCGTGGAAGCAGCTGATCCCCTACTGCATGTTACGGTGTGGCGACTGGTCACCAGCAGGGCAGCCTGCAGACCGTGGCGTCTTCCTGGTCCAACGCACCAAAAAAGGTGGCGAGACCCGCCTACATAACTCGTGGTCGGTCGGACTCGGTGGGCACATCGAGCCGATCGATGTGAAAACAGCACCAACCGCGAAATCTGACATATCTGAAGCAAACGAAGCTCGAGCTTTCTTTGCCGCGGCCCTTGGCCGCGAACTCTGCGAAGAACTGGTGCTGCCCCAGGCCAACCAAGTCCCTGCTCCGAGGCTACTTGGGCTAATCAATGACGACAGCACCGAAGTTGGCGCCGTTCACGCCGGACTGGCCTACAGCATCGACTTCCCATTTCCGCTGCAGACCGCAAGAGAGATGGTAGGGATCCGGGAGGTATCGAAGCTACAGGGAGGGTTTAGGCACCTTGTCGAGTTTGCCAATCTGTGGCAAACTCAGTCGCAGTTCGAGTCCTGGTCACGATTTCTAATCCAGGCTGAAATAAGCGGTGCCATCGGGGATAGCCCCTCAGCAGGCCCCCATTCAGCCGAGAGCGGAGCCTGACGAGAACTACTATTTGACGGCTCCGGTTTCCAAGTTTGATGGTGACACAGTCCGCTCGGCATCTCGCCGAGAAATATCTGACACAATCATGCCCGCTGACTCCTTGAGCCGTCGCCAGTAAAATGGGCCCCAAGCCCGCCTCCCCCAGCAACTATTTCATTCAAAACAGCCGAAAGGCTGACACATTTCACCAGCGGCACCACGGTCAAGGGTGCTGCAGGAGCAAAACACAATGTCTACACGGCAAGCCGCACGCCCTACGCGCGACGAAGTCTACGATCTCCTCATGAACGCCCGTCAAGCCGACTGGGTAGAACTATCACTTGAAGGTGGCCGCTCGATGTCGGGCGCAATCATCTTCAACGAGTTCAAGGGAACAGGTCGCCTTATCAACGTCGACGAAGAGTTCAGCTACGACTTCAATGTTGATGAGATCACCAACGTAAAGCTCTAGCCAAACGACTGCGCCGGAGCGAAAGCGGCAACGCGATCGCTCGCCCCAACAAGCCTCGTCATCAGGAATGTTCACCAGCTGAACGTCCTGAAACGGGGCTTTGTTTGTTTGCGCCCCTCTCTGCGCAACGCCATGACGAAGCAATCATGACGCAAACGGATAGCCCGGACACCAGACTTCCCGGACTGTCAAACGGTCCAGCCAGCGTAGGCCATGCCTTCCTAGTGGAACGGATACTTGCAAGACAAGCCGCCCAGCCAATGTGAATTGCCCGCCCCAGCGACCCTTGATTAGGGTCTTCGTTGGCCAGCGAACCATCTCCCATCGAGATCTTGCGACAACAAGAGTGTGGCCAACATCTCTTCGACTTGCCTGTTAGCGCGTCAAGCGGAGACAGACCTATTCCCAAATGACGGGAGTGGCCTCACGAACCTAAGCGTGATAGCGCGCAAAAATGCTGCGCGCTGCTAGGCCTCGCCATTCGGCAGAGGCCCAGAGGTTACCGGATGCTGCCTAAAGCAAGCACCCGGTTCCAATCGGGACTCGATTAGAGCGAGCCGACTTGCCAGCAGACGCCGTTCGAGATCGTGAATCCGAAGGAGTTCGGCGGCAGAACAGCATTCTGTGCCAAGCCCTGGATGTAGAGACTCTGGTTAGGCGTTCCAGCTGGGATCGTGAAGGACAGGCGGATATCGCCTGGCGCTGCAGGGTTCTCAATGCCGGTCAAAACAATCGGGTTAGCGCCGATGTAAAGCGGGCAACCAGGCATACCGATAACACCAAGGTCAAGACCACCCGGCAGCGGGAATGCGGTCGAGGACAAAGCGAAGATACCGAGACGCGGGATACCCGGAGCCAAAGGATCGGGCAGGTTACCAAGGACGAAGTCAAACGTCGTTCCTGTAACCGGACGAGCGCTCAGGTCCAAGGTCGGAGCGGACGAGCCGTCACCGGAGAGCTGTGCACCTGGAGCAGCCGGGATAGCCGACCAATCGATTGCGCCACCGATTGGCTCGCCGTTGCCAGCGCTAAAGCCGACAATCGCGTCGTTGCCGCCACCATCATTGGCAAGGGCGCCGCCAAAGGCAATGTTGCCAACCGAGCCATCAGCAGTGAACTCAATCGACATGCTGTTGGTGACACCAGCAACCGCTGGCCAGTTAGGAACGTTGTCCCACCAAATCATGACACCGCCAAAGTTCGGGCTCGGCTCCATGACGTAGATGTCGCCGCCGACACTCGGATCGAAGTCCGTGTTGAAGACGCACCACTGCGGGTAAGGGAGGTCCGCGAAATCGGCGAGACTGCCGTAGTTTGAACCGTTGTAGTTAAACGACGTGTCCGTTGGAGCAGCAGTGTCGAAGTACAACTTGCCGTTCGAGTTGATGCCAATGTGAGTAGCCTGAAGGCTGCCACCTGGGCTCGGCACTGGCAGCGGGCTCAGCAACGTGTGGTCGAAGGTGCAATCGTCAAGGCTAGCCGACGAGTTGGCAACCGGAACGGCAGCCGTGCCACCCTGTGTCAGGTTGGTTGCGCTAGCCGGTGGTGGCAAGTAAGGGATGCCGCCTTGACTGATCGTGTAGAAACCACCGTTGGCGGACGGCGTAAGGGCCATCGTGTAGGAGGTGTTGACGAGGTCGATGACCGAGTTAGCAGGGATCACCTCGTGGAGCATGAACGGACTGTTGTAGCAACCCGGGCCAACCGAAGCGGAAGTGCCAGCGTTTGGATCGGCCGTGTAGTCGAAACCAAGGTTTGGTTGGTCGGTCAACACTCCGACGATCGTTGGGTTCGGACCCAAGGCACCGGTAAGCGGATCGACGACCTGCCAAGCACCAGCTTGGATGCCACCTGCACCGATCGTGATGAACTCGTCAGAAGCGAGCTCCACCGGGTAGTTGAGGCCCGGGTCAACACCAATGACGGATAGCTGACCTGGGTTCAGGAGTGGCACGTTGGTCTGCGGGAGCAAAACAGTTCCGCTCCAATCCGTTGGGATGTACTCAATACAGAAACCGTAAGTGCCGGCTGGCAGCACGAAAGGAGATGGGAGGTTGGAGACCGGATCCTTGAAGTTTTGGATCGTGGAATCGCCGTTCCAAGCAACGATAGTCATCTCCGCAGTGGCGACATGCGTCCAACTCGCTGGCGTAGACTCAACACCGATGTGCGTCGTTGGAGTCGTGTAGATACGAACCTCAGCAACATTGCCCTGCTGGTCAGGAGGCGTGGTGCCACCAGCAGCGAACTGGTTGTAGCAGGTTGATTGCATCGCCGAAACCGTCACAGGTGCGTCGACCGTTAGGTCGAGGTACTGGTTGAGAGTTTCGCCGGCTGCTGGGAAGTAATAGAAGCTAGCGGCCCAAGGGTCGAAGCTGCGGATTTGCGGGCTTGAGGTAGCGCACTGAGCTTGCAGCGCACCAGCACCAAGAAGAATCGCAATGGCAATCTTATGTTGCATGGTTTCCGTTTTTGAGAGGAGAGAAAGAGGAGCGGTAGACAACGCCTACAGATAGACGCACTACGAACTAATTGTATGGTACCGACACAAGCGCGCAAGCAGACCCTGAAGCGCAAGCGGTGTGTCAGCCATCACAATTCCGGTCTACAACAATTGTGCATCGCTAATGCGCAATAGAGAGGCGCACCACACTCAGAGGCCTGTTGCATTACAGGCATGGACGAACTCATTCCGAGCATCCCGGCCGCAACACAGATGCATTACTTGGAACACATTAAGGTGATTGCGTCGAAACCAACGGCAATTGGGCATGTTGTTCGCACCGCGGATATGGGCGGCCTGCGGGACCAGAGTCGCTCCAGGCAACGACTTTGTCTCGATTTGAAATTCTGGAGATCCTGTCGAGACATGCATTCCCAAGCATGCCTTACCCGAGCCAGCCTGCTCACCAGTACAACCACCAAAATAGTGGTCCATGGCGTTAACCTGGCTACCTAGGGCAATACGCCCTTGCAGACGGCAATCGCCAGCCGCGACAAGGAGCAGCGCTGCCAAGCGGCCACAAAAAAGCGCCGCCCGCTCTATTACAAGCCGGCGGCGCCCAGAACTCTCAGGACCTCGCTCGTTTCTTCGTTAAGCAATTCCTGGCATGGGGACCTCCCGGGCCCCAAACCTTCCGCAACGTCAGTCGCGCACTGCTTAAAGAGTCTAAGAACAAGGCGACCAGAGTCAGGCCGCCCGAGTGCCTAGCTCGAGCGACCCGTGCTGTCGGTCCCTCCCTAGGCGACCACCCAACACACGGTCGAGAGAATAGCGGCGCAAATCCTATGTGCCAAGCACTTCTTGGCTCTCGACAACTATCTGTAGTTGTCCACAGCTTTTCACATCACAACTGGTGCGGCGTCAAAAGTTTCGCGAATCGTTGGGAACAAAGCCTGGCAAGACAATGCGGAAGCATGTGCCAAGACCTTCCTCACTATCGACTTCGATGCGCCCCTCATGCCTCGCAACAATGCCATGGCTGATCGCTAGGCCAAGACCTGTGCCCTTGTCGACATCCTTCGTAGTAAAGAATGGATCGAAGACCTTCTCAAGCAATTCGGGCTTGATGCCTTGTCCATGATCGCGGACCTCGAGCAAGACTTCTTGCCCGGCATGTGAGCATGAGAGGTCAACAATCGAATCTGTGCGAGATGCGTCCTTTGCATTGAGCAAGATATTGATCAGTACCTGCAGCAGATGATTGCTTGATCCTTTGACCACAACATCGTCAGGGATCGTGGTTCCAACCTTGAGTTCAACTTCGGCTGCTTGGAACGGCACCCGCACGAGGTCTGCAGCTTCACGCATCAGTCTTTGGAGATCGAGCGGGCGAAGTTCAAACGGAGTCTCACGGGAGAACTGAAGAAGCCCGTCCGTAATCTTGGCGATTCGTTTTACGTGTTTATCAACGACATCCAACTCGCTCAACAATTGGCCTTTATCATCCTCGTCCTCGACGCGATAGCGGAGGATCTTCACCTTGTTTTTGATGACGCCAATAGGGTTGTTGATCTCGTGACTAACGCCAGCTGCAAGCGTGCCGACAGACGCTAGCTTCTCACTCAGCGCAAGATGCCCCCCCATGCGAAGCAGCTCTCCTTCTTGCCGCCTCAATCGTGTAAGCACCGTCGAAATAAAGTAGATCGAGAACGCAAGGGTAGTGACGTAGGCAAAGACTAAGAGCCAAAGACCTAACGGTTCGATTGTGTAGAGATCAAATAAGCCGACCTTGAGTGCATAATGAACCAACCATCCTTGACGTTCGGCAAAGCCAAGCACGAGTAATAACATCATGCTGGCAAACGCCACCACCACCGCAGCCCTGACAGACAAGACCAACGCGGCAATGAACGCGTGGAACAGATAGAACAACGCTAACGGATTGGTAATGCCGCCGGAAAAGTGCAGCAGCGCCGTCAAGATCCCAATGTCGACACCAATCTGCAGATAGACGTGACGACGAACTGATGTCAGCCGACTTCGTTGCAATCTTCGGTAGCAGAGGATGTAGATCCCGTCGACACAAACGATCGCGGCGCCCAACATGTAAAGCGGCCAAGGGTTGTCAATCAGCAGAAAGACATGCGTCGCTAGTGCGCATAGCCAAATAACGCCAGCAGCGACCAGCAGGCGCAGGCGATTGAACCAAGCAATCTGCGACAGCAAAGCCTCGTGCTCGCGTACCTCCTCAGGCAATAGCAAACTGGTTCCACGCATTGTCTCGCCGCTGCTCAATCACGACTCCTCGATTCGTATTCCGTGCGCGAATAGCGGTAGGCTCCGAGCACCAGACACACAACCGTCAGTATCAACAAGCTGACAAGCGGACTGCCAAAATTGAGATCAAAGGCGCCAGTTGCAAATTCTGCGAGTAATGCCTCACTACGTTCGGCTGGCCACAATGATCTAGCCAGTTCACGCCCAGGCTCGATCAAGTCCAAGACCATGCGACGCAGCGGATCAGTAATCGTCAACTGACGCATCCCAGCGGAAACCTTGAGATTGGCGGCGAGCATCTGCAAGCCAACCACAAAGAACGCAGCCCAGGCTAACGGTCGTCGGAATGTCGCTCCCAAGAACACAGCGACTGCAGCATATGCCACCGCCCCGAAGCTGAGCACAATGCAAAACGACAGCAGTAGCGATGGTTCACGCCCATCTGGCCACAACTCGTCGTGTGCTCCAACAGCAGCAAACAAAACGGCAGCAGCACAGCAGGACAGGACGCTGGTGACTAGGCTGATTGCAAGCCACTTGCCAAGCAGCAATGGAATGCGATGGACAGGACGCAGGAACAGGTATTGGCTGGTGCGATCTTCTAACTCTCCATGCACTGCCTGGACGCCAAGGAACAAGGTGATCCACGGCACCAGCACTGTGCCAAGCCCCCACCAGCAGAGCACACAGTAGAGGTCGTAGCCGTTGGTTCTACCATCGGCTCGACTTGCTAACCAAAATGCCAGCAGCCCCATTATCAGCAAGCCAATAGGTGCGCGCCACAGAATGCGATGATAGCAAAGCATTGCGAACGTCTGCCGGGCAGACTCTAGCAACGTTGCGATCGACCCAAGCATTTGCGGGCTACGCGTAGATTGGCCAGAGGCCCCGTCAGCTGAATCAGCGGAAGTGATCATCGCACTACTCAACGAGATATCCGAAGACGGCGGCCAGGTCGTCATCGAGTGGGGTTAGTTCGTGAACGCCGCCTTGCCAAGAGCTGGCAAGCTCCGTAAAGCGATCGTAGAAGGTTCCAAATCCGGACAAGGCGACCTCAAGTGCCTCGTCACGGAACACGACACCTTCAACCTCTGGCCAACTAGCCAACTGGCTAGCAAGATCTCTTAGGCGCTCACCTCGGAGCCGGATGCGATGAGGCCGCTCTGGCAGTTGCTCACGCAACTCATCGATCTTGCCGTCTGCAAGCATTCGACCTTGATGAACCAAAACAACACGATCGACAACGGCTTCGAGCTCGTGCAACACGTGACTGGACACCAATACACCAACACCACGCTGCGGAAGTTTACGGATCAGTTCTGACAACTCAGCACGAGCAACTGGGTCAAGACCCGTCATCGGCTCATCTAGCAAGATAAACTGAGGCCGGTGTGCGAGAGCCTGACCAAGCCGCACTCGCTGCCTCATTCCTTTGCTGTATTCTCGAATCGGCCGATGCATGTTTTCTGCTAGGCCAAGCTCAGTCAAAATCTCTACTGCGCGAGCTTTCGCATCGCGGGCGCCGACCCCGTGGTAGCGCAGCATCCAGGAGACAAACTTCACTCCTGACAACGGCTCATATAAGCGATCGACGTCCGGACAAAAGCCAATCCGTGCACGTGCTTCTCGGGTGGTCGCATCAAAGCCACAGACACGCACGGCTCCCTGACTTGGGTTGAGCAAACCGACAGCAAGCTTCATCAGTGTCGACTTGCCAACTCCGTTCTTACCGACTAGCCCAACAACCTCGTTGCCAACATGAAAAGAAACGTCAAGAAGGGCAGCGACTGAGCCATACCATTTGGTAACCCCGTCGAATTGCAAGACCAATGCGTCAGGACTACTCATTGCAAAGCCTCCACGACGCGCATTCGTCTCCTGGCAAACAACAGCAAACCGACAAACAGCGAAGCGAGCATCAAGTAGGCTCCGCCAACCGAAACATCACGCTGCGGAAGATCTGCAATGCTTCGCACAATCACGCGACCAGCATCCCAAAAAGACAAGCAAGACTGCAGCGATCTCTCACCAAGTGCGCGTGACATCACAAAGCCTGCAGCGGAGCTGCCAACAACCAACATGCTCCAAATCACCGTTGCCAAATTGGCGCTTGGCGCGATCGCAGAGATCAGAGTTCCAATTGCAGTCCAGATCGCTGTCATCATCGCGATGCCCAGAAGGCCGATCATAAACTGCGGCAGCGTATCGATCATCAACGCCCAATCTTCAGCCAAGAAGCAGGCGCTAATCCACAACAGCAGCGGCATACACACTGTCACACTTGCTGTGATCAAGAATCCCCCTAGCCACTTCCCAAACACGTAACCCCAAGGTGAGATCCCCCGCGTCCAATACAGCTCGAGTGCGTTCGTCGCTCGATCACGCGCGATACACCGTGACACGACAACAGAGGTCAGCAGCAGAAAGAAGATCATTCCCGGCATCGTGCTGAGTGCGCCTTCAAAATAGAAAGCGGCGCGTTCGGGATTCATCTGATCCATCCCAGGTGGCAAGTTCCCGGTTAGGCGACCCCGCATCGACCGGGGGCCGAAATCGACGACGCCAAACATGATCATCAGCATCACTAGGCGGGCTAACGTTGGGAACAAGCAGATGAAGTAGAGCGCGACCCCCCATTTGGATCGGAACAACCCCATCATTTCCTGCCGTGCCAATGGCCATAGTCGACGAATGCCCGAGACGCGCTCACATTCAAGCGGACGATATTGATGGGCTTGGCTCATTGTGCTTCCTCAGAGCCACGGACGGCAGTCAGGAATACGTCTTCGAGAGAGCGTCGCTTTAAAGCCAGGCTGCGCACACATGCGCCGACCTCGCGAACAGCTGAAAATACTGCCGAGGTATCCTGCCCCTCAGGCAACCATACGGAGTAACGACCGTCGCCAAGCGATGCGGTACGCCAGGTTGATTTTAAAGCCGTCATCACTGTGACTCCGGACCTGTCCGCGCCACTGGCTGCACCCTCTACTCGAAGGCGAAACTCGCGCTCCCCGCCGGAAGTGAGATCGTTGATATTGCCCTGCGCGACAACCTTACCGCGATCCAATACAACAGCGGAATCACAGACTGCCTCGACGTCTTGCAGGATATGGGTAGAGAAGACAACTGACTTGCCGAGGTCTCGGCTCATCTGGCGCACAAGATCCAACATCTCACGCCGGCCAGCCGGATCGAGACCATTCGTAGGTTCATCAAGGAACAAAACACTGGGGTCATGCACCAATGCCGAAGCCAGCTTTGCTTTTTGACGCATTCCAGCGCTGTAGCCGGCAACCGGTCGGTACCGCTGTTCCTCTAATCCAACCAAGTAAAGAACCTCATGCGCACGACGCCAGGCGTCACGACGTGGCAAACCACTTAACATGCCAAGCATACTGACCATGTCGAAGCCAGTCGCTTGCGGCAGATGCGCATCCCGCTCGGGCATGTAGCCAACATGCGCGCGAATTGCCGCAGCACTAGCATCGGCAGACAGGTTGGAGAAGCGCATCTTGCCGCTGGTTGGGCGAACGAGACCCAACAGTGCCTTGAGCACAGAGCTCTTGCCTGCCCCATTGCGACCAAGCAAACCAACCGACCCCTGCTGAAAGGTCACGGTCAAGTCGTCGACGGCCAGGTGGTTGCCATACCGAATCGTGACGTTCTCAAGTTGCACGCTCATGTTGTTACGGATCCCATTTCCGCCGTCTCGAGTTCCGCCATTGCCAATCCTGCCATTACTGGGTGTCGGGTTTCGATGCCTTCGACGAAGTGACTTACGACCATTGTGCTATCGGATTTGATCACAGACTTTAAGGAGCATGAGTAACGTCATCTCGGACCGCCAGAATTTTACTCCAGCGAGCCAATTGTTCTGGTGATCGAGCCAACAGCGTCAACCGAACGTCTGCTACTTGATCTTGGTAAGCCGTACGGCGCTGCCACGCAAGTCGCGCGTAGCTTTGGTCAAGCTGCTCTAAGAATCTCGTCGACAGCTCTCGCCCCGGATCTGCATGCAAGACGCAACCATCAACAGCGAGGGCTTGGTCTAGCTGCCTTCGAATCGGTGCATGGTGCGTTTCGTGGTAGGAAACGTCTGACAACAAAACCAAATCAAAGGTGCCGGCCACGATCCCTTGTGACCAATCGACCTGCTGGATTGTCGGCGCAAACGCACAGCTGGGTTGTGCCTCGGCGTTCCACTGGGCAAAGCGAAGCGCATCTGCCTCGAAATCGACCGAGCAAAGCTTGGCTCCTAAGGCTGCAGCTTGGATGCCAGGGAGACCGATCCCACAACCTAAGTCCAGAACTCGGAGACCGTGCAGCGAAGATGGCTGATTCGCATTGCCCAAGCGAGCTAAGTGACGCGCAACCGACACAGCTGCTGGCCAAATGCGACACCAGTACGGAGGCTCCTTGCCGCGTAAGACAGCCGGAGCCCAAGCTCCTTTGCGCATCCATGCGCGATCATCGGGAATGACAATCGACACTTGTCCGGAGCCAATAGGAATGCGCTGGCGACGCAGCGGATAGCGCTTCAGCACTGGATCTTGCTGCGCTTCAGGAACTCCAGGCATCCGCAAACCGTCGCTCATTCGAAGGATTACGATAGCCAGCGACCTTGAGTAGGTATGAGCCAAAATCCGAGACGGTATTCATCAGCCATTCGGCTGCGAACCAAAGGCCATGCGGAACAGCCTCATCACGGATCTGCTGACAACAGGAGCAGGCTGACAAAGCCTGTTCAGAGGCCGCAGGCTGCAGCACAAAGGCCCGTAAACGAAAACAGCCCCGCCGTCCTGATGGACGACGGGGCAGTTGAATAATAACCCGGCACTAACCTACTTTCGCGCATAGCACTATCATCGGCCCAGGCTGCTTAACTGCCGTGTTCGGAAAGGGAACGGGTGTTTCCAGCGAGGTATATGCACCGGGAGGCGCTTAGTCCATGTGAC
>CBFIIO010000043.1:0-37592 GCA_965662465.1 Planctomycetota bacterium | reverse complement strand
AAGAGTCCCAGGGCGATGAAGAGACGACGGAAGCACTCGTTGGCGTCAATGCTTACTACTCAGCGCACAACCTGAAGACCCAACTCCAGGTCCGTCAGGTCAGCGCTGACCTTGCGGATGCAGACGCGACTAGCGTCGACCTGCTGTTCACGCTCGTGTTCTGATCCATTAGGATCTAGATCTCAGCACGAGGCGACTCCTTAAGTGGGGTCGCCTCGCGCTGTGTACAGCGCGTGTCTCATCCCCTGTTTGGTGGCGCTAGAGACTGCGCTCAGAGCCTTAGCCCTCAATCGAATGGCCCTAATGGCCGATTTCAGGATGAAGAACCGGGAAGCGGCTAGGCTTTGCATTTATGCTGTCAGGCGCAAACTCACCCTATTATCGGTGTCCTCGGCAATCGCCAAAGAGGTGGATTATGAACCAATCGCTACGTCGTTCCTTCGTTCCAGTGGCTGTGCTTCTGACTCTCGCAAGTGAGGGTGCTGCCCAGAACTCCGAATCTCTCGATCAGAGCGTTTCGACCTCTGGCTCTAGCTTCAGCAGTGTGCTGAGCAGCGCCCGTTACGACTTCGGTCGCGGCCTTAGCTTCACGTCGCGAGACGGCGAAGCGACGATGAACATCAGTGGCCAGCTGCAAGCTGGTTACAGCTGGTCCGACGTGGATGCCCGTTACAATCCAGCTGGTGATCCGGTTGGAGCAGCGACCCTTAATAACCTTTTTGGTGCCGGCGACCCCAACGGTACCAGCACCAGCGATTGGTCGATCGATCAATCGCGCTTACGGATCGGTGGCCAAGTCATCGATGGCTTGACCTACTTCATCCAGTTCGATCCCCAGGGTGGCGATGAAGGCAATGCCGATCTCATTGATGCCTGGGTTGGCTGGCAATTTAACGACGCAGTGCATGTTCGGATCGGCCAGCAAAAGATGCGCTCGGGCCTTTCAGCTGACACCAGTGCCAACGATACCGATTTTGAAACGGCTTCTCGTTCGCTCGCCACTAGCGAGTTTGCTGGCCGTCGCGCAACTGGCGTGCTGGTGACAGGTCTTGGCATGGATGGGCGCTTCCATTGGCATGCGGGCGCAATGAACAATGGAACAGATAGTCGCGCGACGTCCGATCTATTAGCCGGGATCACTGCGGGACGACCACAAAGCAACGATGCAACAGATATGGCCTTTACGGTCGGGGCTAGTTTTGGGAGCGGCGGTAATAGTGAGGATTGGTCGGAAGGAGACCTTGCTCGCGTCGGCGAGCCTAGCTGGATCACTGGCTTGACGGTAACGCAGAACAATGCTGCTGACGCTGATTACGAGACAGTCAACGTTTACGGTGGTTTCAAATCAGGCGATGGATTTGCTGCCCAACTTGAGTTCTGGAGTCGTGAAGGAGATGCGGTTCCCACGAACCTAGCGCCTGCATTCAGCGCCATCGTGCCGCTTGATTACTCAGACACCGGCTTCTACGTGCAGACGTCGTATACGCTTGAGAAAACTGGTTTATGGCAGCCGGGATTCGTCGTCCGCTTCTCGTCGTTGGAGCGAGGCTTTGATGATAAATCTGGGACCTTTAGCCTCGACGATCTTGAGCTGACCGAAGCCTTAATTGGCATGAACGCTTACCACGCGGCGCACAACCTCAAGACGCAACTGCAAATCCGGCAGATCAGTTGGGATGATCAGGATCTCGACGTCACTAGCATTGATCTGTTGTTCACGCTGGTATTCTGATCCTTTGGCATCGATGGATCGTTACGGGGCAGCGCCATTCATGGCTACCGAGCGGTAGCTGCATGCAGGCATGTCGCTCGGTAGCGATGACTGGAATAGCCGCGTCACCCGGCAATTTTGATGATGTTGGGGTCGCAACTGGCCAATCTGCATCCAGTCGCCGATGGCTAGCGAAACTGCCCATAACTACCCAGACTAACCATGCGTCCAATCTACTCGACTTCTATTCTTGTTGGCCTTCTCTTGACCCTTACGGCCTGCGGCTCCTCAAGCGCCAGCTCAACCACGACCTCACAGCCGGCCGAAAAGCTTGCAGCTACTGGCGGTGAACCCACTGGCAGTGCTGCTGACAGTGCTGCCGACAGTGCTGCTGCCGACGATGCTGCTGCCCAAGACGTCTACTCGCTTAGCGCTGATAGCCTCGAGGGAGCTTCTGTTGCCCTGGGTGATTATCGCGGCAAGGTAACGTTGATGGTCAACGTCGCCAGTCGATGTGGTTACACCCGTCAGTATGCCGGCTTACAGAAGCTGCACAGCGAACTCAAGGATCGTGGCTTTGCAGTGCTGGGCTTCCCGAGCAATGAGTTTGGCGGCCAGGAGCCAGGCACGGCGGCTGAGATTCGCGAGTTTTGCTCGAACAAGTTTGGCGTCGATTTCCCGATGTTTGCCAAGGTGAACACAGCAGGTGACGCGCAAAGTCCGGTTTATTCCAAGTTGACTGGTGCTACCGGCAAGAAGCCTGGCTGGAACTTCTGCAAGTATCTAGTTGGCAAGAATGGGGAAGTCTTGGGCTTCTATCCTTCCGGTGTTTCACCTGATGCTGAGGAATTGCGTCAAGCGATCGAAAGCGCCCTCGAGTAACTGACCGCAACTTGATTGCGATGAGTCTGTGAATCTATGGGAGCTGATGAAAGTCGTCACGGCGTCTCCCTGGCTGTTAAAGCGATGGACGCAGTCTTACCAAGGTGCTCATCTCAAGCTTTCTTAACCGCTAGTGCTGCTGCCTGATCGACGAGCGGCAGTCCAGTTCGTTGGTCAGCTGACGCTAGTCTTGAAACCGCAGTCTCGGATATTTTAGTGGCAGAGACCCCAGATTCACCCGCCCGGCTTCTTGCAGACTTTCGGCGCTCTGAAGAGTCGCTAAAGTGGCGGACCGTTCTCGACGGTGTAATGGGGGGTAGATCTTCCGGTGACTTTAGCTTGGTCGATGGCGTCATGATTTTTGAAGGGGATCTCAACACCAATGGTGGCGGCTTTTCTTCTGTTCGTCGTGACACGAGTCACTTCGCGCTTGGCACGACTGAAGAAGTTGGAATCCGGATACGAGTCCGAGGTGACGGACGCAGCTACTCACTTTGCTTGCGGCAGCCTGTCGTTTCGCAGGGCTTAACAGCTTCGTATGGTGCGGGCTTTACGGCGCCTCAGAGTCAGCAGTGGCACGATGTGTATTTGCCATACTCCTCATTCTCGCCAACATGGCGGGGCCGAAAACTTGACTTACCATCAGTAGCCCCAAGCAAGGTTGACGAAATCGGCATCATGATCGCAGACGGCACGGATGGTCCATTTCGCATCGAGGTGTCTGAGATTGCTACTTATGTAAGTTGCGCCTCAGAGGGCCATCGTCCTGATTGCAGTTGCTGATTGTCTTTGTCGGTGAGGTGCGGTTTCAGTAGTCGGCGAACGTAGACGGTTAGAACTTGGCTCTGTGAGCCTGCGTGCCCGTTTTTTGACGCCACCAGGTGGCTTATCACGCGAGTTTTCACCATCAGTCTTTATGGGTGCCCAATATACTTATCGCGACCGAATGGATCTTGGTTGTCACCTCTGATGCTGTCGACTGCTCTGTGAATCTTTTGTAGATAGTGCAAGTTAACAACCAGATTACTCGTCAGGCATGGGAGTCCTCGCCACTGGCCATCTTGACTTTGGATAGTCAGGGGGTCGTTCGCTTCGTCAATCCTGCCGGTACTAAGATCTTCGCCAGAGATGAGGGGGCGATGATTGGATGTCGAATCGCTGATTTGACACACCCTTTGGATCGCCTGGCATTGTCAAAGATGTTGGAGTTTGCCCGTGCCGGCGGCATCCCTGGTCGTCAGGAGGTTCGCTTTGTGCGGTCGAATATGGCTGATGTCACGACTGGGGTGAGCGTGGCTCCGGGTGACGTTGGCAGCAGCTACACCGTTTGCGTCATCCGTGATCTTTCGAGTGAGAAAGTGTTGCGGCCGCAACTGCTTCACACGGAGCGGATGGCCTCCATGGGGCTTGTTGCATCAGTCATTGCGCACGAACTCAACAATGCTCTAGCCGGTGCTATTGGATGTCTTGAGTTGCTTCAGTCGGCGTTGAAAGGTCGAGAATCTGATCTGCTTGATACTGCTTTGCAGGAGCTCAACCGCTCCGCTGAAATCGTTGGCGATATCAAGGGCTATGCGCGCATCGAAGAGGGGATGAGTGACCGCTTTAGTGTCAGTGAGCTAGTGGGGTCTTTTCAGCGCCTTCATCGATACCATGTTGAGGCGGATGGCTTGCCGATTCAGGTTTGTGAGCGGTCTGCAGAGTTGCCGGATCTCGAGGGCAATAAGAACCAACTCCTTCAGGCGCTATTGAACCTTGTTCGCAACGCGGAAGATGCGGTCAAGGAAATGCCGGCGTCGCGTCAGCAAATCAACATCGAGATTGAGTTGAACAATGACGTCGTTTGTTTCTCGGTGATCGATCGTGGCCCGGGTGTCACCGAAGAGTTGCGCGCTCGACTATTTGATCCGTTTTATTCAACGAAGCCACTGGGGGCAGGTACCGGACTTGGTTTGACAGTTGTTCAGTCGGTTGCGGCGGGACATGGCGGTCGTATTGAGGTCCTCGAAACTCATGGGGGTGGAGCGACATTCCAACTGCTACTACCGGTTCCAGCTGATGCGCTGCCAGTGATTGCCGAAGAGCGTGCGGCTGATGATCCGGTGAACCTCAGCGCTCTCGAAGGAGCCAGTATCTTGGCAGCAGACGACGAGCCATCTATCCGTCGTATGTTGCAGCGCATTGGTGTCAGTCTCGGTGCCGAAATGGTGGTGGTCGACAGTGCTAGCTCTGCCATTGATGCACTCCAGCAGCGTGACTTTGATCTTGTGCTACTAGACGTGCGCATGCCTGGCGGCGGCGGGCCAGCAGTTTTTCAATTCATCATGAAGGACGCGAGTCATTTGATTCGGCGTACAATCTTTATGACTGGCGAGCCATCGCTCGAGCTCGGCAGTATCCGCGGCACTGGTTACTTTGGGATTTTAGCCAAGCCCTTTCGGCTCTCAGAGCTCAACGAAATCTTGGCTAAAGCGCTCAATAGCGCAGCCGACTGAGCCTGTTTGGCTGCAGGGTTATGCCTTGACGGATGGATTGTTGCTATAGGTCCCGGTCAATGAAGCCTCGCCGATGACATGGCCTTCGATGGCGGATTTGACCTCGTTTGCTGTGAAGTCTCCGTCGACCTTGAGCTTCTCTACATCTAGTGCGTAGATCGTAAAGATGTAGTGGTGTAGTCGCTCATCATTCCATGGGGGACATGGACCATCATATCCTTTGTATGTGCCCGCCATGTCTGGGTCGCCGGCGAACCAGCTCGTGTAGTCATTGACCCCCTGTCGAGAGCCTGCAGGGCCTTGAGGCTGTTGTTTTCCGCGTGGAACGATGCCTTCGCTGCACTCTCGCTCAGATAGTGCTGAGCATGCAGGTGGGATATCTATCAGGACCCAGTGGACGAAGTCCGTGCGAGGTAGATCGGCGGCCACTGTGCGGCCTTCTTTATTGACGTCATCGCCGACCGATGGAACGTCCGGATCTATACACAGGAGTGCGAAGCTGCGTGTGCCTGTAGGCGCATCGCTCCAGCAAAGATGAGGGCTGCAGTTGTCGGATAGAGCAATGTGTGTTGCCGGGTCAGGGCGGCCGAATGCGAAAGAGGCCGGGATTGCCTTGCCATCATTAAGATTGTTACTGATGAGCTTCACGATTAGATCCTTCTTTTGTGCTGAGTAGAGCTGGTGAATGATTACCAGCATGGTGTCACTTGATGTCGACTTGAGAATACGCGCCTTTCGCATGAGTGTTCATCGCGGTCTCAGCATTTAGGGATGATCATTAGCAAAAGCATGCAGTGATCGGGCTGAGGCTTTGAGAATTTGAGGAGGAAGATTTGCAGCATGCAGAGAGCGTGAGGCTGCAGCGATTCAGAGTGTTTGATCTTGGTCGGCTGAGTTCTACGTCTGATTGAGTTAGCGTCGATGAGCTGTCAATCGCTCTCATCAAGGCTCGCTCTCGACCGCGTGCAGATTTTGCTAAGGCCAATGATGTGCCGCAAATCCGCAGTCTTGGTTGCTACGAACAGAGGCTTATTGGGGGGCGATCGTGATCAGATTCGCGGCTCCTTGGTGCAGTCTGAGTGACGAATGTCACTGCGGACAATCCTCTAGAACAGTTACCGCTTGGTTAAAGGTTCGATTCAGGACCTGCCTACAGGCAGGCCACGGCTCGATATCCTGGTCTAGGTAAGAGGTTCGACTCGCGTAATGACCTTGCTTATGTTGTCTCAATGCGGCGGGTAATTGCAGTCATTGCGACCATGATGTTTGTCAGCATCGGGTTTAGTCGTGAGGTCTTTTCACAGTCATCCAGTGCAGTTGAGGAGCAAAGTCTCCAAAGCTCTAGTCGGAATGGCAATTGGTCGTCAAAGGCATCGGCGATCGTTGGCCATGACAGCAATGTGTTTCGTCTGTCAGATCGGTCGGTGGATAGATTGAAGTTGGGGCAGCCAGCGGACGATCTCAGCGGTCGGTTTCGGGATATGAATGAAGTCGACGATGCGCTTCTAGATTTAGACCTAGCCTTCATGCGCAAAGGAGTTGGGCTTGACGGTCGAGATCTCGACTTTGTCTTTGAGATTGGAGCTGATCTGTATTCTGCAAACTCCATAAAGAACTCACCGCACATTGAGTTTGAAGCAATTCAAGACCTTGCTAAGGGTCGTGAGCTTCGCGCGAGAATTGGCTATGAGTATGGGCGATTTCGTCGCAACTACCTTTACGACGCGACCGACTTAACCGGCAAAGTGTCCGAAGAAGAGCGAGTCTATCGGTCAGGTGAGTTCAACGAGTTGGCTGCTGCGGTAGAGCACCGGTTCCGTCTTTGGCAGAAGAAAAAGAAGCAAGACAGCATCCTAAAAGAGCTTGGACTTCGTGAGTTGGAATGCCGTGTTGAGGCAGGTGTTGGTAGGCGTCAATACGACAACTTTGCGAACCGTGACAGGGATACTCTCAGCGCAAAGATGCAGCTAGTTAGCCGAGTTGGCAAAGACTGGCGCTTAGGTTTGTCCTACCACGGGCGCTATATCAACACTCCCGGCGGAACAGAAGTTCTCGTGTTAGATGAGGATGACTTTGGTGTCGACTTCAATGGCGATGGCGATGCGACAGACAGCAATCGTCGGACAGAGCAGCGCGTCGATCGCGATAGAATAGACCACCGAGTTGCAGCAGATCTGAGGTGGCAGTTTGCGAAGAGCAGTGAGCTAAGGCTTGGTTATGAGTTGATGTTGCAGGATTACCTCAGCAATGAACCCTTCGATCTCAACAACAATGGTCGAACGGATACACGGCACATGATCACTAGCCGGATTGAGCACAAGGTCGCCAAGAGTGTATTCCTTGGTGCGCGTGCAACATGGATGGATGAAGAGAGTGATCGGCGTGCTGTAGGTGACGAAGACGAGGAGAGCTCTTACGGCCGTTGGCAAGTATTCTTGACCATCACTGCCAAGTTCTAGCTTTTTAGCCGAACGATAGACTTCGCGGTTGTTGCTGCGCTTGCCTTGCCAGGGTCGCCTCTGATGTCTGTGCGATTTACGCGCTAGTCTCTTTGGTCAGATCTGTATTGGTCTGAATATCCCATGTCGTGCAGGCTGACACAGATAGCAATTTGTCTGATTCAGCGGTGGCCGACATGCTTTTGAAAGTCAGTCTTTGCTGGCAATCACGCACGAGAGATTGAGTTCTCCATCGCGCGCGAACCATTTGATGTAATGCAGTCGATGGGTGAACGCCGCGAGTGCAGATTGCCTATGTGGCACGTCTGGAATTATTGCGAATTACTACGTGACGCATATTTTATGGATGCTTCAACGTCGGTAAGAGCGCACATTAATCGAGTGTGAGGATGAGTCTATTCGCATGTCGATCCTTGGTCTTCATTCGAACAGCCCGATGCCTACTCAGTCAGGTGTTTCGCACCGCAATCGGACCGCAAATCCTCAGCGTTTCTGTCTGCAGCTCTTCCTAACTTACATCATGAGATTCGCAATACTAACCTTCGTTCCAGCACTGCTTGTTACTGCACTGACTAGCCAAGAGAACGTGCTACTTCCTGGCTCACTTTCGTTTCCTATCGGTGTTCTGACTGATAGTCAGGGGCTTGTTTACACAACTAGCAAAGGTGATGGCGCTTCGGTTGGGGGGGAACTGGCAGTCTATGATCCCGCCACGAACACGCAGTCGGCGATTGCTAGCAACCTAGCAACTGTCAACATTCCGGCGGGTCACCCGGTGGGCGCGCATCACATGTCGTGGAACCCGACACAGGCTGGCGTAGTGACCCTGGTTAACGGTGCATCCGGTTTGTTGGAGGACATTGACGTAGCGACTGGCCAGGTGGTCGGAGGCAGCGTTGATATGCGCTCCTTCGTCGTGTCATCAGGCTACCCAGACTCGAACTCTTATTCTGTTGCCTACGACGGAGCGGGTAACCGCTATGTCGCGGATAGCGGGGCCAACGCAGTATTTAAAGTCGACCCAAGTGGAAGTATCGCGATCTTCGCGCAGTTTCCGAATCTGGCCAATAATGGACCGCCGCAGGTCGGCCAGCAATTCGTTCCAACAAAGATCCTGGCAGATGGCTCAGGTGGATTTTGGGTTAGTGGTTTCAGCGGAGGCCCCTTCTTTGCAGGCACTGCGCGCGTTGCGCATGTTAGCGCTAGTGGCTCCATCACCTATCCGTTCACCAGCTTGACGACCATCATAGACATCGCGATCAACCCAGTTGACGGCAGTCTATACGCGCTGAGTTTCGGTGGCTTTGATCCCGCAGCCGGCCAGTTCATTCCCGGTACTGGTGAGATTCTTAAGCTAGGTGGTGGCGTCTCTGACGTTGTCCTCAGTGGCTTGAATATGCCAACTGGGATGTCATTTACGCCTGCTGGAGACCTTTACTATGTCGAATGGTTTGGGCCTCTAGGTCCTGGTGATGGCTCGATGAGTCGGTTGGTTGCTGGTCGTGTAGAGGTTGTCGGTGCTGGCTGCGGCGGTCTGCAATTGAGCAGTTCAGGCCAAGCCGCAATTGGTAACTCGATGTGGCTTGATATCACCGGTGGTGCCGCTGGTAGTAGTCTGATGGCTATTAGTGCCAGCATGGGCGGCTGCGCTGGACCCGGCGTTCAGTTGCCGACGCCGCTGTTTGCGTTGGGCTGTGAGGCGTATATCTTGTCCTCTGCTGTGTCCATTGGGTCGTTTATTAACACCCCTGCCGGCAGCGTAATCATTGTCGTGCCGAGCAACCCATTGTTCATTGGCCTACAAATCTGTGCTCAGGCAGGCGCTGCTGACTCCCTAGGCTTCCGATCAAGTAACGGCTTAGACATTACAATCGGCGCTCTATAGTCGGCACGGCAGTGTCGGCTAGCTGTTGAGGCATTGTTCTGCAGGCCTGACCGAAGTCCTGCGATGACTTCAGTTGGGCTTGGTGTGGGGGCGGCTGGAAGCGTCTCTATTCCTAGCGCGACCTTAACTGCGCTGCGCCGGCCACGTCCCTTGAGCAGCGCGCGAGCAGGTGCCTCTGCAATGCTGCTCTAGCAGCGGCGTGCTAGGATACGCTGGACCTGCCGCTGCTTGTTGCTGGTGAATTTATACCGCGTCAGGAGCAGTGCGGCGGCCAGGAAGCACATTCCTACTCCTGGGCCAAATAGCAGCGATAGTGCGCCCCGCACGTCTTCGGATTGGGCTTGGTTTGGAACGAACCCAATCATGTCTAGCACTACTCCTGTGCCCCCGGTGGCCGCCGCTCGAGCGAGTTTCGAAGCGAATCGCCATACGCCAAAGAACACGCCGGATCGTCGCACCCCAGTTTTGACGGAGTCGTGGTCAATGACGTCTGTCAGTAGCGAGTCAATGAGCACAATGCAGCCAATCAGCGATCCGAGACCAATTGCGCCAAGGACGAGCGGCAGCACGAAATTTCCAGGTGGAAGTAATACATAGAGGATGCTGGTCGCAACCCCGAGCAAGCTCGCCCCTAATACAATTGGCCGGTTTTTGCCGTGGCGTTGCGAATAGCGAACCCAGAAGGCGATCGAGATTGTGAATACAACTAGCAGCACAATGACCATGATCTGGATCTGTTGATCAGATAGTCCGAGGTAGTAGTTGTAGTAATAGAGAGCGACTGTGGCGTTCACGCCGATGCCGATGGATGCGACAATGTAGATCAGCACCAGCGGCCGAAACGTCACGTTGCCGAATGCTTCTTTGAACTCTGTAAGTAGTGATCGCTGGCGTGAGCGTTCGACGTAGAAATGAGTTCGGCGCGTCGCCCACCAAGTCCAGATAGCTGAGGTGCAGACAACGATTCCAATCAGCACGCTGGAGGTTCCCATTGCGTTGACGGTTCGGTCGCTCGGTCCTGCAAGCAGCAACACTGGGATAACCGCTGCCAACACGGCACCAACGTTCATGCAGACGAAGCGCCAGCCGAATAGCACCGAGCGCTCGTGTGGATCTACAGTCATCTCACCTGCCATCGCCATGTGCGGCACGTTGATGATGGTCAGCGCCGTGTTAAGGAAGCAGGACGCCCCGAGTAGCCAGCCGAATCGTTGCCATTGCCCGTCGAGTTCGGGCGGATGAAATAGCAAGATTGTCGCGCCAGCGAGAAGCACTCCGCCAATCAATACATAGATTCGACGGCCGTATTTGCTGTGTGCGCTGCGATCGGATACCGCTCCCATGACTGGGTCGGTTACCGCGTCCCAGAGCAGGCCGATTGCGAGTGCGAGGCCGGCTAGATCGGCGCGTAAACCAATGCGATCGGTGTAGTAAATGAGCAAGTAGAGCCGCAGAACTGTCTCGACTGCGTTGATCCCGACATCAGCCATGGCGTAGCTGACCTGGAGGGTCCATGGCAACGGTTTGGGGTTCGGATTCATGGCGGAGAACTGCGATCAGGGTAGATCTTGAGCGGAGGTGTTGTGTCGCGAGATCGTGCTTTGCACTGTTGGCAGAAGTAGGCCTTTAGTGGCGATCAATCGGGCGCTAGCTGTTGGCGGCGCGTTACCGGCAGTCAGCTTACTGGGTTCGACTCATCGACAGATAGTTGTCTACCTTCGTTCAGGTTGTTTGACTAGTTGTCACGAAGCAATCGAACCGAACTCGCTTGAAAGCGAGTTGTTGGTGTCCAGAAGTTGCGGTAAGAGACGCGAGCTTGAGTTCGCGGAGTTGCAAAAGAACCTCCGCGTAAGACTCGCTGATTGTCCATGAACTTGGCGTTGTACTCGGTCAGGGCACCTGGATAAGGCCGGTAGCCTGGGAATGCCTCATAGTGGCTCGAAGTCCACTCCCATGCGGTGCCTGCTATTTGCTGTAACTGACGTCTGTCGTCGATTTGTCCGCAGGCTGGTGTGACGTCCATAGCACTATTCGCTAGTTCGTCATCGAGTAGGTTTGCTGTTTTGATGTCGTAACCATGGTTTCGTGCCGCGTGTTCCCATTCGACTTCACGAGGTAGGCGCGCCCCGCGCCACATTGCATGTTGCTCGCCGTACCATCGAGCAAAAGCTTCTGCTTCATAAAATGAGATGTGGCAGACCGGCATATTAGGATCGAGTTGATGCCAGCCATGTAGTGAAAACCGCTGCCAATCTTGCCCGTCCCTTTGCCAGTATAGCGGTGCTGTCCATTTCTGCTCCTGGACTGTTTGCCAACCGTTCGATAGCCAGAGTAGGGGGCTTTGGTAACCGCCGTCTTCAATGAACTCCAGCCACTCCGCATTCGTGATCAATCGATCCCCGATCTCAAAGTCGTGGACGTATACACGATGTGCAGGTAACTCATTGTCCCAGCAGAAGGCGTTGTCAATATCAGAAAGCTCTTCAAGTTTAGAGCTGTTGTAAGTGACGATGTTGCGGTCTGAGTGTCCAAGCTCGGTCAGGCTTGCATCAAACGGCACTGCTCGTAGTGGTCCGGGCGAAGACGTCGCTTCGGTGTATTGGTGCTCAATATAGGCACGCTGAAGGTCTTGCGGCGCTGACCATCGTATGTGTTGGATCTCACACAAAAACAGTTCTTGATGCTGCTGTTCATGTTGGCAACCGATCGTGACTACCTTTGCAAGCTGATTAAGCTGTTGGTCGCTGCAGCTGGTGAGGAGTTCCAGCATCGCTTCGTCGACCGCGATTCGAAAAGCTCGTACTACATTTGTGGATGGTGATGTGACGCTGCCGCGATCTCCGCGAGGCAAACGGGGACCCAATGACTCGTAGTAGCTATTGAGCGCGTAGTCCAATCCTCGGAAATTTTTGTTGTCGGACTCTGTCGGGCAACGGCCGAACTGACGCAGAACATTTTGCGCAAAGAACCAGCTGGTGTGTCCGAGGTTCCAGTAGGGCGGGCTGACATCCAGCATCGACTGGTTTCGGAAGTCTTCTTGCGCGAGCGGTTTCAATAGTCGTTCGGTCACTGCGCGTACGCGGCGATACCGTGCGATTAGCTGTTGCCGCATGGACGAAGGGCTCGCGCCACCTGGATACTTGGTAGGCGAAGGGGCTCGCGGGTTCTTGGCCGTCGACTGTCGCCCGTGGCGTAGGAAGGCTGGCTGCTCGGTCATTCTGGATTGCTTGCAAGAACCACTGAAGCAACTACTTCTTAGTGGTCAGTATCAGTCGAACAGACCAGATAGCTGCTTTCCACCGTCAACAAGGATTCTAACTCCGGCTCGTAAGCTTGGTCTGTCCGGCTCAGCGGTGTGAGCGATCGGGACTTCACGTTTGTATCTGACCAGTTGTCTTGGCGGCAACGGCTTGCAGCTAAATGAATGGCAGCAATATTAGCTCGATCGATCATTGCCGATCATCAGGCCCCAGAATAATTGCCCTGCATAGGGGAGAGTGGCGTATTGGAAAGTGCCAGTCCGGGCGGTTGCAGCAGCAGAGCGATGGATCAGTCCAGTGGATCTTGCTGGTCTTAAGGTTGCTGGTCGGATGTCGTAGCTGCTCAGACCGCATCTTGCCAGAGCTCGCGCCGACCTAGCAAAGCTCGGTCGGCGCAATTGTCGGTCCGATGTTAGAGCCCGATGTTCTTCGGTGGGTACTTTCGCAGCAGCGCTCCATGCGCTTGGAGCTTGCTGCCGACAGAGGCCAGCCAGGGACTGAGTCGATGGCCTACTGAGGTTTCTTCTTTCGGATCGAGGTAAAGGTCAAAGAACCATGGCGATAGTCCGACATCTTGGACGGTTGCCTGGTCGATGTAAGAGTGCGCGACCGCTGGAAGGATCACTTTGACGTGTGCCTTGTATTGGCGCATGCGGCAGGCCATCAGTTCTTTGCCCCACCAGAAGAACGCGGCTTCGCGTTTGGAGTTGCCGGTGTCAGCCAGCAAGAACGATGTTTGGTCGATGAAGTCGTAGTAGCGATCTTGCGGGAGTGCGTCGGTGGAAACTTCGGCCATGCGAAGCGCGGTCCCGAATAAATCCATTAAGTCGAAGATGTCGTCGCTCTCCCGCGCTGGAGCGATCATGCCATTCCAGTAGGCAATCCCAGGGACTCGGATGCCACCTTCAAAAGTAGTTCCTTTGGCGCCGCGGAAGGGCGTGTATCCAGCATCTGGCCAGCCATCCATTTGTGGCCCATTGTCCGATGTGACAAAGACAAAGGTGCTGTCGAGTTGCCCTGAACTTTTCAGGGCTGCCATGAGCGTGCCAATATGGTGGTCGACTTCTACAATGGCATCTTTGTAAGGGTATTTACTGGCGCTCTTACCTTGAAAGTCTGGATGCGCGAAGTTGTCGCAGTGAACTTTCATGAAGCAGTGTTCAATGAAGAATGGCTTGTCTTCCTTAGCCATTCGTTGGATCTCCTTAACCGTGAAGTCAGCGAGAGTCTGGTCAGCTCTGGCCATGTCCTCAGTCGAGTCGACAGAGCTGACCTTTTCGGTCCGTCCGTCTTTCCAGCCATGAACTAGATGATGACCTATGCCAAGGTTCTCGAAGGCAGCCATCATCTTCTTGTCATGGATGAGGCTTGGATAGCGTCGTCCATCAACGCGCTGTGAGATCTCTTTCTGGGCCGGATAGTAGCCGTAGAACTGATCGAAGCCGATGTCATGAGGGCGCATGCCCTTAGCTTCACCAACGTGCCATTTGCCAGTCAGTAGTGTCTGGTAGCCAGCCTTACTCAGGAGCGTTGGTAGGCTGACTTCATCAGACCAGGGGTTCTTCGTGATCTTGTCCCCGGCCAGGATCGGGCGGGTAAGGCCGGTGCGCACAGGTAGCCGGCCGGTCAGGATCGCCGAGCGAGTAGGGGTGCAGGTTTGTTGCGCGTAGCAAGACGTAAGCCTTAGGCCCTCACGCGCGAGGCGGTCCATGTTGGGGGTTGCGGCACCAGCAACTGCGCCGCCGCCGTAACATCCTGGATCGCCGTATCCCATATCATCGACGATGATCCATAGGATATTGGGCCTTTTGCCGTGCTGCTTTTTGAATGCGGCGAGTTTTTTTGCAGCAGTAGATTCTTGTTCGATACGGGGAATTGCGGGCTCGAAGTTTTCTTTTTTGCGAATCGAGCGATCGAAGGTTTGCGCCGAAGCAGACAAGCCCATGGCGAGCACTGCAGCAACTTTGAGGGGAACAATATGATTCATGGCAGTGGGGCCTTAACAATAAGTAGGCGGGGTGTGACTGATGGTCTGCGTTACTGCAGCGCAACAGTGAGAGAGTTAATCGTTCCGTCAAAACGGAATGGCGCGCGTTCAAAGTAGTCCCGTGCTACAGCGGATCCGAGGTCTACACCGACATCGAAGCTTTCGCTGGCATTGAACAATGCTGGCACAGTCATTTTGGTTGATGTCTGTGCTACTTCTTTGCCGTCGACTGTAAGCACGATGTTGGCTGGCGACCCCGGCTTTGGTTGGCGCAAGGTGGTGGTGACTACGATCGTGTGTTTGCCAGCACTGAGTCTCTCGGCTGACTTGGCCAGTGACCGATAGAGAATCATTAGGTTGTACTCAAAGCACAAGTATCCATCATCCATGTAGCAGCTCAAACCACCGCCGCTGCCGCCTAGTGCGTAGAGCACACCATTTGCGTTGTCACCGACCTCCGCATCAATTGTGATGATGTTGCTCTTTTTGCCGATGGGCGGCGCGATGAACTCAGGCATGCGGACCGTGTTGCTGTCGAACGTCCAGCTTGAATATCTCGACCCTTTGGCGTCTTCAGGATGCAGCCGCAACCACATGCCGGCACCGATTGGAAAGACTTGGTTGTCTTTGGCTTCCTTGAGAAATAGCTCTCTGAGTTTTGCTAGTCGCTCGGGCTGCTCGCTCGCGAGGTCGTTGGCTTGTGAGAAATCGGCGTTGAGATCGTAGAGTTCCCAAACGTCATTATCTGCGTCCCACTTATCCAAGCCCGGTTGTGCGTTGATCCATGGCACGAGCGGACCAAAGGTGCATGCATACCAGCCATCGCTATAGATGCCGCGGCTGCCATTGTTCGCGAAGTACTGCACATCCTTACTTTCGGGAGCCTTGGCGTCATTGAAGGTCGCCGTCATGCTGACGCCATCAATCGGATCTTGTGACACTCCATTAACGGTCTTTGGATGGGGTATCTTGAGCACGTCATAGATTGTCGGAGCGACATCATTGACGTGGTGGAATTGGCTCCTTACCCGGGCGTCTGGCCTAATCTTGCTTGGCCAACAGACGACAAGTGGGTTGCGTGTTCCGCCGAAGTGTGAGGCAACTAGTTTTGTGTGCTTAAATGGTGTGCTGCCGGCCCATGCCCAGCCCGCGTGATACATGTTGTCGGTTACCGAAGTCCCTAGTGCGTCGAGCCCGCCCAGTTCTTGCAGCGCCGCCATCTGCTGCTCGACCGTGTTTGGGATCTGGTTCTGAGCTAGTAATTCACTAATGGAGCCATTCTGGCCTTCGGCCGATGAGCCGTTGTCACCCCAGATGTAGAAGATCAAGGTGTTGTCTCGAACTCCTTGTGCGTCGAGGGACTCGAGCAGGCGACCGACTTGTGCGTCGGTGTGTTCAATGTAGCCCGCATAGATTTCCATCAGGCGCGTTTGAAAGGCGCGCTCCGCTTCGGGGATGCTTGCCCAAGATGGCATGCTCTTGGCGCGCTCCGTCAACTTGGTCCCCTCGGGAATCCACTTCAGGCTTTTTTGACGTTCGAAGATCTCGCCGCGAAGGGCATCCCAGCCCTGGTCAAACTTGCCTTTGTACTTATTTGACCATTCAGGTGCGACCTGATGAGGTCCATGCACGCCGCCGGGCGCCCAATACATGAAGAAGGGCTTGTCTGGTGAATATGCGCGGTGTTTCCCGAGCCATGAAATGGCACGGTCGGCCATTAATTCGGTTAGATGTGTGTCAGCCGGTGGTTCGATATGCGTCGTGTTTTCAACGAGGCGCGGTTCCCATTGCGATGTTTCGCCAGCTAGGAAACCGTAGAAGTATTCGAAGCCGTAGCCAGTTGGCCAATAATCAAATGGCCCCATTGCCGTGGTTTGGTCGGCTGGTGAGTTGTGCCACTTGCCAAAGGCTGATGTCTTATAGCCGTATTGGCGTAACACTTCGGCCATGGTTGCCGCTGACTTTGGGATGATGCCAGTGTAGCCATCCCAGTCGACGGCACGTTCGGCAATCGTGCCAGAGCCAACTCGTTGATGATTACGCCCTGTCAGGAGGCTTGCACGAGTTGGCGAGCAGATGGAGGTCGTATGGAAACGGTTATACTTGATACCGTCTTCCGCCAGCCTGCTGAGGTTGGGCGTTTCTGCGAAGCCCCCAAAAGTGCTGGGTGTTCCAAAGCCGCAGTCATCAATCAGGATGATCAGGACGTTTGGTGAGTCTTTCTCCAGCCGCTGTGGTTCAGTGCGTGATCGTTGCGTGGAATCTTGCAGCCGACGATTTGCAATGCTAGCAGTCGGCGTTGGCGGGAAGGGTAAGGTATCGCCGTCCTGTGATGGAGTTTGCGAGGCTGTCTCGCTGGTGCTGCTATTCCCGCTTTGCTTGCTGCAGCTGGTGAATCCTGCGCTTAGCGCCAGTAGGGCAAAGAGTTTGAAGAGAGGTTTACGCATGGTCATATCTCGGCAGCTTCTTCTAGAGTGAGGCTCGCATGCGAATTCCAAAGACCGTTGCGGCATTGGAGTTGTTCAATAGCGTATCTGCGTATTGCACATCGAGAGTTAGGCCTAGTGCGGGGGTCAAGGCAAAGTCGTAGTAGGCTTCCCAGCGACTCGCAGACTGGTCAATTGGTGCAACGATCGTCAGTAGATTGTCGCGCAGCTTTGAGGTGGAGAATCCGACTCCATACGTGTCATCGTCACGGCCATCAAAGATGCCGCGTCCGCCGATGCCGGCGCTGAAAGACCAGGAAACTGGGTTAGTATCGCGGTCGGCGAAACCGATGCGGGCAAAGACGCCAACGCCCTGCAAGTCGGTTTGACCATTGCTGACGTCGACCTTGCGATTCGAGGGGTCCTCGACGGCGATATACTGCCACATGTTCCAGAAAGAGTTCCAGCTTGTGTCGTTCTTAGGAATGTTTAGGACACCTTGATCGACAAACTGACCCTCCAAATCCGTGAAGTCACTGTCAAAGCTGTATTGGAAGGCCAAGTTCATTCCGCCTGGCATCTCGTTAAACTCGTATTGCGTGCGAACTGCGGTAGACCACGTAGCTCCCTCGTCAAGTTCGTTTGCCCCAGTCGTTGTGGACGCGTCATTACGCGTGTAGATCGAGCTTGTGACGGTGGTCTCAGATGAAGGCATCCATACCAATCCCGCTCCCAGTGCGCTGTACGGATTAACGAGAGCTGTTACTGGTGATGCGAGAAATGAGTGGCTCAAAAATTGCTTGTCACCTCTGCCTCCGGCAAATTCATTAACGTCACCACCTAGCGTGATGATCTTGCCGGCAAACGCTGCAATCTGCTTGGAGAAGAACTGGGTGTAGCGCAGTTCGGTGATGGTCAAAAAAACGTCTTCGTCACTTTCATCCGTATCGGGGAAGAACATGACATCATTAACAGCCAAGAGTGTGCCGGCGTTCTGGTTCACGGAGTTGCCGTATCTTGACTCTGTCCGCATTGTCACAAGGCCGCCTCTAAGAACATCCATGCGGTCGAGGTCAAAGTTGAAGAGCATCTCAAACTTGCCACCGTATTCAGATCCGCGCTGTAAGCCGCCGCTGTTGACATCTTGCAGCGTTTGGGTCCAGAGCAAGTCATAGCGTATTCCTTGATCGACCAGGCTGTCGCGCACACCATTCCAATCACCTGTCAAGAACGCCCTTGTTGATAGTTCTCCGCCATGGGTGCGTATTGGTAGTAAGCCATAGGATGCTTGTTCTTGGCAGATAGCTGGCGCGCAAAGCATTCCGAGCAGCAGGTGTAGGTGAAGTCTCTTGATTGATTGCATCTCAGTGATTGGGGCGTTGTGCGACTTGGTGTCGCCAAATGATATTCCTGAAGTAGCTTTGCTCCTTCGTCGAGAAGGTGCTGCTCTGGCTAGCCTCTACTTCGATATCATAGTCGCGAACCTTGGCTCGCTTCACCTTCTTTGCACGAGCGATTTGAGGTCGGCGCAGTGCAGGATTGTTGTTGAACGGATTGCGTTCTAGTGGCGATCCGACATGAGCGCCGAGGCAGCTTTGCTTGCTCTACTAGATGCGACCGCTGAGAATGCTGCTGTGCGGACTCAAGTGCTGATGAACCAGCGGCAAGTTGCATCCGAACGGATCGCTTTGAGGGGTTCCGGTTTCGCATTGCGAAGCTCTAGTCTTGTCGACGCTGCCCGGTGCTGAGTCGCGGCTGTCGCAAGCTATCTCGTCGTAACAGATGATTTGCTTGTTGCTCTAACTGCCAGGGCCTGTGGTCCGATGCTGTCGGACCTTGTTGGTCGCAAGGTGTGAATTAGTGGCTTGCTGGCAGTGGGTTGCTCGCGCAGGCGGAAGCTTACTCGCCCTCAATTGGGGCAATATTCAGCAGTCAGCCAGAGAGATTTATGGCTTAGATAGGGCGCTTCTTTGTTGCGATTGCCGCCACTGAGGAGTGGTCATGCCTGGCTGTAGACAATCCGGCCACTTGCAGCGATGTATGTGCCACGATCCTGCATTTGCTCGGTGCCAGTAATCGGAAGTTGACGTTTCGACAAGCTAGTATCGATCACAGGTTAACCGGCGTGTGGGCCAGGATTATTGGGGTCGTCACCCGATCCCACAAGCTGTCTGGAATGGCAGAGAGCGTTCATTCTGGCGTCAACTGTGCTTTCGGCTCTGACCAGTGTGGAATGGTCCGGGCAATTGCACGTCTGGTCTAAGTGGCAGTGTATGGTCTGCGTATGGATGCCTTCCAACTGCATCGCCTCGCGATTGCCACGTTGCTTTTGTCGCTACCCGTCTATTCGCAAGATTCAGCAGCGAAGGGACCAAACATCGTTGTGATTCTTGCTGACGACATGGGCTACTCAGATATCGGCTGCTACGGAGCCGAGATTGAAACGCCTAACCTTGACGCGCTCGCAGCTGATGGTTTGCGATTCACGCAGTTTTATAATGGCGCGAGATGTTGTCCAACGCGCGCCTCATTGCTGACAGGTCTATATGCGCATCAGACAGGTGTTGGCTGGATGGTTGACAGCAGGAAAGGCGGCGCTGGCTATCAGGGAGACCTGAACAACCGTTGCCTTACGATCGCGGAAGTCTTGCGCACAGCAGGCTACCGAAATTATG
Organism: Planctomycetota bacterium; assembly: GCA_965662465.1. GTDB lineage: Bacteria > Planctomycetota > UBA1135 > UBA1135 > UBA2386. The sequence goes on along the minus strand of CBFIIO010000043.1, from coordinate 17,812 downwards.
CGTGTGGTAAATGGCATGTGACACCGCTGACGCGCGAAGCAGGCGAATTGCAAAAGCACAACTGGCCGATGCAGCGTGGCTTTGATCGGTACTACGGAACGATCCATGGCGCCGGCAGTCTCTGGGATCCAAACTCGTTGGTGCGCGGCAATACGCAGATCTCTCCCTACGCTGACGAAGATTACCAGCCAAAGGATGGGTTCTTCTACACCGACGCGATTTCAGATCATGCCACGAGATTTGTGCGTCAACATAAGGAGGCGAACGGTGATCAGCCGTTCTTCCTTTATGTCGCTTACACTGCTGCACACTGGCCGATGCATGCGCGTCAGCGTGATATCGCCAAGTATAGTGGTCGTTATCAATCAGGCTACGAGGCTGTCCGCGCGGCGAGGTTGCGTAAGCAGCAGCAGCTTGGCGTCGTGGATCCCGACTGGCCGCTGTCTGACGCACCAGAGGCCTGGAGCAAGGTCGCAGACCCTGCCTTTGAAGAGCGATGCATGGAGGTCTATGCAGCTATGGTCGATTCGATGGATCAGGGTATCGGTCGCATTGTGGCCTCGTTGCGTGAGACCGGGGAGTTAGACAATACGCTGATCTTGTACCTTCAAGACAATGGAGGTTGTGCTGAGGGTTACGGCCGCGGTAAGGGAGCGACCAAGCGTGCCGGCAATCCAAGTTTGACGCCAATGGCGAGCGATGAATTGCAGACTCGCATGATGCCAACTCAGACTCGCGATGGATACCCGGTGCGCAAGGGTTATGGCGTGATGCCAGGCGCGGCAGATACCTTCGTTGCGTATGGTCGAGGGTGGGCAAACGTCAGCAATACACCGTTTCGGATGTATAAGCACTGGGTGCATGAAGGCGGTATTGCAACGCCGCTGATTGCACATTGGCCTAAAGGGATTGCGAGCAAGGGTCGGATTTGTGATGAGGTCAGTCATCTTATTGACGTCATGGCAACCGCGATTGACCTTAGTGGCGCTCTCTATCCGAGTCGCCGCGGTGGCGATAAGACACTGCCGCCCGAGGGTGTCAGCTTGCGCGATGTCTTCGAAGGTCAATCTGCCAAGTCAACCCGCGCGGTATTCTTCGAACACGAAGGCAACCGCGCAGTCCGTCAAGGCAAGTGGAAGTTGGTTGCAAATGGTCCACGCGGTAAGTGGCATCTGCACAACATGCTTACAGACCGTGTTGAGGCAACCAACCTCGCGTCGGAGTTTCCGGAGGTTACCTCACTCTTGGTCTCGTCGTGGGAGGCCTGGGCTGCCCGGTGTAAGGTGACTCCGTGGCCTTACAAGCACCCGTATGAAGACAAGCGCTAAGTTCTGTCGTTCATGACGGGCCTATAGGCTTGGCTACTTGAACGACAGAAGCTCCATGTCGAACTTTAGGTCCCCTTTTGATGGACCGTAAGCAAGCGCTTGTGGCACTCGGATCGTGAAGTTGTCGCCCACTCGCATCTTGGCGACGACGATGTCCCAGCCCTTGATTGCTTGACCTGCACCAACCTTGAATGAAAACGGCTTGGTACCAGGGTCAATGACCGTGCCGTCAGCTTTCATCGCCTTGTAAGCCAGCGTTGCTTGTTTGCCGCTGCCACAGACAGGGCCCGTTCCGTTGGCGTGCACGGTCAATATTTGGATGTCAGATACTCCGGCTTTGTTGGACGGGATCGTGTCACCTTGCGTCCACCCATTGGCGTCGCCGCTGCAGCTGGCGAGTCCACAGGCGGCGATAGAAAGGACGAAGCTTCGTAACTTGTGCATGAACGGATTGTGCAGCGTGGTTCATGATCTGCAAACAAGATCAGTGGGATCGCATGAATGCGGTCATAGGGGCTCGCAGGCGATGGCTTGCGGGGTTGGCAAGGTCAACGGTTATCGGTCTGGTGGCGCGTAGAGTTGGCGGGCGGGGCAAGGAATGCCGAGTTCGCTGACGCGCAGGCGACGTGGATGCGGGTTGCGAGGGCGAGAGGGCGCAAGTAAGGACTTTTGACCTGGCTCGGTGTTGAGGTCATCGAGCAGTGTCGAGGGGTATTTGCTCAGCTTCGGCAGTTGCGGGAGGGCGATGAAGGAGGGCAACGCTTGCGTAATGATCGATTCCGTTAGAGCGGAAGTCATTTGCTCGTTCTGCCAAGCCACCATCCGAAATCGCGCCTTGAGAGCGTTGGACTGTGGGTTGGGTAAAGCTGGTGTCGCTTACACGGAAATCGGAAGGAGGCCTGATCATGGCGCGCGCTTCATGAGTCTTGTTGGCGGCCGTGGTAATGTAAGTGATTGTTATAAAAGGTCATTACGGTTATTTTGGAAGTTGGCTTTGTCGCTGGTGATGCTGTATTCCCGTCAACTTTGGAGCTATCTGAGTCGAGACGTTTTCGGACTTAGAGTGAGCTAGCAGGTTTGCTCAGTGCTACCTCGCCGTCTATGCACGCAGTGCCGTAATTGTATGCAGCGCGGCATTTTCTGGAATATTTAGGCTTTTTCTAAAGTTCGACGGCACTTGATTGGGTGCACCTGTCGTCTTCTAATCAATCGCGATGAGAACCATGGTGTGCCCGTAGTGGGATGTCATGGATGCTCGCTTTGTTTTCACTACTAAGGATCCTTGCAGATGCGTTTTCTACCCATTTTCCTAGCTTCGGCTGCAGCCATCACAGCTCAGTCCCCTCTAGTCACTACGTTTGCCAATAATAACGGCGGCGCAGCTGGCGGTGCCGTCTACTTCGAGCTGACGGACGTCAGCGGCAGTGGCATCACGGTCACCAGTCTCGACCTGAACTTCGGCACGGCAGTCGGCACCGCTGGCTCCATCGACGTTTACACCGCGTTAGGCAACTACGACGGCAACCAAGCCAATGCAGCTTTCTGGGGCGCTTCCCCAGCAGTCACAGCACTTGCAACCGCCGCTGGTGTTGGCCTGCCAACGACCTGCGCTTTGAGTGCCCCGATCATCGTTCCTGCTAATGGCACCCTCGCTGTTTGCATCGTGGCTGTCGGTCTGGCTCACGCCTACACCAATGGTGTCACCCCGTCCGCCGGCGGCGGCAACCTCTACTCAACCGCCGAGTTGAACTTGGTAGCTGGCAGTGGTTCGAACGCTCCGTTCCTTGCTCCGACCTTCGACCCACGCGTCGTCAACGCCAGCGTTGACTACACGGTTGGCGGTGGTAGCGGTAGCTTTGCTACGGCCGATGAGATTGGCGCGGGCTGCATCTCCGAATCAGCTTCGCTCTACCAGTTCTCCGACATGACCTCGTTTGCTGCAAGCAACACCCTCGCAGGTATTGATTACATCAACACTGGCGCTGGCTACATCGTGACTGCCTCTGCTGGCTCGATCAACGCGATCAACTTGCTTGATCCGTTGGCTGTCCCTGAGGTTGGTGTTGGTGACGACGCTGTCTTGGCACCTGCTGCTGGCACGCTCGGCCTCGAGTTCAGCTCGAACGGCTTCCTAGCACTGGGCACCGGCAATGCAAACGCATGGGCTCCAGGCACCGCTCAGGTCCTTAGCCAGCCAGCAGCTGCCTTCTTCTTCTGGGCCGACTTCCAGCCGAACACCGGCGGAGCGATCATCTACGAAGAATCCGGCACCCAAGCTCGCTTGACCTACGACGCAGTCCTCGCATGGGGCACGACGGACGTCAACACGTTCCAGTTCGACATCGATACTGCAACGGGTAACGCTAGCCTTTACTTCGGCGCACTGGCTTCGGCCACTGCTCACGGCCTGCACATTGGCTACTCACCTGCTGGTGTAAGCCTCGACCTGGGTTCGACCGATATCGAAGCTGAGCTGGCAACGGCCGGCGCGATCGTCCTCGCTGGTAGCGACACTGCTCCGCTGACGATGTCCGCTGGCAGTCGTCCAGTTCAAGGTGCTGCACCTGCTGCTTGGGACATGACCACGGATGGCATCGACGCAAATGCGATCTTCCACCTCGGTTTGGTTGGCCTGTCCAACCCGAACTTCCCGCTGAGCCTTCTCGGCCTGCCGGGTGCTTGCACGCAATACGCTAACGCTGATATCATCATTGGCCCGGCTGTTGTTGCTGGCGGAACCGGAAGCTACACCTGGACCGCAGTGACCCTGCCGACCCTGAACCCAGCTTTGAACGGCTTTGAGCTCTACACTCAGGCTGCCACGCTGGACCTTTCGATCCTCAGCTCCACGACGCGCGTTTCGAACGGCGTTAAGGGCACGATCGGCGACATCTAATCTCTGATTAGAACCGCTTCGGGAACGGCCGCGCAGCTCTAGGGCTGCGCGGCCGTTCTCGTTTTGACGCACATTGCCCGGCTAAATCCGGGCATTCTGCCGTTTGTCGGGGCAGCGCTGCACAGCATCCTGTGAAAGTGTTAAACTGATAAGGCTCGTTCCATCACGATCGCCAATCTCCATGCTAGGTTTCCGACTTTCTTGCGCCTTCGTTTTTGCCACGCTGAGCAGTGCAATTGCTGCTCAAGGCTTTCAGCTGCAATCAGCGCCTTTAGGAATTCACGGAATCCCGCTATCAAACGGCTTCATCGGATCTGGCATTGCGACTTTTGATATCGACAACGACGGCGATCTTGATGTGGTCATTCCCGGTGTGGTTGGTTCGCACTTCCAGTTGTTTCGTAACGATGGCGGCATGCAGTTCACCGATATCACATTCGGTTGCGGCCTAGGAATCTGTGATGACGTGAAGTGCTTGTCAGCTGCTGACGTTAACAACGACGGCAATGTTGACTTGTTTGTTGGCAACCGTCTCTCGCTCGGCCAACTCTTCATGAATCAGGGCGGCGGCATCTTTGTGGAAGAGGGTGCGAGTCGTGGCATCACCAATGTTGATTCGAATTACTCGGCTTGCTTTGGCGACTACGATCGTGATGGATTGCTCGATCTTTACCTCGGCAACCGCGTGGATGCGGTTTCGCAGCTCCCCGCTGCAAACTGTCTTTATCGCAACACTGGTGATGGCTTCTTCACCGATGTCACCGCGGCTGCCGGACTAGATGGCAGTGGTGACAGGCTGACCTTGGTCTCGACGTGGATGGATTACGACGAGGATGGTTGGCCTGACATTCTGGTTCTGAACGATAAAGGAGTTCAGTGGGGCGGCAATCGAGTTTACCGCAATAACTCAGATGGCACCTTTACCTCAGTAGAGGCGCAAATCGGCGCCGATTGGGCCATTGATGGAATGGGAGTTGACTATCTCGACGTCTTTAATGATGGCGGCGTTGACTTCTATTGCACAGATGTCCCAACCGACCATCTATTCCAGGTCTGGGAGCCGGGTGCGAACTCTTATGCGAACGCCACTGCTACCTACAACATGTTCGGTAGTGGAGTCGGCTGGGCTTGTAAGTTCCTCGATTACGACAACGATGGTTGGCAAGACCTGCACATCGTGCATTCGCAGGCGCCCAACTACTTCTATCGTAATCCGGCTGCGCCGGTCTCGGCGAACGTAGCATGGCCCAATGTCGCCTCGTCGCTGGGCGTAGACCTCTTCCTTTGGCAATACACCAATGCTTACGGTGATTTTGACAACGACGGTCGGGTTGACATTCTTGACCGCTATTCTGCCGGGCCAATCGTAGCTCCGGATGGTGTTGGTCTGTATCGCAATGAGGTTGCCGGCGGCAACTGGGCGAAGTTTAAGACGACCGGAACAGTCAGTAATCGCGATGGCTACGGCACGCGCATCGAAGTTTTCACCGGCAGCTTGCATCAGCGACAGTGGGTCCGCAGTGGTACTGGTTACCTTTCCCACTCTGACACCAGAGTCAGCTTTGGACTCGGTTCGGCTACCTCAATGGACCTAGTTCGTGCTACCTGGCCCTCTGGTCAGGTCCAATATTTGACGAACGTAGCAGCCAATCAGATTATCGAGCTGGTTGAGCCAAAGATCGAGTTGACTGCGCCAGCGATCGTTGGTGGCACCACCAGCCTGGAATTGTCGATTCCTGGTGACGAAGGTTTGAGCTACTTGATGATCCTGTCGCTGTCGAACGTGCCGGCGGTGCTGTCAGGAGGGGTTGTTTTGCCCCTTCAGGTCGATGCGCTGTCGACCCTGACTCTAACCCCCGGCAACCCGATTTTGCCGGGTTCTGCTGGAGTGTTGAGTGTTACCGGCCAAGCGAGCACGCCCTTGACGATTCCGCCGCTGCCATGGTTGGCAGGACTTACGATCTACGCTACGGGGATGACTGCAGATACGCCGAATTTTCCGGTCTTACGCACGGTCTTCCCAAGTGCTGTTTCGATTACCATCCAGTAGTCGCTGAGGCCATTTCGGCTACGTTTGCCGGGTAATCCGGCTGTTCCTTTCAGTCAAAAGTGCGGGGCAAGGCTCCGTAATGCGGCTGAGTTTTTTGGATCGAACTCGACCCTGCGCAATCGGCACTTCATCTGTCGTCCGGGCGTCGCTATTCTGCTTCCCCCCTATGACTGAGTCCAACAAGTTGCTTGCGACGTTTCAAGTGAACGGCGAGCCGCACGAGGTGGCGTTTACGCCACATAAGACCCTGCTGGAAGTCCTCCGTGAGGAGATGACCCTGACAGGAACCAAGCACGGATGTGAATTGGGCGAGTGCGGGACATGCACCGTTCAGGTTGACGGACTGCCAGTGTTGAGTTGCCTTGTCTTGGCGCAAGACGTTGTTGGCAAAGAGGTCCAGACTGTGGAAGGCCTCGCCTGCGGTAGCGATTTGGCGCCGCTGCAAGACTGCATGGCAGATCTTGGTGCTGCCCAGTGTGGTTATTGCACTCCTGGCATTTTGATGGCGGCAGATTCCTTGCTTAAGGACAATTCCCGACCAACACGAGACGAGATCAAGGAGGCTCTTGCAGGCAACCTTTGCCGATGCACGGGATACCTCAAAATCTTCGAAGCGATTGAACTAGCCGCTGCGCGCATGCGCGGTGAAGACGCTCAGCCGAGCAAGGAGTCGATCTATGGCTCTTGATGATATCCGCTCGAAATCAGAGCCTGGTTCAGATGAAGCTCCGTGGCAACACGACAAGAAGAAAGACCAGCTTGAGCATATTGGCAAGCCGATCCGAAAGGTCGACGCCCGTAGCAAGGTCAGTGGTCTGACTCAGTTCGCTGATGACCTCACGATGCCGCGCATGCTTCATATGAAGCTTTTACGTAGCACGAAGGCCCACGCCGAAATTGGCAATATCGACACGTCGAAAGCCGCAGCCTTGCCTGGAGTCAAGGGCATCTTGACTGGTAAGGACATGCCGACGCCGTTTGGCATTTTGCCGGTTAGTCAGGACGAGCACGCATTGTGCCCTGATCAGGCACGTTTTGTAGGCGATCCGATTGTGGCCATTGCTGCAACCGAAGAAGAGATCGCCTGGGATGCGTGTCGGCTTGTCGAGATTGACTACCGCGAATTGCGCACAATTGGCGGCATTCATGAAGCCGCCGCCAATGATGACCCTCGGCTGCATGACTACGGTGTCCGCGGCAACATCCACCGACTTGAAAACCTTGAGTTTGGCGACCTAGAAGATGGGTTCGCCCGAGCTGATCACACGCGTGAAGACACGTTTTGGTTCGAAGGGAACACGCACCTGCCGATGGAGCAGCACGCGAGCCTGGCCCATTTTGATAAAGACGGCAAGCTGACGATTTGGTCGTCTACGCAGACCCCGCATTATTTGCATCGTGCGCTTGCCCGGGTGTTGCACCCACTGCCTGCTAACCGCATCCGCGTGATCGCGTGTCCAAATGGTGGTGGCTTTGGCGGAAAGAGCGATCCGTTCAACCACGAGATCTGCGCAGCAAAGATGTCAATGTTGACTGGTCGACCGGTCAAAGTTGCGCTGACTCGCGAAGAAGTGTTCTGGTGTCACCGCGGGCGTCATCCGGTGCTGATGCGAAGCAAGATCGGCGTGAGTAAGTCTGGCCGCATTACTGCGCTCGACTTCCATAGCTTCCTCGACGGTGGTGCATACGGTAGCTACGGCACAGCAAGCACGTTCTACACCGGTGCTTTGCAGACCGTTACTTATGCGGTCGAGAACTACCACTTCCGCGGAGCTCGCTTCTTTACGAATAAGGCTCCCTGTGGACCAAAGCGTGGCCACGGCACCGTGCAGCCGCGTTTTGCCCTTGAAGTGCAGCTCGACAAGATCGCTTGTGATCTGAACATCGATCCGGCGAAGTTGCGTCTAGACAACTTGGCCCCGGCCGACTCAGTCACTGCAAACTACTTGCGCATTGGTTCTATGGGCCTTGGCGCGTGTATCGAAAAGGTGATTGAAGGTTCGGGCTGGCATCAGCGTCGCGGCAAAAAGGAAGTCACCAAGGATGGCCGCATCCGAGGATACGGCCTTGCTTGTAGTAGCTATTTGTCAGGTGCTGGTTTGCCGATCTATTGGAACGGTATGCCACATTCAGGAGTGCAGCTGCAGCTTGATCGCTCGGGATTGTGCACAGTCTTCTGTGGTAGCACCGACATCGGCCAAGGTAGTGACAGTGTTCTCGGCTGGATTGTCGGCGAAGTACTCGGGATCAATCCACTCGACATCAAGGTCGTTACCAGCGATACCGATCTAACCCCTGTTGATCTTGGTAGTTACAGTTCTCGCGTTACGGTGATGACTGGCAATGCAGCGATGCAAGCAGCGGAGCGCGCCCGTGATATCGTCGCGAAGGGTTGTGCTAAGAAGATTGGTGTCCCGGCATCACGCTTGGTGTTCGCTGAGGGGCGCGTCTTTGACGCTGAAGATCCCGAGACGAGTATGACGTTCATGGAAGCCGTTGGTGCTGCTGAAGCACAGGTCGGCACCATTGGAACCGTTGGCAGCTATACGCCACCGAAGTCAGCTGCGAAGTTCCGTGGTGGCGGTGTTGGCCCAAGTCCTAGTTACAGCTACTCGGCAACTGTTGTTGAAGTAGAGGTCGATCCAGACACCGGCATCTATCGAGTTCCTACGGTTTGGATGGCGCACGACATCGGCCGAGCATTGAATGCTGCCGTTGCGATGGGGCAGATCGAAGGCTCCATCTACATGGGGCTCGGCGAGGCAATGATGGAGGAAATGGCCTACCGCGATCGTTCGCACAAGGGGCAGCGCGTTTTCCTACACAAGATTCCTTCGATGCTCGAATACAAGAGCCCTAGCGCGCTGGAGATGCCTGAGTGCGTCACCTATGTAGTCGAGGATCCAGACAAGAATGGGCCGTTCGGTGCCAAGGAAGTCGGCCAAGGGCCACTTCTGCCAATTATGCCTGCAGTAGCGAATGCGGTATTTGATGCCGTTGGCGTGCGCGTTGACGAGAACCCGATCTCGTTTGAGAAAGTCTTTGCTGGGATTCAGGCAAAGCATGAGGGTAAGGAAGCTCGTTTCGGGCCAGCCCACGACGAGAGCGGCATCCCGGATGTCGACTTCGGCGAGTCACTCAAAATCAAGACGCCGTGGCAGGGTGGTGATGGCACCGCCTGGAATGAGCCACCGCGAACCAAGAAGGCCAAGAAGTAGGAGAACTGACCATGCTGCGATTGCCAACGTTCACCTACCACACGCCGAGTGATGCTGTCGATGCTGTGCGCATCGCCAAACAACACGGTGCTGAGGCAATGTATGTTGCCGGAGGTACGGATCTTTACCCCAACATGAAACGGCGTCATCAAACGCCAGCTCAGGTGATTTCGCTTCGAGACGTTCCTGAATTGCATTCAATGGAAGTCCTTGAAGACGGTCGTTTACAGATTGGCGCGATGGTCACTCTGACGACCCTCGAGCACTATCCACATCTGAAGGCGCACTATCCGGGCTTGGCCCACGCTGTGCGCGAGATCTCGACGCCGTTGCTGCGAAACATGGGCACGATCGGCGGCAATTTGTTGCTCGATACTCGATGCACTTACTATGACCAGTCGCTCGAGTGGCGCGAGTCGATCGACTACTGCATGAAGAAGGATGGAGCAATCTGTTGGGTTGCTCCTGGTAGCCCGCGCTGTTGGGCCGTGCAGTCTAGTGACTCCGTGCCGATCATCTGTGCAATGGAAGTTGACGTCGAACTCGCTGACGAAAACGGTTTGCGGACCATCAAGGCGGATGATCTTTACCAAGACGACGGGATTCAGTATCTGACCAAGAAGCCCGAAGAGCTTTTGACCAAGTTGACCCTGCCGGCGCCAGGTAATTGGAAGGCTAGCTACCTCAAGCTACGTCGTCGCGACACCTACGATTTCCCAGTGCTGGGCGTGGGTGCCTGCCTCTGGTTTGGCGACGATGGCACGATTGAGAAGGCGAACGTCCGTCTTGGTGGCGCGGGTTCATATGCGATGCCCGCAACAGCTACTGAGAAATTGCTCGTTGGCAAGAAGCTGACGGACGAACTCATTGCTGAAGCTGGTGCTGCGGCAATGAAGCCGGCGCGCACAATGGATAACACAGATCTCGATGTCTACTGGCGGAAGAAGGTTGCGCCGGTTTACGTCGCGCGCGCGCTGAAGGCTTGTCAGTAACAGCGGACGGCGCCTTCACGGTTGGAGCGTCGGCTGGATGTGCTATTGGAACTCAGTCTGCAGTTCGCCAGCCGGCTTTTGGGGTCACTGCAGGGGGATCTTGCGGTGTGATTTGACGGTGTAGTTCTTGGGATCAAATCGAGAGCCTTCGCCGTCCCACTGCAGTTGACCTTGGTGCAGAGCTGAACACTGCTTCTCACGATCCTCTAGTAAGAACTTGAGTGCGAATGTGCCCGCTGGGAAAGCCATGTCAGCCCATGGAATATTCTCGCGCTTAAAGAATGCGCATTCGAGGCTTTCTATTCCGGGTGCAAATTCGTTTGAGAGCATCCGCGCGCGATAGGTTACGTGCAGCTGACCGATGTGCGTAAGTTCTAGTTGGCTGTGCGGCGCGACAATTTCGACTGCTGCGCTGGCCTCTTCCAGAGTCTCGCGACGCGCACCTGTTTCCATTGTCTCGCCAACCTCTAGGTAGCCTGCTGGCAGTGTCCACTTGCCTAGGGCCGGTTCAATCGCTCGTCGACAAAGCAGCATTTCCTCGTCGCGCTCGACCAAGCAGCCGACGACTATTAAGGGATTTACGTAGTGAACATGGTTGCAGGATGTGCAGACAAATCGTTCTTTGTTGTCGCCCTCGGGCACCCTTCGGCTGACCTGCCCCCCGCACTCATTGCAGAACTTCATCACGACATACTAGCCATTGATTCGCAGTGCGTGCATCCGCACTGTGATCAGGACATCATTAGATAATGCCGCGCCCCCCTCGTTCTCTGACTTCTGCCAAGAATCCTGCTGTGCAGCGTTTTCGTGATGCTGCCGTCGGCGCATCAGGTGAGTTTATGCTTGCCGAAGGTGTGCGACTTGTTTGGGAGGCCATCGACGCCGGCTTAGAGGTGGTCGAGGCAGCGGTGTCTCCTCGCCTGACAGATTTCAAGCTGCGCGATGCCCTCGTTGAGCGTGCCGAGTCGTTTTTAGATTGTAGTGACGACATGTTGTCTCGACTGAGTGCGCTCGATACGCCTCAGGGGGTCGCCGTTCGATTGGCGCGCCCGCAATGTGACGACGCGAAGTTACTACGTGATGAGTTGGTGCCATTGGTAGTTGTCGCTGCTGGATTGCGCGATCCAGGTAATCTTGGTTCGGTAATGCGCACCGCTGAAGCAGCAGGTGCGACCGGCTGTTTGACGATTAAGGGTGGGGCTGATCCATTTCGCGATAAAGCAGTACGTGGTTCGATGGGGTCAGTCTTTCGGTTGCCTGTGCGTCATGGTCTGAGTGATATGGAAGCAATCGAGTTTGCTCGTAAATATCGATTGCAGATTGTGATCGCCGATGGCAGTGGCAAGTGCGCTCACTCGGATGCCGATCTACGAAAGCCAATGATGCTAGTTCTCGGTTCCGAGGCTGGCGGCGTCCCAGAGGAATGGTTGCGTGCCGCAGATCAGCATGTGCTGGTTCCTTTGTGCGCGCCTGTGGAAAGCCTGAATGTCGCTGTGGCATCTGGGATACTCTTGTTCGAAGCTCAGCGGCAGCGCCGTTAGGTGCAAGCGCAATGACATTGTTTGGCGACCTCGGAGAAGATGCTGCCGAAAAGCGGCCGCCGCCGCTTGCTCCTTTGGCTGAAAGGATGCGTCCAGCTTCTTTGGACGAATACCTTGGCCAAGAAGAGTTGCTGGGAAAGGGGCGCTCGCTGCGCGCTGCAATCGAGCAAGGTTGCGCTGGCTCACTTGTGCTGTTTGGACCACCCGGTGTTGGTAAGACGACGCTGGGTTTGCTGATCGCAAACCACGCTGACCTGCACTTTCAGCCGTTTTCTGCGGTGCTTGCAGGTGTTGCGCAGGTAAGGCAAGCAGTCGCTGAGGCCGTTGAGCGGCAAAAGCGTGATGGGCGCGGTACTCTGCTATTCGTTGACGAAATCCACCGCTTTAACAAGGCGCAGCAGGATGCATTTCTGCCGCATGTTGAGCGTGGTGACATTGTCTTAGTTGGAGCAACTACCGAGAACCCGTCTTTTTCTATCAATTCAGCACTGCTGTCTCGCTGTCGGGTCGTGCCGTTGCAGCCTCTATTGCCTGACCAGATTGTCGGCCTCATTCGCGCCGCATTACAGGACGTGGAGCGTGGTCTCGGAGTGCGAAGTCTAACGATAGACGATAAGGCTGCGGCGCGGCTGGCCGCCCTGTCCGGCGGAGATGCTAGGCGCGCCCTTGTTTGTCTCGAAGCATGCGCTGCGACATGCGTCGATGCTGATGATATTGATGAGCAGATGATTGTGGAGGCTTTCCAGTATCGTGCGTTGTTGCACGATAAGTCGGGGGATCACCATTATGACTTGCTGTCAGCTCTGCATAAAAGTTTGCGTAACTCAGATGTGCACGCCTCGGTTTATTGGTTGGCGCGCGCTTTAGAGGCTGGCGCGGATGCGCAGCATGTCGCGCGTCGGGTGGTGGCAGTGGCTGCTGAGGACGTCGGATTGGCGGATCCAATGGCGCTGCAGGTCGCGATGGCAGCTGTGAATGCTGTGCAGTTCCTCGGTTTGCCCGAAGGTCGTTTGCCGTTGACCGAGGCCGTTATCTATCTAGCTGCCGCTCCCAAGAGCAACTCGGTAACAAAAGCGATCTCCACTGCGATGCAGGCTGTGCGTGATGGCGAGCAATATCCGGTGCCGATCCATCTGCGCAACGCGACCGGTGGTGTTGCGCGCGATTTGGGGCACGGCAAAGGTTATGTCTATGCACATGACACAGAGGCCGGCGTTGCTGCAATGCCGTGCTTGCCAGCGCCCTTATTAGGGGCCAAGTATTACCGCCCCGGATCCCAAGGATTTGAGCAGCGCATTGCTGAGCGTATGCGCGAGAGCGACCGTCACCGTGACGCGCATTCTGACGACTGAGTTGCTGTTTGGTGGTTGGCGTCCAGCGGGCTTTTTGGGTCATAATTGCGGTCGTTACGGTCGGCGAGTTAGCTTCATCGAGTAAATGAGCCGAAATCGACACGTTGGCAATCGCTTTGCGCTAACCATGGTGTGTCACTGAGGCGGTTCTCTCAGTGTCTCGTGAGCGCGACACTGTCGGCTCCTGAGGCTCTGGAAGGCCCACAGAGCACGTGCTGTGCCCTGTTAGTGTTTGGCACGGCGGTTGCTGACCATTGTTTGCGAGGACTTAACCATGCGCTTCCAATACCCGACCCTTCTTCTTGTTTTGCTGCTGGCTGCTTGCAATAGCGGGCGCCGCGGTGGCTCGATTGTTGTCCAGCCATCACCATCACGGTTAGTTTCCGTGCTTGTTGAGGTTTACGATCCGGTTACGAACCTGGCTTGGGAGAATGTGTCTGTGCGCATTGTTGAGGCCGACCAAGAGTGGTCTGGTTGCACCTGCGTCAGTCCTTACGTCGATTGGTTTTTAACCGATAGCTCCGGGCGAGTGTTGTTCGATGAGTATCTGTTGGCCGATGCTGAGGTTGGCTTTCTAGAAGACTCCAGTGGTGCCGCGATCCTTGATCCGGGTCTCAACGATGACGAAGCCTTAGTTGTGCTTGAGATTGATGCAGTTGGGTTCGCGCCAGTGATCGTGGAGGTCCCAGTTTCTTGGGCTGATCCTGACGTATTCGTCGAGGTGCCGTTCTTCTAGCTACGGCGAGGGATACGGGCAGAGGGCAGTCGTTTTGAACTGTCAGCTCCGTATCTCTCCCTAAGCAGTAGATGGCTTTTAGCTGTTGGTGGGGCAGATTCATGGCTCTCAACAGTTGACTCTTGGCAGGTAGCTGAGAATTCCTACTTTGCCGACATGCTCGAACTTGGCAGACTGATGGCGTGAGTCGCGATGCCCAAGTTGATCCTGCCCTTCACCGTTCTCGCCGTCAAAAGCTGTTGAATGAGTTGGGACCCGGAGTCTTAGTGTTGCCAACGGCGCTTGAAATCCAGCGCAATGGCGATGTTCAGCACGAATATCGGCCTGGTTCCGACTTCCACTATCTGACGGGATTTCCTGAGCCTGAGTCTGTGTTAGTTGCTTGGCGCATTGATCGAAAGTCTCACCATGCCATTCTCTTTGTCCGCGAAAGGGATCCGCTGCGCGAAACCTGGGATGGACCCCGCAGTGGCATACGCGGTGCAAGGACTGTCTATGGAGCTGATGAGGGGCGAGCGATCGGCGACTTGTGGCGCGATCTAGCGGAACTCATTCCGCTAGATGGTCGGTTGTTTCATGCTTTGGGCCAGGATTCCGCAATCGATCAGAGGCTGTTGGCCGCGTGTGCACAGGGTCGCGCAAAGCATCGGCGAACATTGCTGCCGGCGCATCCGGTCATTCAGGATCCTTCGCCTGCGTTGGCTGGTTTGCGGCTTGTGAAGGATCGGGCTGAGTTGTTGGCGATTCGTAAGGCAGCCAAGTTGACAGAGCTAGGTCACATTGCGGCTATGCAGGCCACTCGGCCAGGCATGTATGAGTATGAATCACAGGCGGTGATGGAGTCTGCGTTCCGAGCAGGCGGCAGTGCCCGCAACGGATATCCGTCAATCGTCGCCAGTGGTAGCAATGCATGCGTGCTGCATTACCACGAGAATGACCGCCGGATGCGAAGCGGAGATCTATTGCTGATAGATGCGGGCGCTGAGTTTCAGGGGCTTACCGCCGATGTGACGCGTACGTTCCCGGTGAATGGTCGCTTCACAGATGCGCAGGCCGCGGTCTATCGGATTGTGTTGCGGGCGCAGCTCGCAGGTATTCGTGCGTGTAAGGCTGGGGCGCCATGGGATAGCGCCCATCGTGCGTGCATCCGGTCGCTAACAGTCGGGCTATGTGAGCTTGGCGTGCTACGTGGAAAGGTCCCGAAGCTCATTAAGGAAGCTGCTTTCAAGCCCTGGTATATGCATGGCACGAGTCATTGGCTTGGTCGTGATGTTCACGACGTGGGTGGCTACCAAACTCTCGACGCCAAGCCAGAACCCTTGCCAGTTGGGTCTGTTTTGACGGTTGAGCCAGGTCTCTACTTCAATAAGCGCGATTCGCGCGTTCCGGCGGCATTACGCGGCATCGGCATCCGCATCGAAGACGACGTGCTGGTCACCAAGAAAGGGCCAGAGGTGCTTACCGAAGGGGTGCCCAAGTCCATTGCGGCGATTGAGCGTTTGATGGCTCAGTAAAATCAGCTGTCGAACAGTGCTGTTTGGTCGCGCTGGTTGCTATGGCTGAGCATTTCGGTTGGCTGGCCCGGGCGAGAATGGTCGGCATCTTTGATGTTCTGATAACCGTATAGCCACCCAGGAGCGGGTGCAGAAGCACGTCGTGAGGCGAGATTGCAACTGCCTTTGATCGGCGACGCGGGTCCCGGAGCCTGCAATCTTACCCTGATCCGATGCAATCTGCTTGCAGCTGAGCATCCGTGTGGTTGTCCTGGCGGCCACTCGCGCTCTACCATGTGGGCCAATGAAGATCGCCTGCATCGGTGGTGGCCCGGCCTCGCTTTACTTTGCTATTTTGCTTAGGAAGCGTCTGCCGTCGGCTGAGATTGACATCTTTGAACAGAATAAGTCCGACGACACGTTCGGTTGGGGGGTCGTATTCTCAGATGAAACGCTCGGCAACTTTGAAGAAGCTGACCCTGAAAGCTACCGCCGTATCCGCGAGCACTTCGCGTATTGGACGGACATTGACACGTTCTACGGTGGCAAGAAAGTCACGAGCAGCGGTCACGGATTCTGTGGCCTGGCTCGCAAGCAGTTGCTGTTGCTGTTGCAGGATCGTTGCCGTGAGCTTGGTGTGCGGATGCACTTTGAGCACACCGTAGAAAGCACCGATGAACTCGCTGCGAATTACGATCTTGTTGTCGCTGCTGATGGTGTGAACTCGGCAGTGCGCGAGCACTATAAGGAATCGTTCAAGCCGAGCCTCGATTGGCGAAAGTGCAAGTTCGCTTGGTTTGGCACGACGAAGAAGATGACGGCATTCACGTTTGTCTTCAAAGAAACGGAGTGGGGGCTATTCCAGGTTCACGCATACCCATTCGAAGATGGGCGCGGCACCTGGATCGTGGAGTGTCGGGAAGAGACTTGGCGTAAGGCCGGGCTTGATAAGCTGTCTGAGGAGGAGTCCGCGGCATTCTGCCACCGTCTTTTTGCTGAGCATCTAGAAGGCGAAGAGCTGCTGATCAACCGATCGATCTGGCGCACATTCCCCACGGTCCGTTGTGCAGCTTGGCACCACAAGAACGTGGTGTTGATGGGTGACTCGGCCCATACCGCGCACTTCTCCATTGGCTCGGGCACAAAGTTGGCGATGGAGGATTCGATCGCGCTCGTGGACGCGATCTGTGCCAATGAAGAATCCATTCCTGATGCGCTAACGGCTTTTGAGGATGCGCGCCGCATCGACGTGCTTAAGACACAGCGTGCGGCCCAGACTAGCTTGGAGTGGTTTGAAAATAGTGAGCGATACATTGGGCAGAGCCCAGAGCGCTTCGTCTTCAATCTAATGACGCGCAGCAAGCGCATTACGCACGACAATCTTGAGAGTCGTGACCCTGCTTTGGTCGCTGCTGTCGATGAGATCGTTGCTAAAGAAAATGGTCAGCCCGCAGAATCTGCGCCACCACCGGCTTTCTTGCCGTTTGACGTTGCTGGCTTGCGGTTGTCAAATCGTGTGGTCGTCTCTCCGATGTGCCAGTATTCGGCGACTGACGGCGTTCCCGATGAATGGCATCTCGTGCATCTCGGTAGTCGTGCGGTCGGTGGCGCTGGCCTTGTGTTCACGGAGATGACCAACGTAGCAGCAGAGGGCTGCATCACCACCGGCTGCGCTGGCATGTGGACCGACGAGCAAGAAGCTGCTTGGAAGCGTTGTGTTGAGTTCGTCCATAAGCACTCGGATGCCAAGATTGGTATGCAGTTGGCGCATGCAGGCCGCAAAGCCTCTTGTAGTTTGCCTTGGGAAGGAGATGCGCCGTTGACAGAGGGCGGTTGGCAAGCAATTGGTCCGTCGGCGAATCCTTTTGGTGCTGACTGGCCCGCACCTAAGGAAATGGATCAGGCGGATCTCGACCGGATTCGTGATGCCTTTGTCCAGAGCGCTGAGCGTTGCCTTCGAGCTGGCTTTGATGTGATCGAGCTGCACGCTGCCCACGGTTATTTGCTGTCTAGCTTCTTGTCACCGCTGTCGAATTTGCGTGCTGACCAATACGGGGGGTCGCTTGAGAATCGTGCCCGTTATCCGCTCGAAGTTGTGCGTGCCGTGCGAGCCGTTTGGCCGAAGGACCGACCGTTGTTTGTGCGGATCTCTGCGACAGATTGGTTTGATGATGAAGATCGGGGCTTCACAGTGACAGAAGCTGTT
>CBFIIO010000042.1:3565-37946 GCA_965662465.1 Planctomycetota bacterium | reverse complement strand
GGCGGCGGCGGTGGCGGCGGCGGCGGCGGTGGTGGCGGCGGCGGCCAGGGAGGAAACTTCCAGGTCGAAGGCCCGACCGAAGAAGCCTTCGGCGTATTGGAGTATACCAAGGAAGGCAACGGCTGGCTGCGCAAGCAGATCAACAGCTACATGCCCGACATGATCCCGAACGGGGATACATTCGTTCCTGGTGCCCTGATCCGGCAGCACCGCTTGCAAGAAGGCAGTGAAGTCGTTGGCAAGGCCGGCTTCCCCAGTCGTGGTCAGCAACGGTTGACAATGGCTGAGATCGAAAAGGTCGATGGCATGGACCCAGATGAGCGGCGCGAATTGCCGCAATTCCGGACCATGACCGTCATCGATCCTGAGCCGATGTTTGTGCTGGCTCCCGGTAGTGACGAAAACATCTCGTTGCGCATCGTCGATTTGCTTTGTCCGATTGGCTACGGCTCGCGCGGCCTTGTTGTGGCTCCACCGCGATCTGGCAAGACGGTGTTGATGCAGCAGATTTGCGCTTCTATCAGCGAGCATCATCCCGATGTGCACATGATTGTGCTGCTCATCGACGAGCGTCCCGAGGAGGCGACTGGGTGGAGGCGAAGTGTCTCTGGGCCTAATCGTGAAGTCTTGGTGTCGACGCTGGACGAAGGCACCAAAAATCATGTGCTCGTTAGCGAGATCTGCATGAAGCGCGCCCAACGATTGGTCGAGACCGGTCGTGATGTGGTGATCTTACTTGACTCGATTACGCGATTGACACGCGCCTACAACTCGTCCCTTGGTGGTCGAGGTGGTGGCACGATGTCTGGTGGCCTCGGCTCTAAGGTGTTGGAAATACCGAAGAAGTTCTTCGGCTCAGCCCGCAACTGTGAAGATGGCGGCTCGCTGACCATCCTCGGAACAACGCTGGTTGACACCGGTTCGCGGATGGACCAAGTGATCTTCGAAGAGTTCAAGGGGACTGGTAACCAAGAGCTCGTGCTGAACCGCCAGCTCGCGGAGCGCCGAATCTTCCCAGCAATCGATGTTGAGTTGTCCGGAACGCGTAAGGAAGAGTTGTTGCTCGGTGAAGATGTCACCAAGCGCCTCTATACGCTTCGTCGTGTGCTCGCCCGTATGAATGCACTGGATGCAATGCCGCTTTTGATTGACCGTCTGATGAAGACTGACACCAATCAAGAGTTCTTGGACAGCTTCCGCTTAGAAGACTGACACTTGCGGCAGGTCAGCCTGTCGCACGGAATCTGCGGGAGCTAGCTCCTGCAGTATTGGCACTTGTAGGGAATGGTGTCTGCAGAAGTAGACGGTATGCATGCCTACAAGGCTGGATCTTAGACCAGCTTTCACAACCTGACTGGATGTTGCGTTGGGATCAGGGTTGGCTAAATGTTTGCGTGTTAATCCCCGAACGCATCTGAACATGATCGAAGTCGACCGCCTCGAAAAGAGCTATGGCTTCGCTCGCGCGTTGAAGGGCATCTCCTTCTCCGTTAGCAAGGGCGAAGTGATCGGATTTCTCGGCCCAAACGGTGCTGGGAAATCGACGACGATGAAGATTCTGACCGGCTACTTAGCACCTTCGGGTGGCGGTGGCACGGTCAATGGACTTGACATCGTTAAGGACTCCTTAGCAGTGCGCGCCATGATTGGCTACCTGCCAGAAAGCACGCCACTCTACGCCGACATGCGCGTCGATGAGTATCTCTCGTTCTGTGCTGAGATTCGCGGCGTGCCCACTAGCAGTCGTAAGGCGTCTCTCGCTCGTGCTGTGCAGTTGTGCGGTCTTGAGCGGGTGACGGGTAAGAACATCAATGAGTTGTCGAAAGGCTATAAGCAGCGTGTTGGCCTAGCGCAGGCGATCGTGCATGAGCCACCAGTTCTTATTCTAGATGAGCCGACCTCGGGTCTTGATCCAAATCAGATCGTAGAAGTGCGTAAGTTGATCGAGCGATTGGGTGAAGACCACACGGTATTGCTAAGTACCCACTACCTGCAGGAAGTGGAGAAGTCGTGCTCACGTGTAATCATTGTCAACCAAGGCGAAATCGTCGCCGATGGAACGCAGCAGCAATTGCTCGAAGAGCAACCTAGTGGTGGTCTAAGAGTGCGTGTCCGCGGCCCGGAGGCTGGCGTCGTTGCGCAGTTCCAGGAGTTGCTGCCAGATGCTCTCGTTGAGGTTGTAGATCGAAGCGACGACAGCAACGACTTCCGGATCTCTGTCGATAAGCAGCAGGCACCTGTTGAGGAGTCCGTTGCGCGACTTGTTGTGAAGAATGGTTGGGATCTACTCTCACTACATCGTGAAACGCCGGACCTTGAAGACGTCTTCCGTAAGTTGACGCTGAACTCCACAGAGGTCGGCAATGTTTAGCATCATCACCAGCGTGTGCGGACGAGAGACGCGAGTGATCTTTCGGCGGGAACTGAAGAGCTACTTTTTGTCGCCGATCGCATATGTGTTCGGCGCGCTGTTCTTGGCGGTCATTCTATTCCTGTCGGCGCAGACGAGCTTGGTGCAGGGGGCTCCGGCCAGTATGCAGCCGTTCTTTCTGTATCTTCCGTGGATGTTTCTCATCTTTTTGCCTGGGTTGACCATGCGTCTATGGGCGGAAGAGCGAAAGCTCGGCACGATCGAGTTGCTGCTGACCTTTCCGGTTCGCACCAGTCAAGTCGTGCTAGGTAAGTTCGGTGCGGTGGTGACGTATCTCGGTTTCGTTTTGCTGATGACGCTCGGGCTGCCTTTGACTCTCGGAGCCTACGGCTCGGTCGATTGGCCGCCGGTGTTGGGTGCATACATCGCATCTCTGATGTTTGCAGGTAGCTTCGTCGCTGTCGGCATGTTTTGGTCGAGCCTGACAAAGGACCAAATCGTGGCGTTGCTGGCGTCCATCGTTTCCTTGTCAGTATTGTTTTTGCTTGGCTATCCGTCCCTCATTGAGTTCTTCGGTTCAAATTTGCCTTTGTGGTTTGCGGATCTTCTTAACGGGATCAGCCCTTTCAAATACTTTCTGAGTATCGCGCGCGGGGTCTTTGATACCCGCGACTTCGTCTACTTTGCCTGCTTCTGCGGGTTCTTCCTCTACGCCAATGTGCTCGTGCTCAAGAGCCGGCGCGAGAGTCACGGGTAACCGTTATGCGACGAACAACTGAAGGCGAGCTGTCGCGAGCAAAGTGTTCCCAGGCGGGGGCCGCATCGGGCGTGCTTCTGCACGTGTTGCTATTGCTGTTAGTGCTTGGGCAGATTGTGTATCTCGCATCGCGCTACAACGTCCGTGTCGACATGACGTCGGACAAGTTGTGGACGACCACTGCGTCGACTCGCGACTTACTGGCAAAGCTCGAGGAGCGGCTCATTGTTGAGGCTTATTTTAGCCCGAAAGAGAAGTTGCCTCTGTCGCTGAGCAGCAGTCGAGATTGGGCTGATAACTTCCTCGATGAAATTACCCAGCTCGGTCAAGGGCGAGTTGTTGTGCAGCGCTTCGATCCGAACAGTGACGCAGCGGTAGCTAAGACAGCTGCACGGCTTGGGATTGTACCAGTCAACATGCGCAGCAGTTCGGCGACATCTTTGTCGCTTGATCAGCACTGGCAAGGGCTTCGGCTGCTATATGGTGGCGGTAAGCAGAAGGTCGTGGAGAGGTTCTTACCAGGCAACTCTTTCCAGGCCGAAGCGATCGTTACGCCGAAGATCAAAGAAGTGATCACAGGAGATAGGCGACGCATCGGCTACATGGAGTGGCCTGGTCGCGTTCCTCGCGGTCGCCAGACCAAGGTTGTCGGTTGGAATACTGTCCGCACGCACCGTGATCTGATCTCAAGGTATGAGTTTCAGAACTTCAAGGATGAGGATGGCGCTCTGTTGCCTACAGAGTTGGATACGCTGTTTTTGTTCCGTCCGATGCTGCTGTCTGATCGCCAGAAGTACGTCATTGATCAGTTTGTGATGGGCGGTGGGACGTTGGTCATCTTTGCAGATGCCGTCGATTATGAGATCGATCCACGCCGTGGATTTAAGAAGGTGCCGTTTGCGTTAGATGCGAAGGGCAGCTCCATTCGGTTGTTAGATCAGCTGAACCACTACGGCATTGAGTGGAAGCCCCGGCTTGTAGCTGACATGCAGTTAGAGGCCTATACTCCGCAGTTCTCGCTGCCTGAGGAATACTTTGCAGTGGCGTTGCGGGGGAGCACTGGTCGCACGCAGTTCGTGCACGTGAAGTATCCGTACTTCTTGCACGCAGTGAACTACGATTGGGCTGCCGCCGCTGATCAACTGGCAATGGACACCACCGGTAAGACTGATGGCCGCTTGGCTGCTCAGTATCGCGAGATGCTGGTGCCAGGTATGCCGTCCGATGACTTCTTGTTCCGTAGCTTCAAGAAGAGTTGGAATCGCGGTCCCGGTTTCTACTGGCCGACCTGGGTTGGATTGCGTCAGCGGGCCGGCGGCGTTGCTGATATGCCGGAAGGAGTTGACGGGCGTGTGTTACTGTGGACGTCGCCGTTGGCATTGCTTGAGGACCCACCGATAAGTCTCGACCCTATTGGTCAAGATGAACGCGGAACACAGTCTGAGCATCAGCGATTCTATAATCAGCTTCAGGAGCGAATCATCGCAGAGCCTCGTCAGCAGGCACCCTTGATGGTGGAGGTTGAAGGCGACTTCCGCTCCTTCTTTGCCGGGAAGCAAGCGCCCAAGCGTCCGTCTCAAATCCGTGAAGATGCAGCGGCTAGCGCGACTGATCAGCAGGCGGGTGATGAGGAGTCAGCCGCTGCGGGAATGGATCCTAACGGTCCACAGCCGGCGGCGCCCGTAAGAGGTGCCGCAGTTGGTAATGACGAGGCGGTGATGTTGACCGAGTCTGCAGTGCCGGGACGAATCGTTGTTGTTGGCGACGCAACCTTCTTGCGGGATGACGTGATCGGAGGGGACTACAAGCCGATTGGTGGTCCATTCTCTGGAGCCACCGCGATGCCGTTCTTTGCGCAGATGCTTGATTGGTTGAGTGACGACCGTGACCTCGTGGATTTGCAGTCACGAGCGCCGACCGATCGGACGCTCGCTTTGGTCGCTGCTAGCAGTAAGACCAATGAAGATCCTCGAGACACTGAGCAAGCATTGCGCAGTAAGACGCGCTTGTTGGTTGGCTTCAATGTGATCATGCCGTGTGTATTGCTGTTGGTGTTTGGCCTGCTTGTCTGGCGTTCTCGCCGTAATCAGAAGCGCGCCTTCCTGGCGTCTATTCATTCCCATTAGAAGTGTCTCGCGATGAACTTGATGTCTCGAAACATTGTGCTCGGCGTATTGGCTCTTGTTCTTGCCATTCCGACATTTCTGCAGCTGCGAGCCGATGCCGATACGTTTATCGACATTGGTCGTATCCCCTTGATGTTCCAGGGATTCACTAGCGATAATGCCGGCGCAGTTTTGATCGCGCAGCCCAGGGCCGAGCAGCCTAAGTCTGTTGTCGATGCTGGTTCGCAGCAGGTGCCGCTCATTGACTATGACCAACTAGTTTTGCAGTTGGTTGATTCGACTTGGCGAGTCGGGCAGTTGCCGGATCAGCCCGCAGGCAAGCTTGTTGGTGCGCCGATTGTGAAATCGCGATTGGAAGCGGATGTCTTCCATCACTTGCGCATGATCCGAAGTGATCCAGAGACGCTGGTTCAGTCCAATGCATCGGAAGAACAACTGCGTAAATACGGACTCGATGCGGCCCATGCTTACTTGATCAAGGTCGTCGATAAGAAGGGCGAGAATGTGCTGGCTGAGGTTTACGTTGGGGATGATTCGAGCGTCGGCCAGAGTGGCACCGACGCTGTGCGCGGTGTATTTGTTCGTCAAGTTGGCAGCAATGATGTGGTGCTATACGAATGGGAGAAGCCGTGGCGTCGCGATATTGAAATCAACGGTTGGCTTGAGCGAGTGCTTGCGCGTATCGAGCCCAACAAGGTCCGCAAGTTGTCGATTAAGAACCTTTCGACACGTGGGAAAACATTTGTGTTCGAGCGCGAGCCCGGCAAGTCATTGTGGCTTTCGAAGGATGGTAGTGAAGACCTTGGGGCAGTCCGGCAGTCGGAAATCGAAGGCTTAATCCAGCGGTTTCGCTACTTGTCAGTCGAAGGCTTTGATCGAAGTCTTAGCAACGCTGGCAATCTAGCGGCATTTGGTCTCGGTCCGCCTGCCATCGAAGTTGGGCTAATCATTGACCAGGGTGGTGCGCTGCAGGATGTCCGGATCGAAGTTGGCAAACGCCTTGATGGACGCAACGTCTATTATATGACCTGCAGCTTAGTGCCTTTTATCATGACATGGACGTCGTCGATGGTTGCGCACTTTGACCTTGATGTCGCTCAGCGACTATTTGATCCCAAGTAAGCTTCGCGACAGCTTGGCTGAGCAGGTGTCTGGAACTTTGCTTATGGGGACTTTGCATATGGGAGGGCTACCTTGCGATCACAGGCCGGCGCTAGATCGTCGCAAACGTCGCTATCTGCGCAGGGTGGTTTTGTTCTAGCGATGTGGCTCGACCTGCACGATTGCAGAAAATGACGTCCCAGCAAGAGGTCTTCACTAGCCAGTAGACGGTTAGTCTTCGTGCTGGTTATTTTTTTCTCCGCTAATAACGCGCATGATAGCAACTGTGCACGGGGCCTCGATTGCAGCCACAGCGACGTCTTCTGGTTCCGCTCTTAAGCGGTTTGCGCAAGGCGTACGCTGGCGACATGTGTTGAGCCGCAGTTGCGGCTCAGGATTACGTGTGGGGCTACTGCTTGCGGTCCCGATGATCATGGTGGCTTGGCTGCTGCCCTCGGCGGCGATTGCAGTGCTGTCGATTGGCGGTGCTGTCGTCCTGTTTGCTATGGCAATCAGTGCGGTGAGGTCGTGGTGGTATAGCCGGAGTCTTGCTTCGGCAGTTTTGCATAGCCTCAATAACTCAGGTGACGACATTGCCACGCTGCATGATGAGTTGTTGACCTGGTTAGAGTTTGATGCGCATAAGCACGATGAGGGCGGGCATCGGCAGAGCATGCTGACTTGGCTTGAGCAGGATGCCGAGCAGCGTTTATTGCCGCATCGACGGCGCGCGCTTGCTTTGGTTGCACGACCGCAACTCGGTCGCTGGCGAATTTTATTGCCAGTAGTGTTGTTGCTGTTGATCACCTGGTTGCTCGCGGTTTGGTTGGCGCCGCCATGGGATGGTGCGATTGGTGGTCGTCCAGACGAGCCGCAGGCTAGCGGCCAAGGTGATGCCGGTGGCGCGGGTGGTGCCGGTGACACAAACCCAGACTCACCAATCCCTCAGCCAATCCCTGGTGGGCAGGCCAAGCAGGAGGCGTCTACGGACCAGGCGGAAAAACCGTCACCAGATATGCAAATGCCGTCAGAGCAGTCGAGTAGTTCACCGCCTGATGATTCCAGTGAGATTCCGCCGCTGATCGATTTGCCGGGGGATCAAAACTTTGTGGTGCCAGACTTTATTGGCGATGGGCCAACGCGACGCGCTCGTATGCATGCTGCAGAACTGGAAGAGCAGGCGGGCGGCGGTGCTTCTGCAACAGAGTCACGGCTGACGGAATCATCGGGGCAAAATACAGCCAAGCCAACGCAGCCTGATTTTGAGCGCGCTGCAGAAGCTGCACAGCGTTCGCGTCATGTGCCACCGGCCGAGCGGGCGATGGTGCGGCGGTTCTTTGATAAGCTTCGTGACAGCAACTCGGCGAGTGGCAAGGGAAGTGCCGAGGCGACGAATAAGTGATGGTTCGTAAGCTGACGCTACCGACTATCCCAGAGCCGTTTTCGCCGGACTTTCGTGCGCTATTGCCAGCATTGTTGGCAACGCGCGGCAATCTTGATGCAGGCCGAATCGAACGCTTGCGGGCGCGTCGGTCGATTTTGAGTCAAAGCGGTGCATTTGTCGGTCATCGTCGCTACGAGCGAGGCGACGACTTGCGACATATCGACTGGTCAGCGTATGCGCGGACCGGTGAGTTGTTTACCAAGCAGCTGGAAGAAGATGATCGTCGTGCGGTCACGGTAATTGTTGATCTGTCGCCAAGCATGCTTGCTGGTACGCCGCCACGCAGACTATCAGCGCTGCGCTTGGCCGCCGTCATTGGTTGCCTTGCTTTGCAGAGAGTCGACGGCGTAGCGGTTATCGCTCCGGGGGGCAGTCATCCGGTTGCCCGTTTTAGTGGTCCTGCTCAATTGCCGGCACTGCTCACTCACTTGCAGCAGCTACCAACGGCTCGGGCTTCAGCTAGCTCGGCGGTCGCTCTCGCGTTGCAGGCGGAAGCCTTCGGTCGAGTGCACTGGATTAGCGACTTTTCGCCTCCGCAAGACTTTTCATTGCCGTTGTTGTCATTGCGGAGACGTGGGGCAAAGGTTGATGGTTGGGTGCCTACAATTCTCGAGGATGAAGTGCCTCCGGCTGGCGGTTACCTGCGCGTCGTGGATCCGGAAACTGAGCAGGAGTTAGAAGTGCCGGTTGATCGCGACCTGCACAATGAGTTGTGTCGTCAGTTGACCCTGCTGGAAAGAAAGCAGCGGCGTATGTTTGCAGAAGCCGGTAGCCCGCTCAGGCGCTGGTCGATGGGCGACGCATTGCAGCCACGTTTGGCTGACTTCCTGCCGATCATTTCGGGGTGCACACGATGACGTTGGCGTCACCGCAGTTTTTGTGGGGCTTGTTACTGTTGCCTTTTCTGTGGTGGTTGTCACAGCCTCCTAGGCCTCGCCATAGCATCTTGACGGCGCATATGCAGCAGTGGCAATTGGCGATGCGTAGTTTGCGTCGTCGGCCACCGCGTGGCTCTTGGCTGCGCTTTGCTTTATTGGCATTGGCCACCGTCGGCGCGACGATTGCTGCTTGTCAGCCATTCATTAAGGCTGGCGATGGGGCGAAGCGGCTGGTTGTGTTGCTGGATGCTTCGACCAGCATGGCTGCGAATATAGGTACGGCTAGCGGCAAACATTCCGCATTTGATCAGGCCAAGCAGCAGCTGTCGGCCAAGTTTGCAACGCTGCCACCGCACATTGAACTCACTGTGCTGCGTTGTGGAGGCAGCCTATTGCGGCGTCATGGTCAATCCGCCCGTGAGTTGCAGGACCTTGGTGAGGCGATGGGAGATTTGCAGGTGGACCTCGTTGCGCTTGCTGAGCAGACGGTTAGTCCTGAGTGTGCTGTGTGGACGCTGACAGATGGTCAGGGGCAAAGTCAGTTGCCATCGGTCGGGGCGTTGAGTCACTTTGATGCTCAGTGTGACAATGCGGCAATCGCTGCGGTGCGTGTTATCGATCGTTGGCCGCTACCGGCGATGCAGCTGGAAATCGACGTTGTGGCGTTTGCAATGAGTCCAGAAACCGTCAACGCTTCCTTGAGCGTTCGCGGCGCGATTGTCACAGATCAAATCATTAGCTGCGATTTGCAGTATGGTGTGACGAAGACGATGACGATTGACATGCTGCGCGCCAGTCAGGGCGGAGAATTGCGAATTGATTTGCAGCTGCCTGGCGATCGGCTGGCAGTGGACAACGTGCACATCTTGAATCTGCCGGCGTTGCCAGCACCGCGCATCGCTGTATTGGCTGAGTCAGAGCTGGGCACATTTGCCGCGGTTGCCGCAAGCGCGCTTGCGGAAGAAGTTGGCGGCAAGGTGGTCCCTATCGAGTCCGGCGCTTCGGTCGGCATGGTCCTCGTCGATGGTGGCTTCATGCCGCTGCAAGGCGAAGATGGGCAGGTGGCGAAGCGGCGTGCGTTGACGTTTGGAACTCGGTTGCGTGAGCCCAGTGATCCTGAGGTGTGGCGAGAACCTAGCCCGATTGATTGGTCTCGTGATTCCTCGCTGACGGTCGGTCTTGATTTGTCAGAACTGCGCATTGACCAAGCGTGGCGCGGGATCCTGCCGGCGGGCGAAATCTTCTTGTGGTGTTTAGAGCGTGGCGAGCGTGTTCCGCTTGGAGTGCTTGTGGATGGGGGCGACACCGCGTCTGTCCATTTCGCGTTTCGGCTAGAGGACAGCAATTTGCCATTGCTCGCCGCTTTCCCTCAGCTGCTTAGGCGCAGTTTTGTGCGCAGCTACGGTCAGCCTGTTGCCAGCATTGCGAGTCCGTCTTTATCACCAGTTGCCGAGCGCAACCTCACGTTGTCGGTGGAAGGTAATGACCGTGACTTACCGCAATTCGCCGCTGTCGATCGGGGGCTTGCCCGTTGGTTTGTGCTGCTTGGGTTGCTGGCACTGTCGCTGCGGGCCTTTGTCCGCTGAGGCGATCTTGCGCATCCTTGCCGATTCCGCGGGTTGATTGTGGCGGGTAAGGCTGCGATGCCAAGGGCTGCTTGCGGTTGCTATACGGCGATACCGGATGACGGTGGTCGTTGCTGGAATCTTCCACGGCTAGCCTTTGTGCTCCGGCTATTGCAACCCGAGCGTCGATCCATACCCTATTTGCCCTAACAGCGTATGTATTCGTGACCATCGTGGTTGCGCAAGACCTCTTCGCCCCCAACGCAACCAAGCGAGTCCCAACCTAGGGGCTCCAACGGAGTAGAGATATTATGACGGGTAGAAACACCCTCGGCATTCTGGGCAAAAAGCTCGGCATGTCCCAAGTCTTCCTTGATGACGGCAAATGCGTGCCGGTCACGATTGTGCAAGCCGGTCCGTGTCGCGTAATGCAGGTCAAGATGGTGACCGCTGCGGAACACCCCGAAGGCCACCGCAGTGCGTCCATCAACAAGGGTAAGAAGAGCGGCAAGCATGATCGCTCCCGCTCTGGTGATGGCTACTACGCCGTTCAGGTTGGCTTTGATGAGCGTGCTACGCGTCTTTGCTCGAAGGCCGAGCTCGGTCACACGAAGAAGGCTGGTCTCGAAGATGGCAGGCGCTTCGTCAAGGAGTTCCGGCTCGAAGCTGCTCCGACGCAAGTTCCAGGTGAAGACCTCACCGTAGCTGTGCTCGAAGGTGCCAACTATGTTGACGTTACCGGCACGACCAAGGGTCGTGGCTGGGCCGGCGTTGTCAAGCGTTGGAACTTCCGCACTCAAGACGCCACGCACGGTAACTCGAAGGTTACTCGTCGCGCAGGTGGTCTCGGTCGTCAATACGGCACCAGTCACGGTGTTCCGAAGGGCAAGAAGATGGGTGGGCACTACGGTGTTGAGCAGGTCACCATCCAACGCCTTGAGGTCATCAAAATTGACGTTGAGCGCAATCTCATCTATGTGAAGGGCGCTATCCCGGGACACGCCAACGGCTACGTTGTCGTCACCCCGACGGTCAAGAATGATCGTGAGATGTCCGAGAAGCCGGGCATGTCCGTTTCCAATGCTGCAGCTAAGGCGATGATCGCCAAGAGCCGCTAACTCACACCCAACAGAATAAGGATTACCAACTATGGCACGCGCAAATAGAAAGGGCGGCGGTGGCTGCAAAGGTCGCTTCAAGCCGAAGAAAATGGGTAAGGGTTGGTCGACGAACCGCAAGGTTCCCGTCGGCAGTCGCCCGGTTCTTCGTATCACGGAGTCTGACGCTCCTAAGACTGAAGAAGCTAAGAGCGAAGGCTAGTCTTTCGCTTGGCTTTGCGCCGACCGCGATGCGCGTGGTCGGTGTTTGATTGTTGATGCGCTGACGCATTGCAACTCGATGCCCCATGACGATAACGCATGCAGATGTGGTTGTTGTTGGTGGCGGCGCCGCTGGCCTCATGGCCGCGATCCAGTCCGCTTCGCGCGGCCGGAAAACCATCTTGCTGGAGAAGAACCAGCAGCCTGGTTTGAAGATTCTGATCAGTGGCGGCGGTCGCTGCAACCTAACGACTACTCGTGAGGGCAAGGATCTGGAATCGCAATACGGGCTGCGGCGCGGTCGTTACTTGCGACACGCCTTGCGAGCATTCCCGCCTACGGCCCTGCGTTCATTCATTGAAGATGCTGGCGTCCCGCTGCGCGAAGAAGACCTCGAGAAGCTCTTTCCGGTGAGTCAGAAGGCGCGGGATGTGGTTGTCGCAATGCTGCAGCTCGTGGAGAAGAGCGGTGCTGAGTTGTGGCCTAAGGCTCCTTTGACAGGCCTTGAGCATGACGGTAGTCGATTCCGTGTGACGACTGCTCGTGGCGAGTTGTCAGCTAGTAGCGTGGTGTTGGCTACTGGTGGACTCAGTTATCCAAAAACTGGCGCAACTGGTGATGGCTACGGTTTCTGCAGGCAGTTTGGTCACACGATTACACCTACATTTGCGGCGCTTGCACCGTTGCATTGCGATGAATCCTGGGTGCGTGGTTTGCAGGGTATCGTGCTTAAGGGAGTCGATATCGCATGTGTCGACAAAGCTGGCAAGGAGACTCTGCGTCGTCGACGCCCGATCCTGTTTACGCACAAAGGCCTTTCGGGGCCGGCGCCGATGGATCTCGCGGGCGATATTGAAGAGCAAGAAGGGCAAGCGCAGGCGCGATTCGACTTTCTGCCCGAAGTGCAGCGCGAGCAATTAGAGATGACCTGGCTCGAGCAAGCGCGGCTGCATGGTGCTCGGCGCGTCGAATCTGTTCTGCCACGGACTTTGCCTGAGCGTGCTCGGCAAGCCTTGCTTCAGTTAAGCGGTTGCGACAGTGATGCGCGGCTCGGCTCCTGGTCGAAGGAGTCACGTCGTCGCCTGTTGGCAGTAACCAAAGATTTGCGTGTCCCGATCCCTAAAAGTCTTGGCTATGGCCATGCAGAGGTGACCCGCGGCGGCGTCGCTCTCGATGAGGTCGACGCCCGCACGATGCAATCCAAATTGCAGTCTGGCTTGTTCATTTGTGGGGAGCTCTTGGACGTCGATGGACCTATCGGCGGCTTCAACTTTCAGGCCGCGTTTGCTATGGGGCGTCTCGCCGGTTTGAACGCCTAGGGATGATCGCTGGTTGCGATCGAGCATCGTGCTTTTCGCGTCGCTTTGGTGCTTTCTTTCCTGCCATTGATGGTTCTGTTGCCGCTACAGGATGATTGCAGGTTGCTGGCCCCATGTTGTCGCCAGGCGGTCGGCCGTATCACGTTGAAATCAAGCTAGCCGTTGACGGCGAGCCTTGCTGTGGAGATCGTCCAACCATGATCGGCGATACGATCGTCGCGCTTGCGACGCCGGACGGCCCCGGTGAACGGGCCGTGATTCGGTTGTCTGGACCGCAGGCGTTTGCTGCGGCGGAGCGGAGCTTTGTGGTTTCGTTGCCCAGAGAGCGCGGTCAGGTCGAGGGTCATGTTGCAGTGGGTGGCGCCCATTTGCCTGCTTTGGCATTGACGATGGTCGCTCCGCGGTCGTTCACCGGCGAAGACGTTGTTGAGCTTCATGTTCCTGGCAGTCCGATGCTCGTGCGCTTGTTGCAGGACGAACTGTTGCGTGATGGTGAGGCCAACGGCATCCGCCAAGCTCTCGCGGGAGAGTTCACCGCTCGAGCTTGCGAGAATGGTCGCCTTGATTTGGCGCAGGCAGAAGGTTTGTTGATGCTGCTTCATGCTCAGGGTGAGCAGCAGGCGCTTGGCGCGGTGCAATGGCTGCAGGGCGGCTTGTCTGCAGCATTGCAGTCCGTGCGGAGCGATCTGCAAGACCGACTCGCCATGCTTGAAGTCGGCTTTGACTTTGACGAGGAAGATACTGGAGCTGTCTCGAGCGAGCTTTGGTTGGCCCCATTGACGCCGATTGTCGCGCGTATCGATGAGCTGTTGCAATCCCTGCCGGTGGTCGCGCCAGGCGGCGAATTGTTGCTTATTGGCTGCGCAAATGTCGGCAAGTCCTCATTGGTCAATGCGATTGCAGGCCAGGATGCGAACCTGGTCGCAGACCATGCTGGCACGACCCGTGATTTGCTGCGAGTCGAGGTTGCTCCTTCGGTTTTTCTGTGGGATGCCCCCGGTGATCTCGATAACCCGAGCGCCGCCGATGAGGCTGCACTCGCACTGCGAGAGCGGCTTTCGGGCCGTGCATCTGGCTTGCTGGTTGTGCTGGACGCAAGTAATCCACAAGTTCCTAAGATGGCTCTGGCGTCGCCCATGCCATGGTTTGGTGTGGTCTTCACGAAGTGTGATTTGGTGGTGCAGGCGCCGGCTCTGGCGGCTGCTGTCACGGCGCGCTTGCCGTCTCCAGATCGTGTTTTTGTGACGAGCGCGACGACCCGAACTGGCCTCGATCGGCTCAAAGACTGCCTTGAGCGTAGTTCTGGCGGTTCCTCGATGGATGCTGGAGGTCCGCTCCGCACTGCCCTGCAGGCAACCGCTGATAGCGTCCGGCGAGCGATTGCCGCAGCCTCGATGGCACCAGAGCTTTCGGCCGCAGAACTGCAGGCCGCATTGCGCTCGATTCAGGGGTTGGCAGGAGAACATAGCCCCGAGCAACTGCTCGACCGTATTTACGGCCGCTTCTGTCTTGGTAAGTGATCGTAAGTAACGTCGCGCAAGACGGGTTGGGGTTTTGACATACAAGGGGTTGGGGCGGTAGAGTTTGCGCAACTGCAAGGTCTGGAGTCCGTGGTCAGACGGGTTCCTTTTCTGCTGTTCGATACCTTCCGGTGGTGGGCGTTAAACACATGCCTTACGGCTGTGGCCACCGGACGAACCAACTGCAATGCGCTGTCCCTACTGTAAGGCCGACAATGATCGGGTCATCGATTCGCGTGCGAGCGCCGATGGCTTTGCGATCCGTCGTCGGCGCGTTTGTGCCGATTGCGGCAGGCGCTATACGACTTACGAGCGTGCTGAAATGGCACCGCTCAGGGTCGTGAAGAAGAACGGAGAGCGTGTTGCGTTTGACCGCACCAAGGTATTGGGCGGCTTATTGCGCGCGTGCGAGAAGCGTCCGGTTTCCAACGACCAAGTCGAGGAAGTCACGGATCGCATCGAACGTCAGTGCATGGAGGCCTTCGACAAAGAGGTTCCGAGCAAAGTGGTCGGAAACCTCATCATGCAGGAACTGCGCCAACTCGATCAGGTGGCTTACGTGCGCTTCGCGTCGGTCTACCGGGAGTTCAAGGACGTCAGCCAGTTCCTGGAAGAGTTGAAGCCAATGCTGGAAAAACGGCGAGAGGGTGGTCATGAAGCGTCGGACGGAACATCTGGTTGAGAAGCGCGATGGTCGGCGCGAGTTTCTGCGAGCAACGAAGTTGGCACGTTCTGTGCATCTCGCTCTCTTTGAGATCGGGGTGGACGAGGACTGGCGTGCTCTGGAACTCGCTACGGTTGTGCTCGAAGGTCTGCGTCAAAAGCGCGCCGCAAAGAGTGACAAGGTTGCGCTTAGCGTGGGGCAAGTTGTGTTAACGACTGTCGAAATTGCGGATGCGGTCCAGCACCTTTTGGTGGTGACTGGTCAGCCGACTGCAGCTGTTGCATATGGCGCTGTGCAGGCGGAGCGATCTCGGCGTCGGCAGCTGGTAGGCGTTGGTGTTCCACACCGATCGAGCGCTACCGATCCCCATGCTGGAGAGGCGGGATTTGAGACCATCTCAGATCCGTCACCAATCTCCACTAGCAAACCTATCAGCAAGCCCAATGAACGCCTCGGTAGCGTTTGGGGAGAAGGGTAGTCATGCGTTTGAAGCGTCTCGTTGCCCGTGGGTTTAAGTCCTTTGCCGACAAAACCGAGTTTGAATTCGACTCGCGCTTGACCGGTATCATCGGTCCGAACGGTTGTGGCAAGTCTAACGTCGTAGACGCGATCAAATGGGTTCTGGGCGACCAGCGTGCCAAGAGTTTGCGCGGCTCTGCGATGACTGACGTCATCTTTAAGGGGGCGGAAGGTCGTGACGGTATGGGCATGGCCGAGGTCACGATTACGTTCGAAGACCCGCAGGGTCGTTTTGACGGCGCGACCGAAATTGACATATCTCGCCGCTTGACGGTCGACAAGGAATCGTCCTACCTCGTCAACGGCTCAGAGGTGCGCCTTAAAGATGTTCGTGACGTGTTGCTTGATACCGGTCTCGGAACCGGCGGCTACTCGGTTATGGAGCAGGGGCGCATTGATGCCGTGCTGTCGGCAAACCCTGAAGCGCGTCGCGCGATCTTTGAGGAGGCCGCGGGTGTTGCTCGCTTCAAGCTTCAAAAGAAGGAGTCGTTACGCAAGTTAGAGCGCACCGACCAAAATCTTGCGCGGGTGACTGATCTGCTCGAGGAGCGTGGTCGTAGGATCCGTAGTCTCCGCATCCAGGCGGGCAAGGCCCGTCGCTATAAAGAGCTGCAGGCAACTCTGTGTGACCTGCGGGCGGCGCTGGCCGTTATCGACGGCGAGAAGTTGCGAGAGATGTGGCTTACCCAAGCTGATCGCCTCAAAGAACTCGAAGAGGAGTCACTCGCAGCCGGTGCAGGTCGTGAGCAGAAGAGTTCTGAACTCGATGATCGTGAGCAAGCGATCACCACCGCGGCATCTGCGCTTGAGTCGATCCAAGAAGAATTACGTGGGTGCCATAGTGAGTTGATGCAGCACAAGGAGCGCGCGCAGTCGCACGCTCGCCGAGCTGCAGACCGGCTTGCCGAATTGGAGCGCGGAAATGAGCGGTCTGCTGGATTGGTTGACCAGCGCGACGAGCGGGCGCTTGTATTGGCTACTGCTCGTGAAGAGTTGGTTGCTAAGGAGGATGAACTCGTTGCGCTCAGTAAGGCATTGGAAGAGCAGCGCGTCACAACCCAGACTGCTGCCGCTGCACACAAAGACTTGATGCGCGAGCGTGAAGCTGTGCGCGAACGTCAGCTGGATTTGTTGCACAAGCGTACTCGTGCTCGCAACTCTGCTTCGGACGCGACGGCGAAGGTCGCTGCGGTCAAAAATCGCGAAAGTCGCTTGGGTGACCGGCGGATTGTCCTCGGTGATGAGCTCGCTCGGTTGGCGGGTGAGCTTGCCAAGTGGCGCGCGGAACTAGTCGACCTAGGTACCCGCGAGCGATTGCTTGAGGAGCGAGAAACCGTTGCGCTCAAAGATCTCGAGGGCGCCGATGTCGCAGCCGCTGAGTTGGCTGAGCAAGAGTCGAAGCTTCGCTATAGGTTGACGGAAACCGAAGGTCGTCGTCATGCATTGATGGCGATGGAAGCCCATATGGAAGGCTTCGATCACGGACCGCGCTATGTGCTTGAGCAGAAGCCGCAAGGCCTGCGCGGCCGCCTACTTGATCTCATTGAGATTGATAGCCAGCACGGCGCCGCACTCGAAGCCGCTCTGGGCCCATTCGTTCAGGCTTTGGTCGTTGATACTCGCGAGAATGCTGCCGCAATCGTTCGTGATCTAGCTGAGCAGCGGCTTGGTCGCGTGTTGCTGTTGGTCGAGGAGGCGTTTGGCGATGAGCCACCGTGTGCTTCTGGTTCTTCGTTGCTGAAGCCGCCGCTTGGCGCAGATTACCTGACGGATTTGGTTCGTCATGTTCTCGATGAAAAGCGCTCCCCCGATGCCGCTGTTGATTCGGTCGTGGATGGCGACGTCGCAGTGCCGGAAGGCGATGCCGCCGTTGCTTCTGACGGCTCCGTTGTGCCAGATCATGATGGCGCGAACGCCAGTCGCAAGCTGCTTGCGTGGCTGTTGCGTGGCGTGGTTGTCGCTGACTTTGACATCGCCGATTCGGGTAGAGCGGACCTTTGCTTTGTGACGCCAGATGGAACCGTTGTATGCGGCCCGCGAATCGAAGGCGGTGCTGCAGCGGAAGGTCATCAAGGTCTCGTTGTTCGTCGCTCGCAAATCGTTGAGCTTGGCGAACAAGCAGCCGTCCTCAAGGAGGAACTCGGCGGCCTTCAGCAAGGTAAGGAAGCGGCTAGTGAGCGTGTTGATGGATTGAAGCGTGAGCTGAAAGCCGTTGGTGACGCTCTGACGCAAGTGCGGCGTGACACGCAGGCACGTCAAGCCCAGGAATCTCGCTTGGTTGCCCGTAATCAAGACATCCAAAGCGAGTCGCAAGAGATTGAGCTCGAAGCAGCAGAGCTTGGTCACAGCCAGGCAGGGGCGCTCGCCATTTTGGGCACTTCGCTGATGAATCAGTTCTTGTTGACTCGCCTTGAAAAAGCTGCGGGTGAGGCTGAGCAAGATCTAGGAGACAGCATTCGTTCTTCCGAGAACCTTCATCGGGAACAGCAGGACAAAGAGCAAAACCTGCGCATCCAGCAGGTTCAGGCTGGTGAGGTTCGCGAAGGTCTTGCGCGCTCGATTAAGATGCATGAGGAAGCAGTCCGCGACTTCGAGCGAGCGATCCAGGAAATAGTCGAACGGCAGCAGCAGGCCGAGGACGACCGAGCCGAAGCGCTGGCAGCGCAAGAAGGGCTTATGGATCTGGCCGCCCAGCTGGAGGAGACCTGCACCGAATTGACGATCACGAAGGAGAGCGCCGACGAAGAAGTGCAGTCTGCGCGAGCCGCCCGTGAACAAGTCCTTGAAGAGGTGCAGAAATGGGAGCAGCGCTTTGCAGTTGCCAGTGAAGCAATCGGACAGGCGCGTCTAGCAGTCGTTGATGTCGAGCACCGATTTGAGCGGCTCGAAGAGCGTCTTTATGAAGACTCTGGTGTCGAACTTCGTCGCTGTCTCGGTGAAGTGATCGGTATCGGCTTGGTGGATGCCAATCTGTTCTTGGGCCCGGTTGCGCCAATTGGTGCCGTCGAGCACTTGCAGGGCCCACCATTGTCACCGGACTTTGTTTCGCAGTGGCACGGACTGAAGAGGCTTTGGCTAGAGGAAGACTTCGATCCGACGAAGTCGCGAAAGGAAGTTCAGGTCCTCCAAAGTCAAAAAGATCGTCTCGGAGCGATCAACCTCGATGCGGTCGAAGAGCTAGACGAGGAAGAAGGCAACTTCACTCATCTCGAGCAAGAAGTTTCGGATCTAAAGGATGCGCGCAAGACCCTGATGGAAACATTGCGTCGCTTGGAGACAGAGTCGAAGACTCTGTTCGAAGAGACGTTCCACGAGGCTCGCAAGAACTTCCAAGACATCTTCCGCAAGCTCTTTCAAGGTGGCAAGGCCGACATGTTCTTGTCAAACATGGAGGAAGACATGCTTGAGGCGGGCATTGAGATTGTTGCGCAGCCACCCGGCAAGCAGCTGCAGTCGATCAACCTGCTGTCAGGTGGTGAGCGATCCCTTACTGCGGTCGCAATTCTGTTTGCGCTCTTTAAGGTCCGTCCTAGTCCGTTCTGCATTCTTGACGAGGTCGATGCAGCACTCGACGAAACGAACGTTGAGCGTTTCTTGCGTGTGTTGCGTGACTTCACTGCGGATACGCAGTTCTGCATTGTTACGCACCACAAGCGGACAATGGCCGAGTGCCAAGTGCTCTACGGTATCACCATGCAACGTCGCGGCGTGAGTTCGCGGATCGCTGTGGCATTGCATGAGGTCGACACCATCCAGGACGGTGGTGTGCCCGGCTCAGGTGGTGGCAATGATCCCGCGAAGAAGCAGCGCATCGCGGGCGAAGAGCAGGTTGGGTTTGTGTAGCGCGCCCGCCCAGCCGTCGCGCAGAGCAACAGTTTAGCTTTGATCGTTGTGCGACGAGGCTGAATTGTTGCTGGCTTAGCCCGTTACTGGCACGCTGTGACGATGCGCAGGATCTTGTTCACGCTCGCGTTGGTTGGCTGTGTTGCGCCGCCGAAGTTCGAATCCCATCATTTTGATGCGATCACGCAAGATCTGCAGGCCTATGCAAATCGGCAGCAGGTTGAGATGGGGGTGCCAGGAATCTGGATGGCACTGCTCGAGGTGGACCAGCACGGCACCGAGAATCTTTGGGCCTCGACAGCTGGAGGTGTAATCAACTCTGGATATGGCGCAACTTCGCTAGTGCGAGCGCCCAGCAGTTTGGACGTCTTAGCGACGCATCGCGTCGCCTCAATCAGCAAGTTGTTTACCGACACCGCTGCGATGGTGCTGGCCGAGCGAGGAACTCTGAGTTTGGATGAACCGATCCAAACCTACCTGCCTGAGTTTGCCCCGGGGAATGAGTTTGGTGAGCCAGTGACTCTGCGTCACTTGATGGGTCATCGTGCTGGCATTGTTCGTGAAGCACCAGTTGGTCACTACTTCGATCCTACTGAGCCAACGTTGGCCGCAACTGTTGCTAGCCTCAACCAGACTGAGTTAGTGTCCGCGCCGGGCGCTTCCTACAAGTATTCTAATCCTGGCATTGGTGTCGTTGGCGAGGTCATTGCTCGAATCACCGGTAAGCCGTTTGAGGATGCCATACGTGACTTGGTGCTTGCTCCACTTGAGCTGTTGGACAGTGACTTCGCACCGCGCCCCGATCTTCTTGCGCGCCAAGCGCAAGGCATCATGTGGACGTATGACGGTCGCAGTATCCCGACACCCAACTGGCGTTTTGGATACACCCCAGCAGCTGAGTTGCGAAGCACAGTTGTCGACCTAGTCGATTTTGCGCGGAGTTGGTTCCCTGACCGTTTTCCTAGTCCTAAGCAGCGTCTGCTGAGTGCCGAGGCGCAGCGAAGCATGTGGCAACTGCCGGAAGGTAGCTCACGCGGTTGTGGGCTCGGCTTCTTTGTCAGTGATCTTGATGGTCATTTGCGGGTTGCGCATGGCGGGGCTGTTTATGGGTTTGCCTCGACCCTGGTTGCCTTGCCTGATGAAGGCCTAGCAGTGGCTGTCGTCTGCAATAAAGACTTTGCTAACAAGGTCGCAGATGCGATCGCCAATCGAGCATTGCGGGCGGCTCTTGCCAATCGCCGTGGTGAAACCTTGCCGCCAGCAGAGTTTCCAGAACCGCTAGGTGTTGAGGATGCGCGTGATCTACAGGGCCATTGGGTTGCTGGAGATCAATGGATCGAGTTGCGCGAGCGCGATGGCGACCTCTATTACGACCCCAAAAAGGGTGTTCGCACCCGAATGCGCCGTGCCAAAGATGGGGCTTTGGTTGCCGATGATCCGTTGTTAATCGGCGGTAAGCGAATCCTTGAACTGATGCCGAGCGGCAACCTGAGCGATGGCAAGGTTGAGTATGTTCGCAGCAACGCGGTGCCTTTGCCGGTGCCTGAAGAGCTGGAGAGTCTTCTCGGTGAGTACGGTTGGGATCACAATGTCATGGTCGTGTATGAAGACCATCAGCAACTCGGGGTTTTGATTGAGTGGGTTGTTCGCGATCTTCCCAATCGTGAAGGCCCTGACGCGTATCGGTTCCCCGCAGGGATGTATACGGCTGATCAGTTGCTTTTTGAACGTGACGAGCAAGGATCAGTCGTCGCAGCAATTGTCGGCGGTGCTCGCTTTCCACGTTTGCCAGGTCCGAGCGGCGGCAGCTATCGGATTCCTGTGGTGCGTCCAGTTAGTGAACTGGTTGAGGAGGCAAAGTTTGCTGACCCGCCAAAGCAGCCCTTAGGTTTGCGTCCTTTCGACCTTGTCGACTTAGCAGGTCTCGACTCGACCTTGCAGTTCGATATTCGGTATGCGACGGATAACAATTTTCTTGGTGCTCAGGTTTATGGCAAGGCCAAGGCCAAGCTACAGAGGCCAGCGGCTGCAGCGCTGTTGCGAGCTCACAAGGAACTCGCAAAGCAGGGGCTAGGACTCAAAATTTTCGATTCGTATCGACCATGGTCTGTGACCAAGGTGTTCTGGGACGCGACGCCGTCTCATCTGAAGCAATTTGTCGCAAATCCAGCCAATGGATCACGTCACAACCGTGGCTGCGCCGTTGATCTGACTCTCTATGAGTTGGCAACTGGCAAAGAGCACGTGATGCCATCTGGTTATGACGAGTTTACGGCGCGGGCCTATCCGGACTATCCCGGTGGAACGTCGCAGCAGCGGCACTACCGGGAAGTTCTACGGCGGGCTATGGAAGCACAGGGATTTGCGGTCTACGAGCATGAATGGTGGCACTTTGACTTTGCGGAGTGGCGTGCGTATCCGATCGGCAACGAGTCTTTCTAGGGGCCTTCGCCCAATTTGGCGTGCTGATGTGATCTTGGCGTGATTTTCATCGCCCCAATCAGATCTACTCTTTCTTGGCGGCTGACGCCTCTGTGGCGAGCCTGCCGAGCGGCAGCCGTTGGCTAATGCGGTAGCCGCGCGGTGGTTCGAAGCCCTTGGATAGGCGATTTGGGGCTGGTGGGCTGCCCTAAGCAGCTATTTTTTCCGGGCTGGAGCATTCAGTATATCGGCCAGAGGGCGCTGGCAAATGGCAGGTTGGTGGCACGGCGATAGTGTTTCCGCAGTGTAACTCGAAGCCAGACAACTTTTTCCTACAGCGAGAGGGTCGTCGCCGCCTATCGTGCTTGCCTCAATCCGACCCTCGAAGACTGCTGCCAGAACGCTGCGATGACCAACGACAAAGCCCCAAAGAACGCGAAGCTGATACTCGGAGACCATGAATTGGACCTACCTGTAATGGTGGGCAGTGAGGGCGAAGTTGCTATCGACATCACCAAACTCAGAAGCGCTACGGGTGCGGTGACCTTTGATCCAGGCCTCGGCAATACCGGCGCCTGCACTTCGAAGATTACGTTCCTTGATGGCGAGCAAGGTATCCTTCGTTACGCCGGCTACACGATCGAAGAATTGGCGAACAAGTCCAACTTCGTGGAAGTGATGTGGCTGTTGTTGCACCAAGATTTGCCGAGTGTCCCACAGCTCGATCAGTTCACTCATGACATCACGCATCACACGATGCTGCATGAGGATTTGAAGAGGCTATTTGCCAGTCTGCCAAAGGCAGGCCACCCGATGGCGGTGTGTGCTGCAGCCGTTGGCGCGCTGTCGACTTACTACCAAAAGGCCGGACCGCAAACCGCCGAGCAGAATTGGATCGACGCGATTCGCCTGCTTGCGAAGATGCCGACGATTGCTGCCTACAGCTTTAAGCATTCGATTGGTCAGCCGTTCATGTATCCGCGCAATGACCTGAGCTACTCGGCAAATATCTTGCACATGATGTTTGCAACTCCTTGCGAGAATTATGAGCCGAACCCGGTCATTGCTCGAGCTCTTGACTTGTTGCTGATCCTTCACGCAGACCATGAACAAAACTGCTCGACCAGCACTGTGCGCACGGTCGGTAGTTCCGGTGCGAACCTGTATGCCAGCGTCTCCGCTGGTATCTCAGCATTGTGGGGGCCGTTGCACGGCGGTGCCAATGAAGCGGTCATCGACATGCTTGTGTCGATTCGTGATGGCGAACGATCCGCGCGTGAGTTCATGGACCTGGCGAAGCAAAAAGACAGTGGCGTTCGCCTGATGGGCTTCGGCCATCGCGTCTACAAGAATTATGACCCGCGCGCGCTAATCTTGAAGCAAGCCTGCTACGACGTTCTAGGAGAACTGGGGCGGAAGGATCCGTTGCTTGATATCGCACTTGAGTTGGAGCAGATCGCACTCAGCGACAACTACTTCATCGAGCGCAAGCTCTATCCGAACGTCGATTTCTACTCGGGCATCATCTACAAGGCCTTGGGCATTCCGTCAGATATGTTCACGGTGTTCTTTGCAATTGGTCGTATGCCGGGTTGGGTTGCTCAGTGGTTGGAATACCAAAACGATCCTGCAGCTCGTATTACGCGACCTCGTCAGGTCTACATGGGTGCAAACAAGCGCGATTATCCAGCGCTTGAGAAGCGCTAGAGACACTTGTCTAGAGTAGATAGCGCTGAGGCGCTTTAGCGGCCACAATGAGCGCTATGCGCTCACCCGCTTTTCGTTGGTCGTGGTTTGTAGTTGCCGTCTTCTCGGTATCTGTGGAGGTCGTGGCTCAACAGCCGGACCGCCCGAATGTCATCGTGATCGTCAGTGACGATCAGGGGTGGGCCGACATCGGGTACCACAACCCAAAGGTGTATTCACCGCGACTTGACGCATTGGCTGCATCGGGAGTGACGTTCACGCGCCATTATGTAATGCCCCAGTGTACGCCGACGCGCATTGCAGTGATGACCGGTCGTTATCCGAGTCGATTCGGCCCAAAGTCACAGCAGGCAAGTAACGCGCCTGCCTTTCCGTTAGGAACGCCGACGCTGGCGTCGATGTTTCTGGCGGAGGGGTATGAGACATACCTATGTGGCAAGTGGCACCTGGGCTCTTCGCAAGA
This sequence comes from Planctomycetota bacterium, assembly GCA_965662465.1. Classification (GTDB taxonomy): domain Bacteria; phylum Planctomycetota; class UBA1135; order UBA1135; family UBA2386. Next base: position 13,929 of record CBFIIO010000042.1, on the reverse strand, counting down.
ACACGGACCGAACCAGCATGGCTTTCAGCACAGCTATGGATCATTGGCTGGGGCGATTGGCATGTATGAGCACCGTTACCGCAATGGCAAGTTCGCCGACACATGGCATCGTGATGGAGAACTGATTGACGGCGCTGAAAATGGGGTGCATGCCACTGACTTGACTGCCAGGGAGGCCGTGCGTGTTATCGAGGCAAAGCGCGATGCCCCATATTTCTTGTATCTCGCATTCCACGCGGTTCATACGCCGCTAGATGAGCGAGGTCGTTTTGTTGACCGTCCGACACAGCTAGATCCAGACGACGCTACCCGATGGCTGAATGAAGATGAGATCGAATGGTTCCATGATCCGCTTGGAATCATCCAAAGTGAGGAGGACCCGGAGAAGAGGTTGCTACTAGCAGCAGTCCATCACATGGATTATGCGATCGGCCAAGTCATGGACGCACTCAAGCGGTCCGGTAAGCAGGATGATACCTTGATCTTGTTTACGTCAGATAATGGGCCTCAGGGGAGTTGGGGTGGCAACGCGTATCCTGACGATTTGAGGCTCACTAATTTCAATCAACCCTTGCCGATGAGGGGCAAGAAGACGGACGTCTATGAAGGCGGAATGCACGTTCCTGGCTTTGCTGTCTGGCCACAACGAATCAAGCCTCGTGACGAAGATGCACCTGTGCATGTTGTCGATTGGTATCCGACTTTGGCAGCGCTGCTTGGTCACAAGCCTAAGACACCGATTGAGTGGGACGGTGTCGATATCGGCAGTCAGATGTTTGGCGATTCTGGTGGAGTGAGCAGCAGCTTAGCGGAACGTGATTTGTATTGGCTCTGGAGTGCTAGCAGCTCACGGTGGGCGCTGCGCTTTGGCCGCTGGAAAATCGTCCGCTACGGCAAAGGCGAACCAAAGGATGCGGCTGCATGGCAGTTATTTGATCTCAGTGAAGACCCAAAAGAGGAGCGTGATCTCGCGGCTCAGCAACCAGAGGTGCTGAAGGCTATGCATGCGCGGTTCTTGGTGCAGCGACAGAAAGATCAGCGCTAGGTCAGCGAGCTGTCATTGGCGGCTGCTGAAGTTGGTAAGCCTTCGTATAGAACTTACGGTTGAAGGCGGACCACATCACCGCGCTAGACCACATGGGCGGGCGTTCGTGCGACTCTTCCCATTGAGTGAGAATACTCATCAGCTCATCGACGAGTTGCGGTCGCGCTGCGGCGAGATCTTGTAGCTCGGAAATATCGTTAGCTAGGTCATAGAGCTGCGGTGGTGCAAATGGTGTGCGTATGAGTTTCCAGCTACCACGCCGGACCGCGGCCCCACGCATCATCATGCGCCAGCAAAGAGATGCGTGCGGAGGCTCTCTTTGGACTTTGTTTTGTAGGAAAGGGAGTAGATCGACTCCGTCGTAGATGCGGCGCGTCTGCCGCTTACCTTTGCCGATACTCTCGGGCACCACGCTGCCGCCCGCAGCTGCGACTACAGTGGGCAGAATGTCTAGCGAGATGACTGGCTCGTCATAAATGTGCTGTGCTTGAATGTGGCCTGGCCATGACCAGATCATGGGTACTCGCAGTCCACCTTCGAGAAAGGTGCCTTTCTCTCCGCGTAGTGGTGCATTGATTGCGGAGCTTGCGTAGACCGAGCCACCATTGTCGCTTAGGAAGACAATTAGCGTGTTTTTAGTCAGCTGCTGTTCGTCGAGAAACTTGCGGATACGGCCGATGTTTTGATCCATGCAGTGCTGCATGGCGACGTATTTTCTGCGGCGGTCCTTCTTGATGTGGCTAGCGCGGTCGTAGTCCTCCTGCTTGGCCTGCATTGGTGCATGCGGCGTGTTGTAGCTGAGGTAGACAAACCATGGTTTTTTGCTGTTGGTCGACTGCTGCCGCTTCACAAAGTCGATTGCTTCCGAGGTGAACCAGTCTGTCAAATATGGCTCGTCAATCGAGTCCACCTTGTCTGCTTGACGATAGAGGTGGTGTTTCTTAGCGGTGGGGAAGTATCCGTGACTGCCATTACGCATGCCGAAGAAGTAGTCAAACCCACGCTGGTTCGGTAGTTGCCAATCGAGATGTTCGCCGACGTGCCATTTGCCGATGCACGCCGTCGCATAGCCAAGGCTCTTGAGCCTGTCGGCAATCGTTTGCTCATCTTTTGGGATCGATAACGACTCAGGGCTGTAGACCGAAGTGTCGCTTATGAGGTTGTGTTCAAATCCAAATCGATTTTGGTAACGGCCCGTTAGTAGTCCTGCGCGTGATGGAGCGCAGACGCCAGCGCTGACGTAGCCATTCGTGCAACGGGTTCCGGATGCGGCAAGCGCGTCCAGGTTGGGAGTGGCAATTTGGTTACTGCCATAGCAGCTTAGGTCGCCATAGCCCATGTCATCCGCGAGGATCACCAGCACGTTGGGCTGGGCTTGCGCGCCGAGAAAAGCAGTAATGGTGACGGCTGCCAATACGGCTTGGATGATGAGGCGCAGCGATTTCATGTATTCCTTTTCATGCCACGGCTGGCGGTCTCAGGCTATCGATAGCCTGATTATAGGGATCAACAGTGGGGTATTCGCGATCAGCTATGAGTAGACGCGGAGGAGTCTGGAAAAATCTGGCGATTGTGGGGCGCTGGTATTGTCCGCTCAGGTCGTCACGGGGACGAGATGACGCTAGTCTTTTACTCCTACCATGCACACGTTGCGTCGATTGTTGGTTCTTTTTGCTTTCGTTGGCCTAGCAGCTGCTCAGGGGGCAAAGCAACCGAATGTTGTTTGGCTCGTTGCTGAAGATATGAGTCCTTGGATCGGGTGTTACGGCGACAAGGCCGTGCCTACACCCAATTGTGACCGGCTCGCAGAGCAAGGCATTCGCTATGTAAATGCATTTGCAACGTCGCCTGTTTGTGCGCCAGCCCGTTCGTCGCTGATCACAGGTATGTATGCGACGCGGATTGGTACGATGCAGATGCGCAACAATTCGCCGAGTCCTACGGCCATCAAGAATAATCCCGATGCCTATAAGGAGATCCCTGGATACGAAGGTTTGCCTCCAGCGTTTGTGCGCTGCTTTCCCGAAGAGTTGCGAAGGCAAGGCTACTATTGCACGAATAACAGTAAGCGAGACTACCAGTTCAAAGCGCCGCTGACGGTATGGGACGAGTCAAGTGGCCGTGCACATTGGCGCAACCGTGCCGGAGACCAGCCATTCTTTGCGGTCTTTAATTATGGCGGCACCCATGAAAGCGGCACCTTCCCAGATAAGAAGCCAAGTCGATCTGTGGTGTCGGTTGCCGATGTATCGGTCCCGCCAATTTATCCCGACACAGCTAATGTGCGCGCGGCAATGGCACGCACCTACGACAACATCGCCGCCATGGATAGGTGGGTAGGCAAGAAGCTGAAGGAGCTTGAAAAGAGCGGGCTGCTCGATTCGACGATTGTGATGTTCTACAGCGACCACGGTGTTGGTCTGCCACGCGGCAAGCGTTCCTGTTACGACACCGGCACACGCGTGCCGTTAATCGTTCGTTATCCGGATCAGGCTAGAGCGGGTGAGGCAGAAGCTCGGGTTGTGCAGTTTGTCGATTTTGGACCGACAGTGTTGTCGCTTTGCGGAGTCGATCCTGACCCTCGCCTTGACGGCGTGCCGTTCCTTGGCAAGTTTGCGCGCAAGGGTCCAGGTTACGCCTATAGCCATGCCGATCGTTTTGATGCTGTTTACGATCGCCAGCGCAGCATTAGTGATGGGCGTTTCCGTTACGTGCGGAACTACGTTACGGATCAGCCTTATCTCATTGCGAATGCGTATCGCGAGCGTATCCCTATGACGCAGGATCTCTACGAGTTGCGCGGCCGTGATGATTTGCCAGCTGCTCAGTGGCAGATGGCGGCAACCACTCGCTCTGCGGAGGAGCTTTATGACTCGCAATCTGATCCTTGGGAAACTAGCAACCTGATCGATGCGTCGGAACACGCTGAGAGGCTGGCGGCTTTGCGTTTAGAGCTCGATCGATGGATGAAGAACACCGGGGATCTTGGCTTCGTTCTGCCTGAATCCAAGCTCGTGCGCGAGCATATCTGGCCGCCGGATGGCGAGCAGCCCATGACTCCGAAGGGTGTTGTCAGCTACGCCTGGGACAATGGGAGCAGCGGCTTTCTTTTGAACCTTTCGTGTAGTGAGCTTGGAGCGTCGATTGGCTATCGGTTCTTGCCGCTTGGCAAGGATAAGCGATTCCGTGTTACCGAACCTCTCCTGCAGGTCCCCAGCGGTAAGACCCAAATCGAGGTTTTGACCCACCGCATTGGCTGGAAGCCAAGCCGGGCAACCATGTCTGTGCTGCCAGCGTCGCGAGGCAAGCGAGCGCCCAACGTTTTGGTGATCGTCGCTGATGACCTTGGCTTCATGGATATTGGGGCCAACAACCCAGATTGTCTTTACGACACGCCCAACCTCGACCGGCTTGCAGCGAGTGGGGTGCGTTTCACCGATGGCTATGCTGCCTGCCCAGTGTGTTCACCGACGCGCTACGCCTTGATGACTGGTCGCTATCCGTCTCGTGCCGATGCGACCAATTATTTCATGGGGCGGCGTGCAGAGGCCTTCCGTCCGGCGATTGCCAAGGATCGAATGGAGTTGTCCGAGCGAACCATCGCGGAGGAGCTGCGTGATAGAGGTTACCGAACCTTTTTCGCAGGCAAGTGGCACTTAGGTCCTAGTGACGAATTCTGGCCTGAGAACCAAGGGTTTGATGCCAACAAGGGCGGATGGAAGCGAGGCGGTCCATATGGTCCCGGTAAGTACTTTGTGCCTTACGGCAACCCGCGTCTTGAGGATGGGCCAGAGGGAGAGCACCTTCCGGATCGCCTCGCGGAAGAAACCTGCGCGTTCATGCAGGAGAAAGTTGCGAAGCCGTTCCTGGCCTATCTTTCGTTTTACTCGGTGCACACGCCGCTAGTTGGTCGCAAGGACTTGATCAAGAAATACCAGGAGCGCATTGCCGCTCTGCCGCCTTCGGATGTCGCGGAGTTCGGCGAGGAGGAGCAGGTTTTTCTTACCAAGCGGCCTCGACGGGTTCGCCAATTGCAACGCCATGCCGTCTATGCAGCGATGGTCGAGGCGATGGATGAGGCCGTAGGCAAGGTTTTAGACAAGCTTGATGCCCTAGGGATCGCAGACAACACCATCGTTGTTTTTACGTCCGACAACGGCGGCCTATCGACAAGCGAAGGATCACCAACAAGTAATTTACCACTGCGAGGTGGCAAAGGTTGGATCTATGAAGGTGGCATCCGTGAGCCATGGATTTGGCGCGTGCCCGGGGTGACTAAGGCAGCAACCACATGTAGTGTGCCGATGAGCAGCGTTGATTTGTTGCCGACGATTCTGGATCTTGCCGGCCATCAGGAGGTGGCGCATGAGATCGATGGTGTCAGCATCGCTGCTCCGTTGCATTCGCAGGCGATGCCAGAGCGCCCCTTGTTCTGGCATTACCCGCATTACGGCAATCAAGGAGGCTTTCCGAGTAGCGCCGTTCGGCTTGGCCAGTGGAAGCTAATCGAACGGCTTGAAGATGGCCGGGTCCACTTGTTCGATCTCAGCAATGATATCGGTGAGCGCAGCGATCTTGCCAAGCAACAACCCGAGCGCGTCGAGATGCTGCGCGAGTTGTTGCACGCGTGGTATCGCGAGGTGGATGCGAAGTTCTTGCGCGCACACAAGGGCGCGACACCTTGGCAGCCTAAGTAGTATCGGGTTAGGAAGTATATTCGGGTTAACCCTCGGCGTTGTTCGCGGTCAGACTGTTCGCGATTGCTTGCGTCAGCAGTCGGCTAATTGATCTCCTTGTTGGGCCAGTCTTTTTCTTCGCGAATGATCTTGGGGATCACAGCGCGAAGTTTTTTGGCGCGCTCCAACGGGTCAGGGTGTGTGCTCATCCATTCAGGTGTACCGCCACCTAGCTCTGCCATGCGTTCCCAGAGTTTTGGTGCTTCATTGGGATTGAATCCTGCACGGATTGCATATCGAATCCCCTGGATGTCAGCCTCGGTTTCGTGATTGCGGCTGTAAGGAAGCATCATTCCATACTGACCAACAGCTCCAATCGCCATCATCGTGAGTTCCTTGCTGGTCGGTTCTAATTCCGTCATCTCTAGGCCAGCATTGACAACGATCATTGCCATGCCGTTGAGCTGGCTCGATGTCATGCGTTGGCCGCCGTGACGGAGCGTCGCGTGTGCTACTTCGTGACCTAGCACGGCCGCTAGACCATCAATATTTTTTGTCAGCGGCAGGATTCCGGTGTAAACAGCAATCCGACCATTGGGCAGGCAAAATGCGTTGGGCACGTCGTCAGCTTTCAGCAGTTTGGCTTCCCACGGGAAGTTTTCGCCGGCAACTTCTGCGATGCGCCGCGCTACCTCTTGGACCATTTGGTAGTCGTTACCGCTTGTTACCTCTGGATAGGCGGCACTTGCCTCGGCGTAGGCCTGGACGCTGAGCGGCTCCAACTCTGCGTCGCTGTAGATGTTCAGGCCGGCGCAGCCAGATAGTAGCAAGATTAATGACGTGCTCAGGAGCCGCGTGACTTTCCACATTTCCTCATGATAAGGCGATTTCGCCCTGCTGTCAGTGAGCTTTCCTCGCGGTAGTAGGGGGCAAAACTTGCGTCATCCCCTCCGATGGCCGATGCTCCGCCGATGCAAGCAGATTTGGTGATTGTCGGCGGCGCGCGAACCGCCATGGCTGAATACTCAGGAACGCCTGGATTCGGTAAATTTAAGAGCGTCTCGGCCATCGATCTTGGCGCACATGCCGCTAAGGCCGCTCTTGAGCGCGCAGGCGTCAAACCAGAGATGGTTGACGAAACGTTTGTCGGTAATGCCGCGCAGAGCAGCAGTGATGCTATTTATGGAGCTCGTCACGTAGCGCTTAAGGCTGGCGTCCCAATTGACAAGCCGGCGTTGACCGTCAACCGTCTGTGCGGTTCTGGCATCCAGTCGGTCGTATCGGCGGCACACTCGATGTTGCTGGGTGAGTCGAAGCTATGCCTCGCTGGTGGCATGGAAAATATGAGTCAGGTGCCGCACGTGATCCGTGGCGCTCGCGAAGGTTTCCGTTTCGGTCAGGAACAAAAGATCGAAGACCTACTTTTCTCCGCGCTCTACGACCCGTTCTGCAAGTTCTTCATGGCGCAGACCGCTGAGAACGTTGCTAAGAAGATTGGCATCTCGCGCGAGGAGCAAGATGAGTATGCATTGCGCAGCCATCAGTTGGGTGCGGCCGCAGTCAAGGCTGGCAAGTTTGCCGCTGAGATTGCGCCGATGACGATCACCAAGGGCCGTAAGGAGTTTGTGGTCGATAGCGATGACCACATCAAGCCGGAGACCACCCTTGAAGGTTTAGCCAAGTTGCGCGCAGCCTTCGGTAAGGAAGGTACGGTTACGGCCGGCAATGCCTCGGGCATTGTTGATGGCGCGGCAATGCTGGTGGTTACGACCGCTGAACACGCCAAGGAGCATGGTCTAAACGTCAAGGCGAAGATCAAGTCGTGGGGTATCGCCGGTGTCGAGCCAGAGATCATGGGCATTGGTCCAGTCCCGGCAATCCAGCAGGCGTGTGCCAAGGCTAACCTGAAGGTTGGGGATCTTGATCTGATCGAGATCAATGAAGCGTTCTCGGCCCAATACCTTGGCTGCGAAAAAGAACTCGGGCTTGACCGTAACAAGTGCAACGTAAACGGCGGCGCCGTAGCGCTTGGTCACCCCCTTGGTGCGACCGGCACTCGTTTGTTGTTGACGCTTGTTCGCGAAATGGAAGAGTCGGGTAAGGCGCTCGGTTGTGCTTCGGCTTGCATTGGCGGTGGCCAAGGCATCGCTATGATCTTGGAGCGGGCGTAAGCCCTAAGGATTTTTCATGCGCGATAGCACCGTAAAGTTTGACGGCCGTGTTCTCTACCTGACCGAGGATGAGGCCGAACTCAAGGCACAGCTGTATGACGGCGTGCCACTCGATTACGAGCCGAACCGGAAGCTCGTCGACAACATTTCGACTGATGAGCTGACGCCGGGTTGGGTTTGCTACTACTACGATGAGACCCTAGCACGCTACTGCCTCGTCGGATTGCGAGGCGGCAACATTGAGAAGGACGCGATCAAGAACGGCAAGTTCTCGGTCATCGTCAGCGGCGTTTCTAAGGGCTGTGGTAGCTCGCGCGAAACGGCGCCGTTCAGCGAGCTGAAGGCGGGCATCCAGCTGGTCATCGCCAAGAACATCGAGAAGATCTACGGCCAGAACTGCCAGAACATTGGCCTTCTGACGTCGACGGACTTCACGCTGATCGATCGCATCAAGAACGGCGAAGAGATTTCGATAGAAGAGTTCACCAAGGGCCTCGACGAGATCGCTGCCGAGATCGTTCGCCACGGTGGTCTGTTCGCCTACAACAAGGCGCGTCTAGCTGGGACTACGGTGCCGCCGGCAACCGAGACTGCGGCGCGACCGATGACGTTGTGCGAGAAGATTATCAGCAACCGTGCGATCGCCGATGCGAAGACCGGCGAGCTTGGGGTGACTGCGGTGAAGCCTGGTGATGCACTGTTCGTGCGCACCGACGTTCGCTTTAGCCATGAGTATGTGACGCCAATGGCTGAAGCCCTATTCAAGATGGGGCTTGGTGAAGACGCGAAGATCAACGATCCCAAGTCAGTGTTTGCGTTCCGCGATCACTTGACGTTTTTGGATCGCGTCATGCCGCAGAAGCACATCGACATGGGCCTCAAGGAGCAAGCTGGCTCGCTGGCAACGGTGCAGCAGAAGTTTGCCGATGCCCAAGGCGTACGCCTCTACGGCGAAGTCGAGCGCGACGGCAAGACGGTTGGTTCCGAGGGTATTTGCCACAACATCGTGATCGAAGACTTGGCCGAGCCAGGCCAACTCGTGATCGGCACCGATAGCCACACCTGCATGGCGGGTGCGATTGGTTGCTTCGCGTTTGGTGTCGGTTCGACTGACATGGCCAACAGTTGGTTCACCAAGGACGTGCGCGTCAAGGTGCCTGAGTCCGTTCGCGTCAACTTGACCGGTGAGCTCAAGACTGGTGTTTGCGGCAAGGACGTCATGCTGCACTTGCTGAGCGATGAGTTCTTCAAGACAGGTGCTGGGATCGGCAAAGTGCTCGAGTTCGCTGGCGCGGGCACGATGGCGCTGTCGCTCGATGAGCGTGCGACGCTGACCAACATGGCGGTTGAGGCCGGTGGCTTCACTGGCATCATCGAAGCCGATGAGGTCGTCGTTGAGCAGATCCACGAACTTCGCGGCACGGACAAGGATCACTTGCGCAGCCAGATTGTCAAAGCTGACGATGGTGCCAGCTACGTCAAAACGTTCGACATCGACCTTGCTCAGGTAGTGCCGACCGTGGCGACACCCGGCGATCCGCGCAACGGTATCGAGCTCGAAGCCTTCAAGAAGGACAAGGGCAATGTGCATGTTGACATCGCTTACGGCGGTTCATGCACCGGCGGCAAGAAGGCCGATATGGACATGTATGCCGACGTCGTCCGCAAGGCGACGGACAAGGGGCTTAGCCTAAAAGCCAAGACCTATATCCAGTTCGGTAGCCAGCGCATTCGCGACTACGCGCAGAAGATGGGTTACGTGCAGCTGTTTGAAGGTGCCGGTGTCGAGTTGATCGATCCTAGCTGTGGGGCCTGCATCAAGGCTGGCCCTGGTGTGTCATTTACTGCCGATGAAGTGACCGTGTCCGCGATCAATCGCAACTTCCCAGGTCGTAGTGGGCCAGGTGATGTGTATTTAGCTAGTCCCTATGTGGTCGTGGCCAGTGCCTTCTTGGGTCACGTTGGCGGCCCTGACGAGCTGTAGCCTGTTCGCTACAGCATGAGCAGCGCAGGAACTTCGTTCTTGCGGTGCTCGCCCGAGTTTGCTGCGCACTATGGAGTTGATCGGGGCCCTTGCTGACGAGTCTGGGTCTTTATTGCCGAGAACCGCGTGGCGCACGCTAGCAACAGCGTCAGGCAGCTGGCGGCGCTAACCATAAGGCTCGGAGTCCAAATCGCTCCAACTCCACGCAGCGTGCCTGGCCCGCGAAGGATGTATGCTGCCAAAGATAGCGACATGATCACTGCAAGTATCATGCTCGCTGGCCGCACTGCTTGACGGGCGGTGCGGGTGCGCGTTTCGACAAGCGCTATCACTGCAATTAATGCAGATGTGCAAAGGCAGGTGAAGCCTGCGGTGGTCGCTTGCCATGCTGGTTGGGCATAGACTTCGCCGAATTGGATGACAAACTCGACTCGAGTCCAAGGCTGTGTTGCAGCGGCGATGCTGACGGTCGCTGCTAGCATCAGCAG
>CBFIIO010000042.1:0-3555 GCA_965662465.1 Planctomycetota bacterium | reverse complement strand
CCGCCAGAACTGATTTTCACGCCGCCGGAATCTGTGGAGGTCGTCTGGCGGTGGTGATTCCGTGAATTGCAACATCTGCAGATCGCATTATGAATAATCCATAAGGACGACGCTTGTCGCAAATAAGCTGATTTAGCGACGGTTTGGAATGACGTGGCTGTTGTCTTGGTCACGGCGGACGTTGTGCCGCTTGCGGAACTCTTCCTCAGCGGCAGTTACACGTGCGACCTCTTCTGCCGACGGCTCATACTCGATGGCCAGATCCGTAACGATTGGTGTGATGATCCATGTGAATGGAGAAAGGCCATACCAGTAGTTCTCTGAGCCCATCTGGATAACGCGAACTCGATTGCCGCCTTTCTCGGCGATTTCCTCGGTTGTCTCGTCAATCATCGAGTCTACGGACGTGTTGCCGAGAAGGGGCAGCAAGACCAGTAGGTTGAAGCCAATGTTGGTTGTGGATTTGACGTAGACGGGCTTGCCATCTATGTCTCGCATCCCGTTCCAGTGCGTCGCCGTCGAGTGGAAGGCGCATGAGGTCGAGAAGGAGAGGGCCGCGACGGAGATCCAGCGCAGAGTTGCATTCATGCAAGCACAATTACGTCATGGCCTATGCTGTGCAAGGAGCGATGTCTATGACGCCAACGAATCGATGCCGGGTCTTGGCTTGCTCGATCTGAAGCCGTTTCGTTAGCGCTTCTTGTTCTCTTGGGGCGCAAATGGGTGTGCCAATGCTTGTGGCTTCACGTTGTCGACCAGTGTGCACTGGTCTTTTTCAAGATCCTCGCCAACCGCCGCTACATGTTTACGTAGGCGATCCATTTCCCATAGCCCGGTCAGCAGGCGGATGCCCTTGACGCGATGTTTTAACTGCTCACAGTGCAGCGCCGCGATCCGGATTTGACTCTGGTCGCGGTTGTTGGTTGCGTGATGGCAGAGCGTCAACATTGAGACCAATATTTCGATGGTCTTGCCAAGGCGTTGGAGCGGAATCTGTGCTCTCGTCAGTTCGAGCTGGAAGTGCAGGTTGATGCCGAGGTAGGCAAACCTGAGCTGGCGCAAGCGGCGCTCGGCAAAGCGAGCGTAGCCACGCAGTTCCTGTGGCAGCAGTTGGTAGCGAGGAATCATGCTGGTCGGCACCAAGCGGAATGGCGTGCGAATCGCCTCCATCAGTGTGTTGCCGACGATCCATGCCTTGAGCTTCCAGAACGAAGGGTTGGTTAAGAGCCGACGCGTCGCAAGTAGCACCTTGCCAGGTTTGTCGACGGCCGTTGCCGGCGTGATTCGTAGGATCCTGTCAGCTGCGGGGAGCGGCTTGCCTTCGGGGCCAACATTGATGGACTGCAATACGGAGAGCATTCCAGCCATGTATTTGGAGGTGAAGCCGTCCGTGACGTCCTTCACCATGCCCATGAGGATCAGGTCATCTTCTCCTTCGACGACACCGAAAACGTGCATGTTGTGACGCGAATTATGAACTCGTGACTGTTTGTCAAACGAGCGGCCACCAATGACGCGCTCGCATGCAATCTGGGATTCGAGCGCGCTGGTAGCGGCGGCAGACTTTGTTAGGTCGCGCAACCCAGCGAGATCGACGCCGTCTTTGTCTTGGCGTAGAGACAGGTGGCTAAGGGCGCGTGACATCAAAGCGCCACCAAGCATCTTGCCGATGTGTTGACGAGGCAGTTCGTGTTTGATGACGGGGCCACCTACGCCTTGTCGACTGCGCGCGTATGCCGTTGCGTCCGTTGCGAACATCCGCTGGTAGCCTGATGCCATTGCCGCGAGCATGCAGCGGCCCATGCGCAAGCAGTAGAACAGGACCTCGACACCGTCGGCCGGGATCTCTTCGTTGGCCTTCAGCGGGTAGTTGTAGAAATGTAGGCGCGAGTTGTGGTTGGCCGTGAATGCGCCGGTGTTTGATGACTGGCACCAAAACTCGTAGTCCGCGTCGTCACTCTTTTGAACGTCTTGCTCGGGGAGCTTGGTCACGAACAGGCCAACTTTCTTGCCTTGCTTGCCGATACGGCAAACGATGCCGACGAGACCGCCGTGTGTTGCGTTAGTAATCCACAGCTTGTTGCGTTCCCCGTCGGCAAACAGGCGGAAGCCATCGCCTGATGGATCTTTTTCGACGTAGGCGCGCACCTTTTTAGCGTTGACGCCGATGCCGACTTCCGTCAAGCCAAACGCCATGAGTTCGCCATCGGCGACAAGCGGTAAGAACGTTCGCTTTTGTTCTTCGGTTCCGTAGGCGAGTAGCGAGCCAGCGCCAATCGTTAGCTCGCCTGATATTTCCACTGCCAGTGGACCCAGGCCATTGGCAGCCATCTCCTCTTCGACCAGCGCGAGCTCGGTATACTCGGCATTTTTGCCGCCAAAGCTTTCTGGCACCGTAAAGCCATAGCCACCAGCTTCTGCGACCTGTTTTCTGAGTGTTGCGGACAGCTTGCCGTCCGCGGTGAAGGCGACCCCTTGCTCCAGGGCGTCCATAGCCGCCGCCATGACGGCGTCACTATCGCTTCGGTCTGCCTTGCTAGCGCCCAACGCGCCACTCTGCAGTTCCGATGCCTCCGGCTGTGGCCCGTAGATGAGGCGCTCAACTAGGCCCTTCTTGCTGGCTCCTAGGCGCTGAGCTGCTTGCTTGGCAGAGTCGTCAAGGGCGCCTACATCGCGTGCGGATTCGGCGTCGCCAGCAGCGGCAAGTGCCTGGGCTGCGGTAGAGGATGCGGGGGATTCTGGGGTCGGTTGCGTGGTCACTGTTAGAGTTCCGGCCAAAGATGTTGCCCGGCATGCCGTTAATGTGCCAGACCATTGAGCGTGGATTGGCATCTTCAAGGGCCAGAAGCTGCTGGCAACCAGTTGCCAAGCTTCGTACCGTAGCCACTTAGGATCATATCATGAGCGAATCAACTACCCTCCAGGTCGGGCAAGTAGTGCCCGACTTCACTCTCACTACCTACGAACCAACTACGAAAGGCTTTGGCGAGTTCAAGCTGTCCGAGGCCCAGAAAAACGGCAAATGGACCATGCTGTTCTTCTATCCTGCTGATTACACGTTCGTTTGAAGCACAGAATTCGCTGCTCTGGCAGAGCAGCAAGCAAGGTTCGCAAAGATGGGCTGTGAGATCGTCACGGTCAGCGCGGACACACAATTTGTTCACTTGGCTTGGCAGCGCGAAGAAAAAGATCTCGCGGATGTCACCTTCCATATGGGGTCGGACCGTAATGGCGACCTTGCCAAGCAGTTTGGCGTTTGGAATGGTGGATTTTGCCTGCGTGGAACCTACCTAATCTCGCCTGATGGCAAGCTGATGAATGCGGAAGTCAACTTTCTCAATCTCGGCCGCAACATTGACGAGACGATGCGGAAGTTCAAAGCCAACATTTACCTCGGCAAGAAGCCCAATGAAGGCTGCCCATCGAAGTGGCAGGATGATGGTGACCGCACTCTGACGCCTGGCCCGGAGATGGTCGGTCGCGTCCACGACGCCTAAGGGTTGCGTTGCGGGGTTGGTTGGAGGCTTAGTCCAAAGGCTCTAACCAATCCCCGAT
>CBFIIO010000041.1:0-38462 GCA_965662465.1 Planctomycetota bacterium | reverse complement strand
CCTTGATCATATCCGTCAAGGACTTGAGCGGGCGGTTGGACGAGCCAAGAACTGGGCGACGGCAACGGTTGTTGTCAAACAACGCGTCGACCGACTGCTGCAGCATCCGCTTCTCGTTCCGGATGATGACTTCCGGAGCATTGAGGTCGAGAAGCTTCTTGAGACGGTTATTCCGGTTGATCAAACGACGGTAGAGGTCGTTGAGGTCGGACGTCGCGAAGTTGCCACTGTCGAGCGGTACGAGCGGGCGCAAGTCCGGCGGGATGACCGGAATGGCGTCCAGGATCATCCACTCTGACTTATTGCCAGAGTCGCGCAGCATCTCAACGGTCTTGAGGCGCTTGATGATGTCCTTGATCTTTTGCTTCGATTCGGTCCGCTTGAGGTCTTCTCGCAGCGTCTCGCTAAGCAGCGGCAAATCGAGCGAGCGCAGCAATTCGCGCACCGACTCGGCGCCCATACCGGCCTGGAAAGCCATGCCGTATTTCTGACGAGACTGGCGGTATTCATCTTCCGACAGCAGCTGCAACGTCTTCAGCGGCGTGTCGCCGGCATCGATGACAATGTAGTCCTGGAAGTAGATGACCTTCTCAAGGCTCGCGGTCTTTAGACCGAGAAGCGTGCCGAGGCGCGAAGGCATCGCCTTGAAGAACCAGATGTGGGCAACTGGCGCAGCAAGGTTGATGTGCCCCATGCGCTTTCTACGCACGCGGCTATGGGTGATCATCACACCGCACTTATCGCAGGTGATGTTCTTGTGTTTGATGCCCTTGTATTTGCCACAAGAACACTCCCAATCCTTTTCGGGGCCGAAGATTCTCTCACAGAACAAGCCATCACGCTCAGGGCGATAGGTTCTGTAGTTAATCGTTTCAGGCTTTTTAACTTCGCCAAATGACCAGTCGCGAATGTCCTCAGGTGAGGCCAATCGGATAGTCACCGAAGCGTAGTCATTGATCTTGTCGTAGATGGGTTCGACCATCGGGCGCGCCTTTGTTCTCTAAGTGCTAATCGCTAGCAAGCGTCGTCACGCTCACGAGCAAAGGGGAATACTAGGACAGGTTTCTTGTAGCAGTTGCGGTCGCTACCAACCGAGAGCCCGAAAGGCTCCATCGCCGCAGGGGGGTTAGCCCCCCATTACTTCCTCAGCAGGACCGCGCTTGTGCAGTTCGATGTTCAGGCCGAGGCCCTTGATCTCATTGCAGAGCACACCGAAGGAGACCGGAGTGCCCGGCTCGAGGATGTTCTCGTTCTTAACCATTGCCTCGTAGATCTTGGTCCGGCCGTCGACGTCGTCAGACTTCACGGTCAGGAGTTCTTGGAGGATGTTGGCAGCGCCATATGCTTCAAGCGCCCACACTTCCATTTCCCCGAAGCGCTGGCCGCCGAAGCGAGCCTTGCCGCCGAGAGGCTGCTGGGTGATGAGCGAGTATGGACCAGTTGCACGAGCGTGGACCTTGTCGTCAACGAGGTGGTGCAACTTCAGCATGTAGAGCGTCCCGACGGTCACTCGCTGGGTGAACTCTTCACCCGTGCGACCATCGAATAGCTCCGACTTGCCATCCGTTGCCAAACCAGCCTTAGTCAACGCACCTTCGATGTCGGCCATGCTAGCGCCGTCGAAAACGGGCGTCTGCACGCGCCAACCGAGCTTGCGAGCAGCCCAGCCGAGGTGGGTCTCAAGAATCTGCCCCACGTTCATGCGCGAAGGCACGCCGAGCGGGTTGAGCACAATGTCGACCGGAGTTCCGTCGGCCAAGAACGGCATATCTTCGATCGGGAGGATCTTAGAGATGACACCCTTGTTGCCGTGACGGCCGGCCATCTTGTCACCCACCGAGATACGGCGCTTGGTGGCCACGTAGACCTTGACCATCTCGAGCACGCCTTGCGGCAACTCATCGCCACGAGACAGGCGGTTGACGAGCTTGTTCTTCTCGGCTTCCGACTCCTCGATCCGCTCACCGAACTCCTGCAGAACCTGCAGCAGACTCGTCTTGATCTTGGCGTCCTTGTGCTCTTCAGCGACTTGGCGGACGCGATCACGGATCGTGCGGAGGTCCAGAATCAGCATCTGGTCGTTGATGCCGAGCTGCTTGCCATCGGCAGACTTGACCACATCACCGAGCAACTCCTTTGCGCTCTCAAGGAGGCGCTTGGTGCTGCTGCGGAATTGCTGCAAGAACTCGATTTCAGCGTTCTTGATCTCTTCCAGGTTACGGGTCCGCTCAGCTTCCGTGAGGTTGACCTTGCGGCTGTATTTCTCGGCGCCGATGACGATGCCTTCCACCCCAGTTGGAACCTCAAGCGAAGCGTTCTTCACGTCTTCGCCAGCGCGACCAAAGATAGCGTGCAGCAGCTTCTCTTCGGGAGTCAGCTCGCTCTTGCTCTTTGGCGCCACCTTACCGACGAGGATATCGCCGGGCTTGACGCGGGTGCCGACGCGAACGATGCCGCCCTCGTCCATGTGACGAAGCGCTTTCTCGCTGACGTTCGGGATATCGCGTGAGAACTCTTCCTTACCGAGCTTGGTCTCGCGGATCTCAACTTCGAACTCGTCGATGTGGATCGACGTGTAGACGTCGTTGCGAACGAGGTTCTCGCTCAGCAGGATGGCGTCTTCGTAGTTGTAGCCATCCCATGGCATGAAGGCGACGGTGACGTTCTTGCCGAGGGCAAGGACACCGTTTTCGGTAGCGGCACCGTCGGCCATGACTTGGCCGGCCTTAACCTTGTCACCGAGCTTGATGATCGGCGTCTGGTTTTGGCAGGTGCGCTCGTTGAGGGCTTCATACTTGCGCAGCTTGTAAACTTCATCGCCGACGACGATGCGCGTGGCATCGACCGCCGTGACCGTGCCGGCGTTCTTAGCGCGGACGACCATGCTGGAGTTGCCAGCTACGACCTCTTCCATGCCCGTTCCAACGACTGGAGCGTCGCTGATCAGCAAAGGAACTGCCTGCCTCTGCATGTTAGAGCCCATCAATGCACGGTTGGCATCATCGTGCTCCAGGAAGGGAATAAGCGAGGCAGAAACGCCAACCACCTGCTTGGTGGAGACGTCCATGTAGTCAACGTCCTTAGCAGCCACGAGCGACGGGTCGCCCTTGACTCGAGCAATCACGTATCCCTGCTCGTCACCAATCAGCTTACCGTTCTTCTCGGTAGGCGTGTCAGCAGGTGCGAGGATCGAGTTGTTCTCCTGGTCAGCACGCAGACGAACGACTTCGTCGGTCACCTTGCCACCCTTACACACAATGTAAGGCGTCGTCAGGAAGCCGTAGTCGTCGAGCGAACTGTAGATCGCGAGACTCGAGATCAGACCGATGTTCGTTCCTTCAGGTGTCTCAATCGGGCACAGGCGACCGTAGTGAGAGACGTGAACGTCTCGAACTTCGAAGCCAGCTCGCTTCCGGTTAAGACCACCAGGGCCCAGCGCGGACAGGCGACGCTCGTGCGTCAACTGCGACAACGGGTTGGTCTGGTCAACGACCTGACTCAGCTCACCCCGAGCGAAGAAGTATTCGATCGCGGAACTGAAGGTCTTCGAGTTGATCAGATTACGTGGGGTAACCGTATCAACGTTCTCAAGGTTCATCCGCTCTTGCGCCGTGCGACGCAGTTTTAGGAAGCCCTTGCGGAACTCGTCACCGGCCAATTCTTGGATGGTCCGCACGCGGCGGTTCCCCAAGTGGTCAATGTCATCGATCTCGCCAACGCCACTGCGCAGGCCGAGGATGTAAGTGATGGCTTGAACGAAGTCGACGGCCGACAACGTCTGCTGGTTGTTAGCAGGGTCGACCGAGAACTTGCGGTTCAAACGGAAGCGACCAACGCGACCAAGGCGGTAGCGCGTCTCATCGAAGAACTTCTCGTGGAAAAGCTCACGAGCCTTCTCCAACTGCGGCGGATTACCAGGGCGCAAGCGCTGGTAAATCTTAAGCAAGGCTTCTTCGTGACTGTTGGTCGTGTCTTCCCGCAGCGTATTCAGCAGCAAGAAGTCTTCGGGATCGCGAAGAACCTCGATGTCACGCAGTTCGCTGCCGGCGATTGCGCGGGCTGCCTCTTCGGAAATCTCTTCACCGCTACGGACGAATGGGTCGCCGCTTGCAGCATCGACGATGTCTCCGACTGCGTAGGTTCCAACCAAAGCCTTGGCGAACTTCGCTTCGGGATCGGTCTTCTTACGAACGACCTTCTCGACTTCGTAAAACTCACGCAGGATCGAAGCATCGGTCGAATACTTCGCGTCCATCGCACGCAGCAGCGTGGTGCACGAGAACTTACCCGACTGGTCGATACGGATGGCAACTGCGTCTTTCTTCGTGACGTTCAGCTCAATCCAACTACCACGCTCCGGAATGATCCAGCACGAGTGCAGCTTCTTCTCACCCGTATGCAGTTCGACCGAGAAGTCGACGCCTGGCGAGCGGTGCAGCTGGCTGACAGTAACGCGTTCACTGCCGTTGACGATGAACTCGCCGCCACCGATCATGATCGGGATCTCGCCGAGGTAGATGTCTTCCTCAACTGGCTCTGGCTTGACCAAACGAACCCGAATCTTAAACGGGTATCCGTAAGTCACCCGCAGCTTACGGCACTCCTCTACCGTATACCTCGGGCGGCCAAGCTCGTAGCTGACATACTCTAGACACAGAGTCTTGTCGTATGAGTAGATCGGAAAGACCTCCCCTAGCAGCGCCTGTAGGCCGTCAACAAGGCGCCGATTTGGCGCTATGTCTGGCTGCAGAAACTGGTCGTATGACTTCGTCTGCATTTCGACGAGGTCGGGGATCTCGGCAACGGACCGGAAACGTCCGTAGACTACAGTCTCCATGCGGTTCCACCTAAGGGCCCCATCTCCGGGACCTTTGCTACCAAGGCGCTGGCATTGCCAGACCTTGACCGTGTTTGAAGTGACCTGAACGAAGCAACCAATGACCAATTTCGCGGAGTCGGTTGCAAAAACTTACCAGCACGCCGAAACGCACCAATCATCAGACCCCAGCAACCCAACAACCCCGGTGGCACCGCGCGAGACGCACGAACCAAAGGACGAAGAGAATTGACAGACGCCTGACCTGCATCAACCAAGAAGGCCGACACGCTCACACTGGACTTTGCCAGCCCACCTATTTGACTTCGCATATCAATAAGACCCGACCGCTCCGAAGGAACAGAAGGATTCGAAGTGCCTGCCAAAGGGGCGACTAACAAGCATCCACGTGCAAAAAGTGATCCGAACAGCACCGAGAATCGTAGACGCCCCCGCCACCAAGCCGCAAACAAAAATTGCGGACAGGACTGGCGGGACCGAAATCACCGGATTTAAATCCATACCCAGGACCGGCGGCTGCCAATCCCAGAGCACGGCTGCTAGACCACTCAGCACGAAGCACTAAGTAAGCTCGACGGTAGCGCCGGCTTCTTCGAGCTTCTTCTTGGTCTCTTCAGCGTCATCCTTGGATACGCCTTCCTTGACCGCCTTTGGAGCTTCGTCGACCAATCCCTTGGCCTCCTTGAGGCCGAGGCCGGTGATCTCGCGAACAGCCTTGATCACATTGATCTTCTGGCCGCCAGCTTCCTTGAGAATGACGTTAAATTCGGTCTTCTCATCAGCGGGCGCGGCATCACCACCGCCAGCAGCGGCGACAGCAACAGGAGCTGCGGCGGAAACGCCCCAGCGGCCTTCCATGGCCTTGACCAATTGGGCGGCCTTGCCAAGGCTTAGGGAATCAAGCTTGGTGAAGATATCCTCGAGATCAGCGTCGAGGGCAACGGTTTCAGTATCCGACATCGGAATCCTCTGGAAAGTCAGAGTGCGGGGAGGAGTGGGTAAGTAATTGGGGGTCGACTGGCTTAGGCGCAACAACACGCTGCCCTAGCCTCAGTAATCTGAGCACTTTGTGAGCGCTAAGACTCCTTATCGACCTTGGCTTGAATGCACCGCGCAAGACCACTTGCAACGGCGTTGACAACACCAGCGAGCCCGCGAGCGGGACCACTAATGGTGGAAACGATCATGGTGTTGATCGTGTTACGGTCGGGCAACTCAGCGATCTCGGCAGCAGCTGCACCAACGAAGGCAGAACCTTCGATGACGCCACCCTTTATCGAAATCGGGCTGTCCTTTTGATTCTTGATCCAGTCGCGGAGAACTTTGGCAGCGGTGATCGCGCCCTCCTTCTCGGCGACAGCAATCCCACACCGGCCCTTCATGGCGGTGGTCATGTCCAATCCCATCTCGGCAAACGCCTTCTGGGCTAGACGACTGCGAACCACGCGGTAACGGACACCAGCGCCACGCAACTGGGCGCGGATCTCAATGTCTTCCTGTGGCTGCACTGCACCAACGTCGACTACGACGCAGGATCCCATGCTTTGGAACTCTGAGCGCAGCTCGTCGAAGAGGATCTGATTGACTTGGCTAGGCATTGGTAACTCCTTACTCGACTGCGAGCGCGATGCCCGGGCCCATGGAAGAAGAGACGACGACCTTCTTAATGAACGACCCCTTAGCTTGCGAAGGGCGCAAGCTGCGAAGGTGATCTACGAAGGCAGTAACATTGTCGGCAAGATCACCAGCCGCGAACGACTTCTTGCCAATGGCGGCGTGCACGTTGGCACCGGAATCAGTCCGGAACTCAATCTTGCCGGCCTTAAACTCCTTCACTGCCTGAGCAACGTTGGGAGTGACCGTGCCAGCCTTCGGTGACGGCATCTTGCCCTGCGGGCCGAGAACCTTACCGAGCTTACCGACAAAGCGCATCATGTCCGGTGACGCAATCGTCATGTCGAAGTCGGCAA
This sequence comes from Planctomycetota bacterium, assembly GCA_965662465.1. Taxonomy (GTDB): domain Bacteria; phylum Planctomycetota; class UBA1135; order UBA1135; family UBA2386. The sequence continues at coordinate 31,655 of CBFIIO010000041.1, read as the reverse complement.
AGCCCTTCTCGATCTTTTCGGCCAGGTCGGCAGCACCGACAAAGTCGGCGCCAGCATCCAAAGCCTCCTGCGCCTTGGCGCCGTCGGCGAAGACCGCGATCTTCACAGACTTACCAGTGCCGTTAGGGAGACTTACCGAGCCGCGAACGAGCTGGTCCGTCTTCTTAGGGTCGATGCCGATACGAACGGCCAGCTCGACGGACTCGTCGAACTTAGGCCCCTGTAGCGACTTAATTAGATCTATACCCTCCTGAAGCGGGTAGCGCTTACTGCGCTCCACTAGGGTGGCGCCCTTCTGGTAACGGCGGCTGCGATGGCGAGCCATGAATGATCCTGTTTTGAGTTGGCCTGGATGCTGTTCCGGCTGGCCGTGGCCACCGTAAGGCATCATGAATGTCAATTGAGACTGAAGTGCTAGCCTTCCTGCTAATCCACCACGTCGATACCACAGGCACGAGCAGTGCCTTCCACCATCAGCATGGCACCCTCGATATTGATGGAGTTGAGGTCCTTAACCTTCATCTCAGCAATTTCTCGGACCTGGGCGCGAGTCACCTTGCCAGCGACTTCACTACCAGGATTATGCGCAGCCGACTCCAACTTGGCAGCCTTCTTGAGAAGGACCGCAGCCGGTGGCGACTTGAACTCGAGCGAGAAGCTACGGTCCTTGTAGACCGAGATGACGACGGGGATGATCAGGCCGGCTTGCGCTCGGGTCGCGTCATTGAACTGCTTAACGAACTGCCCAATGTTGATGCCGTGCTGACCTAGCGCCGGACCAACTGGTGGTGCCGGTGTAGCAGCGCCAGCAGGGCATTGCAGCTTTACGGTTGCGGTTACTTCTTTGGCCATAACTCAATCTCCGCGGTCCAGCGGCCGTGACAACCACGACCTCCCGCTTGCAAGAGAACCCACATTACTATCGCCGAAGCGTTCCGGGTGCGGGGAGCCCGGTCTCTACTGCACGGCGCAAACCGAGCCAGCAGAACCAAGAATTGAGCGGGAACCCAATTCGGGGGCGAAGAGTAAACCAGAGTGATCGTGAGGAATCAACCTCGCGAACCGGCTAAATCGCAACCAGCTCGGAAATACCAGAGCCAGCACGCCCGAACGAGACATCCCCGCCATTGCTGAGCCTAGAGCTCAGGCCACCAGGACAGACAGACCGGGGAATAATGTCTGACTAGGGTCTGCAGGTGAGGCCAGAGAGAGCTGGCCCACAGCACCTAGCGACCTCTTCACTGCAGTCGACCGGACGCGAACAGCTCCTCCGCCAGAGGAACTGGCCCGGCCAGACCGGATCAGATCAACTCGACTTCCCAGTAGCCAAGCGACATCGGAGTCGGGCGACCAAAGAAGTTAACGGAGACATCCAAAGTCCCCTTCTCGGCGTGCACCTCTTCGACCACGGCGTCGGTGTTCTCGAACGCACCGGTCTTAATCTTGACTCGGTCGCCCTTCTGGAACTGCACGGCAACCTTCGGCTGCTCCTTGCTGGAGTCCATATGGGCCAACACCTTCTCGACATCGTTGGGGTCGGCAGGCGTAGGTTGCGCCTGACCGCCAACGAAATCACCAAATCCAGGTGTCTCACGGAGCACAAACCAGACGTCGTCACTCAATTCCATCTCGACCATCAAGTAGCCGGGATAGAGCTTCTTGCGCTTCACAACCTTCTTGCCAGCACGATGGTCGGCAATTGTCTCGGTCGGAACCACAATCTGCGGAACCAGCGCCTCAATGCCCGCCTGCTTGAGGCGACGCACCATGTTTTGACGGATCGTGTCTTCGCGGCCCACTTGGACGCGGAGAAAATACCATTCCTGCTTGGCCATCAGGCCGCTCCCCCACCCATCAGCATCACCATGACTCGGGCTAAGCCAATGTCGACGACGAACAGGTAGATGAATAGAACGAGAACCATGACAGCCACGGCGAGAGTGCCGGACCACGTCTCGCCCCAGCTTGGCCAGGTAACCTTCTGCATCTCAATCTCCGTCTCAATCAACGCATCTGCGATGCGAGACTGATTGAGAACACGCGAGATTAAAAATCCGACGACAAGCAAAACGGCGAGCGCAATGCAGGTCGAGGTTTTAAGCGTGCCCAGGATAGGGAACGGATCGACAAAGGTCTGGTCCGAGTCCCCTAGCCAAGCCGCAACCATGCCGGACAGCCCGCCGCCGTGGAAACAGCCAAAGGCAACCAACAGGAACAGGGCCCAGAATGAAAACATCCGGGCGTAACGGCCGTCGTTCTTGCGATAGCTCACTGGGTCTCACATTCCTTGCTGTCGGCCAGGTCCGCCCGTATGGGCTTCTCCTTGCGCCAGCCAGCCAAACTCATCAAATTGCTCACGGACCGATCCAGAAATAGATCGGCCCAAAACCCTAATGGCCGCAACACCAAAGTGCCACGGCCAAAGACGGACGACTCGAAAGAGACGTCAATTGTAAGGTGGCAGGGCAACTAGGACTCGAACCCAGAACCTGTTGATTTGGAATCAACTGCACTACCAATTGTGCTATTGCCCTTTGCCTGGTTCACCAGGAAGAAGGAGTTCTGGGACTAGCCCGGAGCCAAATCATCCTCGCGACCGTGCCAAGAACTAGGCCTAAGTCGGCCTCAAAAAGAGGCCAGCCCAATTCTCGATCCGTTGCCGGGTAGCGAGCTACCCAGCAAAACTTACTACTCGATGATCTCGGTGATGCGGCCAGCACCGACGGTGCGACCACCTTCACGGATGGCGAAGCGCATGTGCTGGTCCATCGCGATCGGCATGATCAGCTCAACGCTGATCTCGACGTTATCGCCTGGCATGCACATCTCAGCGCCAACCAAGTCTGCCGTGCCAGTCACGTCCGTCGTGCGGAAGTAGAACTGCGGGCGGTAGCCACTCATGAATGGAGTATGGCGGCCACCCTCATCCTTGCTGAGGGCGTAGACCGAAGCCTTGAACTTGGTGTGCGGAGTAACCGACTTCGGCACGGCGAGAACCATACCACGCTCGATTTCTTCCTTCTTCATGCCGCGAAGCAGCAGGCCGACGTTGTCGCCAGCTTGACCTTGATCCAAGGTCTTCTGGAACATCTCAACACCAGTAACGGTGGTCGGACGAGTTTCCTTGATGCCGACGAGCTCAACGGCGTCACCGACGTTGATGATGCCACGCTCGATACGACCCGTAGCAACCGTGCCACGACCTTCGATCGAGAAGACGTCTTCGACTGGCATCAGGAACGGCTTGTCAATTTCGCGCTCCGGCTCCGGAACGGCTTCGTCGATCGCGTCCATCAGATCGAAGATGCACTTGCTCTCCGGGTTATCTTCGCCCGGGTTCTCCGTCTGGAGTGCCGCGAACGATGCGCCACGAACAACCTTGGCGTCGTCGCCAGGGTACTCGTATTTGCTGAGCAACTCGCGGATTTCCATCTCGACGAGCTCTAGCAACTCGTCGTCATCGACGAGGTCGCACTTGTTCAAGTAGCATACGATTGCCGGCACACCAACCTGACGAGCGAGCAGAACGTGCTCCTTCGTTTGTGGCATAGGACCGTCATCAGCAGCCACAACCAGGATTGCGCCGTCCATCTGGGCGGCACCCGTGATCATGTTCTTGATGTAGTCAGCGTGTCCCGGGCAGTCGACGTGAGCGTAGTGACGATTCTTCGTCTCATACTCAACGTGTGCCGACGAGATCGTCACAACACGACTCGGGTCACGAACCGTGCCGCCCTTAGCGACTGAGGCGTATTCTTTGTATTTGGCAAGGCCGACAGCTGCCAACGTATACGTGATGGCCGCAGTAGTGGTGGTCTTGCCGTGGGCAACGTGCCCGATGGTCCCCACGTTGACGTGGGGCTTGGTTCTGGAGAAGTTTTCCTTGGCCATGAGTCTGGGTCGGGGGGATGTAGATCGGGTGTTTTGGCTCTCAGGGGTAGGTAAAGTTCAGCCCTGAGAGAAATTCGGATGGAGCTGCTACTGGGACTCGAACCCAGGACCTCCTCCTTACCAAGGAGGTGCTCTACCACTGAGCTATAGCAGCGTGCAAAAAGAGATGATGAAGTAAAGAACGGAGATCAGAAATGCCCTGCGTGACAACTTGCGTAACAACTACTGCGTGAGCAGCAGCCGCAGCAAGGCACCAGCAGAGCTGGAGCGGGTGATGGGACTCGAACCCACAACACCCAGCTTGGAAGGCTGGTGCTCTACCATTGAGCTACACCCGCAGGACGGGCGACCTCACGCCTCAGTGACCAATGACCACTGCAACGCGAAGCCCCTAATTATCAGTCGAGCAGACGCTCTCACTACCTCGATAGGCAGTGAGACTTGGTGGGCGAAGCAGGATTCGAACCTGCGAAGGCAGAGCCATCAGATTTACAGTCTGACCCAGTTGGCCGCTTTGGTATTCGCCCGCGCATTGTGTCTAGCACGGTCCTCTCCCCGGTCATCAGCCCCGGACACGCAACTCGATAGGGTACCTGTATCGACTGGAGCTAGCGATGGGACTTGAACCCATAACCTCCAGATTACAAATCAGGTGCTCTACCAATTGAGCTACGCTAGCAGGATCGCTGCGGCGGAAAGGACGAAGCAAGATACCGAGGGCCACAAACAGTGCAAGCCTGCCTAGGAGCATTTTTTGCATGAACCGCAGCAAGTTTTGTTCGCGGCCGCTGCTGACGGACGACCAGACGCCCTCGAAATCAGTGCTCGGCGCCAAACTCAGACGGCCCAGAAGTCAACGAATCCGTACCCGACAGCCTCCTGACCACTGCAGCGAAGACCAAAAGATCGAATGGCTTTCGCATCACCTCGTGAACGAACGGTAGTGCCCGTAAACGAGCCTCAATCGTAGGATCGAGGTAACCTGAGATCACCACTGACTTGGGCGGAACCGGCAAATCACGCAGCGATTCGAGCACCTCCAGCCCGGAGGCCCCAGGCATATCCAGGTCGCACACCAAAACGCGGACGGCCGGGTCGCGCGCAAGATTTCGCGCATCATTGCCGTCGTAGCTATTGGTGACATGCAGCCCAGACTGCTGCAGAATCTCGGTCAACAGACCACTAACAGCGCGGTCATTATCGGCTATCAACACCGTCATCGCTGCCCAGACTACCAACCAACACGCCACTGCAACAGTTTGTTAGCGGTTCCCGCCCCAGGTTGTTAGCGGTTCGGGTCCATCGGCTGGAGCCAAGATACGTCTTCATAGGGCACCTCCATCCGGACCTTGCCGTAGTCGACATGCGCAATTTCCCGCACCTTGTCGACCTTGTGGACCTTACAGAGACGCCCCCACCTTGGCAGAAACACCATATCCCCCTTACGGAGAGCATGGCAAAACGCCATTCGACGGCGATGCAGTGCCGCCTGCTTCAGCAGCCCATCGGCGACCTTCTTCAACTCACGGGCCCGCTCCCCGTGCTGGCCAGGAGCCTGCGTCAAAGCCGTAAGATACTTCGACATAGACGCATATGCCTTCCGCAGTTCGGCCTCAACCACTCCATCAGCCTCTTCCTGCAGCCAGTTCTCTTTCTTAATCGCTTGCGCCAGCCGCTCTTCCAAGTCGGAATGCTGCTGCGTGACGGCCCGCGACCGGTCCGCTGTCCGCTGGCGATCTGCCTCGGCATCGCGGCGGGCGACCTGCACTCGCTCTATCAGGTTGTCGAGGGTCTGGTCACGCTCACCTAGCAGCTCACGAGCGCGCGCCACAATACCCTTGGGCATGCCAACACCGGCTGCAATGTCGAGCGCGTGGCTGTTGCCGGGGATCCCCATATCCAACCGGTAAAGTGGATCCAACGTCTTGCCGTCAAAAGCCATAGAGCCATTCTCGGCACCAGGATGCTGGTAGGCAAAGTCTTTCAAGCGCCCCAAGTGCGTCGTCACGACAGCAAACACATTGGCCTTAACTAGTGCTTCTAAAACAGCATAGCCCAGCACCGCCCCTTCTTCTGGATCCGTGCCTGCCCCCAACTCATCTAGCAGCACCAGAGCATCTGGCGCAGCCTGGGCGACGCATCTGGCAATGCGCTGAACATGCGAGCTAAACGTCGACAGATTCTGCGCAATCGCCTGATCGTCTCCGATGTCGACATGAATGGATCTGAGGAAAGGTACCTCCGCCCCCTCATCAGCCGGAATGGGCAGACCACTAATCGCCATGAGAGACAACAGTCCCACCGTCTTGAGCACCACGGTCTTGCCGCCGGTATTGGGACCAGTCACCACAACCAAATGGTGCGGATCGCCCAGTGCGATATCGAGCGGCACGATATCCCCAGCATCATGGGCCTGTAACAGCAGCGGATGGCGGGCACCTCGGAGCCGAAGGCTGCCATTGGCCGACACCTTCGGGACCACGTAACCATCCTCAGTGACCAATCGAGCCTTAGCCTGCAGTAGGTCTGCGCGGGCCACGAACTCGACGCCAACCTCGATCTCTTTTACGTATCGCCGCAACCCTCTCGCGGCATCTGCCAACACTACGTTGATCTCGCGGCTCTCAGCAGCAACCTCGTCTGACAAGCGGTTCGCAACCTCAACGACTGCCTCTGGCTCAACAAACAAGGTTGCGCCAGAAGCGCTCCGGTCGTGCAGAACGCCTCGAACCTGGCCGCGATAGTCGACCTTTACCTGCAAAACTGGCCGGCCGTGTCGCCATGATGGCTCAGATGCCTGCAGGCATCGACGCACCTTGGGGTTCGCGAGCACTCCCGCAATCGCATGATCAACGGAGCGCTTGTACAGCTCGATATTCCTCCGAATCTCAGCAAGTTTGCCCGAAGAGGAATCCAGAACCTCGCCGCGGTCGTCGACGATCCGGTCCAATCCCTCCACCACATCACCGATATCGGGAATATCTGCCGCAAACTGGCTCAATGCAGGCTCTGCGGCAACACACCAGCGACGACATCGATCGGATGTTCTGAGGACGCGCTTCAGATCAGCCGCATCTCGAGCGAGAAAAGAATGCTCCCCCGCAAAAAAAAGTCCCAGCCAGGACCTCACCTCGACCGAACCGCTCAGCGGCAATTCGCTTCTATTAGAAATTCGCTTGGCCATCGCAGCGGTCGCCGCGAGCTGCTCGGTGACCTCCTCGGGCTCATTACAGGGCCTTATAGCGTCAACGGCGGTCCGTCCTAGGGGTGTCGACAAGCGGGCGGTCAGCAGCGCTCGCACCACTTGGAACTCGAGCGCGTCGCCGTCAAATGATGAAGAGATCTCAGACATCTAAGTGAGTCATGTTGCAGGATCGCGCTGACTTGTAAACTCACTGTCCGAATGAACAGCGACCGCATCCTTGGTTTCGGCACAAACGCAATCCACGCAGGCCAATCACCCGACCCTACAACCGGCGCCATCATGACGCCCGTTTACATGACCAGCACGTATGTGCAAGAAGCCCCAAGTGTCAACAAGGGCTATGACTACTCTAGGTCACACAACCCAACTCGAACAGCACTTGAAGGAAACCTAGCAGCGCTCGAGGGAGCCAAACACGGACTCTGCTTTGCTAGCGGCATGGCTGCAATCCATTGCGTGCTCAACTTGCTGCAGTCTGGTGACCACGTAATCGCAGGCAACGACCTCTACGGCGGCACTTACAGACTGCTGCAAACGCTCTACACGAAATTTGGACTGAAGACGACGTTCGTCGACATGACAGATCTCAAGCAACTCGAGGCCGCATTCCAACCGAACACCAAGCTGGTCATGCTAGAAACGCCGACCAACCCGCTGTTGCGCTGCTGCGACCTTGAAGCCATTGCAGGCATCGCCAAGAAGAAGGGCGTGCTGACCATGGCGGACAACACGTTCGCCACCCCATACCTGCAAACCCCCATCACGCTCGGCTGTGATATCGTCGCGCACTCTACGACAAAATACTTAGGTGGGCACAGCGATGTCGTCGGCGGCGCACTGCTGAGCAACGACCAGGAACTGCACGAGAAGCTCATGCACTTCCAAAACACTTGCGGAGGCACGCCAGGCCCAATGGACGCATTCCTGGTCCTGCGCGGCACCAAAACGCTCCATGTGCGCATGGACCGCCACTGTGAAAATGCCATGCGGGTTGCAGAGTATCTGTCCTCACACGACAAGGTTGCCCGCGTAATCTACCCAGGCTTAGAAAGCCATCCGCAGCATGAGCTGGTCAAGCGCCAGATGCGAAAAGGAGGCGGCATGGTGTCCGTGGAGCTGAAGGCAAGCGTCGAACAAGCGAAGCAGGTATGCAGCTCGTTCGGAGTGTTTTCACTCGCAGAAAGCCTCGGAGGCGTCGAGAGCTTGGTCGACCACCCTGCGTCCATGACGCATGCTACGATCCCAGCCGAAGAACGCCGAGCCGCAGGGCTCGAAGATGGTCTAATCCGGCTATCTGTCGGGGTCGAAGATAGCGATGACTTGATCGCAGACCTTGATCAGGCGATCGCTCGATCGATCTCGTAGGCGTCTTGCCCTGCAAGCAGGACTGGCCTATCGACTGGCCGCCCGCAAACAATCACGCGGGCCTGCCAGCGACGTCTCAGCTGGGTAAGCGAGCAATCGCCCGAAGGCGGCTACGCCATGCCTTCGGCTTCACCAGTATTCTGAGCTTCGCCCGTGTGTTGGGCTGGAGCAGCCATAGGCGCAACACTTGGGATGACGACTTCCTCATCATCTAGGCTTATGCCGGCAACGTCTTCGCCGGACACCTTCTTGCGCATCAATCGCCCGACCTTGAACTTCACAATGCGTTTAGCCGGCACTGGGACCTTCTCAAGGGTTCGAGGATTTTGCGCTAAGCGAGCGGCACGCTCACGCGACTCAAAAACGCCAAACTCGCGAAACTCTAATCGGTTGCCCTCTGAGAGCTCATCGATGATCGAGTTCAAAAACGCCTGGATGACGTCTTTTGCCACGACCTTGGTAACGCCGGTTTTTTCCGCTATGCGGTGAACTAATTCTTTCTTAGTTACGGTCTTCACCTGGGGGCTCCTGGGGTAGTTGCACTAACAGCCGTCGCGGCTGCCTATGATGCATCAAGTTCGCCCAGACTATACTGTTGTGAACACATTGTCAGCAAGAGTCCACCAATCTCCTAAGCCAACTTTCGCTGCAGCGAATTGGGGAGATCTTGCCCCAAAGCTACCTACGTATGAGCAACTACGAGCCCGAAACCTCGGTAACAAGGTGGTTCACCACCGCAGCTCGTGGGTGAACAGGATCCGTCAGGGCTCCATAGATGCCTTCATAAAAACTTACGAATACGGATCTTGGAGTGACCGACTAGGCAACTGGGGCAGATGGACAGCCCCCCATAGACATTCAAGAGCCGCACGAGAATGGCTGGCTCTGACTTGGCTCAACGACCATGATTTACCGACCGCAAAGCCACTTGCCTGCTGGGAATCACGCCGTTTCGGATTTGTGCAGCACGCCTCAATTCTGACCGCGGCCTTCGATGGCGAAGCCGCAGACCAAGTTTTGGCCAACGCCAACGAAACAAACCGCTGCGCTCTAGCAAAGGCAATCGGCTCCTTCGTAGTGCGGCTTCACAGCAAAGGTTTCCGCGACCGGAACCTCGATCTACGCAACCTCCTCGTCCGGCAGAACAACGAGCAAATCACCATCGCGAAAATCGACTCACCACGATTTCGACTGGTACGCCCCGGGCCTCAAAAAGATCGACTCACCGAAGCCGATTGGCAGCGGCTACTGCCGCAACTGGCAAAATTTGACGTAGCCGACCTTGCCTCACAGGCACGTAACGCGAAGTAACGGCAAACCTCCTGCTCAGGAGCTAGGCCAACGCAAATCGTCGAGGGTGGCGGCTCGATTCGACTCGCCCAGTAACTCCCCGATGCGACGCAACCGATACGGCACCGCCCACGTGCGCTCAAACTGCTCGTAGCCGTCTTTGGGCTCAGAACCTTGTAGAAACAGCTCGAAAGCTGCGCGAGCCTTGGGCCAATAGCGCCGCCGGTCCGCGTCATCTTCCGGCAAGATCTCATAATAGAGAAGGCCTATATTAAGCGCTGCGCGCACCATCGTCGGCTCGCCTACAAGGATCTCTAGATAGACCTCAACCGCAGCCTGGGGTCGCTTCGCGCGCCATAGCGCAGCCGCACGATCCATCCTCAGAGAGGGCGATTTCTCACCTTGCTGCTCGAGCCAGTCGAGATACTTGAGGGCTTCATCGACGCGCGGGAGCCGATAGAGCAACAGCGTGATGTATTCCCGGACTGCAGCCAAATCGCCGGGGCGTTCCTGCAAGTAGAAACCAAACTCAACCGCCGCCTCCTCGTCGCGACCAAGTTCGACCAAAACCTGTGCTCGCTCAAGGCGCGCATCGATTAACGACGAATCATTGACAATCGCGGCATCCAGATTCTTCAGCGCTTCCGACAGACGCCCCTGGCCCCGGTTGATGCGACCGCGCGATAAAAAGCCCCAGCCAAACGACTCGAACTCACCAAGAATTTGATCAAGCGCGTTCGACTGTGCGTAGGCGGTCTCAGTCAATCGGGCGCGCATGTAGGCTGGCACTGGAGAGCGCTGATCTGCGGAGCGGGAACTCGGCAAATCGGCGTAAAAATCGACCATCGCCTGTGCCTGCTTACCACCGAGACGCCGCGCTGCGTCTTGGTAGGCAATATGTGCGGGCACCAAGTCAGGACAACGGCTTAGAGTAGCAAGTAGCGATCCGAGCGCGGCTTCATCGTCGCCCTCGCTGAGCAAAGCCTGAGCCTCTAACCACGAGACACTACCCTGCTCGTCGCGGCACTCAGAAAACAGCGCAGGAGCACTACTGCCGCCAGTTGGCGACAAGGAACAGGAGGTGCCCAGCAGCAGCCCCAGCAACATCGGCATGCGCACGAATATCACCTTGTGACAACGCCATTTACGATGGCAAACTCGCGCATATCCCGCGGCTTCGCGCCGGCCTCTTGGACCAGCACGATCGGCCCCTTTGCACGCGCCGAAAATGTCATCTCACCGCGCTCGCGGACGCGAAGCGTGAATTGACTCATCACGGTGTAGGTCGTGCGCGGCGTGACCGCACCAGACACGTCAGTGGGGTCCTTTGGCTCACATATCGTGACCTGAAACCAACCCGCACGGTCGCCGGTCAAGTTGCGCCAGGTCTTTTCCGTCAACGCCTCCCGTTGCTCCTTGTCGAAGCGCTGACGGCTCTTGTTGATGCCAGGCTGACTGACGTGAAGATGAAAGTTTGGCGTGATCTCGACTTCGAGTTCACTGCACGCAACGTCTGTATTCTGCAGAAAAGGCAACAAAAGCTGCCGTTCCCCCAAGCGCCGCTGCTCGCTGCTGGCCGGCGCGCCTGCGCAACCAGACGCGATCGTCACCAATCCGACTGCCGCAGCAGACACAGCCCATGAAGTCTTGCTTGCCATTACGTTCCTTTGGTTAGGCCGATGTGCAAATTACCAGTCGGCTGAACACCGGACAAAGTTCGAACCATGCCTCCGTTGTAGCGTGACATGCGCCCGGTGCGAACGTCTTCAGGCACCACCAGCTACAGATCTGCCACAGACTTGCATAAAACAGGTGCCGACAGGCTGCAAATTGCCAGCCTAAGCAGGAATACTGACCGCGCAGATAAGCTGTCAAAAACTGCGCAACGAGCCTCAACCAACTGCGCTATCGGACGCCAGGATCCTTAAGGTGTTCCAGGTCAAGGTCAACGACTTGTTTCTGACGTGCGACGCCCCCCCATCTCTGGCATCCTCCACAACACCCGAATGGCGCGAACAAGCCGAATCCTGATCGCATTGATGCTCGTCGCGCTGACTAGCTCATGCTCACTGGTGCCGCGCGAGCTCAACCTGACACCGGTTTGGTATCATCGTATGGATGCCGAAGGCAACCTGCTGGAGTGGGATGCCGCATGGCCGGTCTTGCATTACGAGCAGACAGCTGAAGGTGGAGACGACTTCCGCATCCGGCCGCTCTACCGCCGTGTCACCAAGCCTTCGCCAGAACTACCCGAAGATGCTTCAACGGATCACCAGTTCTTATGGCCGTTCGGGCGCATACAGAGCTATCCGAACCAGACCCACGCGAGGCTATTCCCGCTTGCAAATTGGCGAACCGCCGAAAACCAAGACGGTGAGTGGGAGAACGATTGGTACCTGCTGTTTCCGTTCATCTGGGGTGGCTCAAGCGAAAACGGTGAAGAAGACTACTTCGCAGTCTTGCCATTCTACGCCGACATCCCTGACTTCCTTAGCTACCGCCGGTTCCGCACCGTGCTGTTTCCGCTATGGGTCGGCCTTGAAAAGAATGACCACCATCACCAGCTCGCCCTGTGGCCCCTAATTGGCTGGAGCGACTGCGCCGAGAACACACACAGCTGGTTCCATGTGCTGCCGTTCTACTCCCACGATATCGAACAAGGTCGACATGACCGACGTTCCGTGCTGTGGCCATTCTTCTCCTGGAGTGACGAAAACCTCGACGCAAAGTCAGGTCCAGTGCACTCGTTCTTTTTCTGGCCGTTCGTGGGCTGGCGAAACGGTCCGTCAGTCTCCGGCTGGACGGCGCTTTGGCCGCTATTTAGCTCCACGACGATGCGCGATCAGTTTGTTCTGGTGAACGTGCTCTGGCCAATCTATCGCTACTACCACAACAAACGCGAAGACAACGTCACCTCATGGTGGATCTGGCCGCTGTTCAGCCGTGCGGTCAGCGATGACCAAGACTCGTGGACTGCACTGTGGCCTTTGATCTGGTGGCAGCACTATCGCGACCCTGATGGCACACTCTCGCAACAATCGGTAGTGCCATTTTTCTCGCGCATTGCCAAAGATAACAACGACGGCACAAAAGAACGGCACCTCAAGCTCTGGCCCTTGGCTCACAAGACCCATGAAGAAGATCAGGACGGCAACACCGTTCGCGGCGATTGGAGCCTGCTTTCACCCTTACTAGGCCACAAAGGACTGACCTATGGCTTGCAGGAGGCATACGGATTCCTGTGGGAACTAGCCCGCGGAATCCAGCGAGCCCCCGATGATTCAGCCGTCGATATTCTGGGCCGCCTTTATACACATCGCTCAAGAAGCGATGGGACGACTGCAAGTGTGCCGTTCCTATTCAACTATGAAGAAAGCGAGACTGGCGCACGAACGCTCCGCCTGTTCCAGTTCTTGTCCATCCCATTAGGGAGTGGCAACCGATGAACCCGCTAGCTGGCACGACACAATTTTTCGCGTCACGCGCTCAAGGCGCGGGCTACGTCGTCAATCTGCTACTGCGCACGCTGGTCTGCTTGCCGCGACTGCCACGCCGCCTGCGATTCCTACTGGACAACGGCTTCAACGCCGGAGTAAGGGCCCTACCTGTAACACTTGTAGTAGCCGCATTCGCCGGCGCGATCCTCGCGATGCAGACGGGCATTGAGCTACGCCGTTTCGGCAACACCAATGTTCTTGGCACCATCACAGCGCTTTCGATGTGCCGCGAAATGGGACCATTCATTACCGGCGTGATCCTGGCGGCAACGGTCGGCTCCGCGATCGCCGCAGAACTAGGAACCATGAAGGTCTCCGACGAGATCGATGCGCTCGAGGTGATGTCGATCGATCCAGTCGATTACCTCGTGCTACCGCGAGTGATCGCACTCGCAGTAATGTGCCCGACTCTGACGGTGCTCTCGAACCTAATCGGAATCTACGGGGGCAGCGTCATCGCCGAACAAAACTTGGGCGTCAGCCCTGACCTCTATTGGGTCGGCGCAGTCGAATCCCTGACATCGTCCGGATCGGTGCTACCCAAGGAAGTCTTCGTAGGTCTTCTCAAGGCGTTCATCTTTGGCATCGCGATCGCCATCGTCAGCTGCTCCGCCGGCCTCAAAGCGCGTGGTGGAGCGCTCGGGGTCGGGCTCGCTGTGCAAACCGCTGTCAGGAACTCTGTATTACTCATTATCGTCCTCGGCTTCGTGATCACGTGGTTCTTCTACTTCCTCACCTAGCCAACACTGAATCATCAGAACCGAATGATCGAACTGCATAACGTGCACAAGCGGCTTGACGGCCGAGAGATCTTGAAGGGCCTGAGTGTCAAGATTCCAAAGGGCGTGAACTTTGTTCTCATGGGGCCATCCGGCACTGGCAAGAGCGTCACATTGAAACACGTCATCGGGATCTTCAAACCTGATAACGGCAATGTATTTGTCGACGGTCAAGACGTGCCGGCAATGGACCAAAAGCAACTAATGGCTCTGCGTAAGCGCATGGGCTACTTGTTCCAAAATGGCGCGCTAATCAATTGGTTGAGCGTTGCCGACAACGTCGCCCTACCACTCAAAGAGCACAGCCGCATCACGAAGTCCGAAGTCGACGACAGAGTTCACGAAGTGCTCAAGCTAGTAGGAATGGACCACGCCGCGAAGCAAGGGCCGCCCGACATCTCAGGCGGCATGAAGTTGCGTGCAGGTCTAGCTCGCGCCCTAGTGACCAACCCTGAATATGTTCTTTACGACGAGCCCAATGCGGGCCTCGACCCAATCATCAGCCAGCAGATTCACGAGCTGATCTCCGAAGTCCGCGACCGGCTGTCAGTAACAGGTCTCATCGTCACTCACTCACGCGCATGTGCGACTCAGTGTGGCGACCGCATTGGCATTCTCGAAGGCGGCAAGCTTGGCATTGAAGGAAGCGTTGACGAAATCATCGCAAGCGATAACCCACTGGCACGAGCCTTCATGGGCTCCGGCTCCGACTAACCTGCTGACAACCAACACCTAACCAGCAACTACCCGAACAATACATCCACATGGACCGCATCAAACGCGACACCCTGCTAGGCCTCGTCTTCTTCGGCACGCTGGGCTTCTTGCTCTGGGCAACCGTTAACCTCACCGATCTCTCGCTAAGCGAGAAAATCAACGTCTACTTCCCGCAAGCGGGTAGCTGTGACGTCGGCACCAACGTGATGGTTCTCGGCAAGAAGGTTGGCAAGGTGGGCGCCATCGACATCGAATATGATCGACCTGATACGCCGGTCAAGATGGAGCTACTGCTCCGGGAAAGCATCCCCCTAAAGATCGGCCATCTCATCGAAGTACGCGACGACGGCGTCCTCGGTGGCAAGCAGATCTACATCGATCCAGGCAAAGGAACTCTCATCGCTGAAAACGAAGACCTGCTCGGCATGGTCGCTGGCAGCGCGTTTGACAAACTCGGCGACATAGCAGACGGCAAGGGTGCGGTCGGCAAAGGTCTGGATTCGGCATTGGGAGAGATCACCCAGTTCTTCACGAACATGAACGATCCGGAGACATCGATTGGTCGTGTCACGACTGGCCGCGAGCTCTACGATAGTGTGCTAAGCACCTTCAACAATGCAAACCGCATCCTTGAAGCAGTGACGAATGCGGAAGGCGCCATCGGTGCGCTAATCATGAACCGCAAAACGTCAGAGGACACGACGGCGCTTCTAGCGAACTTAAAGATCGTGAGTGACAACCTGCTACTCAGCGACAGTCCGCTCGGGGTGCTACTGAATGACAAGCAAGCTGCGCTAGACCTGCAGGACATCCTCGACAACGTCGACCAACTCACTCAGGACGCTCGCCAAGGCAAGGGGCTATTGGGCCGCATTCTCACCGACGAAACCATGTCGCAAGAGTTTGCGGCAACAGTCCAAAACCTGAATACGCTGCTAGCAAAAGCCAACGACCCGAGCGCCGGCGCTTTAGGTGTATTGACCAGCGATCCAGATCTCGCCCTTCGCCTCCAAGAGACAGTTGGCAACCTTGCGCTGGTCAGCGAACAATTAACCCAAAGCAAGGGCCTGCTCGGCTCGCTGATTAACGATCCAGATCTCGCGGTTCGATTTCGCCGCATCCTCAATGCAGTGTCTCGGGCCATCGAAGATGCGCGCGAAGCAGCTCCGATCAGCAACTTCATCCAAGTTCTGCTCGGCACCTTCTAGGGAGCTGCACGATCACGCAGCACCGCTAGCCTGAAATCGGTCAAGTCACCTCGGTGCGCTCTTCGGCGTCGAGGAACCGACCGCGAAACTCTGGCTTCGGGACCCAGCAGAGTTCAGGCTTACCGAACCAGCGAATGCGGTTACGTGCAATCCAGTCATAGACTAGGTCGCGCAACCAGTAGGGCACCAGCCAAAACACCGACAGTAAAGGCCAAGGCCAACGCAAACCTCTGGCAATGCCTAAGGCGGCAGTCGACTTAACGCACAACTTACCGGCACGAATCAGCATGATGCTATCGGGCTGATCCAAACTCGCGACCATAGCCAATGCTTGCCGGCCGGCTTGAGACTGCAGCGACGCAAATTGAAACATCGCCTTTGGATCACGCTTCAGCACAAACTGCACCGAGCCATTACAAAGGTTGCAGTCACCATCAAACAGGATCAGGGGATGTTCAGAAGCCTTGGCCACGCGGCATTAGTGTAGCAAAGCACGATCCAGTTTCGGCACCCGCTTGCGCTGGACAACGCAGCTCCCAGGCTCTCGAGGTCAGAAACGCCCATCGATCACAACGGACGTAGGTCAGTCGAGACAAAGCACCGCGACCGCAGCCCCCCAACAGACCTACTACTCAACAATCGCGCGGAACCTCCCCCAATCCCCCAACGCTTAGGTAAGACCACGCGTCGAAAGCATGCTCTCGACATATTTCGCCAGCACATCTACTTCGATGTGCAGCGACTCGCCCGCAACCCGATTTCCCAGCGTGGTCTGCTGCGCCGTGTGCGGAATCACCGCAATCCTCACGGCGCCATCTTTCTGGCCGGCAATGGTCAGGGATACACCGTCGAGCGTAATAGAGCCTTTTTCGACGCAGTATTTTTGAAGATCCTCTGGGACCTGGGCCCAAAGATCGCCCCCCGCCTCGGGACGGATGGCGCCAGTAACCTGGCCAACCCCATCGACGTGACCCTGCACAATATGACCGCCAAGCGGCTCGCCTGCCCGGAGCGCTCCCTCCAGGTTGATTGGCTCCCCAACCTTCGCCTGCCCCAACCACGTACAATTCAGGGTCTCCGGCGTCAAAAAGAACTCAGCGACACCATCTTTTTGGGCAACCAAAGTGCAGCACGCCCCAGACAGGGCGATGGAGTCACCAATTTGAAATGAACCAGCCAGACCGCTGATATCGACAAATAACCGCAACCCGCCAGATTCTTCAATTCGGGCAGTAACGGAACCTAAGGCTTGTACGAGACCTGTGAACATTGGTTGCGAGTGGGCTTTCGGTGGATTCGGATGGACTCAAATAGACTAGCGGACAAGGGTCAAGTTGGTTTCGATCTGCAGCAAAGATCCGGTCAGATCGGTTGTGATTCGAGCCCAGACGGAAAAAGCGGTGGCAAGCCAGCCCTCGCCAGCCTTGACCGCTCCCAGACCCAACCGTATCGTCTCTACCCCTTCTTTGCGGTAGGGGCACCTTGCACTGCGCCATTCTGACACTCTTTCCGGAAGCTATCCGGCCATACTTGGATGAGAGCATCCTCGGAATTGCACAGGCCCAGGGCAAGCTTCGGCTCGACTTAGTCGACTTCCGAAACAACGCTCTGGACCCTCATCGAACAGTCGACGATCGGCCGTTCGGTGGAGGCCCTGGCATGGTGCTCAAACCGGAACCGATCTTTGCAACTATAGATGACGTGGAACAGGCTCACGGCCCGTTCCACAAGATCCTGCTCTGCCCCCGCGGTCGAACCTTCGACCAGGCGCACGCGCGGAAACTCAGTCGCCTCGAGCGGGTGATGTTTTTGTGTGGTCGCTACGAAGGATATGACGAACGCATTCGGGAAGGCCTCGCCAGCTCTGCTGGTGGCTACGAAGAGATCTCCATTGGCAACTTTGTGTTAGCTGGTGGCGAACTTCCGGCCATGGTCGCTCTCGAAGCTGCGGTAAGGCTGATCCCGGGCGTATTGGGCTGTGCCGAGTCGGCACAGCTAGAGTCATTCGAAACCGAATGGCTTGATTATCCCCAATACACTCGTCCACGCGAGTTCCGCGGCATGGCTGTGCCCGACGTTTTATTGTCGGGTGACCACGCTAAGGTCGCACGCTGGCGCCAACAGCAGGCCGAGCTCTTAACCGCGGTCAAACGCGCTCGGGAGCCCGGAAGTAAGAACTAACGAATCAAACGCGAGCCTTCTGGCTCAACTGAAATACACGAAAGCACAATTATTAAAGCCCGGCTCTTAAGGCCGAGACACTGACAGGACAGAACCATGAACATCATGCGCCAGCTCGAACTCGAGCACATGAAATCCTCGCTACCCGATTTCGGTGTCGGCGACACCGTCGACGTGCACTACTTGATCAAGGAAGGCGAGAAGGAGCGCGTGCAGTTGTTCACCGGTACCGTGCTCGCATTCCACGGCCACGGAATCAGCCGCACAGTTAAGGTCCGTCGAATCGTTGCTGGCGAAGGTGTCGAGCGTACGTTCGCGCTGCACAGCTCGCGTGTCGCAGATGTAACCGTCAAGGGTCGCGGCATCATTCGCCGTGCCAAGCTCTACTTTCTCCGCGAGCGCGAAGGCAAGAAGACTCGTCTCACTCGTAACTTAGGTCGATTGAAGTGGCCGCGCAGTGGCGCTGGCAGCGGCCTTACGCAAGCCGAGGCGAGTACCGACGCGCCTGCTGCCGAATAAGATATGTGCTTCTCAGCCTGTTGCCGCCGGCAACAGCTGACTGAGGCAGATTAGATGAGTCTCATTGTGAGCTGTGTGCTTACTGCCTGATTGCGGTGTCCGAAATGACACCACTCGCAGGCACATCCTACTACCCGACAGTCCTTTTGCGGCCTCGCCCGTCATGCTCGAGAACGCTAGCCGTCAGTTTCTCCTTGTTCTGGTCGCGATCATTGTAGGCACCGCCTGCATTTTCACGATCAAGCCCACTCTCGGTCCAGACCTGAAGGGCGGCACACAGCTGCTCTACAACGTTCCAAAGGACGTCATCGATGCCATGGTCGCGAAGGAGGGAGCCTCCGCCGCGGACATCATGAAGCAGACGATTACCGTCATGCGAGAGCGGATCGACCCGAATGGGACACTCGATCCACTCATCACGCAAAGCGGTGATACGGGCATCCTGATTGAGCTCGCCTACTTTGAGAATCCTCAGGAACTCAAGAGCGTGCTTGCCCGGATTGGCAACCTCGGCCGACTCGAGATGCGCATGGTCGCATACGAGGACTACGTCGAGGAGAACACCAGCTTCAAGCTCCAAGCGGAGCGACAGCGC
The DNA here is from genome assembly GCA_965662465.1 of Planctomycetota bacterium. Classification (GTDB taxonomy): domain Bacteria; phylum Planctomycetota; class UBA1135; order UBA1135; family UBA2386. Next base: position 12,408 of record CBFIIO010000041.1, on the reverse strand, counting down.
CTTGAGCAGTGGCTGCAGCAGCCAGCCAACAAGGCACTGATCGAGAAGGATCCGAAGAACATCCGCCGCTTTAACGAGGGCACTGTCGGACCAATCGCGAAGACACGTCTCTCGTGGTATCCGCGCGAGGTTCGCTCGAACCCCAAGAACCGTGATTTGTGGGACACGTCCTACACTTCCCAAGGATTGTTCCCGGCTCAGACCGTGAAGTTCTGGGATGACGCACAATTCAACAGCGGCGCCATTCCCGAAGCCGTTAAGGCATTACCGGCCAAAGATCAGCGTCTAATCGAGTTCGTCGCCATCAACATGTTCGAGCAGTCCTTCAGCGGTGAGGACCTCGATCCTTCCGGTGTTGGCTTGGGCAGCGGCAGCAACGGCGGCCCCGGTGTTAGCTACCGGATGCTCGGTTCGCTGACCGCCGAATACGCCAACTGGTCCGAGCGACACAAGGGCAAGGCAAGCGCGATCATCCTCAATGGATACGTCAAGTCAGCTCCGACCTTCCGGTCAAAGATCACGCGTAACGGCATCATCGAAGGTGACTTTACCGTCCCTGAGGTCGAAGAACTCGTAAAGGTGCTTCGCACTGGATCGCTTCGCATTGAGCCAGAGAAACTCAGCCAAGTCACGATTGGAGCATCGCTAGGCGACGCCGCCATCGAACGTGGATTGTGGTCCATCCTTGCTGGTGGCGTGCTGGTCTTCCTGTTCATGCTCGCCTTCTACAAGCTCGCTGGCACCATCGCCTGCGTATCCTTGTTGCTGAACGTATTCCTGCTCTACGCAGGCATGCTGTTCATGCAGGCAACCGTCACGCTACCTGGCCTCGGCGGCATCGTGCTGACGCTTGGCATGGCAGTCGACGCCAACGTGCTCATCTACGAGCGCATTCGCGAAGAGCTCAACAAGGGCAAGGAAATGCTGCAGGCAGTGCGCGCTGGTTTCGAACGCGCGATGTCTGCCATCCTCGACTCCAACATCACGACCTTCCTGGTCGGCCTAGTGCTGTTCAATGTCGGTGTTGGTCCAGTTCGCGGCTTCGCCGTGACGCTGATGATCGGCATTGTCACGACGGTCTTCACGCAGTTCTTTGTCTCGCGCCTGCTGTTCCACTGGGCGATCACGAACAATAAGCTTGAGGGCTGGAAGCCGAACACCCTGTTCGAAAACCGCAGCCTCGACTTCGTCAGCAAGATCAAGTTCTGCACGGCACTCAGTGCAATCGTCATCATTGCTGGCGTTGGCTACTCGACAACGGTTCCGGCAGAGAAGATGCTCAGCATCGACTTCACTGGCGGCGCGAACCTGCGAATGGTTTGCAACCAAGACTTGCCTGTGCAGACCATTCGCGATGCCCTCGCAAAGGACTCGGAGTTCGCTGTCGAATACCCGACGACGGCAGTCAGCCCGGTCAACGCGACTGGCGACGCAGGCAACCAATTCAATGTTCGCCTAAAACTGAACTCCAAGCAGCGCGCCGCAATCGACAAGGGCCGCGCAGAGTGGCGCGATCAGCGCAAGAAGGCGGAACTCGAAAAGCTCGATCCACCGGCACCGTTCTCGCCTGAGTATCTCGGCGAATTGGAGCGCATCTTTGCTGACAAGCTGGTCAAGCCCGCATTTAGCGACGCGGCTCTGACAGCCCACGAGCTACAACCAGACAGCCTTCAATACGCACAAATCAACGTGCACTTCGAGAAGGCTGTGGATGTTGCCAAGCTCCGCCAGCTGCTTGCTGCCGGCCTCAACCAAAACGAGACCACGCCACTCGGCGGCTCAAAGTCGGAAGACGAGCTAGAGGCAACCTCTGCCAAGGACTTCCGCGTTGAATGGGTTACCCAAGCAACGACTAAGAAGTGGCAGCTGACCGAAGTGGTCAGCAAGGTCTTGGAAGACCTGATGGACGACTCCCAAAAGGTGATCGTGCTTTCGGATCCCTTCCCCGAGGCCCAGGAGATCCAAGGCCGTCTGGTCAACGACCTCCGCAACGCCGCTATTGGTGCACTGATCCTCGCCTGGGTGCTGATCGTGTTCTACCTGCGTGTCCGCTTCAACGAATACAAGTATGGCCTAGCAGCCGTTGTGGCACTGATCCACGACGTCATGGTCACGCTCGTTGTCGTCATCATGTTCAACAACATGGGGTGGGTTAGCGCGGAGATCGGACTAGCGATGATCGCGTGTTTCCTAACCATCATTGGCTACTCGGTGAACGATACGATTGTCGTGTTCGACCGAATCCGCGAAAACCGCATCGAGAACGCGAGGAACAACGTCGACGAGTCCTTCCGCTCATTGATCAACCGTTCACTAAACCAAACGCTGTCACGGACAGTGCTGACGACTGTGCTGACCCTGTTTGTGGTCATCGCACAATTCGTTGTGAACTACGACAGCGGCTCAGACCTAGAAGCATTCGCCTTCGCGATGATGGTCGGAATGATTTCGGGTGTCTACTCGACGATGTATATCGCCGCACCAATCCTCATCTGGATGGACAAGGGTGATCCTGTCGAAGTCCCTGATGATCCGCGCAACCCAGACATCGAAGGCGACTTCGATAACGAAGCCCACCTCTTGGCTCTCGCAGAGCAAGAGGCTGCAGCTACTGAGAAGTAGGCCGTAACGGCCCACCGGAGGGTTACGCCAGCAATATCGATGCTGCAGACTGCAGCAAAGGATGCGCCCTCCCCACCCGTCCCTCTGAGTCCTGACGCCAGTAACGTGGCGTCGAGTCATGAATCCCCAACAGGCAACGCCCCACTTCACGGGACTGCTGGTCCCGTTCGACCTGCGCACGACTGCGCTACTTCGAACGGATGTTTTGGTGATCGGTTCCGGCATAGCCGGAGCTGCCGCCGCCCTCGCAGCTGCCGACCAAGGCGCGGAGGTGCTACTCGTCACCAAAGACGAACTAGACGAGACCAATACCGCTTGGGCCCAAGGCGGAATCGCGGTTGTCCAATTACCTGAAGACAGCACGGAGCGACATGTAGCTGACACCCTGCATGTTGGCGCTGGAATTGCGGATGAAACTGTCGTGCGTTCGGTCGTCAATGACGCAAAGGACGCCATCGCTTGGCTGGAGTCTCTCGGCACGAGCTTCGACCGCCACGATGACGGAGACGCCAAGGGTACTCTGCAACTATCCCGCGAAGGCGGCCATAGCCACCCGCGCGTCGCGCACTCCAACGGCGCGGCAACCGGCCGTGAAATCCAACGCGCACTGATCGACGCATTGCGTGCTCACCCTCGCATTACGATCCGCTCGCACGTTTTCGTTCGTGACTTGATCGTCCGCGATGGACGCTGTGTCGGCGCAATCGGCCTACAAAACGGACGGAACGAAGCGACCGAAGTTGCCATTGAAGCTGCATCGGTCGTGGTCGCCACGGGCGGCACAGGCCAGATATACCGCGAAACAACGAACCCAACTGGCGCCAGCGGCGACGGACAGGCGCTTTGTTTCCGCGCTGGTGCGCGCCTTGCTGACTGCGAGTTCATGCAGTTTCATCCAACCACGCTCTACATCGCTGGAGCATCACGCTTCTTGATTAGCGAAGTCGTGCGTGGGGCGGGCGCTGTGCTACGTGACCGCAATGGCGACTTGGTCATGGAAGGCATGCACCCGATGGCCGACCTCGCACCCCGCGACGTTGTCAGCCGCGCCATCCTCGAGCGAATGGTTGCCACGAACGATACGCACGTCTACCTCGACCTGAGCGGCGTGCGCGGCAACCCTCACGAACTGTTCCCATCGATCGCGCGCATCTGTTCCACATTCGACCTGGATCTGGCCAAGGATGCGATCCCTGTTCGTCCCGGTGCCCACTACTTCATCGGGGGCGCCGCGACCGACTCGCAGGGACAAACAAGCGTGCCTGGACTATTCGCAGTCGGAGAAGCGGCGGCATCTGGCCTTCATGGCGCAAACCGATTGGCTTCCAACTCACTACTGGAGGGCGCAGTTTCCGGACAAACATGTGGCCACATAGCAGCCCAAGAAGCGCAGGAAGCGGAACGCTCAGGAACGCGCCTCGGTCTACCTCGCCACCTCGCTGGCCCGATCTTGGCTGACGACCCACCACGCCTCCTTCATGACGACTTGCTCTACGCCTTGAAATCGCTCATGTGGCGGCAAGTTGGTCTGCGCCGAGAAGCGACGGGAATGGTCGACGCACGCGCCCGTATCGCATTCTGGCATCAGTATTTGATGCGAGGGCGCCTACGCAACCGAGCCGCCTGTGAACTGGCAAATATGCTGACCGTCGCCGCGCTTGTCACGGAAGCGAGCCTACAAAGAGACGAGTCACGCGGAACCCACTTCCGCACAGACTCCTCGACGCGTGATGACGAACGATTCTGCCGTCGCATCTTCCTACAGCGCGCAGAGGATGGCGCGATCCACAGCGAACACGGTCCGCTCTTTCAGGCAACGGACCTCACCCACGCGTAGGTCAGCTACGTCGAAATCAATTTGGGCGAACAAACTCACGATCGAGACCTCGACACACGACAAGGTCACGCCACAGAAGCCATCCTATTCGGCATCATGCCGATGGGCGATCCGCGTTCGTCATCAGAGGCATTATCAGAGCTGCAGCAACTTGCGGAAACCGCAGACTTCGTGCCCGCTGGCTGCATGGTCCAGCATCGACGTATTCCGGACCCACATGGCTACCTGGGCGCAGGCAAGCTGGCCGAGCTCGCCGAAGTAGTCAAACTAGCGCACAGTGGCTGTGTAATCTGCGACGACTCGCTAACCCCAAACCAGGCACGCAACATTGAAAACGCTGTTGGCGTACCCGTAATGGACCGCAGCGAATTGATCCTACAGATCTTCGGTACGCATGCGCGAACGCCACAAGCCCGCTATCAGGTTGAGCTTGCCGCTCTGCAATATGAGATGCCGCGACTGCGGCGCCGCTGGACCCATCTAGAACGTCAACGCGGCGGCATCGGCCTTCGCGGTGGCGCTGGCGAAAAGCAAATCGATGTCGACCGCAACCTGCTGCGCACACGCATTGCGTCGGTCAAACGCGACCTCAAGCGAATCGAGCAACACAAAGTTCGCGAAGTCCAGGGACGGCCGGACCTCTTCACAGTTGCTCTGGTCGGCTACACCAATGCCGGCAAGTCGTCACTGATGAACCAGCTCACAGACGCTGGAGTACTCGCCGAGAACAAACTGTTCTCAACTCTCGATACGCGCACAAGGCCGTGGCGGTTACCTGGTGGCCGAACTGTGCTGCTGACTGACACCGTAGGGTTCTTGCGCAAGCTGCCGCACCAGTTAGTCGCAAGCTTTCATGCGACCCTGGAAGAGGCCCTACACGCCGACTTACTGCTCGTTCTTGTCGACGGCAGTTCGAATGACGCCGTTGATCAGATGAACGCTGTGGACGATGTGCTGGCCACCCTTAAGGGCGACAACCTGCCACGCATTACCGTTCTAAACAAACTCGACCTGATCGAGGACAGGGCAAGCCTCGCACCGCTTTGGAATATTGATCCACATGCGATTGCGGTATCCGTGGTCACAGGAGAAGGACTACCTACAGTCTTTAACTCGATCCAAAACCACCTTGCGGCCGTCGAAAATCGCGTCGAACTCTTGCTACCTCACTCAGCTGGCGCCCTGCATGCAGAGATCCGCGTCAAAGCGACCGTCATCTCAGAGTTCTACACGGAAGACGGCTGCCTGATGGAGATCCAAGCTTCTCCTGCGATCCTTGGTCGCTTGATGGCCGCAGGTGCCCAAGCTGTCCAACCTTTGGTCGACGACCCTGAATCTGAAGGGCCGACAGCAAAAGACCAACCGTCAGAGAAGAAGTAGAATCCAAGCAGATCCTACACGGCATCAAATCCATGGTGTCCGGACTGCTTCATGACACCGAAGATTGCGCAAGGCAGAGGTCGCAATCGATCTTTAAGCCCCGGCCTAGCGGCACCACCTCGCCGACAGCCGCCACAGATTTGGACTACTTGGGCTCAATCACCAAAAGTAGATCTTCCGCTTGCACCGCATCCCCCAGATCCGCGCACAACTCTCGTACGGTTCCGGTGCATGTTGCGCGCACAATGGTCTCCATCTTCATCGCTTCAAGCGTCAAGACTGGATCGCCTTCTGCGACCGAAGTTCCTTCACCGACATGTAAGGTGATCACACGCCCTGGCATCGGCGCGCCAACTTCGGTCGGTTTCTCATTATCTGCCCTACGGCGCGTAATGACATCGCCTTCGAAAGCACGATCTGGCACAACCACTTGGCGGTTTTGTCCATTCAGCTTGAAGTAGACCGTCACGTTGCCCGCACGGTCTGGCTCGCTTCTAGCTTCGTAGGAAACCAATAGCGCCTTACCGCGTTCTAGTTCGATCCAGACTTCCTGACCAATCTCCAGTCCGTACAAGTAGACCGGCGTGGGCAGCATCGAGACATCACTATATTGACTGCGGAATGCAAAGAAGTCATCTAGCACGCGCGGGTATAGCGCATAGCTAATGACATCTCGTTCTTTAGGAACGCTATGCATCCGTACCGTGACGTGTTCCTTCGCCGCACCGAAGTCAAACGGTTGCAGACCGTCGCTTGGCCGCCCTGTCAACACGGCCTCACCCCTGAGTATCGCATTGCGTAGTTCCTCTGGGAATCCGCCCGGCGGCTGCCCAAGATAGCCTTGGAAATAGGTCACCACGCTTTGAGGGAAATCGAGATGCTTTTCTTCGGTCAACAACCTTGTCTTCGTCGCTTCTACCGAACTCGCCAGATCACTGCGCATGTCTAGCAAGTCGTTTTGCACGAGGAAGATTGCGAAGTCACCTACCATCTTCGACGACGGTGTCACCTTCGGGATATCGCCAACGAGACGATTGGCCACTGCGAATGCATGGCGAACATCCGGCCAACGGTCAATCAATCCAAGCGATGCAACCTGTGGTCTTAGGTTGGAGTATTGGCCACCTGGGATCTCGTGGTAGTAGACCTCGCTAGTGCTGCTCTTAAGACCGCACTCGAATGGAGTATAGAACTCACGGACACCTTCCCAATAATCAGCCAGCGGCTGCATTTTACGATTTGTCAGCTGCGTCTCTCGCGCATGACCACGCAAGGCTGCAATCAGCGCGTTCATACTCGGCTGCGAGGTCAATCCAGCCATTGGCGACAAGGCTGTGTCGACGACATGCACTCCAGACTCAATAGCAGCGATGTAAGTCGCAATCCCGTTACCGGAAGTATCGTGCGTATGTAGGTGAATCGGTAGATCCGTAGTCTCCCGCAACTTCGTGATCAACTTACGAGCGGCCTGTGGTCGCAACAGACCAGCCATATCCTTTACGCACAAGATATGTGCACCTAGGTCTTCAATGCGCTTCGCTAGGTCGACGTAATAGTCTAATGAGTATTTGGTGCGCGCCGGATTGTCGACATCACCGGTATAGCACATAGCAACTTCAGCTATGCGCCCGGTCTTGATAACGCGCTCGACCGAGACTCGCATGGAATCTAAGTCGTTGAGACTGTCGAAAACACGGAACACATCGATGCCACACTCGGCGGCTTGATCGATGAAACCCTCAACAACGTTTTGCGGATAGCTCGTGTAGCCAACTGCGTTAGCTCCACGTAGCAACATCTGGTGCAAAACGTTCGGGATCGCGGCCTTCAATTTGGCGAGACGCTCCCAGGGATCTTCATTGAGGAATCGGTATGCAACATCGAACGTTGCGCCACCCCAGGTCTCAACTGAGAACAGCTCATGCATCACGTGCGCCGTCGCCGGCGCAATCGCCAACATATCGCTGGTCCGCACTCGTGTAGCTAACAGCGATTGATGCGCATCGCGCATCGTCGTATCCGTCAGCAACGGTCTCGTTTGCCCCTTGATCCAATCTACAACTGCGCCTGGACCACCTTCAGACAACAGCTGTGCCGTGCCCTTCGGCGGTGCCGACTCAGGAACTTGCGGAATCGCGGGTGCCACTGCTTCAGCTGGCGACAACCGTGCCGTCGCCGGCACCGTTGGATGACCATTGACGATCACGTCAGACAGGTAGTGCAACAGCTTACTGGCGCGGTCCTGCCCGAGTTCGATTTGGAACAACTCTGGCGTTTCGTCAAGAAAGCGTGTCCACGTCATGCCCGCTAGAAACTTGTCGTGACGCAGCACGTTCCTTAAGAACGCTAGGTTAGTTTTTACACCCCGAATGCGGAACTCACGCAGTGCTCGAACACCCTTTTGAGCCGCAGCCTCAAGCGTGCTGCCAAAGGTGATGCACTTGACGAGAAGCGAGTCGTAATGACCACCGACTACGGTTCCGGCCATGCTGTCACCACCGTCTAATCGCAGACCAAAGCCTCCCGGTGAGCGGTAGGCCATGATCGAGCCAGTATCAGGCAAGAAGTCATTTTGAGGATCTTCGGTAGTGATGCGGCATTGGATTGCATACCCCCGCGCGACAATCGTCGACTGGTCACCAAGCCCGATTTCCTGGCTGCCGAGGGAGTGTCCTTCTTCGACTCGGAGTTGCACCTGCACCAAATCGACACCCGTAATTTGCTCGGTCACGGTGTGCTCAACCTGCAGCCGAGGATTCACTTCGATAAAGTAATGCTGCTCGTCCGCGACTAGGTATTCAAACGTTCCAGCATTGTGGTACTTGGCATGCTTCGCAAGACGTAGCGAATCCGCAAACAATGCTTCACGAGTCTTCTTGGCTAGATTCGGTGCCGGAGCAATTTCCACAACCTTCTGATGTCGACGCTGCACCGAGCAATCACGCTCACAGAGGTGCACCACGTTGCCGTGCTTATCACCAATCACCTGGACTTCGATATGACGAACCTTGGGCAGAAACTTCTCAACAAACAGCACAGGACTGCCGAACGCAGCTAGCGACTCGCTCCGAGCTTGGCGAAGCAGCGAACCGAGATCATCTCTACGTTCGACGACACGCATACCACGACCACCACCTCCGTGCGCAGCCTTAAACAGAGTCGTTCCGTGCTCGTCAAAGAACCTCTCTGCCGCCACCAAGGCCGCCTCTTCATCGACAGGCAACTCGATCCCAGGCACACAGGGAACCGACAGCGATTCCGCCACGGCACGCGCTTGGACCTTGTCACCGAGACCCTGAATCACATCTGCGTCAGGACCAATGAACGCAATTCCAGCAGCACGCACAGCCGAAGCAAACTCATGATTCTCCGACAAGAAACCGTAGCCAGGATGAATCGCATCCACGTTTGCCTGCAGTGCAATCGCGATGATTTCGTCGCCACCTAGGTAGGCCGCGACCGCCCCCTTGCCTTGGCCTATCAGATAACTCTCGTCAGCCTTATAGCGGTGTTGATTCGTCTGATCTTCTTCGCTGAATACAGCAACCGTCCGTATGCCGAGCTCTGCACATGCTCGAAACACGCGAATCGCGATCTCACCTCGGTTCGCGCACAGAACTTTTTGAAACTGACGTAGTTGCATGGGTCTTGACCAGTTCTTACGGCGACTAGAGAGAGCGCCTGCATACTTTTCGACGCTTCACCCACGTAGCTGAATCACCATTGCTACTTGAGATACGCTCAAACCGGATAATCGAATCGGCCCGACATATCGCTGCGAACCAACGGAGCGATTTCCGCAGTTCAGGCGACCACTGGAAGCCAACAACACCATCTGAAGGCTTGTGACCAGCTCGGCAAAAAGTCAGCTCTCGACAACGAAAAAAGCGATTACCAGAGGACCTGATCTTTAGGCCGGCCCAATTTTTTTGCGCAAAGGTCGCAGCAGATCTACGGATCCCTTCTGGTCACCCGGCTAACCAACCGACAAACGCGAGACCGGATCCACCTCGCAAATCTCAGCTATCGCATATTCGCATGCCGAGCATTGGACCCAACGCGACTATCAACAACCTGAATGTGGAGAGTCTGCGCATTGATTCTTGATAACTAACGTGGCGAGCAGCAAGGCCAAGACGAAATCTGCGCCAATTACGCATAGAAAGCGATCCTTTGAAAACGCGGCGTGGTCTTTGTGAATCAGCTCGATAAGCTCGGGGCCCGGAATGGTTGCCCCACTCACCGTCCGGATACTTCAGCTACTTTGCGCCGCAGCTCTAGCTGCATGTGCAGGCTCGCCGACCGTTGCCACCAGCGAGCCAACAACGCTGATCCTTTCGTCGCGCAATAGCCCGACTCTGGCACTGCAAAACGCCAGCGCCAACGCGCCAGACGAACCCAACTCATCTGTCCGCATCAACAAAGTCATCAACGATGAAGGCATGCAGGCATTGATCGCGACCTACGAAAGCCAAAAGCTGTTCGAAAGAACACTTTCACGGGTTCCGTCGAACGCTCGCCAAGCGCTTGTGCTACAGCGAGGTGATATGACCGCGGCTTGGGTCTTTTCTCCGAATACGCAAGATCCGAACAGCATCGCGTTCATCCAGGCCCGCACTTTCTTTCTGCAACTTTTCAATCACGCTCGCAGCTACTCCCAAGCTCCAGAGGGAGCCGCAGCGGACCTCAAAGATTCCGCCCGACGAGCCCAGAACATCCAGTCTAGCGGCGCTATAAAGAGGCAGCCGTGAGCAGAAACGTCACACCTGCACTGGCCATCATTCCTGTACGTGTCGGTAGCCAACGCCTTCCAGGCAAAGCGCTCCTGAAAGAAAGCGGCAAGGAACTGTTCTTGCATACCTGTGACCAAGCCAAGAAAGCAGCCAACATCGATTTGGTTTGCGTCGCGACCGATGACGATGACGTCGAGGCGGCCGCAAAAGGCGCTGGCTACCAAGTCGTCCGCACCAGCGAAGCATGCCGCACCGGCAGCGAACGATGCGCGGAAGCAGCACGTCAATTCGACTGCCAAGCGGTTCTCGATATCCAAGGCGACTGGCCAGAGGTCGTACCACGTGATCTCGAGTCAATGGTCACGCAACTGCTGGAGGGTGATTCCAAGTGCAACACACTTTGCGCCGAAATCACTGATGAGGCGACCATCGCGAATCCAAATGTCGTCAAGGTCGTGCGTGGCCGCAATCAAAAGGCGCTGTACTTCAGCCGCCAACCAATACCTTTCGGCGCAGGACCTGCCCAAGAAGGCAGCCGGATCCCTGTGCTTCGACATATCGGCGTCTACGGATTTGCGCGCGACACCCTGCTGCGCATTCCAGACCTACCCAGTAGCGGCCTAGCCGAGACCGAATCCCTCGAGCAACTACGCTTTCTCGAAAACGACATCCAAATGCATGTGCTCGACGCTCAAGGTAGCCCTTGGGGCATCGAGACACGTGAAGACTACGACTCTTACCTGCAACGCCTGACTGCTACCGCCTGATCGGCTTGAGCAAAGTACTGCAACCTATGACCAAGTTCCTGTTCGTTACCGGCGGTGTTGTCTCCTCGCTTGGCAAAGGCCTTACTTCCGCAGCAATAGGATGGATCCTTGAGCGTCACGGATTGAAGGTGTCGATGCAAAAGCTCGACCCCTACATCAATGTCGATCCAGGAACGATGTCGCCGTTCCAACACGGGGAAGTTTACGTCACTGATGACGGCACCGAAGCGGACCTAGACCTTGGTCACTACGAACGGTTCACTTCAGCACGCATCAACAAGGACTCCAACTTCACTACCGGTAAGATCTATAAATCGGTAATCCAGAAAGAGCGCCGCGGTGACTACCTCGGCAAGACCGTACAGGTCATTCCACACATCACCGACGAAATCAAAATGGCGATCCGAGCCGGCGCCGCACCATGCGACGGCTTGCCGGCACCCGACATCTTGATTACGGAAATTGGCGGCACCGTAGGTGACATCGAAAGCCTGCCATTCCTAGAAGCCATTCGCCAATTCAGTCTGGAGGTTGGCAGCCATGACTGCATGTTCATCCATCTGACGCTGCTGCCATACCTGCGCGCATCTGGTGAACTAAAATCGAAGCCGACCCAGCAATCGGTCGGCAAGCTACGCGAAATTGGTATCCAGCCGCACGTCCTCATCTGCCGCACGGAAGTCGCGATGGACGAAGATATGGCGAAGAAGATCTCGCTGTTCTGCAATGTGCGCCCGGAAGCCGTCATCGAAGAGAAGGACGTTGATTTCTCAATCTACGAAGTGCCAATGATGCTGATCGAATCAGGACTCGACCGGCGAATCCTTAAGCACCTTGAGCTGAAGCCAACCAAGAAGCTCGTGACTGACGACTGGCAGCAACTACTCGAAGTCGTCAAGCACCCCCAACACGAGATCACGATCGCGGTCACAGGCAAATACATAGAACTGCATGACGCCTACAAGTCGATCTACGAATCACTCAGCCACGCTGGCATCGCAAACCGCTGCAAGGTCAACCTAAGAAAAGTCTCGGCCGAACAGGTCGCTGAAGAAGGAGCCGACAAACT
>CBFIIO010000040.1:0-39010 GCA_965662465.1 Planctomycetota bacterium | reverse complement strand
GTCCGCATTGACGAGGGCCCAATGATGGATGCGATGGATCGTCCGTGGAGTCCAGAGGCCCGAGCCCGCATCCAGGGCGGGGTCGACGAGATCTATCAGCGTTTCCTAGATATCGTTGCTAAGTCGCGAGGTAAGACGTCCGAGCAAGTAGATGCCATTGCCGGTGGTCGCGTCTGGTCTGGTCAGCAAGCGCTGGACAATGGCTTGGTTGATCAGATTGGTGGAGTCGAGGCGGCCATTGCGATGGTTCGCGAGTCAGCCAAGATCGAGGGAGACCTCGAAGTGCGGCACGTTCCCGAACCCGGGAACTTTGCGGACTCTTTGTTCAGCTCATTGTTCGATGCTCAGGTTGAAGCTGCGCCGAACCGCACCATCCTGAAGGCAATGCTTGCTGAGTGTGGGCCTTTCAGTGAAGTGCTTGGAATGTTCCAAGAAGCATTGTCAGGTGATGGCAAGACCAAGATCTACGCATTGATGCCGGCGGGCCTACGGGTCCGCTAGCTTGGTCTGAGCAACTACCGCGGGGGATCGGGTCGACAGTTAGCCCATTCCATGGCGCTGTTCGACGGCCTATTCGGTGGCCTATTCGGTGGCGCTATTCGGTGGCGCTGTTCGCGGTGCCGTTAGCTTGATGCAGCTAGAGATTTGCCTTCGAGTTGCTCGTCTAATTTCTGCATCACGAGCTGCGCCTGTTTCGCTGGGCTTAGTCGCCAGTCGAGAATGGTGTCGGCGGTGCCGCGTGCTGGTTCGACGAACTGCTCGTGCATTGGGCGCACCGTCGAAAAGTATTGCTTGATGACCGACTCGGTAGTCCTGCCTCGCTCGGCGACGTCACGCTGTACACGACGTAGTGCGCGGATATCCGCCGGCGTTTCGATGTAGAGGCGGGTGTCAAAGGATCGCCGCAATTCAGGCACCGCTAACAGGAGGATGCCTTCGCAGATGATTACTGGTCGCGGCTCGACAGTAACTGTCTCGGTCATCCTGCTGTGGGTTGCGAAGTCATACTGCGGTCGCTCAATCTTACGACCTGCCATCAGAAGCCTGATGTGCTCTGCGATCAGCGCGTTGTCGAGGCTTTCTGGATGGTCAAAGTTGGTTTTTGCGCGGTCTGCTAAGGTTTTGTGGCCGAGGTCTTTGTAGTAGGAATCGTGATCGATGACGCAGCAGCGATCGCGGCCTAATTGAGCTACAAGTGTCCGTGTCAGAGTGGTCTTGCCACTGCCTGAGCCGCCAGCGATGGCGATGGCGAACGGTTTGCTGCGCATTGCGGCAACAAAACTAGCCAATCTCTGGCCTGCCGCACAGGTGCAGTTGCCTAACTAGATCAGTTTCTTCGTGTACCAGGGGGTTGAGTGAAGCACGTTGCCGGGCTTACGCTGCTCTCGCCGGTATCGCGCGCGTCGCGACGGCGTAACAGCATCAGTTGACATACGATTCGACGAACGTTTTCGCTCGCATCCTTCGTGGGGAGATCCCTGCGAAGGTGCTTCATGAAGACGACCAGTGTTTGGCGTTCTATGACGTCACACCGCAAGCTCCGACACACTTTCTGGTGATTCCGAAACGAGACATTGCGACATTGAGCGATGCTACGCCGGCGGATGAGATGTTGCTGGGCCACTTGCTAGTGACGGCTGCAAACGTTGCCAAGCAATTGGGTGTGGCAGAAGGCGGCTCACGTATTGTGATCAATAACGGTGCCGGTGCTGGGCAAACGGTCTTCCATCTGCATGTGCATGTGTTGGCAGGTCGGAGTCTTACCTGGCCCCCTGGTTAATCGAATCTCATGACTGATCAAGGTGATATGCACAGCGAGTTCGGGGATCCGAATGTGATGTTCTTGCCTCTGGCAGCTGTGCCGAGTGAGGCTTGGGGCACGCTTGACCCTGGAGTCATTGCGCGACGTATTCCCGATTTCGTCCACCAGGTGCTTAATCAAGGGCAGGTTGGCCCGACGGCGATGCTTGAGTTGCAGACTGCGGATGGCTCGGGCCCAATCACATGGGTGCAACTTGATGCGCCGCCTGACCATGAAGAAGCGTTCGACTTGATGCCCAACGAAGTCAACGTGCGCGCTGTCGTCACTGGCGAAGTTTCACCAGCCGAGGGCGGATTGCATCTTGAGTTTCATGTCTTTCGTGATGGTGAGCAAAGTGACTTTGTGACGGAGAGAATGGGATTGGTCCTGTCAATGCAGGATCCTGTTTCAGGATTGCTCAAGCTCATCCAGCGGTTGGCGCGCGCCTTAGCCATACCGTTTCATCAGCCGCCTGCTGGTCTGATGACCAAGAATGGTAAAGCGTTTCGGCATTTCTTGCGTGGACTCGACAACGCAATGCTGCTCAGCGGAGACCTTGAGATCGCGGTGCCAGATGATCGGGCTGCTTTGATCCGACCATTTGCCGACGCCTTGATGATCGATCCGTCATTTGGATTAGCGCTTCGTGTAGCTAACGCAACGATGGCTGTTGCGCTGCATGGCGCGAGACTCGACCGTGAGACCATTCGCAGCTTTCTCGATCGCTGCTATTCGGCGCAACCGGTAGATGGTGATGCCTGTGTCGCCGTCGCTGAACAGCTTTCGGGCATGGGCGATGAAGATCGAGCCTTTGCCTGGCTTGAGCACGCGACTCATCTAGATCCACCGCCGTGGCGAGGTCTAGAAAGCCTCGGGATTTTGAAGGCGCGTCGGGGCGATCCGGTGGCTGCGCGTGATTTGTGGGAGAAGGGTTTATCCGTCGATGGACATCCTGACTTCTTCTCACATCTGGCACAGCTGAGCTTTGTCGAGGGTGATCAAGACGACGGGTGGAGCTTTGTGCAGCGCGGGCTGCGGCGTTTGCGTGAAAGGACGCTGCGTGCAGCTGAGTGGGTCGATACTCGCCGTGGTGCGGGCGTCTTGCTTGATTGTTTGCAGGCGCATCTCGTAGAACGCGAACCTCCTGCAGACTTGGTTGAGACATTGATGTCGCTGCGTTCGTTGCTAAGCGGCGATGACCGAGTGTTGCTTGGGCTTTGCTTGTTTGCTTGCGGCCAGCGCCGTGAAGCACGGGTTGAGCTTGTGGCTGGGATGCGTTCTTTGATGGACTTGTCTCTGCGCGATCGTGCTGTGCGCGTCATGCTGCAGATCGACGTTACTGACTTTGAGGTCCGTTTCGCAAAGGCGACGGATCGCAGCTTGCATGGTCGAAGTCTGAAGCCGGCGTTAGCTGAGTTTCAGTTGTGGCTGCATTTGCAGCCAGAGTTCTGGCCAGCACTCTATTACTCGGGAATCATCAAGCGGCGCCAAGCGGCCGGTGATGATGCACTTGATCTGTTTGCAGCAGCGCTCGAAGCTTCTCCGCATCAGCCGGATGTCTTGTTCGAGATGGCAGAGTTGTTTGCAACTCGCGATAATAGCAAGCGAGCACTTGAACTGGTCGATCGCGCCATGATGCAGCGATTTGGTGATCTGCGCCTGCATGAGGCGAAGGTGCGCTATCTATGCGATTTGTCGCGCACCAAAGAAGCGCGACAGGTGGTAGCTAGCGCGATCAAGGCGGGTCTAGATAGCCCGCAGTTGCGCCGACTTGGTCGCGCTTTGCGGCGTCAGTAGCTGATCGGTTTTCGGCTCCTACTTTGTAGGAGCGGCCAAATCACGCAGGTCGATGCGGTCAATGGTGCTACTGCGTAGCAGATGGTCCATTTCAATCTCGGTTAGCCACTCATAGATTAGATCGATCGGCGTGCAAAGACCCATGTGTGGCACTACCACTGCTTGGCGCTTGCCGTGCGTGTAGATCTTTGAGAACACACCAATCAGCTGGCGGGTATCAGCACGGTAGATGCCGCCACCGGAGTTGCCGAAATATGTTGGTGCGTTGATCATCCAGTAGTTCGCGCCTTTGAGTTCATTGTTCAGTGAACTGACTTCACCCTTACTCGGGACTGGGTCGTTACCGAGCGGACATCCGACAGCGCATACCGGGTCCCAAACGCTGACTTGGTCGGCTTCGTTACGAGGCAGTACGTTCGCTACGTGAGGTAGCTTTCGATCAGTATCGAGTTGTAGTAGTGCCGCATCGATCTGTGGTGCATTGGCAACCATTCGACCCTTCACGATCAAGTTCTCGTCGTCTAGGTAAACGGTTACGTCGAAACCGGCTTTCTTAGCGCGCGGCGTGTCAGCCAGAATATTGCGCACGACATGGTAGGAGGTCAGCACATAGGTTTCGATGCGGTTGCCTTTGCGCTTGTTGGGTCCAGAGAAGACGATTGTGCCAGAGCCGACCGTGTCGTCGCCGTTGAGCTGCACGGTTGGTAGCAGCATCTTGCGGTTCAATTCTCCGTGGTCCTGGAATATGGAGCTAGCGAGCGTTGCGATCTGAACTTGCGTTTCGGAAATCCGCATTGCGGCATCTTGCTCTTTGACGCGGACCTCGCTGATGTAGGCGTCAACGAGTGCCTTAGTGCGTTCGAAGTCGGTCGACATCTCGGAGCGGAAGGAGCTGACGTCGCGTTGTGCCTGCTCTAGCTCGTCGGCAATCAATTCAGCGCGGTTCGTGCCTGCTGCAGCCGCCTCAAGCTGCTGCTCGATTACTTCCATGCGGGCATCGGTCTCGTCAAGTATCTGGGATCTCATGGACTCCAGCTCTTGGCCATCAGGTTGGTTGGCTACCGCTTCATCGAGCCTGCGCTCGAGAGCTCCGACGTTTGCCTGTTGCACCTCCAGCTGTGCGACTTGGTGATGGAGAGAGACCATCAATACCAAGGCCGCAAGGCCACAG
The DNA here is from genome assembly GCA_965662465.1 of Planctomycetota bacterium. Taxonomy (GTDB): domain Bacteria; phylum Planctomycetota; class UBA1135; order UBA1135; family UBA2386. Next base: position 34,241 of record CBFIIO010000040.1, on the reverse strand, counting down.
AACACCTCGATCAGTGTGCGCTTCATCCCAGTTCTTCTTTTCCCTGTTGCTTGGCAGAAACCCCTGCCATGCAATGGCTTCGGAAAGCTTCCGAGCCGTTCTGAAGCAAAAAGGCCGGGCCCTTTAGGCGCCTGCATGTGTTGCCCTTGGCAGCGGATCCTTGGGGTCGGTATCGACTGCTAGGAAGTGCGTAACTGCTGCGCTTCTGGTCACTTTGAGGAGTCCTGTTGGCTTCCTGGGCAGGTTTGGTGCAGCCAAAGCGACCGGGCGGTCGGTCGGCAAGGCAACTCTCGCCTAGTTAGGAAGCATAAGTTTCATCCTGACCAGAGGTTGCCAAAGCAGGGTGCCAGATGGAGAGCCAGCGAAGTCTTTGCTCATCTCCGTCGCCGGCCTGGAAAAGCAAAGATGCATCACGAGGGTGTTTTTCGATGTGCCCGGTATTGGGGGCTTCGATGGCGTGAGTCGCATCACCCTGGCTGCCTCGGGGGAAATCTCGGTAGCAACGGGTCTAGATCAGCATTCTTGCCGGAACTTTGATGGCGTTACCTGCTCTCTGGGGCGCCAATCTGCGGCTTCGGGAACTTCCTCGGCGGCGGCTGCATCATTGGAACGATTTCGAAGGCTACGTTCGGGAGTAGATCCGGCCTATGGTTGAGATTGTGACAGAGACATTTTCACCTATCCCCGAACTGCTCGAAGAACTGGCGGCTGGTCGTCCGATCGTCTTGGTTGATGACCCTGATCGTGAGAACGAGGGCGATCTGTGTTTTGCAGCCGAGTTTGCCTCTCCTGAGCTCGTCGCCCAGATGGCCAGAGAGGCCTGCGGCTTGATCTGCCTTTCGCTTGATGGCGCTATTTGTGATCAGTTGGAGCTGCCGCTGATGGTTGCTTCGAATAGTTCACGCTTTGGAACCGCGTTTACCGTCAGCGTTGAAGCTCGCGATGGCGTGACGACCGGGATTTCTGCCAGGGACCGTGCCACGACCATTTTGGCAGCGGTCAACCCAGATGCCAAGCCGGCCGACCTATCGCGGCCTGGTCACATCTTCCCGCTCCGGGCTATGGATGGCGGGACTCTAGTGAGGACTGGGCAGACGGAAGGAATCGTCGATCTGTGCCGTTTGGCCGGTTTGACTCCCGCTGGCGTCATTTGCGAGATTACAAAGCCTGATGGTGAACTCGCTCGCGTTCCAGAGTTGTCTGTGTTCGCGCAGGAGAGAAACATCAAGATGGGCTGCATCGCAGACCTCGTCGAGTATCGCCGACGGCGCGAGCGTATGATCGAGCGCGTTGCGGTTGCCAAGATGCCAACCGAATATGGTGACTTTGACTGCCATACCTACAACAGCCGTGTTGATAAGCGCACCCACATGGCGTTGACGCTAGGGATTGATCGTGTTGGCGATGGAGAGCGATTTGCTCCGATTGACGATGCGGTGCTCATTCGAGTGCACTCACAGTGTCTTACCGGTGATGCATTTAGCTCATTGCGCTGTGACTGTGGTCCACAACTGCATACCGCGATGGAGCGCGTCCAGCAGGAAGGTCGCGGTGTCGTCCTATATATCAGCCAGGAAGGTCGCGGCATCGGTCTAGACAACAAGCTTCGAGCCTATGCTTTGCAGGACGAAGGCATGGATACCGTCGAAGCCAACGTCCACCTCGGATTTCGCCCAGACGAGCGTGAATTCGGGACAGGCGCCCAGATTCTGCATGACCTCGGCTTGCGCCGCCTGAGGGTGCTAACCAACAACCCCAAGAAATTGGCTGGCCTCGAGGGGTATGGGCTTGAAGTTACTGCTCAGGAGAAGCTTGAGATCAAGTCTAACAAGCACAACCAGAGATACTTAGATACTAAGCGTGAGAAGATGGGCCACACCCTTAGTGACACTGACTAGTCTCATGATAGGTATGCAGAAGTAGGAATTTGGCTCGTGGTTCGTCCATTGCCAGCGGCTACATCTCTCAAGATGGTGTCATTGAACAGCTGGCGGGAAGAATCCTCCCTCGGTCTCCTTCTAATGATCTGTGTTCGCTTTGAAGCAAAGTCCAGATACCTCTGACCGCGACCTTATCACTGCCGTGCTTGACGGTAGCGAGGACGCCTTCGCAGAGCTTGTCGACAGGTATAAAGCCAAGCTCTTCAACCTCTTAGGTCGTTATTGCCGCGATAGTGTCGAGTGCGAAGACTTGGCGCAGGAAGTCTTTCTGAAGGTTTTCCGCAAGCTGCATACGTTCAATCACGATTCTCAGTTCTTCACCTGGCTATATCGGATCGCGGCCAACGCAGCGACCGATCATCTTTCGCGGGCCAGCAGTCGTCGGTTGCGGCTCGTAGAGGACACTGCGGTCTTCGAGCGAGGTGACGAGGATCACGAAAGTCCGACCGCGCCGCTGGAAAAGCTGGAGCTCGCTGGCGCCACCCGCGAAATCGTGGCTTCGCTGCCCGAGAAGTTCCGAACCATCCTGATTCTGCGCGAGTTTGAGGGCCTGTCTTATACAGACATTGCCGAGACCCTCGAAATCCAGCTCGGCACGGTAGAGTCGCGACTGTTCCGTGCCCGTCAGCGATTTAAGGATGCACTGATTCGCAACTACCCAGAACTCTTGCCCACAGCAGGACTAATGAGCAAAGGAGGCAAGCGATGAGCTTTTCTGAAACGGACAAATTGGTGCAGCGCTTTCTCGATGGGGAGCTCTCCGGGAGCGAGGGCGCTGCGTTCGCGGCGCGCATGCTCTCTGATTCCACCCTGCGGAAGCGCGTGGAGGGTGCCCAACAGATCCAGTCTTGCTTTGCTGCTGAAGCCAGCAGTATGCGGCGAGATGCCCAGCCTTCGGCAGGCTTCACTGCTGCAGTGATTTCGGAAGTGCGTCGCTTGCCAAGCCGCGTCGAGCTTCAGCAAGACGATCTGGCCAAGTCTGCGGTTCGCCTGTGCAGTCGTCTGTTGTTGGCGGCCGCACTACTGATCGGGCTTGGCTTAGGCTTGCAAGCTGGCCTATTTGACCCGAATGGTTCTGGTCAGATCGAAGCCGCTAGTCCGACGGAGGTTGATGCCGAGATGCAGCGTCTTGATGGTTTGGCCAGAGATGCGCGGGAGCGCGAGGTAACAGATCGAGCACCGAGGGAGACGCCGCGCCGCGGCAGGTGACTTCTTTGACATCTGCGAGTCCTACCGTTCGTGCTTGGATACTTGCCGTGGCTCTGGTCAGCTTTGGTGCTGGCGCAGTCGCAGGTCTTGTCATTCCAGAATTGCTGGCGGCCGAACAACAGTTGGACATTGCTCGTGACGATGCGCACTTCTTGAGTAAAAAATACGGCCTATCAGCCGAGCAGCGGCGCCTTTTGGTGATGGTCTTCGAAGAACATCATCGCATTGACTTGAACATTCTTCGGGACGCAGAAACGGATGAGTATTCAGAAGCATTGCGCAACAAGCGTTTGCTTCATTCACGCAAGACTGATGACCGTGTACGATTCGTGCTCGACGAACAGCAGCGTGCCCTCTACGACCGCGATAAGACAATTCCAAAGCTGGGAGCATCTAGCTCATCCAGCGTGAAAGAGAACAGGTAATAGTATGGTGAGGAGTATTGGCATCGACCAGGGTGACCGGGAGGTCAGCATCGTCGAATTGGACGGCAGCTACCGGAAGACGCGGTTGCTCAAGGTCAGTAGTGAAGTCATTGGATTAGGCGATGTCTCTTCGCGACCTAGCATGATCGCAGAAGCCGTTCGTGGCGCTCTCGACAGCGGCATGAAGGGGGCGATGACACTTGGCTATCCTTGTCGAGAAGCGGTTTTGCGAACCATCGAGTTGCCGTTCAAGGGAAGCGATTCGATCAAGAAGGTCGTGAAGTCCGAGATCGAGGGAGAAATCTTCACGCACTCTGTCGACGACATGGTGGTCGATTTCCATGAGATCGGTCCTTTGTCGAGTGGCGGTACCAAGGTCATGGTCGCTTCGGTCCCAAAGGTTGGTCTTCGTGACCAACTCGAGGCGTTCGAAGGGATGCGCATCGATCCAGAGCAGATTGATCTCGATACAATGGCTTTGTGGCGCGTGGCAGATTGGTGCGGTGCGTTTGGTGCCGATGATGCTGATGCTGCTGATGACGCTGATAGTAAGCCGGTCAACGCGGTCGTCGACCTAGGCGCTCGTAGCGTCAAAGTCATTTTGACGGAAGGGTCACATCTCGTCGAAATGCGCGTATTGCGCTTTGGTGATTCAGCGGTAGCCGAATCTGTTGCGCGTGCGCATGGCTTAGATCTTGAGCAGTCACGCCTGGCGTGCGCCGAAAGTCTGCGTACTGGTGATGACGTAAACGTTGATGGGGTCGACGATGTGTTGGCTCTCGCCGATGATGATGACGAGTCTCAGGACGGGGAGGCAAGTAATGACGCAGGAGGTGAGAAGGCCGAGGTCGTCACCACTACGCCAAGTTCAGAGCTTGTCACCTACAGAGAGATTGATGAGGCAAATACTAAGTATTTGAAGCGCCTGTCCCGTGAGCTGACACGCTTCTTGACTGCCTCAGGTATGGCTTCCCGCGTCCGATCGCTCTGGGTTAGTGGCCCAGCCTCTCGCGGCGCTGGCGTAGCTAAAGAGCTCGAAGCAGTATTCGGGGTTGCCGCCAAAGAACTCGATGTGTTGTCAGGACTGGCGCACGACCTCGATGAGGACGAAGCCGCGGAACGCTCGCCCGGTCTCGCCATTGCTGTTGGCTTAGCTCTAGGCCAGTTAGGTGGTCCAGAGGGTTTCCAACTGCGTCAGGAAGACCTAGTGCAGTCCGGTGGGTTTGACCGCATCAAGTTCCCATTGGCGATTGCCTGCATGGCAGCGTTGCTTGCGGTGTTTGTCTTCGCTAACCAGAAGTTGACGAAGCTTAAGGTCCTCGAGCTTGAGATCGGTCTAACGCACAACTACCCGGACCGTCCTGAGGCGGCATCCTTTCACGGGCAGCTGAACACGCTCTTTCAGGGGCGTTGGTTTCAGGACAAGAGTTATTTCGCAGTCACTAGGGGCAGGCAGGTCATCTACTCATACCAAGATTTAGTCAAGGATCTGAAGAGTCGACCAGTCGCCGGCCGTGTCCGCTTTGTAAGGGACAAGTTGCGTCAGGTTGCCGCTCAAAAACAGAAGGAGTCTGGCGTCTATGAGGACATCGCGCTTGAGTCCGGTCTCGCTGTTCTGGTGCGCTGGGCGGAGGTCCTAAAGGGCATCGAGCCCGAACTTGGTCGCTACCTAATTGCGACCATCGACCTTGATATGAAGTCGCGTAAGTTGACGTTTACTGCGTCATTCCGTGGCGAAGACTTTAGAGCCCGTCAAAGTGTCTTGGAGCGTGCCTTTACGCTAGAGATGGGCAAGCCCGATTCTCCGTTCACGATGCCAGACCGCGGCGCCTTTGCTGGAACTTCGACCTTGTTCAGGGATAGCAGCGAGACGTCGATCGCCGGTGCCCACATTCAGTTCGTCGTTAACATCAAAGATACCTTCCAGCCGTTTGGTCCGAGCGCTCGCATTGGTGCACTGCTGCCAAGCGACAAGCTGCTCGCGCCAGCGCGTAACTATCTCGCGATGAACACGCCCATTGTCAGTCCTAAGAGTGCGGAGGAGATTCGATGAACTTCTTTAAGACGATGGATCTCTACAAGGCGATCATTTTGATATCGGTCCTGATGTTGCCTGCCGGTGGTTGGTGGGTTGCTAATGTGCAGAAGGAGATCGACGCTTGTGAAGTGTCTCTGCGAGATTCCAAGAAGCCCGGTGGTTTTCTGGAAGAGATTGGCTCACTGCAGAAGAAGATCGAAGTTGTGGTGCTGAATGGCCGCAATACCTCGAAGGCTATTGGCAGTCCTGGCGTCTACTTCCAGGGCCAGATCATGTCGATCACGAAGGATCTCAAGGCCAACGATTTCAATCCCCAGAAGCCTAAGGATGAAAATACGACGATCGGCAAGCAAAAGGTCACGGACCACATCGTTGACATCAAATGGGGTAGCTCAAAGAACAAGAATAAGTTCGGGATGGATTTCGTCTACGCAGTGCTATTCAACTGCGAGTCGGGAGCCGGTGAAGGAATGAGTGCGAGTGGCTCTACGTCCGTCTGGCGCTTGCGAAGCATCAACATCCAAAATGCATCTGCAGATAGCTGGCTTTCGTCTAAGAAGACTCCGCAGTCAGAGTTGGAAGACGCGTGGTATATCAAGGAAATGAAGTTTGCTCGTCGCGAGCCACGCTTGAGATGATGAGGGCGTCGGCGAGTTGCTGTGCCAAGTGGTCTATGTCGGCGATGCTGCCGTTGCTCTGTCTGCTTGGCTTGGCTTCCTGCACAACCATTGTTCGATACACAGGTGAGCTAGTCGATGATCGTCACGACCGCACCTGGTTCACTCGTCTGCCATCGACACTTGGTGGTACATTGGGATTTGCTGCCGGGGTGCCAATCGACGTCGTATCTCTGCCCGTTACCTTCGTGGTATACCGGTCGCAGCCAAAAGAGACGCGCGATCCGCTATCAGTCTTCTTGTTCCCGTCGTTTGTGCTTTGGAAGGTGGGGACTTTAATTGGAGCACCCTTCGATGTGATCGAATGGATGGCCTATCGCTCTTGGCAGAACCCAGCGCCGATAACGCCTGAAGAGCGTGATGCGATCGAGCGCGAGTGGGATGCGCGAGAGTTTAATCAGTATCCAGTGAAGCCAATTTATCCGCGCTGATCCGAACGCAACTTAGACTGGTTGCGTTCCCCATCGACCGTCTCCGGGTAGATTGTTTCAAATGGATTCGTCCGCACTCACTCTGAAGAAGCTGTCTGAGCAAGTGCTCAAGGCTGACGGCTCTATGCCTTTAGAGCTGTTGTTGGTGCATTTAGCTCCAGTGGAGCGTTTGCGGGAGGCTGCTCAAAGGCTCGGGCTGTCGCCGAAGGGTGGGTTCCGGATCGAAAAGGCGCCTTCACGAGTGCTTGCGCCATTGCTTGCGGAACAACGTGAAGCCAAGAACCTTGAAGATGTTTTGGCACTGTTGCTGCCAAGTAGCGAGGAGCCCGATCTTTCGGGCGCGATTCAGCAGAGGGAGGATGCAGCAGCTGCAGCAGAAGCGCGTGCACTACTAGTGCTTCGTGATGCCGAGGTTGGTCGGTTGCGCGAGGAGCTTGAGCGTTCGCGTGAGGGGCAGGGCCGGGCCCGCGTGCGTGAGGCCGAGTTAGAGCGGCAATTGGATCTCGCAATGGAGGAGTTGGCTCATGAAAGGCGAGCTGTTGACGACGCTAAGAAAGACGCTTTGGCGGCTCCTGTCGTGCGCGAAGACAAAGATCACTTGCATCGCTTGCATGAGTTAGAGGCTGAGCGCGAGAGCTTCCTAACCGCTGATCATGCCATGCGGCTGCAGTTGGCGCGTGATCGCTCGCGAACGCGCGAACTCGAGGACGAGGTCGCTGAGCTTGAGTCTCTGATTCCTGCGAGTCGTCGTCGTAAGAAAAAGCCGATGTTGCCTGAGCCAGAACTTCAGCGACGTATTCTGGTGCCGCATTTCTTGCCATCATTCTACAAGTCTCTCGAAGGCAAAGAGCGTCGTTCCGTCGAGCGAGCTGTGCATGCGATGTTGCTCTTCTGCACTGAGGGCCATGGCTACCCCGGTCTTGAGGTCAAGCAATTGGGCGGCCAGGACACCTGGAGCTTGCGTGCGTCGCTTGGCCTACGCATCTACTTCAGGAATATGGATGATGGTGATATTGAAGTCATTGAGCTCGGCGACCGCGAAGACCAAAATACGACCTTGCGGCGCTTGAAGGAGCGATAGTGGTCGAGCCCAAGCTTCCTGCCGTTCTCGACGAAGGGTCTGAGCAGCCCTTTCCCGATCCTGCGGGTTATGACAGCGAGGGGCTCTTGGCGGTCGGTGGTGATCTATCCGAGGCCCGTTTAATTGAAGCCTATAGTTCCGGCATATTCCCTTGGTATGCAGAGGGTTACGTGCCAATGTGGTGGAGTCCTGATCCGCGTGCATGCATTGATCCTGGGCACCTGCATGTTTCCCGTAGTCTGGCCAAGACCTTGCGGCGCGGTGACTTCGAGTTGACGTGGAACACCTGCTTTGAGCGCGTGATGCGTGCCTGCGGTGAAGGTCGCGATGGCGGAACCTGGATCATCCCGGAGATGTTGGTGGCCTACACCGAACTTCATCGTAGTGGCTTCGCCCACAGCCTGGAGGTTTGGATGGAGGGCGAACTCGTGGGTGGCACCTATGGCGTGCAGGTCGGCGGATTCTTTGGGGCCGAGTCGATGTTCCATCGGCGGACCGATATGTCAAAGGTCGCGCTGGTTGCAATGGTTCGGTCGCTTTTCCGGAAGGGTATCGTGCTCATAGACGTTCAGTTCACCACAGATCATTTGCGAACGCTTGGCGTCCAGGAATGCAGCCGACGTGAGTATCTAGAAGATCTCAAGGCTGCAAGAGACCTGAATATTGATCTGACGCAATTGACCCCATCAGTCTAACTCATCATGGGGTCGTCAATGTGATATGTTGCGACACCTTCCTCGGAGCTACACGATGCGCGCCAAACTCATACTTTTCTCATTGGTCGGGACTGTTGTCCTGAGCGATGCGTTGTTCCCTCAGTCCCCAGTTCGTCCGGTCACGGTGGTAGGGGGAGCGAATGTCTCGCTTGGTTCGAGACTTCAGCAGCAAGAGAGTGATGCGGCGCAAAATCCGGAAGCTATGAAATCGGCGAATACTGCTTCTCCAGCAGTAGCTTCGACACAGGATCCGTCAAAGAGTGCAGCGAGTTCGACTGCCAAGTTACGACTTGCTGGACTCAAGAGGCTCATCTTCGATCGTAGACCGTCGTCGGTATTGAAGGCTTGGATCGCTCCAGAGTTGAAGCCATACGATCCTAATGAAGAGAAGCAGAGCGTTGGGGCCACACCGGATGGCAATACGGATGCACCTGCCAGTAATGATGATCAGCAGGTTGATGATCAGCAGGACGACGATCAGGTGTCGATCGGTCTTGCCCCGCCGGGAAGCGCTGGCATTACCATGCCTGTCCTGCGAATCGGTAGGGTCGCGACTGCGCCGGTAGCGGTAACTCGTAGTGTGCCGGCGATACGTTCGTCCAAGGCCGTTGCGGTTCCAGTGGGCGTGATGAAAGCGACGCGGGGTTCGGTCATGACCGCATCTCAGATGCAGGCGCTGCTGAATGCTGAAGTCAATGGTGAAGCACAGCCAACCGCTACCGCAGCATCGCCTGTGGTTGAGGTCGTTGCTGGTCCGTCTATCGATGCTGCTCTCGAGGCAAAGAAGCTAAAGCGCGAGCTGGAAATGCTGCAACGCGATGTGACGTTAGGCCGTTGGCACAAACTCGCCGAGTTCTTTGCGACGCTACCAGAAGGTGATCAGGTTGGTGCCTATGAGCACGTCCTGAAGGTCTTGCCGCGCCACCCAAACAAGCCGCCATCTAACCTGCCGGCCAACCTGCAGGAGCGCAATCGCTTTTCGTTTGAGGAAGCGCTTGTGCTCGCGGGCATGGCTCCGAAGGGCTTCAAGAAGAGTCAGTCTAAGATGCTGGCTCCAATCGTGCAGGCAGCCGTTGATGGCGGGAGTGTTGTCGAAGAGTTCATTCGGCTGCTGACTGTCGAGATTAGTAAGCCTAAGGAATCCGCACGCATGGATCGTCGTGCTGTTGCGATGCTGTTGTCGCGTCTCAAGATGGAGACTGAGCTAGGCCCGTTTTTGCCAACAGCGACAGAGGCTGCGAAGAACGATGACCGGGAAGCGCTCAACTTGCGTGCCCGCTACGCCCTTGCCATGTTCGCGAAAGAGAAGCGCCAAGAGTGGCTTGAAGAGGCTTGGCAGGTTACGCAGAGCGCTCTCGCTGAGGGGGCAATTGGTAAAGTTGAAAAAGAAGAAGCTCTGCGCCGCGCGGTCGACCTTGCGCCGCAGGTTCGCGAAGAGCTAGGCCCAGAGTGGTTGGCTGAGAGTTTCACGAGCCGACCTGCGCGCGGTATGGAGATCGTTGCAACGATCGGTAGTCAGGTCGCGACTGGATTTAAGATGAAAGGCAGTGATCCTGCCTACCGCGCGTCTGGTCTCAATCTCCAAAAGACCGCCGTTGAAGCGCTTCTAAAGGTCGCCCCAGAGCTTGCTGAGAAGTGGCGGCCTACGCTTGCAGTGCTCGCTCGTAGCTGGGTTCGAGAGGCTGCACACAGTTACAAGTTCTCGAAGACCACGTCGTCTCGCTCCTACATGCAGCGCGACCAATACGGCAACATCTTCTACAGCAACCGACGAATGGGAGGCGGCGGTCGTGTTCGGGCCATTGAGCCTGCTGACTTGATGAAGTCGCAACCAAGTGACAAGTGGGGGGACCTGCTTAGTGAAGAGTTGTTGCCACACTTCACAACGGTTTCCGCGCAGTTGTGGTTGAAGGTCAATGAGTACGAGAAGGCTTTTCCCTACATCGAGCGGCTGGCTTCGACAAACCCGCGCAAAGCCAAAGAACTCGCCAATGAGTTCTTGCGTGTTTGGCAACGCAACAACAACCCAAACACAAATCAATACTCTGACTCTTACATGTTCATGTATGGGTTCGAGTCCAGGGCGAACTCAATCCCTCTGACTCGTAGCAAGCAGGAGCGCAACCTGAGGGAGCTCTCCAAATATGTTGCGCGTTTGCGTGCGCTGCCGATGGATGGCGTCGACCCCCAATTGCTGACGGCTGCATTTGTTGCAGCGCACAGCTCTGCCGAAGTTTATCGCTTGGAGACGATCGAAAATGTTTTCGGCGACATTGATCAGCTCAGCCCAGTTGTGCTTGGCAACTTGATCGGTCGCATGCGTACCAACCTCGCGACTGTGTGGCGCAGACCAGCAGTGCAGGCCGAAGCAAAGACTCGTCGATCTCAGAAACAGATGCTCGCGGAGGTCGCAAACGGCTACGAGACTGCTTTGCAGTTGGCGACGCGGTCCCTGGAGACAAAGGGTCGTCACTGGGCGTTGCTGACCGCAGTCGCGACATTGACTCATGACAAGAACAACTTCTCAGTTGAGACGGTGCGCGACAGCAAGTTTGCTGACGTTCGTAAGTCAGCATTTGAGTTGTTTGAGGAGGCTGCTGAGCATTACTCCTCGATTGCCCCTGACTTGTCGCCTGATGAAGAGTCTGATCAGCCGTTTACCTTATGGTTCTACTCGGCGCTTGGTGCTGCGGACCTTGGCGCGGTAGACGAGTCACATGTCGTGGCGAAAGGGCAGTTGCCTTTGATTAAGGATGCGCTTGCGAATCTTCCTGATGAGTCTCGTCAGCGTCACGAAGATCGGTTTGCCAGTCTGCTGTTCACTCGCATGTCGGCCGTCAAGCCTCAGATCAAGTTCCGGTACTTGCAGGCCGGATTCGAGGTTGTTGGGGATAATGAGCAGACCAATGAGGCCAAAAAGATTTGGGACTACTACCAGGACCTACTGTCGGAGTTGCGCCTCGATGTAGTCGTTGATGGTGGCGCAGCAATTGGCACCGAGCCGTTTGGTGTCCGCGTCGACATCATGCATTCCGAGCAGGTCGGTCGAGAAAGCGGCGGATTCCAGAAATACGCAAGCAACCAAAACGACTCGTTCAACTCTTTCAACTACGGCCGTCCGACCGAAAATTATCGCGATAAGTTCCACGACGCAGCGATTGCGTCACTACGTGAAAACTTTGAGGTTCTGTCGATCACGTTTAACAGTGAGAAGATGGACGCTCTCGCGGACGCCGACCCAGCTTGGAAGCGAACCCCCTATGCCTACTTGTTGCTGCAGGCGCGAGGTCCACATGTTGATCGCATTCCGCAGATCAAAATGGATCTCGACTTCATGGATATGTCGGGATTCACAATCTTGCCGATTGGATCTTCGCCAGTTGCAGTAGATGCATCTAAGCCGCAAGAGGCGCGTCCGTTCAGCAAGCTGGAAGTAACTCAGCTATTGGATGAGCGCAAGATAGACGAAGGTAAGGTCACGCTTGAGATCAAGGCGAAGAGTTGGGGCATGGTTCCCGACTTGGATACGTTCCTTGAGCTCAAGACTCCAGGGTTTGTCGTGACGAAGAGCGACGACCAAGGGGCTGCAGTCACGTCTTTCTCTGATGATCAGGATTCGATCGAGAGCGAACGCGTTTGGTTGCTGGCTATGGAGCCTGAGGAAGGAACCTCGCCGGGTAACTTCCGCTTTGGTGAGCCGATACTCGAAGGCGTGACCTCTACATACCAGCGTTACAACGACGCGGACCTTGAGACTGTCCGTGCTGAAGTAGCTTTGCGTCGCGTCATCACGGCTACTAATCCTGCATGGACCTGGGTGATGCTGGTTCTGGCAGTGATTGCGTATGTGTCCTGGTTCTTCTACCCCGCTTCGCGAGGTGCATCCCAGTCGCCCCAGAGTGCGTTGCGAATGCCCGAACATCTGACGGCATTTTCCGTGCTGGCACTGCTCAGCGAGATTCGTGCGATAGCGCCGCTGTCCGAATCGCAGAAAGAGAAGCTCGATGATGACGTGCGGCGCGTCGAGGAGAGCCACTTCGCCAAAAGTGACGGTGAAGAACTGCAGTTAGACAAGATAGCCAGCCACTGGTTGAGCCGTGCGAACTAGTCGTTGCTAGCTCGCTCCAACCGACTGTGCGGCTTTTTACCGTGCGTCGATCGCCCCACATTCATCGAAACCCCGTTACCGATTCCTACTCATGACCGCACCAGCTGCAGCCACTCCTCGTTTCGTTGAGACGCGTAAGTTCCTCGAACAAATCAAGACTCGCGTAGGTCAAGTAGTCGTCGGTCAAGACGTCGTCGTCGAGCGCGTTCTGATTTCGCTCCTGACTTCCGGTCACTTGCTCTTGCAGGGCGTTCCTGGCTTGGCGAAGACCTTATTGGTAGCCGCTGTTTCGAAGACAGTTGACCTGTCGTTCTCGCGAGTCCAATTCACGATCGATTTGCTGCCATCGGACATCGTTGGCAGTGAGATCCTCGACCAGAAGACTCATGAGTTTCGGATTCACAAGGGCCCAATCTTTACGAACCTTCTGCTCGCCGATGAGATCAATCGTGCCGCGCCGAAGGTGCAGAGTGCTCTACTCGAAGCTATGCAGGAGCGTAAGGTCACGATCGGTAACGAGAACCTGGCGCTGCCTGCGCCATTCTTGGTGATTGCGACGCAGAACCCTGTAGAGCAAGCTGGCACATTCGAGTTACCCGAAGCTCAGCTGGACAGGTTCATGCTGCTCCACCGTCTCGAATACTTGAAGCCTGAAGAGGAGATCGAAGTGCTGCGACGAAACACCAAGCTCGGTGTTCGTCGAGATGGTAAGGGCGCTGTTGCTCGCACTGAGTTCGACGTGCTCGGTGAACAAGACAAGGGAAGTGCTGAGCAATTGGTTAAGGCGATGGAAGATGTGCAGGAAGTGCACGTCAGCGAAGCGTTCCTTGCACACTGTGTCGAGATCGTTAACCGCACTCGCAATCACCCTAAACTTGAGCTCGGCTGCAGCCCGCGTGCTGGCATCTCACTGGTCAAGGCTTCGCGCGCTCGTGCTTTGATCCATGGTCGTGATTACGTCGTGCCTGAAGATTTGTTTGCGCTCGCTGAAGATGTCATCTTGCACCGGATTCGCCTTAGTTATGAAGCCGTTGCCGAAGGCCACACTAGCGCGCAAGTTTTGCAGGAGATCCTTAACGAAGTCGCCAAATGAGTGGTGCTGATAAAGGCTTGAGTATCCGGGAGCGCGAAGCTGCGTTGCCTGGAATGCTGCCCGCGATCGAACCATCGGCCGCGCGCAAGTTCGTGATCGCTATCAAGCGTCTGGCAGACGATTTGACCTATGGTCTCGATGGATCGCGATTCCTTGGCTCCGGCATTGAGTATGTGCAGTCACGTGCATACCTGGATGGTGACCCGGTGAAATCGATCGATTGGCGCGTTACAGCACGGACCGGCAAATACCACATCAAGGAATACGAGGCCCAGAGGCGATTTCCGGCATGGTTTCTAGTCGACACCTCTGCGTCGATGGTGGTGTCATCATTAGCGCAGAGTAAGTATGAGACCGCGCTGCACATTGCAGGAGGGCTCTCGCTCGCATGCCTTGACCGTACTAGTCCAGTGGGCATTTTGGGCTGTGGTGCCCGTGATGTGCACATCAAGCCAAGCCTCGCAAAGGATCAAGTGATGCAATGGCTGCTTCGATTGCGTCGTCATGCTTTCGATGAGCCAACGGAGATGGTGCGTCGCATCCGTGAATTGCGACCTACTTTGACGGCTCGATCAATCATCGTAATTCTGAGTGATCTGCATGAGCCGGGTGCTGTTCATTCTGCCGCCTTGCTTGCCCAGCAGCACGAAGTGGCAGTGATCCAGTTACAGGATCCGGCGGAATTGATGCTGCCCCAGGCTGGATTCGTGCGTGCTAAAGAAGCTGAATCGGGCCGTGAGTTTGTCGCTCGCGGACGTCGCGGGATGATGAACCAAGAGGAAATCGAGCACGAGCTTCGTCGTGGTGGCGTCGACCATCTACTAGTTCGGACGGATCGGCCATATCTGCATCGCTTGCGGCATTTCTTTCGGTCGCGTGGTGCAACTGGAGGAGCGCGATGACCTTTTTTCTAGTGCGGATGGGGTTGTGCGCGGTGCTTGCCACAGCGTTTGTGGCAGGTCAATCGAGAGATCAGCGCGAGGCGACAGTCGGCATGCGTGCCTACATCGAGCAGGTTGTGCTCGAAGGCTCGGAATTGGTTCCTGCTCCCTCTGATTCCTCGGCCCAGGTTGTTGTTCGCGTCGTCAAGACCTGGCCTCACGGCCAGCATCTACGTTACGACCTTGAATGGGTTGGCTTCGAGGAAGGTCGTTACAATCTCCTCGACTATCTTGTTCGAAAAGATGGCTCGGCTGGGACTTCCTTACCCAGCATCGAGGTAAAGGTGGTGAGTCTGTTGCCCGCAGAAGCATTCGAGCCGAGTGATATTGATCCTGCTGCGACCGCACGCCTTGATGGTTATTCGACGACGCAAGTCGTAACCGGGGTCTCGTGGTGTGTCGGCTTACTGGCAATCTTGTTTGTTGGCAGAAAACGGGTCGTTAAGCCAGCGCCGCTGCCGCCACCACCGACGTTGGCAGATCGTTTGCGGCCCATGGTTGAAATGGTGGCTGCTGGTGAAGCCGATACCGCGCAGAAAGCCGAACTCGAGCGACTGCTCGTTGCTTTCTGGCGTGCAAGGCTTGACCTCGGGTCGGTGCGAGCCGTCGATGCGATCATGGCGATTCGTCGACATGACGAGGCTGGTGCTTTGCTACGTCAGGTGGAGGCTTGGTTGCATGCACCTGTGCCGCCAAAGTCGATGGATTTAGCAGGGCTGTTGCGACCTTACGGGTCGGTTACGGCTGAGAGCTTAGAGCCGATTGTAGACGGCTCGGATGGAGGTGGTCGCTGATGTTTGCCCGCCCTTGGATGTTGCTCTTACTGTCTTTGCCGCTGCTGCATCTTGTTTGGGTTTGGCAGCGTCGTAGCGGTCGCTTTGCGATGCCATTCGATTCTGACGGCAGCAAGCGTATGGGCAGTGGTTGGCTGACGCGGGCTTTGATCGGTGTTGGCGAATCTCTGCCGGCATTATTGATGGCGATTGCAGTGCTGCTGATTTCCCTGCCGCAGGAGCTTGCTGCGCCTAAGGAAAAGCGGGCGCTCACGAATATCCAATTCGTTGTCGATATCTCTGGTTCGATGACCGCAAATTTTGGCCGTGGCACCCGCTACGACGCGTCGATGCAGGCGATCAATGATTTCCTCGACTTTCGAACTGGCGACTCGTTTGGGCTGACGTTTTTCGGCAACAACTATCTCCATTGGGTTCCTTTGACGAGCGATCCGTCGGCGTTCCGGAACTCGATCCCCTTTATGCGGCCTGAGAATAATGTGCCAGGGTTCGGAGGTACGGAAATAGGCAAAGCCGTACTTGCCGCTCGCGAGGTGCTGACCTCACGCGAAGACGGTGACCGGATGATGATTCTGGTGACCGATGGTTGGAGTAGCGATTTATCGGGCGGCGCAGAGATGGATATCGCGAAACGTCTGAAGCGTGAGAACATCAAGTTGTTCGCGGTCAATATCCAAGACTCGGAGGCGCGTGGTGAGATCGTTAACTTAGCGCGCACTACTGGCGGCGAGGTTTTCAATCCAGGGGACACCAGCGCGCTAGAGGGAGTGTTCGCTGAGATTGACAACATGACGAAGACCGAACTCCAGCAGGGCACAGCTGAATTAGTGGATTGGTTCGTTCCGTTTGCAATCGCCGGGCTCTGTTTGCTCGGTGTCTACATGTTGTTCATGTTGGGGATTCGGTACACGCCATGGTGAGCCTTTATGTGACGATTGGTGTCTTGGCGTTGGCGATGCTTGGCGAATTGCTGCAAGCGCGACGCATCAGGCGTCTACGACATCTCGCGTTTGGCCCAAGCGGTAGCCCTGCAAGGTGGGTTCTTGCCGTACCCATAGTGCGAATCTGCTCAAGCGCTGCGCTTGCATGGGGTCTTAGCACTCTGCTCCTGGTCGACCCCAAGGTGCATGCGGGGGAAGAGATGTCCGAAGAAGATTGGCGCCATTTGGTGCTGGTCTATGACGTCTCGCCAAGCATGTTTTTGAAGGATGCGGGAACATCCGGGGATCAAACCCGTCACGAGCGATCGCGCGAACTGATTGAGTCGTTGTTCGAGCGTGTACAGATCGGCAAGTTCAAAGTTAGCGTAGTTGCCACCTATAACGGCGCTAAGCCAGTCGTCACAGATACGAAAGACATTGAGGTCGTTCGGCACATGATGTCCGAGGTTGATTTGCAATGGGCATTCAAGGTCGGCAAGACCAAGCTGTTCGACGGTATTCAAGTTGCTGCAAATCTAGGTAAGACTTGGCGTGTCGACAGTGCGTTGCTCGTGATCGTCACGGATGGCGATACCGTGCCCGCATCGGGGATGCCCGAATTGCCGCCGTCTTATGGTGGCACACTTGTAGTAGGTGTTGGAGATCACTTGTCGGGCAGTTTCATTGCTGGTCAGCAATCACGGCAAGATGAGAGCACGTTGCGACAACTAGCGATTCGTCTTGGCGGCGAGTTCCACAACGGCAATCGCCGTCAGGTGCCGAGTGACATGCTCAGCGCAGCTGCCGCGGATTCAAGAAAGCCGTTGCTCGAACGTTTCACGCTGCGTGAGTATGCGCTGTTTGCGATTCTGCTGTCGGCCGCGTTGTTGGGCGCAATTCCGATGCTGCTACATTATTTAGGCACTGTCTGGCGGCCTGGTGCCCAGCCCACCGGCTCAACTGCATGAAGTTGGGTGATGTATCTGCCGTGAGCTGCGGTGCGGCTTACTGCTAAAGGTTCGCGTGGATGTTGGATGCAATCTGCTCCGCTCGAATGGGGAGCAGGGGATCGGCCGACAATTGGTGAGCTCGTCTTGAGAATCGCAATCAGATAGCGGTGACTAGGATGGACATGAAGACGAAACCGCGAGTCGCTGCTATTGGTTCTCGACCGGTGCTGCGTGTTGCCGCCGTATTGCTAAGTTCAATCGCCTTTGGATTGCTCTCCCGCCGCTACCCGTTGCCTGGAGTTTTCGCGGAATACACCGGTGACGCGCTGTATTGCGTTGCTGCTTTCTTTGGACTGGCGCTGTTGTTTGGTCATGCGCGGACCCTTTCCTTAGCAGTTTTGGCATTCATTCTAAGTGTCATCGTCGAGTTCACTCAGTTACTTACCTGGCCATGGCTAGGCGACTTGCGGGCGACAGGGCTCGGAAAATTGGTTTTGGGTTCCGGGTTTAAGTGTTCCGATATAGGGGCTTACTTCGTTGGCGCAGTTACTGCTGCTATCACGGATGCCTATCTGTTTCGGCGTTACGTTCATAAGGCGTAACTTTTGTTTGGGGGTTGTCCCAGTGACCTTGCCAAACCGATAGACTTAGAAGGGGTCCGATAGTCGGATCTGACTACATATACCACGATGCGTAACATCCTGTTGGTTGGCTGGCTCTTGCTCCCTATTGGAGCGTGGGCTTATCACGAAGGCCCGGGCCAAGACCGGATTGCTCTGGAGCAGAGCGATACCGTGATTTTGGCTGCTCATGAAGCGGCAACTGCTGGCGACTGGAAGCTTGCAGTTGCTGAGTACAAGAATGCTTTGGCCATGCTGCCAAAGAATCCTGAGTCATACGACATCGAGGTGGCTCAGCGACTGCAGCTCGAGCTCAACAAGGCGCGCATGCAGGCGGCTGGTCTCCCGGAAGCTCGTGATGAGCTCCAGAGCATGGTTGAGCAGATGCAGGCCAATGAGAACACGGACCCAGTGTTGATGCGTGATGCGCGCCAAGCCTTGGCTCGCTCGCAGTTCTACACTACGTGGTTGATGCGCCTTGAAGGTCTAGATCGCACGATCTGGGAACCGGAAATTGAGGCCGCTCGTCAAAACTGGAGGCTGCTAGCCGAGCAGGCAGGCAGTGACTCAGAGCAGGTGCTGCATCAAGAAGACTTGGAAGCTGCTGTTCGTTTGGCTCGCCTCGAGATCGAGGATCTGCAGGGCTTACCTCTGCCGAGTGAGTGAGAAGGTTGAAGCAGCAGCAGCAAGGTCGGTCGGCCTAAAATTAGTAAGAGTAAGAAGCAAGGTCCCCCAAAAAGCGGCGCCAGTGGTGGCCCCCCGTTTGGTCGCGGTGGATCCTAGAGCTTCCTGAAGTACTCGTCCGTAATCGGAACATTCAGAATGCGTAAAGCGCCACCGGGCAATCGGTGGCGTTTTTCATGTACTCACTGTTTCTTCACTGGCCTCGCAATCACTTCAGCGTCATGGCGTTGCCTCGCCAGTTTGCCGGTGAAGCAACCTCGCTAATGACGGCGCCGGGCGTCTAATCGAGCAGTAAGACTGCATGGCGACTCGCACCAGTAGCGTTGCTGTAGCAGTCCAAATGGCGATACTCGAGCCACTGAATACTGCGGGCCACTAAGACCCAGCGTGGCAACGCCCGTGCCGTTGACGCGCTATGAAAGTAAGCCGCGGATGCGTGCGTCGAGTGCAGTCTGGTCTTTTGTGAAGCTTGCTAGAGCAGCAGCAGTGAGTGTGCCGTCCCAGCTGGAGGTCCCAGCGTGAACCCGGTCGCGCCAAGATGAGTAGACAGGGATCTTGCCTTCGGCATCAATCTTCGCAGCTTCGTCAGCGGTAAACTGTGGGAACAAGTCGCCCGCACCGTGATCCTGCAGCGTCGCTAGCACGTCGTTTGCTGAGGATGAGTTGGCATCCAAGGCCGCAACAGCCGCGACAGCTTTTTCAAATGCTGCGGTGATTTCCCAGAAGCAGTTGAGGCCTTCTGTAGCGGCATCAATGCCTTCGCCGAAGGTCACATTTGGATCATTGCTCGACTTGTTGACGATGGTTGCCGGATCGGGATTTAGGTCGAGGAATCCCTTGGCCGCACCGGTCGGAATCGTGAAGACATCGAGACCGAGCAGGTCGTTGACTTGGGCACCGTTACGGATGGAAGCACCGATCTGGCGGACATCTGGACCACCTGCTGCGTGGAGTTTGCGCAAGGTGCGCTGACTTGCGAGGGTCGCTTTCTCGCCAGAGTTTTTGCCATCGCCAAGCATGTTGTCTGCGATGAATGCGCCAATGCGGCCCATGAAAACGTTGACCCACGTGGGCTTTGCTAGCGCTGCAATGAGGAGGTTTTGGCGAGCAGAGAAGCCGAGTGTGAAGTTCAAGCGAATGCCGTCGTCGGAAAGGCGACGTGCTGCCAATAGGCCAGCGGGTGTCAGTGGCACCTTTACAATGAAGCGATCTGGGCAGATTGCGTGAAAGCGCTTGCCGTATTGGTAGCTCGCTTCAGCGTCGTTGCTGATCGCCGTGTGCAGTTCTACGGAAACGTCGGCGTCAAATGTGCGCACAAGCTTTAGGCCGTGCACTGCATTGAGGACGAATGCGATCTCTTGAACGATGTGGTCGCCAGAGATGCCCTTGTCTTGCAGTAGCTTGGCTGTGCTGGGCACGAGCGTGTCGTAGATTCCCTTTTGGACTTCGTTGTTGAGTAGCGTGTTGTTGGTTGTCAGAGCGACAAAGTTCTGAGTCCACAATGCTTGTGCAGCTTCGATATCACCGGTGTCGAGCCAAAGTGACGTTCCCGTCTTGGCGACGGCTGCCCATAAGTCGGAGCTAGTGAAGCTCGAGCGGCTTTGCTGGACATCTGGAACCTGTTGCTTGCAGAAGTCGGCAACGTCTTGGGGGAGAGTCGAATCGTGGCTTGGTGCTTGGGGCATGTTGTGACCTTGTCTAGCGATCGTATGCAGCTGGCTTGGGAAAACTACTGAGCAGCTGCGCTCATCACTGCTTCCTGTTCGAAATTGGCAATTGGTGCATGTGTTCGATGCAGGCCAACTGCAGTTTGCTCTGATAGGACGACTTTCGTTCGATCCGCCACAGTCGGCGCTGCAGCATGAGTCCGTCCACTTTAAGGGCGAGGAACTCGCCTGACGCAACTTCCGGCCTGACCGCAAGCTCTGACAGGCAGCCTAGTCCTAAGCCAGACCGTACGCCTTGTTTGACCGCTTCGCTGCTGCCGAACGT
Source organism: Planctomycetota bacterium (assembly GCA_965662465.1). Classification (GTDB taxonomy): domain Bacteria; phylum Planctomycetota; class UBA1135; order UBA1135; family UBA2386. The sequence continues at coordinate 13,622 of CBFIIO010000040.1, read as the reverse complement.
CAAGGCCGTTTGTAGCTGTATGTCATGGGCACGCAGGGCATCTTCAAAAACTGAGCGGGTGCCTGAGCCAGTTTCACGCATGACCCAGCGTTCTGCTGCTAGTTCGTCGATTGCGAGCTTTGGGCGCTTTTTGAACTTGTGGTTGGCTGCAACAAAGATCAACAGCTCATCGTCGCGCCACGGCGTGGCCGCGATCTGGGGGTGATGTGAAGGTCCCTCGATGTAGGCTAGGTCGAGTTGCTGCGAGAGCAGATGGGCTTCAATGGTCTCTGTATTGCCGATTTCTAGGTGGATCTCCACTTCGGGATGATTGGCGACAAACGCGCCAATCAGGCCAGGTAGGAGATACGTGCCGATCGTCGAGCTAGCACCGATTCGGACGCTGCCTTTGAGGTTCTCGCCGTTTTGGTAGTGATCTACGAGGTCCGAGGCTCGTTGGAGTAAGTCGTGGGCATCGTCGGCGAGTCGGCGGCCTCGATCGTTTAGGACAATGCGGCGGCCTGCCCTTTCAAGCAGGGGCCCGCCCAAGCGTTCTGCCAGTTCGGCCAAGGCTGCGCTGACTGCTGACTGAGATAGGTGGACTTCTCGGGCTGCGTCCGTGACGTGTTCGCGACGCGCAACAGCCAGGAAGATCTCAAGCTGGCGGAGGGTAATCATCGACTCAGTAGATGATATACCACAGAACGTTCAATTGGACCGATTAACTGTCGCCGTTCATGATTCTCCGCGTAATGACCAACGCCGCCCGTGCTCACCCCGCTCTTGTGCAAACTGCCCTGTCTGCAGAAACGGGCAGAGGCGAGAGTCGCTTTGGCAGGTTAGGCCGAATGGCGCGACTTCTACCCGGGCTGCTGCTGGCTGGGTCGGTAGCTCTGCTGGGCATCCTGCTGACACCGGTGCTAGCAGAGATGGGCGTTGTAGCTGGTCCGATGGTTGTGTCGTTGCTGCTAGGTCTAGTGTTTGCCCAATGCAGACCTCTCCCTGATGTGAGTATGCCTGGGCTGAATTTTGCATGTCGGCCACTGCTGCGCTTTGCGATTGTGTTACTTGGCCTGCGGATTGGTTTACCTCAGATCTTTGCGGTTGGTGCGAGTGGTTTGGCCGCGATCTCTCTGATCGTCATCATCACCTTATCGTTTGGTTATTGGGTGAGTCGACGACTTGGGCTGTCACGCGACTGCGCATGGTTGCTGGCATCAGGCCATGCAATCTGCGGTGCGGCTGCGGTAGCGGCTGCTGACTCCGTATTGAGGGCCAAAGACCGTGATGTGACCCAAGCGCTTACGATGGTCACGCTGTTTGGAACACTGACGATGCTGTTGTTGCCGATGCTCGGATCTTGGCTTGGTTTGGACGCTAACGTCTACGGGTTTTGGGTCGGGGGATCGGTCCATGAAGTCGCTCAGGCTGTTGCCGCTGGCTTCGCTTGTGGCGTTGAGCAAGGTGAAGCAGCTAGCATCATTAAGCTTGTTCGAGTGGCCCACTTGCTGCCCCTAGGACTGGTTCTTGGGGTTGTTGTCGCTCGTCGAAGTCATGGCGGTTCACAGCGTTCAGTGATCGTGCCTTGGTTTGTTTTGGGGTTTGCCGCAGTCGCGGTCTTAGACGCGGTAGGGTTCGTTCCGGCACCAATCGCTGGGGTTCTGCGTGAGCTATGTCGGCTGGCGATGACGGTTGCTATGGCTGCGCTTGGGCTAAAGAGTTCGCTGCGCGATGTTGCTCGTGCAGGCGCGCGACCTTTGCTGGCAGCCGCTGCTACTACCAGCGTGATTGCTATGGTCGCTTTTTTGCTGGCCCTTCAAGTGGCGTAGCCTAGCTAGGTGCGGTTTCTGCCTTACCTTGGTGATGCTCGTCAGGTTTCTGGCGACCCTTGCAGACTGACTGTTCAGGTTGAAGAGACGCTAATCCTGTTCCTGGGGACGTCTTAGCCGTATCACTGGTAGTGTGAGTCGTCGTTTCCTTCTTTGCATTAGCGCGCTAGTCGTGTTCGGGGTCGCTAGCTGCAGGCCTAATGATGAGGTCCGGGAGGTCGTAGGTGATGGTGATGTTGTGGCGCCTTCGCCGGTTATCACGCACTTCACGGTGCGCGGCCGATGGGCTGATCCCTACCGCATCACCTATTTGGTCGAGGATCGCGCCGGCCCACTTGATCACGGTCAATGGCATGCGGCCATCACCCGAGCGTGTGATACATGGAATGCGACCGGCCTTGTGAAGTTTGTTGCTGCCGAGCCAGGTGTTGAGGCTGATGTCACATTGGGTTGGCGTCGAGGTCACCATGGGGCCTGCAAACCGTTCGGTATGGATTCCTCTATTGCGCACTCAGGGCCTGTACAAAGTGGCACCTTTGTGCACTTTGATGCGGGTCGTGTGTGGACTGAGGATGCGTCGGGTGACAGCTCGCTGTATTCGGTCTATGGCACGGCGCTGCACGAGCTCGGTCATGTTCTGGGTTTGGGGCATAGTTCGGCAGCAGATGCGATCATGCGCACTGGTGTCGTGCGGTCTGTGCCGCTTGCTGCCTCTGATCTTTTTGGCCTGCAGTCGATATACGGCGGTGGGATGGATGCTGAGGGCGACTTGCGTATCCAGGAAGCGGCGAGTGGCAAGTTATTGACAGCATTACGTGGTGTTGCACCGAGCGGAATCTCTGACTACGCCGTGTTCGACGTTGATGGCAATGGCAATGACGACTTGCTTGTTTGGCGGACGGACATCGCCGGCAATGGTCGGATGATGGTTTACCACTTTGCGGAAGGCGGCAAGCTTGTCCGCACTACTGGTCCAATGATCGGTGTGATGGCTCCGGGTTCACGCAATATGCTGATTCGAGCTGTTTCTGGTGATCGTATATTGCTGACAGAGTTTGCCAATGGTCGCCGGATTGCACGCCGATTTGACAAGTATGGAGCCTTGCAGGCATATTCCGTCGATCAGCTCAGCGCCCAGGATCTCAAGGCTGCCGAGAGCAGTGAGAACCAGCGCATTGGTGACTTGGATGGTGATTCAAGCCAGGAGCGAGTTGTCGCTGTGAGTCGCGGTGGCTAAGCCTTGAGGCCGCACTTTTTGAGCTCGCGTGCGGGTTGATGCCGCTGCGCCGGTTACTTAGCTTTCTCGGCGATGAACGCTTGGTGGTGATCTTGTAGCGCTGTTGTGACCAGTGGTTGCCTTAGCCACATCTCAAGCCCTTGAATTGTTGCAGAGGCAGCTGCCAATGTCGTGATGCAAGGGATGCGGTGGCTCGCTGCTGAGCTGCGGATAAGGCAGTCATCACTTCGTTCGCGGCGACCGCTGGGAGTGTTGATGATTAGGCGGCACTCGCGGTTCACGATTAAGTCCAGAACGTGTGGGCGACCTTCGTGAATCTTGAAGACTCGCTGCACTGTGATGCCAGCATTTTGCAGTGCCCGCGCAGTTCCTGAGGTTGCAACGATCTCAAAGCCAAGGCTCGCGATGCGATCCACGAGCGGCAAGATCAGGCGCTTATCTTCGTCGCGCACGGAAACAAAGACCTTGCCTTCGCGCGGCAAAGCGTTGCCCGCACCGATCATGGCTTTGGCGAATGCAGCTCCGAAGCGTTTGTCTATTCCCATGACTTCGCCGGTAGACTTCATCTCCGGTCCGAGCACGGTGTCGACACCTTGGAACTTACCAAACGGGAAGACCGGAGCCTTGACCGAGAAGAACGGCGGCTCGAGTCGCTCGACGATCCCGACATCTTGGATCGTCTCACCGAGCATGATTCGTGCTGCCATCTTGGCTAGCGGTTGTGCGATTGCCTTGCTGACAAACGGTACCGTTCGTGATGCTCGTGGGTTCGCTTCGATGATGAAGGTGTTCGGACCGCGCACCGCCCATTGCACGTTCATCAAGCCAACAACATCGAGTGCCTTGGCGAGTTGACGCGTTTTCTCGGCGATGTCTTGGATAATGCCCTCTGACAGCGTGTATGGGGGCAGGGAGCAGCTGGAGTCGCCGGAGTGGATTCCGGCTTCCTCGATGTGCTCCATGATGCCGCCAATGACGACTTCGTTGCCGTCGCTGATCGCATCGACATCAACTTCGATCGCTGCATCAAGGAACTTGTCGACTAGCAGCGGGCTGTCTTTTGAGAAGTGCGGGTTGCGCTCCAGATAGTTAGCGAGTGCCGACGAGTCGTAGACAATTTCCATCGCGCGTCCACCAAGCACGAAGCTAGGGCGAACCAGCACTGGGTAGCCAATCTTGGCCGCAGCAGCGAGCGCCTGGTCAGGGGTGGAGGCTAATCCGTTCGGCGGCTGGTTGATGTCGAGTGACGTGATCAGCTTACTAAACAGATCGCGGTCTTCGGCCGTTTCGATCGATTCGACGCTGGTGCCAACTAGCGGTGCACCATGATCTTTAAGACCACGTGCTAGGTTGAGTGGGGTCTGGCCGCCAAATTGCACAATTACGCCGTGCGGATCGAGGCGGTCGATCACGTTCATCACGTCTTCGTGCGTCAGCGGCTCGAAGAACAGCATGTCCGAGGTGTCGAAGTCGGTGGAGACCGTCTCTGGATTGCTGTTGACCATTACGGTCTCGTAGCCAAGTTCGCGTAGGGCGAGCGCAGCGTGAACGCAGCAGTAATCAAATTCGATGCCCTGTCCGATCCTGTTGGGGCCACCGCCTAATACGATCACACGCTTGCCGTTGCTGCCCGGCGTGGTTGTCACAGGCGACTCGGTCGCCGCGGGGTCGTCAACCTCGTCTTCTGTGCCTGAGTAGGTCGAGTATAAATAGGGGGTCTGACTCGGATACTCTGCTGCGCAGGTGTCCACGCGCTTGAAGGCCGGGATGATGCCTAGCGACTTGCGATGCGAGCGAACGTGCCACTCGGTGATGCCATCGGGGCAGCTGGCGGCAATCTGGCAATCGCTGAAGCCAAACTGCTTGGTGACGCGCATTAAGTGCTCGTCGATGCCCGCGACACCGTTTTTGGTTGCAGCGAGTATCAACTTCTCGTGATCGATGAGCTCACGGAGCTGATCAAGGAACCATGGGTCAATGTTTGTGTAGTCGAAGATGTCTTCGACTGACATGCCGATCAGCATCGCGTTGCGGACCCAGTCGATGCGGTCTGCACGCGGTGTCACCAGGTGTGGCCTAATCGACTCGATGTTGAAGTCTTCTTCTGAGCAGTTTGGCTTGCCCGCTGCGTTGCCGTAGCCGTTGCGGCCGGTTTCTAGGCCTCGCAGCGCCTTTTGCATGGCCTCTTTGAAGGTGCCACCGATTGCCATGCACTCGCCGACCGACTTCATCTGTGTTGTCAGGACCGAATCAGCGGTCGGGAACTTCTCGAAAGCCCAGCGTGGGAACTTAACTACGCAGTAGTCGATAGTTGGTTCGAAGCACGCCTTAGTGATCTTCGTGATGTCGTTGTCGAGTTCGTCAAGTGTGTAGCCGACGGCTAGTTTCGCGGCGACTTTGGCGATTGGGAATCCGGTCGCTTTGCTAGCCAGTGCTGAGCTTCGGCTAACGCGAGGATTCATTTCAATGACGATCATGCGACCGTCGCGCGGGTTGATCGCGAACTGCACGTTGCTACCGCCAGTGTCGACGCCGATTTCACGTAGAGTGGCGATCGAGGCATCGCGCATCAGTTGGTATTCGCGATCACTCAGCGTTTGGGCGGGCGCCACTGTGATCGAGTCACCGGTGTGCACGCCCATTGCGTCGAAGTTTTCAATGGCGCAAACAATGATGCAGTTGTCGTTCTTGTCTCGAACGACTTCCATCTCATATTCCTTCCAGCCAATGATCGATTCTTCGATCAGGAGTTCGTTGTTGAGCGACATCTGCAAACCTCGTGTGCAGATGTCTTCGAACTCTTCGAGGTTGTAGGCAATGCCGCCACCACTGCCGCCCATCGTGAAACCAGGCCGAATCACGCAGGGCAAACCAACTGCATCAAGAGCAATGCGCGCTTCGTGCATCGAATAGGCGAGCATCGAGCTGCAACAATTGAGGCCGAGATTTTCCATCGCCTGACGGAACTCTTGGCGGCCCTCGGCCTTGATGATTGCCTGCGGCGTTGCACCAATCATCTCGACATCGAATTTCTCAAGCACCCCGATGTCGTGGAGTTGCATCGCGCAGTTTAGTGCCGTCTGTCCGCCTAGCGTTGGCAGGATGGCATCGGGCCTTTCTTTCTCAATGATCTTGGTGACCACCTCGGGTGTGATCGGCTCGATGTAGGTGCGATCCGCCATCTCGGGATCGGTCATGATCGTTGCGGGATTGCTGTTGATCAGCACGATCCGGTAGCCGTCTGCTCTGAGCGACTTGCAGGCCTGGACGCCCGAATAATCGAACTCGCAGGCTTGGCCGATAACAATTGGCCCAGAACCCAGGATGAGGATCGACTTCAGGTCTTCGCGGCGTGGCATTTGCGCGACGAACTACAACCCTTGTGGCGGTCTGGTGCGAGCGGAAAGTGGCATGGTTTCACAGCAGTTGGCCGTGTGGAGAGTTCGTGGAATTGGGGAGAGTTCTGGCTGGCGGAGGAATGCCTGCTGTTTGAGGGGCCGAAAGGTAGGTCCGGATGGATCGTCGTTGTGCTCGGCTACGTCCCCTGAAGCCCAATAGAGGGGGATGTATGGGGTCTTATGAGTTTTACCTGACTAGCGTGCGGCGCACTTGTTGATGCATTGGCGGCCTCTGCCAACCCCGCAGATTGTCGCTGCGCTTGCTGGCCGCGTGGGGGTGGACTTGCTGCTTGGCTTGAAAAAGTTTTGGCTGGTGTGGCTCTTGTCTATGTCTGGTCATCTGGCTGGGGCTGACACGAGGGGATCTCTTGAGCCCTGGAAGCTCAAGAAATCTCCGGTTCGCGGTGTTGCTAGGATTCTGCTAGCTAGGCGAACGTCACATTGAAGATGTTGTTTTGCGTCCATTCACGGTAGGAGAAGCACATGAGCGATGATCGCGTAGATCTTGAGTCGAAGATTTCGGTCTTGGAACGAACGGTTGAGGCACTCAGTGCTGAGTTGCACCTTCAGGGTCAGATGATCCAAGCGTTGACGGAGCACGTCAAAACGCTGTCGGAGACCGTTGCGAACGGCAAGCCCGGTGACGAGATCGAGCCGCATAACACCAAGCCACCGCACTACAGTGGGTGATCGTCGATGACGGGGTCAGGGCTACTTACCGAGAATTTGCTGTCGGTAGAGCTCGTCGACGTCGATGTCTTGCTGGGGGATCTCTGAGCCGTCTACGGTGATGCTGCAGCCTGTTTGCGCTAGGTGTCTGGCAGGCGATCCCGCCTTGTAGCGCAGGCCGGTAGAAGTGATGCTGCAGGCTCCGAACTCAGGTTTTTTGATGTATGCGGCAAACACGAAGTGTTCGACCCTATCCACGGTTGTGTTTTCTAGCTTGATAGACGAGCGGTCTTTTGATGCGACGGCGATCGCTGCCGACCTCACGTGATTTGATTGCGCCGTCACGGCCGACTTTTCGCCGATAGAAAATGCTTTGTCGCCGATTTGGTCAAATCTGCAGTTGCTTACCACGAGTGATGATCCACTGACGTCGATCGCATCTTCGCCCGAGTTCAAGAACTGGCAATTGATGATGCTGCCGTCAACAAAGTCACCGTCGAACAGGTCGTGTGGACCGCCATCGAATATGCATCGCTCAATGTGGCAGCGAGCAGCAAAAAGGTTGAAGGCGTCTTCGCAGCTCGCACCTCGGAATGTGCAGTCGTAGCAATCCACCGGTGTTTGATAGAACGTCACACCACCGCTGCTTTGCCAGCCACCACGTTCGACGGCTGTCGCGTGCTCAACTTCGACGAAACGCATGATGCTTTTGGAGCGGCCACCAATGACTTGTAGGCCGGCAAATCCGAGCGCCGGATCTTTCGGAAGAAGGCGGATCGGTTGTTCGGCGGTGCCTTCGGCTATGAGTGAAGAGCACAGGATCACGGCACCGGGTGGCAACACGAGTTCGGTGCCTGGAGCCAAGTGCAGCGTCATATTCTCAGGGGCGACTAGGTCACCCTGCAGCTCGTGACGGCCTGATTTGACCTGTAACTCGCTACTCTGGAAGTCGTACGACAAGAACGGGTAGCGGCTTAGAGCCTCGGCAAGTGTCGGGGCCTTGGGGCGACCCTCTGGCTGATCATTGTTAGGAATCGACGGTCTCAAGATCAGGGGCTCGCGGCGGTCCTGTTCTTCGGCAAGCGGCCGGTAGAGGACCTCGACTTTGATTGGCTTCTTGGTGTCTCTTTGCAGCGGCTGCCTGATCGCACGCTTGATCATCTGCACTTCGGAGAGGCCTTTCAGGCGCTGATCGGCGGGGAAGCGGAATTGTATCTGTGTGCCATCGCGCGGCAGTAGGACGGCGCCATCTCGCCACAGAGTGACGGCATTTTCCGAGTCTTCCTTGCCTGCTACTCCGACGAGCGCTGCAGCAGCGGAAACGACTCTGCCATTGCTGAAGCGGAAGCCAGTGATCTGCGTCGAAATCTCGGTCATGGCTCGAGCATTCACCTCGATTGTCAGAATATCTCGCCCGTCGGGTCGACCGACATCAAAGACACTGGAGGCGAAGCTTGCGGCTGAGGCCGGGCGAATGACCTTTCGCATTGCAGCTGCGCGCTGCTTTAGCACTAAGTCCACCGGCGGCAGTTGGTCGAGTATCGCGAGTTTTAGATCTACTTTGATCGCGGCGTCAATGAGTTTCAGTTTTGGCCCAAGGTCGCGAGATAATTCTTGTGACCACTCCGGTGCGGTCAATCGACCGAGTTGTTCAAAGGTGGCAGCCATCACCGCATCGCTCGTGCGGAACCAGCGTGCGTCAGGCCTGGATACTACGAGTTCGGCTGGATTGCTGAGAAACGTTGCGCCAGTGTCGAAGACAATCGGTTCCAGCCGGTCGAGTACAGGATCGTGGTAAAATCTGTACTGGTGCCAGGCCAAGCCGTGCTCGCCACCGAACAGGGAGTAGATTGCCAGCCACTTGCCGAGTTTGTCGACGACAAACAGATCATCGACGGTCTTGCCCTCGAGCATCGTCAGGGCCTGCAATTGGCTGCGTGGCGCTTGGGCGAACTCATTCAGAGCGATCCGCTGCAGGTCGCGTGCCTGATTCAAGGCGCGCTGCAGTCGTGCGTTGAGCGAAGAGTTTTTGAGTAGCGCAGCTTCGCCGAAGCCATTGACGTCAGCGTATTGAAACGATGTTGCTGGCCATAGTTCACTCGATAGCTGACCAGTTTTGTGGAAGCCGTGCTGTAGCCACGTATCCCACATTGCGGACTCATCGAAGCGGATGATGGGGCCTTCGCGACGGCCTTGTGACTCCAGCAATTCCTTGCTGAAGTGCTCTTCCATGTAGTAGGTGCCCTTGCTTGTGCCGTTGATCTGCACTTGCACGTAATCGCTTCGAGGGGTGAGCACGTTTTCACGCAAGGCTGTTTGCGTGACCAGCCACTCCATTACAAACCCTCGAGTCTTTGGGCTCTGGACCGAGAACCGACGCATGCCGCGAATTGGCTGGTCGAGTTCAAATCTTAGAGACCATTGATCCGTATCGATGTGGTCTGTCCAGTCTCCTTTCAGGCGAGCCTTGCCGGTTGCGCTTTGATTGCCGAGCGTCAAACTGACGGAGACGATGTCTTCTTTGCGCTGGACGATCATGCCTTGCGCCAGTGCTTGGTTTCGGGCGCGCGTTAGTATCTCCCAGTCTTGATCCGTAAATGCGATTTGCAGCGTTTCAAGTTCGCCAGCTGTGAGCGCGACGCGCTGCGGTGGCTCTAACTCCGCCGCTAATTCAGGCTGCTCAGACAGCCAGGTATCAAGCTGCCCAGTAATATTTGGCGCGACCAGGACTCCTAACAGCAGTCCAAGCCCCAGCGCTAGAACCAGTGCTGCGGTTCGCGACGGTCCGTGCACATCGCTTTTGATCAACATCGATTGGATCTCACTCCATGCCGTCGCGCTCGATCACGCTTACCGAGCAGCCGGGTAATTTGGTTCGCAGGTTGCTAAGCAGTGATTGGAGTTGTGCCATAGCCGGTATTTCAATGAGAAGTGTTGCGTGCAGCTCTTCGTCATCGCAATCGATCCGTCGAAGCTCACACCTTGTGCATTGCTCGGTTACAGCGGGCATCAACGTCGCCAGGGTCGCTTCTTGGTCGTGAGTTCCGGTGCAAGTGACTTGCAGCAAGGTTCGCAGCGGCGAGGTGCCACCGGGAAGGTGGCTTCGGAGAGCCATCGCGACCAGTACCACTACAAATGTGAGTGAGGTTTCCCAGTGGCGATTCGCACCAAGGCCCACTCCAACGGCAATCGCCAAAAACAGGTATGCAAGTTCTTCTGGCTCTTTGATTGGCGTCCGGAATCGAATGATCGAAAGTGCACCTACCAAGCCTAGCGAAAGTGCCAGTGACGTTTTGACAACAGTGATTACCAGCAGCGTTGTCGTTGCCAAAAATACAAGCACACGCGCAAGTTTGCGCTTATTGCTCAGCACCTGTGCATAACGCACGAAGTGCCAGCCGAGCAACTGGCTGAACAGAAGGACTAAGCCGAGGTTGATGGCGAGTGCCTGAAGGCTGATTGGCTCACCAGGGGAAATATCAAACTGTTGGCATATCATGGCCGACTGACAGGCTACATGGTCACCGCCGCATTCGGAAAGAAAACACTGTGACGCCGTAGTCACAGTTCCGTGACCTGTGGTTGCGATTCTTGTCAGTTGGTGACTGCCCAGCGATTGTTGAGCTGGTTGGTCGAGGCGATGCCACCGAGATTTTGTCAGGCGAGACGCCTAGGCCTCGTCTTTATCCGCCGGCTAGTTTGACGGTGTAGCCTCGGGCTTCGAGTTCGCGCACCACTGCATCTCGCTGGTCGCCTTGGATCTCGATGATGCCCTGCTTAACCGAGCCGCCGGTGCTACATTTCTTCTTCAGTATCTTGGCGAGATCTCGTAGTTCGGGGTCCGTTAGGGGAACTCCCATGACTACCGTCGTTGGCTTTCCGCGCCGTAATTCGCGGCGTACACGCACGATGCCATCGCCAGATGTCGGCTGTTCTTGTTGGCATTTGCACCGGGATACCGGTCGCTGGCACGTCGGGCAATTGGTGCGTCCTAAGTCAGAGTCGTAAACGATGCGGTTCATTACCGAAGGTGGCTTGTTTCTACTTTGGGGTGCGTTGGCTTTGTGTGATGCGACGTAGGCAGTGTAGGTGCTGCCTTACCACTGCAATCGCTGGTCTTCTGGCGAAAGTTTCCCTGCTGGGCGGATGCCTCTGCCCTTCGCTTTCGTGAGCGTGTCGCCAAGATCGTCTCGGGCTTCGTTGGCAAGCCGTTGGAGGCGCGCGACAACTTTCGGGTGTTCTGCAGCAACGTTGGTGGATTCGCCTGGGTCGGTGTCGAGATCGAACAGTTCTAAACCGATTTTTGCTTGGGAGTAGCGATTTGGGCTGCCATCTTTGCCGCCGGGCTTACCCGCCATCGTTCGATATTGATGCGGAAAGTGCAGTTTCCAACGCGCATCTCGAATGGCTTGTAATTGTCCGCCACCGTAGTAGCTGAGGAATCCCGTGTGCGGTGAAAGTGCGTCTGCCTCACCAAACATGAGCGGTGCTATGTCGTGGCCGTCGATTTTGTGATCGGGCAAATCAGCTCCAATCAAGCCGGCAAATGTTGGCAGGATGTCGATTGTCGAGGCGAACTCTGAGCAGGTGCCAGTCGGGATATGTCCAGGCCAACGCATGAGGGTTGGCTCTCTGATACCACCTTCGAACATCGTGCCCTTGCCTTCGCGGTAAGGGCCACTTGAGCCAGCATGATTGCCATAGCTGAGCCATGGACCATTGTCGGCGGTAAATACTACGAGTGTGTTGTCGTCTATCCCGGAGCGCTTCAGCGCATCTAGGATCTTGCCAACCGACCAATCGATCTCCATCACGACATCTCCGAACAGTCCGTGCTCACTCTTACCTTTGAACTTGCTCGAGACGAATAACGGCACGTGGACCATCGAGTGCGGCACGTAGCAGAAGAACGGCTTGTCCTTATTTTGCTCGATGAACGAAACGGCACGCTCCGTGTATTGCGTTGTCAACTGCTCTTGATCGCTGCCGCTGACGGCATTGTTGACGACCTTAACCCCATCAATCATCGGTAGGTCTGGGTAGCCTTTCTTCCGTCTTTCCGCAGCAGTTGGTAGGTGCGCGTAAGCTGGATGTAGCGGCCACATATCGTTGGAGTAGGGCAGACCATAGAACTCGTCGAAGCCGTGATTCGATGGTAGGAACTTCGGATGATGGCCTAGGTGCCATTTGCCGAAGCATGCAGTTGCGTAGCCCTTTTGTTTGCATACTTCGGCAAGTGTCATCTCACGGGTATGCAAGCCATGGGTGGCATTTGGGCCCAGTGCGCCCGAGATTCCAACCCTTCGGTGGTAGCAACCAGTTAGCAAGGCCGCGCGCGACGCTGAGCAGACCGCGGTTGCGGCGCTGAAGTCTGTGAAGCGCATGCCCTCTTCGGCCATGCGATCGAGGTTTGGTGTCGGGATCTTGCCGCCGAATGGCCCGATGTCGGCGTATGCCATGTCGTCAATGAAGATGACAACGAGGTTTGGCGTCTTTTTTTGTGCTGGCAGTGGCGTGGCGATCAGTAGCGCGACCAGGGACAATATCGGCAAAATAGAGCGATGCATGGGTCTGAGATCCTAGCGGTCCGAGCCTTACGGCGATTGGGTCGGCTGTGATCTTGTCTCAGTAGCCTGTGTTGAGGGCAACCAGCGGACATTGCGTCGATAGGCCTGTAGGCCGAATCTCGGCACATTCGCGCGCTTATTGGCCAATTTGAGGCCGCAGATTTCTAGCGACGTGGCTGGTCTTCTTGCGAACCCCTATCGGAATATTGAACCCCGTTCCGCTACCGCACCTTGATCGCTACGCTCGTTCGCCCAATGCGCCTCAGCCAGATTCTGATTCAGACCCTTCGCGAAGACCCTTCCGACGCGGAGATCCCCAGCCACAAGCTGCTCGCCCGGGCGGGCTTCATCGTTAAGCATGCCGCCGGCATCTACACCTATTCGCCGTTGATGTGGCGAGTCGTAAAGAAGTTCGCCCAAATCGTGCGCGAAGAGCTTGATCGTGAAGGTGCCAATGAAGTGATGCTGCCGATCATGCAGCCCAAGGAGCTTTGGGAAGCCAGCGGTCGGTGGGATCGATACGTGAATGATGGGATCATGTTCACGTTAAAGGACCGGAAGGGCAGTGAAATGTGTCTCGGCCCGACACACGAAGAGGTGATGACCGACTTCGTTAGTTCGCAGGTCAGCAGCTACAAGCAGATGCCGGTCAACTGCTATCAGATCCAAGATAAGTTCCGTGACGAGATTCGTCCTCGCTTCGGGCTTATGCGCGGACGGGAGTTCATCATGATGGACGCCTATTCGTATGACTCAGATACGAAGAGTTTGGACGTGGCCTACCAAAAGATGCGTGATGCGTACTGCCGCATATTTGAGCGCTGTGGCGTCGATTATACCGTCGTTCAAGCTGACTCAGGTGCTATTGGCGGCGCTGGTAGCGAAGAGTTCATGGTGATCGCAGACAGTGGTGAAGACGCAATTCTGTTCTGCCGCGAGAGCG
>CBFIIO010000039.1:0-39511 GCA_965662465.1 Planctomycetota bacterium | reverse complement strand
CATCGCCTATCGCCCCAAAGACGAGCTCAATATCTACGCTAGTGCTGCACGCGGTTTCAAAGCTGGAGGCTTCAACCTAACGCCACCTCAGGACCCGGGAACTGGGCAACCATTTGCGGAATCATTCGGCACCGAAACCAGCTGGACCTATGAGCTAGGTGCAAAACAGCAGTGGTTTGACGACCGCTTGACCGCCAACACAGCGATCTTCTTTGTCGACTGGGATGACATGCAGTTGAGTCAATACGATGCTGCTTCTCAAAGTGGCTATGTCGCCAATGCAGGCAAATCAACCAGCCAAGGAATCGAACTGGAACTAGCTGGATCCATCAGCGACGACCTGACGGTCTTCGGCACAGCTGGCTACCTCGATACTGAGTTCGATTCATTCACCGACTCATTCGGACAAAACGTAGCTGGTCGCAACTTGCCGTTTGCCCCAGACATGACGTTTGGTGCCGGCGCCCAATACATCCGCAAGATGAACGATAAGGCGCAAGTATTCGCACGAATCGATTGGTTCCACGTCGGAGAGTTCTTCTATGACGCCAGCAACTTAGGCAGTGAGCGCTTCAACCTGACCAACCTGCGCCTAGGCTTCACAGAAGGCGGCGTCCGCTTCGAAGGCTTCGTCTCTAATTTGCTAGACGAAGAATATGTGTCGATCGCATTCCAAGGCAATCCGGGCGATGCGACGCAATTCATCGGCACCAACGGCGCGCCTCGCACCTATGGCCTGTCCCTCAGCGTGCAGTTCTAATTGATCTGCAGGCTGAGCTATTTACCCGCATCTGCCGCAACACAAAACAAGGTGTCGTTGGTGCGGATCAGCACATCGCCATGCGCGACGACCACCGACGCGCGGATCAGGTCATCGTCCTCGCCAGCCATGGCAACCTGATACACGATCTTGCCGTCGGCCGTGTTCACGACGGCTACGACGCCATTGTGGTTCATGCACCACACCCGCCCATCGGCAACGGTCGGTGATGATCGCCACAAGTGCTCCTTGCTCATCGGCGTGGTCCAGACGACCTCACCATCCTTTGCGCGCACCTTAGATAGGGCCGACTGGACGTCACTAAGCACATAGAAATGCCCCTCATGAAAGGCTGGAGTAGGCACATCGCTGGACACTGGATTGGGGCGCCCCTTGCTTTGCCAAACGAGCGCATCTGCGCTTAAGCGGCCGCTACCGCCCAAAGTCACCGCGTAGACTGGGGCACGCTTCGGCGCACAAACGAGCGCTACGCCATCGCCGACGACAACCGTTGGCACAAGCCGCCAAAAGCGCTCACGATGACCTGCATTCCAGGTACCCCATCGCCACAGTTCTTTGCCGGTAGCTGGATCATGACCAGTGATGACATCACCACCAACCAACAACATCTCTTTGCGACCGCTCTCAGACACGTAAGGGATCATCGATGTATACGATTCTAGCGACTCAACCTTAGCTGGGGATGGGCGCACATGCCGATAGATGGTCTTGCCATCGGCAGGATCGATCGCCAGGACGAACGATTCAAGCGCTCGATTTGCCTCACTCGCGTTGTCGCCAACGGCCTTCGCGCCACGCCGTCCACGTCTACCGCCAGAGCGCTGCTTGATCGGTTGGTCGCGCTGCAATACCGGCAGGTAGATCATGCCATCGACAAGTGTTGGACTCGCCGAGAACGTCCAGTTGAATGCGAAGTTGCCGTAATCTTCCTGGATGTTGCGACGCCAAAGTTCTTTGCCCTCAAAGTCGTAAGTAACTAAGTCCCCATTGCCAAAAAAGAATACGACTCGCTCTCCATCACTGATTGCCGACGGACAAGCGTAGGTGGCACGGGTGCGCTGACCACGGGCAGTATTTGTGCCTTCCGGAGTTGGCTTGTAGCCACTGCCAGCGTCTTTAGACCACAAGATGCCGCCATCTTTTCTGCTGACGCAAATTGCGACAAGCTGTTGGCGCGCAGCGTCAATCGAAGTCAAAAAGATGTGGTCACCGACAACGATCGGCGTGCTGGCCCCAGGCCCCGGCATCTTGGCCGTCCACGACACATTCTTGCTGGGACCGAACTCGGTGGGCAAGCCCGTCGCGACGACCGCGCCGTTGTAGTTAGGACCACGCCAATGAGGCCAATCTTGCGTAGGTGCACTGACTGCAAAAAATAGGGCAGCGAGGCCCGCAGAAACGACACGCAACTGATGGATCGGCATGGGTTACTCCCTGCCCAGACAATAGCGTTCTCTCGCATAGACTGCGCGCAGTAGCCCCGATCTCGACAGACTGTTTGTGCTGGCGCCTCGGCGGCAGCGCAAACTCAAGCCGTACGCGCAGCCTCATCAGCGAACATCTTGTGGATTTTATCGACCAAACCGGTCGCGTCGTCGGTGTCGACAATGCCTGTCAGCAAGTCTGTAAGGCCTTGGCGGTGAGACTTATGCTTCGACAATTCGCCAAAACGGAAGTCCTCGGTATAGAAGGCGCGCACCAACGGTAGAAAGCGATCAAATGCGACCTGCCAGCTAGTCGAGAAGCCGCGCATATCTGGATGCTTCACATCGCTAGCCAGAGCACAGGCAGCCTCAAGCGCAACGGTCTCCGCTGAAAGCACCGATAGCAGCAGGCCAGTCGAATAGACCGGATCGATAAACCCGAGTGAATCACCAATCACCGCCCATCCCTGACCGCCATCGCATTTCGCGCGGTAAGAAAAATCACGTGCGACACGCACCTCGCCATCCACCTTGGCCTCGGCCATACGCCCTTTGAGCGCCGGACACTGATCGATTGCAGTCTGCAAGATTTCATCGCGGTTTTGACCAAAGCGCAGAATGCCGCGCGCGGAAGTCACTAGACCGATGCTGACAGTGCCCACTAGTGGGATGAACCAGATCCAAGACTGTGCGTCAACTCGATAAATCAGGGTCGAACCAGCATCGATTCCCGGGTCTAACTGGACGCCCTCGAAATGGGCGTAGACGGCTGTGTTCTGCAAACCAGGAATCAACTCTTGATGACTGAACTCGCGTGCAATCACTCCCTTTTGCCCAGAGGCATCCAACACGATTCGCGCACTGAAGAGGTCCTGACTCTCATCCAAACGCTGAACAAGCACACCGTCCACCACCCCATCGACACTGCTTACCTCCACAACCGGAGCGTCGGTCTCAACATGAACACCACAGTCGGTAGCGTTCTCGATCATCATGCGATCGAAGTCGCTACGCAGCACCTGCCAGGTGTAGTGCATGCGAGGGTCACTAACTTCTGAGAAGTAGAATGGCTGACTCGGGCCCTTCGAAGAGATGAATTGCACGGCGTGTTTTTGCCGGAAACCAATCTCGTCCATCCGGTCCCGAACGCCCAGCTTTTCGAGGACCAGATTCACCGCTGGCACCAGCGACTCGCCAACGTGAAACCGCGGAAACGACTGTCGCTCGAATAATCCAACCGAATGGCCAGCCTTCGCCAGCAGCGCAGCGGCGGTAGCACCGGCAGGACCGCCGCCAATCACGACGACATCGAAGCTTTTTTGTGGATCTGTCAAACCGGGGTTCATCATGCTCTATGGGTCTTCGACAGGGGCAGCGGGACGAGATTCTGACAATTCGAAAAACTTCGTATTCTACTGTTCTGGTTCACATTGAGGCACCCGACCTGTCTGACAAGTAAGATCTTCGTCCGATGTCGTCTCCACCCGATCCGCAAACTCGTGACGCCGAAAAGCCCGACGCCACCACTACTGGCAACTACTTCGTAGCCAATTATCCGCCATTCTCATGCTGGACAAAGGAAGACGCAGGACTGGCACTCGCGCGACTTGCCGAACCGCCGCGGCCAGAGACGCCCTTCGGACTCTACATACACATCCCATTCTGTCGCAAGCGGTGTGATTTCTGCTACTTCCGCGTCTATACCGACAAAAATTCCGGAGCGGTCCATCGCTATATCGATGCCGTCATAGAAGAGGTTCGGATGCACTCGCTGAATCGGGCGACCAAAGACCGAAAGCCAGAGTTCGTCTACTTCGGCGGCGGCACCCCGTCCTACTTGTCGGTTGACCAACTTAAAAAGTTGTTCGACGGCATCCAAAAATACCTGCCATGGGATACCGCGCGCGAAATCACGTTCGAATGCGAACCCGGCACGCTGCAGGAAAAAAAGATCCACGCTCTAAAGGAACTCGGAGTTACGCGACTCAGTCTGGGCGTCGAAAATTTCGATCCAGGCATCCTTGAGCGCAACAACCGCGCGCATAGAGCAACAGAAATCGACAAGGCCTACGCCATCGCCCGTGAAGTCGGGTTCAAGCAAATCAACATCGACTTGATCGCAGGTATGATCGGCGAGACCGATCAAAACTGGCAAAAATGCATCGAGCGCACCATCGAGATGGCGCCGGATAGCGTCACGATTTACCAGATGGAAATCCCTTTCAACACCACCGTCGCAGGCCGGATGAAAGAGCAAGGGGACACCACTGCGCCGGTAGCAGACTGGCCGACCAAACGACGCTGGGTCGACGAAGCATTCTCGGCGCTAGAGCAACATGGCTACCAGGTCGGTAGCGCCTACACGGCGGCCCGCGGCGAAGACGCAACATTCCTATATCGTGACGGCCTGTGGCATGGTGCTGACTTGCTGGGCGTTGGGGTTGCTTCCTTCTCTCACGTTGGCGGCATGCACTTTCAAAACATTCATGACTTCGACCCCTACATCGAATGTGTTGAGAGTGGTCAATTACCAATACATCGTGCCATGAGAGTCGATGCTGACCAGCGCCTGATCCGCGAGTTCATCCTGCAACTGAAACTTGGATCTGTCGACACTCGCTACTTCACGGATAAATTCGGAGTTGACCCACTCGTTCGCTTCGCTGCGCCTTTGGCCAAACACCAAAAAGACGGCTATCTGAGCATTGAAGGTACGCGCGTCACGATCGCACGCCATGGCCTTCTGCAAGTCGATCGTTTGCTGCACGATTTTTTCCCTGAGGAGCACCGCGCGGTGCGATACGCATAATGACTAGCGAATACCGTATGCGACGAATGGTCGAGTTCGCCGACACCGACATGGCTGGCATCATGTATTTCGCGAACTACTTCAAGTTCATGGAATCTGTCGAGCACGCGTTCTTTCGCTCGCTGGGTTTCAGCGTACACGGTGGTGACGGTGCATCCGCTTGGGGCTGGGCACGCCGCAATGCTTCGATGAGCTACGAGCGCCCCTTGCGATACGAAGACAACGTCGAACTGCACATTCTCGTTCGTGACAAAGGCAACAAGTCGATCACCTACGAAACGAGATTCCTCCTCGACACCGAGGAAGGGCAAACAGAAGTCGCCCGCGGCAGCATCACCGCCGTATGTGTCGTCAAAACAGATACTGGCGGCATCCGCGCCGTCCAGATGCCTCCCGAAGTCCATGCCGCCATCGAAGTCGCCTAAACGCACACCACGCGATAACGTACTGCGCAGCAGAGATCTACAAACTCAGCTCATGCGCACGAGCCGACACGGACACAATTCGCGGCGCCGCTCCAGTCTCGACCAAGACACAGGACTCAGCCAGATTAACCGTCGGACAAACATGGCGCGGCACTAGCAACAACGCAGTACCCCGCGGCGGCAAATCACCAATGCACCCCATCGGCAGGTGCTCTTCACTCGGCACCATCGCCTGGAATGAACTGCTGCCAAGAACAAATGCGCATGGATCACCTGCCTCTGCAGCAAGCGACTTGGACCCAGCATCGCAAGTAACCACTGCCGCAGCAGGGTGACTGATCACGCGAGTCAAGACCAATGCCGCCGGCTGTAGCTCGACATCTGGGTTCTCCAGCTGCGAGCGCCCGTCATGGAAGACGACTGTGCCAGGCGAGACACGGTGAACAAAGTCACCGGAGCCACGGAAGGCATCAAACTGCAAAGCTTGATGAAAAGCGGGCGTGCCAGCTGTAACGACTTCGCCCACCCCGATTCCATCGGCTGCAAGCAATTCGACCAACTCAAGCAATCGCTCGTAACCAGCAAAGATCGCAGTGCGGCGAGCCTCAAGATCTTCATCGTGCTGGTGGCCGTCATAGAAATGCAGACCACGGAATCGATCACCAGCTGCACGGGCAACACGAACAATGGTACCAGTATCTAGCATCGGGATACCCGTGCGATTCATACCCGGATTGATGTCAACAAAGACCCCCATGCCGGGAGGCAAGTCGTCGATCAAATCCGGATCTTCCACCAATAGTGAAACAGTGACGGTCTTGGCAGCTGCGGCGATCTCGGCCAGTCGCCGCAATGCTGGCCCCCGCATTGGATAGGCAACCAACAGATCCGCGGTGGCTCCGAGGTCATTGGCCAGTTCAACGAACACACTGGCCTCACGGGTCGTCGCACACTTGAAATGGTTGACCCCCGCCGCCAGCAGTTCTCGCCAGACCTCTGGTATTTTGGTCGTCTTCAGATGAGGGCGCCAACGATCGGCAGAACCCGCATAACCAATCATGCTCTGGATGTTTCCGCGAACCCGATCGAGATACACAAGCAGCGCAGGAGTCTGTAGCTGCGACAGCAATGACTCCGGCAACTCGTAACTAGCAATCGCAGACGTCGCGAATGGGTTCGGCGAGGGGCTTAGCACCCTGACGATTGCAGCAACGATCCTGCAAACGTGCCAGTCACAATTCACAGACCGCATCCAGACGAAAACTCATCGAGTTGATAGCCCGGCTCGATCAGACGCCTTGGCAAGGCAAGCAATCGAGCGATGCATCGCATCCATGCTGGCCTACTCAATAGTGCGCATCCCGAAGGCTAAACCCCTTACTGATCCACACCTACAGGATGCGGTGTTCGGATCAACCGGTAGAACCGAACGCACCATTACGCATCAAAAATCTGCCGCTGGTGAAGGCATTGTTGCCCTCCCGATTGGCAACGGGTCCAATCACCTTGACACAACAAACCAGAAACACGGGAGAAATTACTAATGAGCGAAGGAAAACGTCCCGGCGGACTTACAGCACTGGCCGTCTTGAACTTCATCTTCGGTGGCTTCGGCGCCATTGGAGCTTTGGGGTTGCTTGCAATCATGGCGTTACTCAATGTGGCCGCAGCAGAAGCTGATTTGGACGAAAATGGTCGCGCGCTTGCCGATGCCTGGGCAGAAGCAGGCATGCCCATCTTTTATCTAATCGTGGCTACAACAGCTTTGTCGGCGTTCTTACTGATTGCATCTGGCGTCGGCTACATCAAGCAAAAGATCGTGATGGGCCGCATGCTCGGCAATGCATACGCAATACTGGCGATCGTCATTGCTGTCATTCAGGGCGCTAGCCTGTCTGCCGAAGCTGGCGGAGGCTTCAACATCGGCACGATCGTCGGCCTTATCTATCCGCTACTGACACTGGCGCTGCTCAACACGACCTTTAAGCACGACTTCACAAACTGAGCCTAAATTGAACACTCGCCAAGCATTCCTCATCGCTCGCTACAGCGCCCGACACTCGGTGCGCGGTGGCGTCGGTTTGGTGTTCTTACTGCTATCGCTGACTTTTGGCCTGATGGTGGCGCATCTCACACTCCAGCCTGTCGAGCTAATTTCCGAACAGGTCAAGGAGTTCATGGTCAATCGAGACGCTCAAGAAGTCAGGGTAGAAGTGCTTGAACAACTGGTTGAAGAAGCGCAACCAGTCATCTCCTGGATACTCGCCAAGCGAGATTCAGGCGACAAGGACACGGATCGAGCCGAGTCAAAACAGGCCGATGCTTGGGCTGTCTACCTGCTCAAAGAACGGCCGGCGATGCTATCGGCGATCTTCTTGATCTTATTGTTCGGCTGGCCACTAATCGTCGCTTTCGGCGCATTCGATCTATACGCAGGCGACATCTCGTCGCGGCAACTTCGATACCAATTGTTGCGTGCTGATCGGGGCAGCATCTACTTCGGACGACTGCTCGGCACGCTCATCACCTTTCTGATTGTCCTGGTATTGTTAGGCACGACAGTATCGATCTACATGGGCGCCAAACTGCCGCTCTACGGCTGGGGAAACCTATTCAGCTGGACCATCTATGGCATCTGTGCACTAGCGATCGCCACCTTGCCATATGTAGCTCTATGCGCATGGATATCGAGCACCATTGGTGGATCGTTCGCTTCCCTGACGATCGTCTCACTGATCATCGGTGGCGTGCCACTCATAACGATGATTGCACAATCGACCTACGAACCTGCCGGCTACCTCAACTACGTATTGCCGTGGGGATTCCAAACCCGGCTCTTTCACCATGAGCCAATGCAAGTCGCACTCGCCTGCGGCGGATGTATTCTACAAACTCTATTCTTCGGCTGGCTCGGCTACCGCAAGTTCACGAGGCGCGACCTGTGACCAACACTCCTCTGCCAATCGGGACCGCCGCTCAGACGGCCTTAAGCTTTAAGAATCTCCGCAAGAGCTTTGATAAAAACGTAGCGCTCGACGGCGTCTCCTTTGACGTACCTCTTGGCTCCATTTTCGGGCTACTCGGCCCCAACGGCGCAGGCAAGACGACCCTGTTTTCGCTAGCCGCCGGCTTCATCAGTCCAGATGAAGGCAGCATTGGTGTGCTCGGCACCGACGTAGCACAAATAAGTGCTCTGCAAGGCAGGGTGACAATCCTGCCGCAAGACGCTGCATTCCAAAAGAATGTGCCGATCATCGAGCAGCTTGTGTTCTTCCGTCTACTCGATGGCCGCGACCGCGCAACCGCCGAGCGAGAGGTTGAGGATGCCCTCGAGAAGGTAGGGATCGCCGAATACAAAAACCGAGGCATCCACGCACTGTCTCACGGCATGCTCAAGCGCATGGGCATCGCGCAGGCATTCCTCGGCGAACCCGAGCTGATTCTGCTAGATGAACCTACCTCAGGCTTAGACCCACAAAATGCTAAGCAGATCCGTGACCTCATCCGCCAAATGCAGCAAGAGCATGGTGTCACCACGGTGATCAGCTCCCACAACCTAGCGGAGATCCAAGAACTGTGCGATCACGTCGCCATCATCAACGAAGGCCGCATGAAGACAGCCGGCTCCGTCGAGGAAGTGACCCGCAGTGGCCGCATGATCGAATTAGAACTGCGCCGGCCGCTACTACCAGAGGAGCAGACGCTCTTGATGACCATTGCTGGCATCGGCAAGATCGTCGCGCGCGGGCCACAGCGATACCGCTTCGAGCTTGCGCTCGATGCATCGCAATCAGTCGACTCAGTGATCATCGCGGCCCTGCGCCAAATCCTAGAACTCGGCATCGCACCAAAGAGCTTTACGGAGGGCGACAGCCTCGAAGAGACGTTCTTGCGCATGACTGCCCAGGGCGACCGCGAAGTCTAAGGCTTGCCTGCAGCAGGCCTGGCACAGGTCTAAGCGAGACTGCAGAGCCAGCAGATGGAAACGTCGCTTTCGCGATTTACATTCGACATCCAAGTCACAGAGCGCCCGCCGCCCTAGCTAATCAACAACAGCCTCGGCGGAGCTCCGTGAGGAGTCTCTGGCGCCCGATGAATACACGGCGACACAGGGCAACCTGGATAGTCGACTGCAATCCGCCACAAGTTGCCGACGCCAAAATCAAAAGGTCGTCCATGAGCAACTGGCGCATAGTGGAGATCAAAACAGTGCTCTGCGAGCCAAGCCGTAAACTCTTCCCCTTCGCAGCCACCAAACTCCTCAAGTAAGCGCGCACGAATCTGCGGCATGTCGACACGCCGGACAGCGTCTTCATTGCACAAGCCTTCGCTCGCTGGTTCGGTATAGCTGCAAAGGAAGGTCTCCGTTGCAACAGTCGCTCGATCTACATGGAATGAATACACATCGGTAGCCATAACCTCATCTTCATCATCACGTGCGTAGCGAACCACGCAGTCAAGCTTTGGCTGATGCCCAACCTGTTGAAGCCGCTGTAAATCGGATACCAAAGTAGCGACTGCCGTTGCCCCAGCAGCACTGACTCGCATCGCGGACAAGCTCGCTTCGTCCAAAGTATAGATGCCATCCGTCGCCTCTCGCCCGACAACGCCACCCCGCATCACTTCCTCGAAGTCGCCAGCCAGCGTTCGCTGCCAACAAACCGCATTGCAGTTAGCGGCCAGCGGCGTCGCCAACAATGCTTCAAAACTCGTGACTACCTGGATCCGCGGATTACCTGCAAACGATGAAAACGGGTTCATATCAGTTCTATTCGCGAGACAAGCGGCCAGCCAAGAAGTGACTGACCTGCAAACCTGATCCAATCATTCAGGGCCTTGGCCTAGTGCTGCCTGGCAGCATGATCACTGCGCAGGCACGAACTACGGCCGCGATGAAAGTAGCCAACGTCGCAACGTAGGTGCCGATCTGGGATGCAAACGCTAGGTATGCCGCCATCGAGCCATTTTTGGCGCGCGCATGCTCGAGCGATTGGAACTTCGAGAGCGCCACGACCAAGGTCAGCAGCACCACCAACAGCCAAACGCTGCCCCATATCACCCGACTTCCTGACAATTTATCGAGAAATCGCCCCGCCACAAACATCAGCAGACAGCCCACGACCAGCGGCAAGAGCAACGATTGCCCGCCGCTGAGCCAGAGCGTCCACGCGCCTGCGATGGACCCCATGAAAAATCCGGCATTTTCATCGCCCGGATAGGCATAGCCGAGCACGCACCCACAGCCCCAGATCGCTGGCACCAGCAGATACAACGGAGGCCAAGGCTTCATGATGAAGATCCTACTCTGGGACAGCGGCCTTCTCCAGATGCGCCGATATGAAGATGATACATCCAAAGGGGCATGCGCAACGATTGCCTTAATGCGACTGCTTGGTCGTATCCAACAGGCGGCTATACTACTGGCCTATCAGGCCAGCTCATGTCTAGCTCTGGCCGAAACCTCGATGATTGCCTCCCTTCAACTGCAGGCCATGATGCAGACCCTAACCGGCCGTTCGCACGCTATGACCAACTTTGCATCCGTCGCATGCCTTTGCATGCTCGGCGCCACGTTTTCTTCCACGGCAATAGCTCAAGACTGGCCGATGTGGGGACGCGACTACACCCGCAACATGGTCGCGAAAGTAAAGGGCTTGCCGGTCGAGATCGTCCCAGGCCAGTACAAGGACAACTCAGAAGAAATCGACATCAACACCAGCAAGAACGTTAAGTGGATCGCCAAGCTTGGCTCGCAAAGCTACGGCAACCCGACGGTTGCCAATGGCCGAGTCTACGTAGGCACCAACAACGACGTGCCTCGAGACGATCGATTCAAAGGCGACCGCAGCGTTGTCTACTGCCTAGACGAGCAGACCGGCGAATTAATCTGGCAGCTCAACGTACCGAAACTCGGCACTGGCAAAGTTAGTGACTGGGAGTTCCTCGGCATCTGTTCGTCGCCAGCAATCGAAGGCGACCGCGTCTACTTGATGACCAACAGATGTGAAGTCATGTGCGTAGACGCGCTCGGCATGGCAAATGGCAATGATGGCTTCCAAGGTGAGGCGCAGTACTTCGCTGACAATGGCAAGCCACCAACCTCAGTCAACGACACCGATGCGGACATTATCTGGAAGCTAAACATGATTGATGAGTGCGGAGTGTTCCCGCACAACATCACTAGTTGCTCGGTGATGATCGTTGGTGACCAAATCTGGACCTCAACATCCAACGGGGTCGACTATGGCCACGTCGAGACACCGGCACCCAACGCGCCTTCGATGATTGTCGTCGACAAGAACACTGGCAAACTAATCGGCGAGGAAGCCTCGGGACTTAGCCAAAACATCTTCCACAGCAACTGGTCTTCGCCCGCCTTTCTTAAGACGGACAAGGCCCAGCTAGCAATCTTCGGCGGCCCTGACGGAGTGCTCTACGCCTTCGACCCAACACCGGTCAAAGACGAAGACGGCTTCCTAGTGCTGAAGCAGACCTGGAAGTTTGACTGCAATCCAAAGAGCTATCGCAACCTCCCTGACGGCACACCCATTCGATACGCAACTAGGAAAGGACCTAGCGAAGTCCTCGGCACCCCAATCGTCCACAACGGCCGCGCCTATGCGGTGATTGGACAAGACCCAGAACATGGTGAGGGCATCGGCAACCTCGTTTGCGTCGACGCAGAGGGCAAACAGGTCTGGGCCTTCAACAAGATCAACCGCTCAATGTCGACGATGGCCATCCAAGGCGATCTGCTGTTCGCCGCCGACTACTCAGGCTACCTCTACTGCCTAGACGCCAACACCGGAGAGGAACACTGGAAGTACGACACTAGCGCCCATATCTGGGGGTCAGTGCTTGTTGCCGACGGCCGCGTCTATGTTGGCATTGAAGATGGCTTTTTAGTCAGCGCGCCAGCCACGAAGAACTTTGATAAGAAGAGCGTCGTAGAAGTCGACTTCGGGATTCCAATCTACTCATCGCCGATTGCGGCCAACGGGGTCCTCTACCTCGCAACCCACACGCACTTGTTCGCGTTCGCAAAGCCCAGCAAATGAACAACTCTGCCGAGGCCCGTGGCATGTCATCCGCTGGAAAGTTTGCGTGGGCACTCGTCGCCCTTCTCGCGATCCTGCATTACGACTTCTGGAATTGGAATGATCGAAGCTTGGTGTTCGGCTTCCTACCCGTTGGCCTATTCTACCAAGGGCTAATCTCAATCGGCGCTGCCGCTTCATGGGCACTGGTTGTCAGGTTTGCATGGCCAAAGCACATCGAAGAATGGGCAGAGGAGTTAGTCGAAGAAGATCCTGAACTCAAAGCTGTATCAGCCGATTCGGCCCACTCAAAGAAGGCAGGCGATAAATGATCAGCTATCTCCTTCAGGGGCCGCCAAAGAGCACAACCCCGCTCATCGTTGTCGGCATCTACCTTGCTCTGCTGCTGATCTTCAGCATCATGAACAGCCGCCGCCCACGCGGCTCTGCGGGCGACTACTTTGTCGCTAGCCGTTCGATTGGGCCGTTCTTGCTGTTGATGAGCGTATTCGGCACGACCATGACTGCGTTTGCATTGGTTGGCTCAACGGGTAAAGCCTACGACAACGGCATCGGTGTCTATGGGTTGATGGCCTCGGCCTCAGGCATCATCCACTCACTCGTCTTCTTCCTGGTTGGCATCAAACTTTGGGCAATCGGCAAACGTTATAACTACGTCACGCAGATCCAGTTCTTCCGGAACCGATTCGACTCGAACCTGCTTGGCTATTTGCTCTTTCCAGTACTTGTTGGGCTGGTTGTCCCATACTTGCTGATTGGCCTACTAGGTGCCGGCTCCGTCCTTAAAGGGGTCTCGGGCGTGCCTACCTCGCTGACAGGAGCTGTGATCTGCGCTGTCGTGCTTGCCTATATTTTGACTGGCGGAGTGCGCGCAGCAGCTTTGGCTAACGCTGTCCAGACGATCGTATTCATGGCGGTCGGCCTGCTTGCATTTGTACTGATATCCAACTCACTTGGCGGCATTGAAGCAGCCACCGAGGCGGTAGCCAATAACACTCCACAACTGCTCGCTCGCGAAGGAGAAATCGGCCACCTGCAATTTATCAGCTACTGCTTCGTGCCACTCTCCGTCGGCATGTTCCCGCACCTGTTCCAACACTGGCTAACGGCACGCAGCGCTAAGACTTTTCGCATGACGGTCATCGCGCACCCGATCTTCATCATGATCGTCTGGTTGCCATGCGTTCTGATTGGTGTCTGGGCCGCCGGCGCCGGTATCGAAGCCCCCGGTGGCAACTCCAATGCAGTGCTCGCCAAAATGGTCGGCATGCAATTGAAAAGCCCTTGGATCACGGGACTGCTCATCGCAGGTATTTTAGCTGCGATCATGTCATCGCTTGACTCACAGTTTGTCTGCCTGGGCACGATGTTCACACACGACATCGTGGTGCACGCTTTGGGCGAAGAAAACGTCAGCGAATCGCAGCGAGTTAAGCTTGGCCGTTGGTTTATCGTGGCAATCGTCGTACTCACCTACGTGCTATCGCTATTCCCGCCACCGAACATCTTTGATCTCGCGATCTGGTGCTTCAGTGGCTTTGCGAGCCTCTTCCCGCTGGTTGTTGCAGCCGTCTACTGGCGACGCACAACCCGCGCAGGCGCCATCGCGTCGGTAATCGTTGCCGGCATCATTTGGTCTGCATTATTTTATGACGGATTGCTGGCACCAACCCTCTCGGGCTCAAGTCCAGAGGGTGACTACCTGATCTGGGGCATGATGCCAGTTGCCATCATGATCTTGGCCTCGTCGAGCGCGCTCGTCGTTGTCAGCTTGATCACCAAGCCACTGCCGGCAAACACCGTGAACCGCTACTTCGGCATCGGAGCCAACCAAGCGAATGGATCCGGCAATCTCGACAATGAGTAATCAACAATCAACCCGACCAGACCTCGACAGCCACTTTGTTGAGATGGTGCGATGGCACTTCTCACCGGAGACCGGCACTCCCCACTGGCTAGAGTGGGCAAAGACTTGCAACTTCGATCCCCTGAAAGATGTCACGTCATTTGCCGACATCACCCGCTTTCCGCACTTCGATGGGGAATTGCTGCGGACGGAACCACACGAGCGTTTCATACCACGCGGATACCATGGTCGGCCCTACACGATCTTCGAAACAGGAGGGACAACCGGCATGCCAAAGCAGCGTGTCGGCTGGGATGACTATAAGACTGACTACGAGCAGTTCTCCGAGTCGCTAAGCGACGAGTCGTTCCCACCTGGTGGTCACTGGCTGATGGTCGGTCCTACAGGACCACGCCGTCTACGGCTAGCGATAGAACACCTAGCCAACTTCCGCGGCTCATCGTGCTACTTCGTGGATCTCGATCCTCGATGGGTCAAAAAGCTTATCAAGTCTAAGCAATTTGATCAGGCAAAGGCCTACATGACGCATGTAGTAGACCAAGCGATGTCGCTGCTTAAACATCGCAAGGTGACGGCCCTATTCACGACGCCAAAACTTCTTGAAGAACTCGGCGACCGGATTTCGCTGGTAGAGGCTGGCATTAAGGGAGTCTTCTGCGGAGGAACGACCATGAATCCCCAGTCGACGCGCTTCATCTGCGAAGAGATCCTGGAGGGCGAAATTGAGTTTGTGCCCACCTACGGGAACACGCTAATGGGGCTCGCTGCTCACCGTCGCACGCTCAAAGAAGATAATTATTCGATCACCTACTACGCCCCACAACCGCGGGCAGTATTGCGGGTCGTCGATCCAGATCACACCGACAACATTGTTGACTACGAGAAGTGGGGTCGCGTCGAATTAACAACGCTGACCAAAGAGTTCTTCATGCCTCGCTTCTTAGAGCGAGACGAAGCCCTGCGCCGAGCACCATGTGAAGCCTACCCATGGGATGGGGTCGCCGAAGTCAGGCCGTTCGGTGCTGAAGCAGCCAAGATCGTGGAGGGAGTATATTGAGTTCGCCACACATTCCAGCTCTGCGTGCGGGAGTCGAATACACCTCGCTCGAACAGAACGAACTGACAGGCATCGGCAGCGAAGAACCGTTGGCACGCATCAGCCAGTGCAATGCGGCCATGATCAAGCGTGACCTGCGCCGTCAAGACGCAGCCGCAGCAACCCTTCGCGCCCTAAGCACCGAGCGCCTCTTAGAAATCTGCCGTGAGGCTGGACAGCTTTTCCTGAACGCATCCCTGCCCCTTAACTCGGAAGGTGATTCCCAAACACCGGATCAGTACATCGCCACACTAAGCAAAACCAGCGGCCTACCAGATGTTTTGGTACGCAAGAACATGCAGAAGATCTTCACGGTCTTTGACGGCATGCAGGGCATCTTGCTGGGCCTGATGCGCGGCATGAATCCGAGCGTTGTAGAAACTGGATTTGGCGAGCATGGCGGTATCCCTGTCCACTACTCGCCAACTACGAAATCTCTGGGAGTGATACTGCCAAGCAATTCACCCGGCGTAAATTCCATCTGGATGCCTTCACTGGCACTGGGAATGCCAGTGGTAATCAAACCAGGTCGCGAAGAACCCTGGACACCACTGCGAATCATGCAGGCATTCATAGCAGCTGGCTGTCCACGTGAAGCCTTCAGCTTCTACCCCACTGACCACGAAGGCTCAGGTATCATCCTTGATCGCTGTGAGCGCACTCTGCTGTTTGGCGACGCCGCAGTCACCGATGCCTATAAGAATGATGCGCGGGTGCAATTGCACGGTCCCGGCCGCAGCAAGGTCTTGATCGGCAAAGACGAAATCGAGAATTGGCGTGACCACCTGCCAGTTTTACTCGCCTCTGTAGCCGCGAATGGCGGTCGCAGCTGCGTCAACGCGTCCTCTATCTTAGTGCCATCGCATGGCAAAGAAATCGCCACGGCACTCGCAGAAGACCTCGCCAGCCATCGACCTGCTAAATCTGAAGACGAAAACGCCACGCTGTCGGCATTCGCAAATCGGAACTACGCTGAGTTCATTGACGCAAAGATCACGGCAGACATTGCCGACGGCGGCGCTGAAGACCTAACTGCCAAGTATCGCGAAGAGCCCCGAACAATGGAGTTTGACGGCGCGCCTTACTTGCTACCAACTATCATTCACTGCGAGCACATCGATCACCCACTAGCCAAAACTGAGTTCATGTTCCCGTTCGCTGCAGTTGTAGAAGTCCCACACGAGGAGCTAGTAGCAGCAATGGGGCCAAGTCTAGTTGTGACCGCAATTACCCGCGAACCGCAGCTGATCGAAGAACTGACGCAATCTCACGACGTCGACCGGCTCAATCTAGGACCCGTGCCGACATCATATGTTGAATGGGATCAGCCTCACGAGGGCAACCTATTCGAGTTCCTCTATGAACGACGTGCGATCCAACGAGCCAATAATTGGTAATGGACTCGCGCCCCTTCTCGATCCGAACTGAATTGATCTCCGGGCAGGGATGCCTCGATGAGGTCACAGACATTACGGAAGGTCGCGTCTTCCTAGTTACTGATCCAGGCATCGTTGCCGCTGGTCATGTCGCACGGATCGAAAAGCTATTCGCAAACTGTGGTATCGCGTGCCACCGCTTTGACAACGTCCAACAAAACCCGACAGAACGCGATGTCGACCTATGCCTTGCTGAATATCGTAAAGCCTTCGGCAATGATGCCCCTGATTGGATTGTAGCAATCGGTGGTGGCAGCAGCATCGATGTAGCAAAAGGATGCTCAACGCTCGCTGCGAGCGGCGGCCGCATGCGCGACCATGTTGGCCGAAAAACTGGCGAACACTCCCAGCCGCCAGTGATCGCAATCCCAACGACTGCGGGAACCGGCAGCGAGGTGCAGTCATTCGCGCTAATTGGCAACAGTGATACCGGCCAAAAAATGGCGTGTGGCGGCGATGCGCCAGTTTTTGCGATTCTCGACCCAGACCTCACTCACAGCCAGCCTCGATTCGTTGCCGCATGTGCTGGCCTCGACACTCTCGCTCACGCCGTCGAAACAGCTGTAACAACAGCGCGATCGGAGGCCTCAGTGCTATACGCGCGCGAGGCCTTCCGACTCGTCGAGCGCAACTTCGAGACCACCCTCACCGATACTGATAACGTCTCGGCCCGCAGCGCCATGCTGCGGGCAGCTGCTGCTGCCGGCATCGCAATAGAAAACAGCATGCTTGGAGCCGCTCACTCGATGGCGAACCCACTAACCACTCACTTCGACATCGTGCACGGCCAAGCCGTCGGTCAAATGCTGCCATTCGTGGTGCGCTTCAATGCCGACAACAAGCACGCCGCCTTAGGTTATGCGGAGCTAGCCTACGATGCAGGCGTGGCAGAACGGTCCGAATCAACGCAGGACGCAGTCCTGAAGCTGATCAGTCGACTTCGCGAACTCGTCAAGGTTGCGGGCTTCGACCGCATCCCAGAGAACATTCCGTCATCTGCCGTCGAGATGCTCGCAACCCAAGCGGCAGAACAATGGACTGCGCAATTCAATCCGCGGTCGGCCGACGCCAAAGCATTTCGTTTCCTATTTGCGCAGATCGTCTCATGAGAATGGGACAGCTCACGAGAACGGCTGCTGCAACGGCCTCACTTGTATTCCTAATCGGCACCACCAGTGCGCAGACGCTGCGACTTGATCCTAGTGGCGCATTTTTTACGGAACGTGGTGACCACACTGAGTCTGGCATCGCAGCTACGACAACAGTTGGCGATATCAGCAACACTGCATTCAGTCGATATGCTGGCGATCGCAAGAGTCCCCGCGTTCTCGAGAATCTTGCCTTCGACTATCTGATCGCACAAGAATGCGCAGCCCAAGACCTAGCTCGCACTGCCGCAACGCTCGCACGCTCGCTGGCAATGCGAGCTGTAATAGAATCTAGTCAAAGCGGCATCCAGATTGGCGGCTCTATCGCTCGCTATGCAACCGACGAACTGCGCGACTTACGAATCCGTGCATTGGTTGGAGCCAGTCGATCAATTGATCACGAAGCACTGATGGCTCGCTTTCATCATCGTTATGGACGAGATGGCATCCGGGTCGTTGTTCGACAAGTTCTTTGCATCGACACAGCATCGAAGCCACAAACTGCCCAACAGCGCGCGACCGAACTACGCCAACGAATCGGACAAGGCACCCCGTTTGACGACATCCTCAAAGAATCACACGACCGGCTTACCCGCCGACTACTTCGCGATCCCAAACGCAAATCAAAAGCCGGCGTGCTCGCAGGCTACAACTACCACCGCTACGGCGAGGAGTTTGCAAAAGTCGTTCGAGGGCTTGCGGTAGAAGCCGTATCCCAACCGGTCAAATCCGAATCAGGCTGGCATCTCGTGCAGGTGATCGATCGTAAGGTCACAGAATTTGTGGATGTAAAGGCGACTCTGACAATCGAATTAGGCGGCGGTAAAGCGCGCAGTTCCGAGGTGCTCAAACTGCGCCGGGACTTGCTGTCTAAATATCAATTCGAGTCCACCTACCAGTTCGCCCCGCCAACAGCAGCAGCGCCCCCTGCATCCATACAGCCGGCAACTGCAGACACGTCCAGAACCGTCAAACCGGCCATCGCCTCCAAAACAGAATGGCCGCATTATCGAGGCAACCCCCAACTGCACGGAAACTCACTCGGCCGCATCGGCAACCAACCGAAGCTAGCTTGGGCGTATGAAACCCAGGGTGAGATCCTATCGTCACCAACGATCGTCGGTAACACCGTATACGTCGGCTCTACTGACAACTCGATCTACGCCATCGATCTAACCACAGGCAAAAAGCGCTGGGCTTACGCGACTCCTGACATGGTCGAAGCACCAACCTTGGTCATCGACGGCCGCGTCTACACAGGTTCATCTGATGGTGTTCTTTATGCGCTGGAGGCAGACACTGGCAAGCTAG
This sequence comes from Planctomycetota bacterium, assembly GCA_965662465.1. Lineage (GTDB taxonomy): Bacteria > Planctomycetota > UBA1135 > UBA1135 > UBA2386. The sequence continues at coordinate 20,156 of CBFIIO010000039.1, read as the reverse complement.
CCTGGAAGTTCGAGACACAAGATAAAATCCTGGGCGGCGCAAACTGGTTCATCGGTAGAAACGGCCAGATCCGTATCGTCGTCGGCAGCTACGACGCAAACGTCTACTGCCTCGACCAAGCCGGCAACAAGCTATGGACCTATGAGACAGACAACTTTGTGAATGGCACGCCGGCCATCCACAACCGAGAGATTGTCTTTGGCGGATGTGATGCCGGCCTTCACCTCGTCAATGGCGAAACGGGCCAGCGCGTCACGAAGATTGAACTCGGATCTGGTTGTCAAGTTGCCGGGTCGGTGGCGTTGCACGCAGACAAAGCCTACTTCGGCCACTACGGCAACGAATTCCTTCGAGTCGATCTAGACAGCGGCGACATCGACTGGCGTTACACAAGTAAACGAGATGGCTTTGTGTCTTCACCTGCGCTGAATGACAAATACGTCGTGTTTGGCGGGCGTGATAAATACATGCATTGCGTGCTACGCAAAGATGGCAAACCACAATGGCGCTTCAAGACACGCCGGAAAGTAGATGCATCACCCGTAATCGCCGGCGACAAAGTCGTATTCGGTTCTGGTGACGGCAGGATCTATTTGCTGTCACTAGCAGATGGCAAAGAACTATGGAGATACGACATCGGTAAGTCGATCTACTCATCACCAGCTGTCGTCGAAGGCATGATTGTAATCGGCACTGGGGACCATCGCGTTTACGCCTTTCAGGCACCAATAGCAGCCAAGTAACAACCATGCGTGTGATGCTGCTGACACCAGGCACCGGCCACTTCTACTGTGGCAGCTGCCTCCGCGATGACGCGCTGGGCCGTGGGCTAAGAAGCCTCGGGCACGAAGTACAGTCAGTGCCTCTCTATCTGCCGTTTCAACTAGAACGCCAAGGTCCAGAAGCGCCAGTGCATATGGGAGGCATCAATGTCTACCTACAGCAAAAAAGCAAGATCGCCCGCTATTTACCCCGGTTTGTAGCCAACTGGCTAGACCGGCCAAGCCTGCTGCGCTGGGCGTCACAGCGCGGCAACATGACGGATGCCAAAGGCCTTGGTCCGATGACGGTCTCGATCTTGCGAGGCGAGTCTGGCCGACAAGCAACCGAAATTGACAAATTGACTGCCTGGATCGCAACGCAACCCAAACCAGACGTTGTGATTATCTCTAACGCCATGCTCATGGGCATCGTAAGGCGCGTTCGTGAAAGCATCAAAGCACCCATCGTTGTCACCCTTCAAGGCGAAACACCATTCCTTGATTCACTTGCTGAAGTCGATGCAGCAGCTGCATGGCTTGCGCTTCGGGAACGGAGCAAGGAAGTCGATGGGCTCATCGCTGTCAGTAAGACATACGGTGATGAGATGCGTAGGCGTCTTGAGGTCGCGCCGCAAAAACTGCACGTCGTACATAACGGCATTGATGTAGATCAATTCATCCTGCCAGATACAAGCTCGCCGCGACCTAAGACAATCGGCTTCCTAGCACGCATGTGTGAGGACAAGGGTCTAGACACGCTGGTTGACGCCTTCATAACCCTCAAGCAACGAAACTCTATTCCTGGCCTACGTCTACGGGTCGCTGGAGTGCAACTCGCAGAAGACAAAGCCTATGTCACCGAGTTGCGGCAACGGATTAGAAGTGCCGGTTTCATCAACGACACCGATTTCCTCCCGAATGTGGACCGGACAGCCAAGGTCGCGTTCCTGCATACGCTGACAGCACTGTCAGTGCCTGCGCGTTATCAGGAGTCATTTGGCCTGTATCTGCTCGAGGCGATGGCTGCAGGTGTGCCTGTTGTCCAACCACGTCATGCCGCGTTCCCAGAAATCATCAAAGCCACAGGTGGCGGGATACTTTGTGAACCTGAAGACAGTGAGTCGTTAGCCGACGCTCTTGAATCTGTGCTGAGCAACGATGAGCTGCACCACAAGCTCAGCAAGGCCGGACACACTTCCGTCACCACAAATTTTACGAACGAACACATGGCTCAGAACGTCGCCCAGATCTGTAGCAGCCTAATATCGGGCTAGGTGTAATTGCTGATCTCTCAGGCGGAATGGGTAACCTGCCCAGACACACGGGGATGGTAGAAGAACCGTCACTGACGAATCGCAGGACCGCACCAAGATGAGCTACTCAGTTTCCTTGCGGCCAAGCCCCAACCACCCGACAATCTAACCATGCAAACTTGGATCCTATTCGCCCTGCTCACAGTCGCTTCGTGGGGTTTGTATGGAGTGCTACTGCACTCAGGCCAGGTCAGCATGGGTGACCCCGTTAACGGACGCTATAAGGCGTTCTTCTGGGTTGGCATCGCCTACTTCTTGATCGCCGTATTAGCGCCTGCCGGCATGTTGCTAGCTGCCAAGGCATCCTGGTCAATGCCAGGCAAGGCTATCGGTCTTTCACTGATTGCAGGGGTCGTCGGCGCGGTTGGGGCATTTGGTGTGCTGCTAGCATTTGGAGCAAAGGGCCATCCCGCTGCCGTGATGTCGATCATCTTTGCGGGTGCTCCAATCGTAAATGCATTCGTCGCAATGACGATTCATCCACCGGCAGGAGGTTGGGCAAAACTTGACTGGCGCTTCTTGCTCGGCATCCTGCTCGCGGCAACTGGCGGTTTGCTCGTCAGTCTCTATAAACCTGCACCTAGTGGCGCTGGTAAAGCACCACCTGCCGACGTCACAGCACCAAAATGACTGCTGAATTGATCGAACTGCGAAATGTCACCAAGCACTTCGGTCACAATACCGAAGTGCTGCGCAGCATCGATCTAACGGTGTGCGCACGCGACACAGTCGCGATTCTTGGCCCTTCGGGGTCAGGTAAAAGCACATTGCTCAACATCATTGGCGGCCTGCTAGCGCCAACGAGTGGCAGTGTTCGATTTGACAGTGCACCACTAAGCGATCGGAATCAGCAACAGCTAGCATCACTCCGTAATCAGCAAATCGGCTTCATTTTCCAATCGCACCATTTGCTGCCTCAATGCTCGGCACTCGAAAACGTGCTGGTGCCAACCCTAGTTCACCCAAAAGATGAACACCGACGCACGGCCCCCGAACGAGCCCGCGAACTACTCAGCGAAGTTGGTCTTGGCGAAAGGCTGCATCATCGTCCAGCACAGCTTTCTGGCGGAGAGCAACAGCGAGTCGCTGTTGTTCGTGCCCTAATCAATAAGCCACGCGTGCTGCTGGCAGACGAACCGACCGGCTCGCTTGACGAGCGGGGAACAGATCAGCTCGGCGATCTACTCTGCGAACTAAATGAACGCCACGACGTAGCCCTGCTGACAGTGACCCATTCACGCCGTCTCGCCAACCGGATGCGCCGCATCCTAGAATTGCGTGATGGTACTCTATCGCAATCGGACACGCCCTCATGAGCCAGTGGCTGCTCGCATTGCGTGGCATCCGCCATTACTGGCGCACTCAGCTCGGGGTGCTACTGGGCGTAATTTGCGCGACCATGGTGCTTGTTGGAGCGCTGTCTGTTGGGGACTCAGTCAAACTCAGCCTGCGGGATCAAGCCCTGCAACGAGTCGGCCAATTCTCTTCGGCCCTCGCGACGGGAGATCGCTTCGTCCAGGCAGACCTAGCAAAGCTGATTGCTAGCACCACCGACAACGCCTCATGCGTGCCACTTATGCAACTACCCGGCGTAGCTGCAAGTGCCGGTGGCGCTACTCGCACGGGCATTGTCGATGTGTTTGGTATCACCGACGATTTCTTTGCTATGAGCTCTTCGGGCCGGGCAATGCCTGCCCCCGAGCCGGGGCACGCTCTGCTGAACGCACGCCTGGCGCAACAACTGTCAGTCGTAGTTGGTGACGAGATCATTATTCGGGTCGAGAAGCCAAGCCTGATGCCCGTCGAAGCAACGATGGCAACCGTTGACGACATCTCATTCGGCCTCCGCGTCGAAATTGACGCCATCGTTAGCGAACAGGACTTTGGCCGATTTGGCCTACGTACTAGCCAGATACCCCCTTTCAACGTTTTCGTTGCACTGGAGTGGCTGCAACAAGAGCTAGAACTTCCGGGTCGTGCCAACATGCTGCTGACCGACTTGCCAGTTGCAGCAGCCGACGCCGCATTAAAAGCTACATGGCGCATCGCCGATGCCGAATTGCAGATCAGCAACAACGTCGAGCAAGGCTACCTAGAACTGACGAGCTCACGGGTATTCTTGGATGCCCCCATCGTAGCTGCAATCCAAACCGTTACTCCAAACGCCATCGGCGTCGTCACCTACTTCGTAAACTCACTGAAGAGCGATGATACGGCGACTCCATATTCGATGGTCTCGGCAATCGGACCGCTAACCGCCAATGCTGATACCCCAGGCAAGCTTCGAGAACTTCGAGACCTTGTAGGACCGACGGTCACCGACGACCAAATCGTCTGCAACCAATGGCTTGCTGACGATCTAAACGTGGGCGTCGGCGATCGCATTGCAGTGAGCTACACGGCCATGAACAGCGAGCTACAATTCGAAGAGCGTAGCAGCACATTTCGCGTTCACTCAGTCGTACCGCTTACCGGCGCAGCCGCTGATGCCACATTGATGCCAGCGTTTCCGGGTCTCGCAGAAGCTAAGAACTGTCGGGATTGGGAGCCAGGTATCCCTGTCGACCTGCAGAAGCTTAAAGATAACGATCAGGATTATTGGGCCCAGCATAAAGGCACTCCAAAGGGATTCGTCACCCTGGCCGCTGGACAAAAACTATGGAGCAACCGATTCGGCACGCTCACCTCTGTGCGCACAAGCAGTAGCAAACGCGAGCAACTTGAGGCCGAGCTTCCACGCCTAATAGATCCTAGTTCGCTCAGTCTGTTCTTTCAGGATTTTCGTGGACCAGCTGTCGCCGCGGGTATCCCAGCCACTGACTTCGGCAGCCTGTATCTCGGACTCAGCTTCTTCCTCATCGTGGCAGCGCTTTTGCTAGCCGCAATGATGTTTGCATTTGGGGTTGAGCAACGACAGAGCGAGATCGGCACACTGCTGGCAATTGGTTACGCGCCCGGCACTGTACGGTCGCTGTTTTTTCGAGAGGCAGTGCTGCTTGCAAGCGTCGGCAGCCTGATTGGGGCGTTAGGCGGTGCCGGCTACACTCACACGGTTCTCTATGCGCTCGATACGCTATGGCAAGACACAGTAGGCCAAACAACGCTGACTGCGCATATCGTGCCGTCCTCTGTCCTTATCGGCGCAAGTTGTGCGATTGGATCAGCACTCGTGGCAATCCTCTGGACAATGCGACGAGCCTTCCGACTGCCAGCAATCGAATTGCTGAAGGCGCGCAGAGGCCGCAGTGACACCGGTGCATCTGGGTTTAGCCGGCGTTGGACGAATGCAATACTTTGCATTCTATGCCTACTCGGCGCAGCCTACCTAGTCACCAACGCAGAACCCAATAAAGCGACCAGCGCTTTCTTTGGTGGCGGTGCGCTACTACTGATTGGCGCACTGCTCGGCTGCAGACGAATACTGACAGGACTAAGCTCGCCAGGGCAATCGACCATCAAAAGCCTGCTGTCACTTGGTCTACGCAACACTGGCCGAAGGCCAAACCGCAGCATTGCTACGATTGCGTTGCTGGCTAGCGGGACGTTTCTGACCGTTGCGATCCAATCGAATCGATTGACACCACCGGATGACTCAACCGACCGCACTTCTGGTACAGGAGGCTTTGCTCTGTTCGCAAGATCGACACTTCCCGTATTGCGAGATCTAGAAACTGCCACGGGCCGCGAAGCCTACGCTCTCGATGAAGAACAACTAGAAGACGTTTCCATTGTCCCGCTGCGTGTTCGCAACGGTGACGACGCAAGCTGCCTAAATCTAAGCACTGCGCAAACCCCACAGCTGGTTGCCGTCCGGCCGCAGTCTCTCGCAAGCCGCGAATGCTTCCGCTTCACTCGCAGTCTAGCAAAAGAAGACCGCGACACGAGCCCGTGGCTGATGCTTCAAGAAGACTTCGGCGACAATGTAGTCCCTGCTATTGGCGACGGCGGCAGTGTCGCATGGGCCTTGCACAAGAAACTCGGCGACTCACTTGCCTACCGTGACGAAGCTGGCAACGCGTTTTCTGTGCGCATCGTAGGCACTGTTGCGGACTCAATCTTGCAGGGTAATTTGATCATCTCAGACGATCACATGCGCGAGCGCTTTCCAAGCGCAAGCGGCTACCGAATGTTTCTCATCGATGCCCCCGAGCAGAAACAAGATCAAGTGCAAGCAGAACTGACCAGCGCCCTGGAAGACATCGGCCTAGAAGTCACAGCAACCAAGAGCCGGCTCGCAGCCTTCCAAGCAGTTCAAAACACGTATCTGACGATCTTTCAGCTGCTCGGCGGACTCGGCCTGCTCCTTGGCACCGTTGGCCTAGGAGTCGTAGTGCTGCGCAATACGCTCGAACGCCGTCCAGAACTCGCCGCGGCGCGCGCCGTTGGCTTTTCGATCAGCGATGTACGCAGACTCATATTCTTTGAGCACGGGCTGTTGCTTGCGCTTGGAGTTGCTACGGGCGGGCTTGCAGCTGGATTAGCCATCGCGCCAGCGATCACTCAAGAACACGGTTTGCCTCTTTCACCAATCTTCACTTTCATCGGCGTCATTGCCATAAGCGGCCTTTTCTGGGTCTGGTTAGCAAGCACCTTGGCCACCCGCGGCAAACTGCTCGACGGGCTGCAAGGTGACTGAGCTACTAGCCAGCAATGAGACAAGCCACATTTCTGTAGTATCTACTGACGAGAAGCACACCAGCATCTCGAAGACCTATCTGGAACACACCCCGTCAACTATGCCTGTCTTGTAGAGGTATCCATGATGAAGACTCACGCTTCCCAGCTATTGCTCGCCAGCCTTCTAGCAGCCACCCTTTCGGCGCAGACCGATCTCGAACTGATAGAACGTGCGGCACTTGAATCTGCGTTCCAAACTCTGATGAGCGGCTGTCACATGACAGGTCACTTCACGGAGACAGGTAAGAATACGCCGCCACAAAAAGACAGCTACAAGATCGCATCGGTCAAGAAGCTGCGTGACGAAAAGTGGCAGTTCAATGCCAGCATTGAATACAACGGCAACTCAGTAACCTTGCCATTAGGTGTCGACGTCTTCTGGGCTGGTGAGACGCCAACGATTCAAGTTACCGATCTGGTGGTCCCGACACTTGGCAAGTTCAACGCGCGAATCATCATCCATGGTGATCAATACGCCGGCCTATGGTCAGGGAAAGATCATGGCGGGCACATGTACGGAGTGATTGAACCCAGCGACCAGCAGCAAGCGGCTGCCACACAAGACCCGACCCAGAACAATTGGGCGACGTGGCGAGGCCCAGACGGCACAGGAACTGCTGCTGGAAATCCCCCCACAGAGTGGAGCGAAGACAGCAACATCAAGTGGAAGACGCAACTACCCGGTCTCGGTAACTCAACGCCGATTGTATGGGGCGATCGCATGTATCTCACAACCGCGATCGAGACGGATGAGCAGGATCCCGCTACGGCAGCGAAGGACACCTCTGAGCAACCCCAGAACAATCGTCAACGTCGTGGGCGTGGTCGCTCAGGGCGTGGTCGTGGATTTGGAGGCGGCGGCAACTATCCAAAGCCAACCAAGGTCTTCGAGTTCCAAGTCATCTGCATGAATCGTATCGACGGGTCAGAAATTTGGACTACCACAGTCAAGAAAGCAGTTCCTCATGAAGGTGGACACAAGACTGGTTCGCAAGCATCCAACTCACCGATTACAGACGGTAATCGTATCTACGCGCACTTCGGCTCGCGTGGCATTCACTGCCTTGACATGAGCGGCAAGCTGCTCTGGTCAAAAGATCTCGGCATCATGCGAACGCGCAATCAATTCGGCGAAGGTAGCTCGCCAGCGCTCTGGAAGGATCGCTTGATTGTGAACTGGGACCACGAGGGGGATTCGTTTATTTGCGCGCTCAACGTAGAAACCGGCGACGAGCTATGGCGCAAGGCGCGCGAGGAGGTCACAAGTTGGTCAACACCAATCATCACGCAAGCCGACGGTAAGACCATCGCGATTGTGACCGCCACAGGTGCAACTCGTGCCTACGATGTAACCAACGGTGACGAGGTCTGGACTGCTTCAGGCATGACCACAAACGCAATCCCAACCCCAATCGTTCGTGACGGCATCGCATACTTGATGAGCGGATTTCGCGGCGCAGCATTCCAAGCCATCAAGTTAATAGGCGCCAAAGGCGACATCACCGACAGCGACAACATGCTCTGGCAGCACAACCGCCAGACCTCCTACGTGCCATCGGCGCTGCTATACGGCAAACATCTATACTTCGTTCGAAGCAACAACGCAGTTCTGACCTGCCTCGACAGCGAAACAGGCAAGCCCTGCTACGAGGGCCAGCGCCTTGAAAGCTTGCGCACAATCTACTCATCCCCAGTAGGTGCTGGTGGCAATGTCTATCTGCCATCGCGTGAAGGCGCGACCAAAGTCTTCAAAGCAGGTACTAGCTATGAAGTAGTCGCAACGAATCAACTAGATGATGTCTTCGACGCCAGCCCAGTTGTGATTGGTGATGAGATCTACCTTCGCGGTCACAAGGCGCTGTATTGCATCGGCGATACCAGCAAGTAGCCGCAACTACTTGCTGGCGACACGCTCTAATCGGATGAGCTCATGCGCGGTGCGGACAAACATGGCACCGCGCGCCAATGCGGGCGTTGCGCAAATTGGCGCTCCTAAGTCAAAGCTGCCAAGGACCTCAAACTTCTCCTTCGAGAATGTCCAAAGGCGTCCTTCCCGATCACAGATGTAGATCGATTCGCCATTACTAACTGGCGAGCTGAAGAACTTGCCGTCGATTCGCTCACGCCATAGCTCGTCCCCACTACTGGCATCTATGCAGCTAGCAAATCCGCTATCCGCAAATAGAAAGAAGCGGCCACCGACTGCAATTGCGCTCGGGACGTATGGTAAGCCACGCCGTAGTCGGAAACTGATTTCAGGTTCGGTTGCAGCATCCTCACTAACCTCAAAGACAACACACTCTTTGCCTGAGTTGCCGCTGCCAGTATTGACCAGAAGCTTGTTGCCGGACATAACGGGAACGGCAACGAAACGATTCTTGAAGCCTGGATTAGCGTGCCATCGCACCTTGCCGGTAGCAGCTTCAAAAGCCGTCAAACCATGCGCCGCGCTGGCGATCAACATGACTGCTTTACCCTTCGGGGGCTGAAAGAAGAACGGCGGCGAATAACAAGCCCAGCGAGGGCTCTTCGCAAGGTCTTCGCGCCAAGCTCGCTTCCCGGTCTTGCGATCCAACGCCATCAGAAAACAGTCTTCGCCCTCATTCTCGCTGGCGATAAAAACCATTTCTCCATGCACAACTGGCGAATTGCCACTGCCATGCTGCGCGTAGTAGGCACCAAGCTCGCTTTCCCAAAGCAACTTACCCTGATGATCAATAGCCATCGCCACAAGCTTCTCGCCGGAAGTCCACATGACGTATACACCCAGCTCATCAACAGCGGCCGTTGCAGCAGCAAAGCTGTTGAGCTTGTGTTGCTTATGTGCATCGAAGCGACATTCGTATGACCACACCTCCTTACCAGTTGATGCTGCATAACACACAACCTCCCGCGCACTCTTGGCCTCGGCAACACGAGTCAGGAATAGCAGGTCTCCCCACAAGACCGGTGAGGAATGTCCAGTGCCGCCGACCTCCACACGCCAAGTGACGTTCTTTTCTGTGAACGTCGTAGGCAAATCCAACACGACGACGCCTTGACCGTGCGGCCCCCGAAAACGCGACCATTCCTGGGCCATACAACAATCGGGTCGACATAGACCTATCAACGCGAACGCGAGCAACCACACTGCTGTCCGTGGACTTCTCATTGCCCTTCTCCAAAACAGTAGAGATGTCCACTTGTGCGTAACCAGACCCGGTTACCAACCAGGGCCGGCGTCGCAAAACAAGCTTCGTCAAAGTCAGCGACATGGATTGGCTCAAGACCTTTCGTAGCATCTAGAATCGTTAACTGGCCCGCCTCGCTAAGCAGATAGATCTTATTGTCACCGCTTACGGGCGCCGTAAAACAAGCATCGCCGGCGGCGCCAACACGAGCCTTAGCTACTAGCGTACCTTTGTCTGCGCTGAGAGTCGTCACCATGCCACCTTGGTCAGCAACCAAGTAGTAGAGATTGTTGACGATCAGTGGCGATGGCAACTGAGGGATCGAACGATAGTACTGCCAGATCATGCTCTGCTCCGTCATGTCACCTGAACCACCACACCGAACTGCCATTGCAGCGTTGACCGAAGCATAAGATGCACGACAAAGCCGCCATTCGTCAGCATCTAACGTGCCGCTCTTATCAAGATCGAGGAAGCCGTAGTAGCGTGAGACCCGCCGATCCTGGATCTCCCCCTTGCTGATTGCCTCATCACCGTCCTGATCCATCTGCCTCAAAGCATCCACAAACGAAGGCAACTCAATTTGACGGCCTTTGTTGTTCTGAGGACTCCCATAGCCATGTATCCACAGGGTATCACCGATCAGAACAGGCACAGACTTCATCTCAGAAGGCAGCCCGCGAATCCACCAGATGCGCTTGCCAGTTTTCGCATCGTATGCATCCAATAGAAAGGAACCGGGCAATAGAAACTGAGTAGGTGCCCCCTCAGGGCGATACACGACTGGAGTGCAATGACCGCTGACAGCATTAGGTCGATCAACTTTGTAGCGCACGTCACCAGTCACCTTATCGACTCCGATCACGTAAGAAGATTTGCCGTCGTCACACGCCAAAACAGCGATGTCGTCAACCAGGATCGGTGACGCCCCCATTCCATAGATATTGAAGAATGGCCCTAACGGTAGTCGCCAACGCTCGTTGCCTTGATGGTCATATGCGAGCATCCCGTACTCATCAAAGAACACGACAACAGTATCTGCATCGACCGCCGCAGAAGCAGCCGCTGGACCATTCTTGGAGTGGAATCTGGTACGACGAGGACGCGGAGCTTCTTGCTGCCAGACAATTGCACCGTTGGAAATATCGACCGCATAAGTGAAGAGCTTCTCCTCCTCGACGCCGGTCAAGAACATCAACTCGCTACTAAAAACCGGCGAGCTATGGCCTTGAGCAAACGGTCGCTTCCAGATCACACCTTGGTCAGGTCCGATACTTGTCGGGTAACGACCTTGGCCTATCCCAGTACCATTTGGACCGCGAAAACGATTCCATTCGGACGGCCCTTGATCGCGCTGCGCCAAAGCTTGGCCCGATGCGAGCAGCCAACCACACAGAACCGTTCGGACAACAATGGTTAGGACATCCACCATTCACACAGGATATGGACTAACCGCTCAGCTCGCACGAAGCAGCACCACTTAGCGACCGTGATTACGAATCTATGGCCTAACTGCAGTTCCTATGACCTCAAAGCGACAATCCTTAGAGGCAAGTGGTCGAGGGCAGTCCCTAGGCCCTAGTTCTGGCAAATAGTTAGGGTCACAATCTGCGCCTAAGAACATGAGAGGCAAGCCAATGAACCATTCTGCTTGAGCTTACTTAGCTGCAGATTCAACTCGATAGAGATGCGTGCGAGTCCGCATTAAAAAAGCATCTCCCACCACGGCTGGCGTCGCCATGAAGCCATCCTCGAGTTGGTTGCGCGCAATCTCTTCGAATGCATCAGTCCTTTTGAGCACTACTGTCTGGCCCTCGCGATCAAAAAAGTAGATGCGGTCGCCAACGCAAATTGGCGAAGCACAATGCTCACTACCAAGCCTCTTCCGCCATATCGCAGTGCCTGTCATGCGATCTAAACACGTGGCGAAGCCACCGTCGTCGACCATGTAAATGCGGTCACCCGCCAGCAGAGGCGACGACATCTTGGGCACATTACGCGAATATTTCCAAACGACATTGCTGTCAGTCACATCACCTTCAGCGGGCAATTTGACACTAAGCATCTGAGCTCGAGGGAATCCTGTAGTCAAATAGACCATTCCTTTTGCCGCCAACGGCCGGGCTGCCGCAGAGAAACCCTTGTAGCGAATCCGCCAACGCTCCACACCGGTCTGTGGGTCGTAGCTGTAGCTACCTTGTGCGCCGGAGCTGATCAACTCAAGCTTGCCAGCAACGTCGGCAAAGATCGGGGTGCTGTATGCCTTGCGCAGATCTGGCGGGAAGCCGCTCAAATCAATGGATCGGTTCGATTTCCACTTGGTTTCACCGGTCTGCTTATCCAGAGCAATCACGTATTGCACGTCACCACCATCGACATTGAAGATCAGAAGGTCATCGAACAAAACTGGTGACGATCCAGGACCTTCCAAGTGGTCGCAATTGATGTCACGACGCTGCCACACCTGCTGAAAAGAATCAGTATCGAAACACGCTGTCCCGTAGCTACCGAAGTGAACGTAGACGTGACCTGACTCAACTACTGCTGACGGTGACGCAAAGCTGTTAAGCGGGTTCTTGTTTTCAGGCTTGTCGTTTTCAAACACAATTTGCTGGTGCAGCAACGCACCTGTGACCGCGTCAACGGCAACAACCTGTAGTTTTTTGCCATCGGCCGTGGATGTCGTGAGCCACGCTTTGCCACCATCGACAACCGGTGAAGACCATCCGCTGCCGCTAATCGGCAGCTTCCATGTGACGTTTTCCTCTTCGCTCCATACAAGCGGGACGCCAGCACTGGCAACGTAACCGTTTGCTCCAGGACCACGGAAGTCGCGCCACGACTCTCCCTGAGCGGCAACGTTGCAGCTCGGAAGAATGAGTGACCCCATAGCCAAAGCGGCCGTCCAGCTGATCGCATGCATGGGTTTCAACATCAACAGCATGCTACGCCCTAATCTGACTGCAGCCTCTAGACAGATAAATTTAGTACCTCAATAAGGTCGCCAGCACTTCAAGCAGCTCGGCAACTATCCGAAATTATCAAATTTTGATTTCGAGTTGGTCGTGCGTAGACAATTGCCGAGTCCAGAATCAGCGTGCTGTCCAAATTAGTGCCGAGTCAGATAGACAGCTTAGAACGGGGATAAATACGTTAACGAAACACTTCGATACATCGAGCCGTTAGAGACTAGTCCCAGAGAGCTAGATGCACTGTGTAGTCACAAGTCGTCTGCAGCTACCATCGACAAGATCAAGTTTATCCAACTCACCCCCTCTTACCTTTGACCATTCGTATCGGCGGAGTCCCCTACGGCGTCGGCGCCCCCCTGCTCGGAGGGCTCAATCACTACCCGGCAATCGAACTCGTGTTGGCCCCTCCAACAGAGATGATCCCCGATCTGCGCGTAGGCAAGCTCGACGCCGCATTGCTCTCGTCAATCGAAGCGATTCGCCATCCGAACTACACTGTCGCTGCTGGTCTTGGTATCGCATGCAAACAGGAGATTCGATCCGTACGCGCATTCCGCCGTCGCGGCACAAAGATCCGAACGGTCGGTTGCGACCAGAGTTCGGCTACGACTGTGGCACTGCTAAAGCTGCTGCTGCACCACGTCTATCACGAGGAGACTGACGATGACCCAGTGTTCTCAACAATCGAACCGACACTAACTCCGGACACGTTGCCGCATGACCTGGTCATGCTGATTGGAGACCCTGGCCTGGACGCCGATCCTGGTGAACGTGAGACCTGGGATCTAGGTGCCGAGTGGGTGCGATGGACTGGCCTTCCGTTCGTGTTTGCTCTTTGGGTGATGCGACCCGACGTAGATCACGCAAAGGTCCTGCCCGCCTTGCACCACGGCCGTACTCTTGGCCGCGAACGAGGCGCCGTCGATGGAACTGACGGGGCAGCACACTACGAACTCGATGACGACGACTTACGCGGCTTACGCCGCTTTTGGACCGAGTGCCGTGCGTTGGGATTGGCAACGGAAGACGATCCAAAGTTCGTTTCCATATAACGTCAGCTGCCTGCGAGCAAGCAGCGCAAGTAGACGCCTGCCAACCAACGACTCAGGAAGACTGATAATGGGTCGCATAGCGACTCCCAGATAGGCCTTCGACACAAGTCGACTACGCGGGCATCACCGCAATAAGTGGCGCCCCCAGTCAATCGTGACCGAGGGCGGCGGAAACTGGTGGAATCGAGGGGGGTCGAACCCCTGACCTCTGCATTGCGAACGCAGCGCTCTACCAACTGAGCTACGACCCCATACGGGATCGTTACGCTAGCGATCCGACCGAACCCGAGCAAGAAATCACAACACGAAGTTGCAGGCCCAGCCAAACGCTACAGAACACGCGGTTAGCGCCTCCAACGGACTCGTAGTCAATTGCATGATCCCGACGCCGACGCCGACGCCGACGGAACGATGTATTTCGCAACAATCGCTGCGCAATGCAGCATCCTGAAATGAGACCGAGCGGGATCTAATAAATAGCCGCCGCATAACAAAGAGCGACCGGTAGCGCGGTGTAAGGCTCAGATAGAAATCCGGATGACTGAACAGTTGCCCGACAATGTCGGCCTGCGCATGCACCGTCGAATGCTCACCACAAGAATGTGACGTGATCATCACCAACCCTGGACCTGGTGTCTCAAAATGCATCACAAACCTTGTCACAGCGGTTGATCAGACTCGAATCAAGACGACTGGCAACTTCGTGAAATCGCTGGGTGCTACGAGAAGATCAAAAGCATCGGCAAGGAAGAATAGAATAAAACAACTCCTGCAACCCTCGATCAGGTGCGCTTACCGCAGGGGATTGAGCATGTTTCCCCAAAGCTCAACGGATATGTGGAACTCTTTTTAGGGTTTGAACTCAACTGGCTAAGACTTCTGCCGGAAGATAGACCCGTTGAGGGCGCCGTTTTGAAGCGTGCACCTCTCAGCAAAGTTTTTCACAGCAGTGTGGCATCCCGCTACATCGCCAAACTTGTTTCTAATCTCGATCGTTATGTCGAGACCCTGAAGCCAGCCCGGCACGCCGCGAAAGACAATCGGGATAGAGGGAATCAGCTCGCACTAGCGGGCAGTATTAAAGGATCAAAACGGAAAGGGGATTGAAGGATGACTCGCACAACCAACCAAGACGCGAATACAAGCACAAATCAAGCAGCTGGACTCGCAGTCAACCAAGAGCAACTTAGCCGTCAGGCAAACAAAGGCATTCTCGCCGACAAGGTTGCTGACGAACTAAATGTGCCTCGACGCACAGCGGCACGCGTTTTGGACGCAGTCCTCGACGCTGTCTCTGACCTGCTGCACGCTCGAGGTAAAGTTGCCGTTAAGGGCTTCGGGACGTTTGAACGCCGCATCCGTAAGGGGCGTGCCTACAAGCATCCACTGACCGGCGCCAGCATTGAAGTTGCCAACAAAGAGACGATTATCTTCAAGCCAAGCGACCAGCTGATCGCGGACACCAAGGTCAGCGCCACGCCGCGAGCAAAGAAGCAAGTAGGCTCTAGCACCGACGACATCCTGTTTAAGGGCTAGTCGGAGCAATTCAATTCAGTGGCAGGGAGGCAGGCATTCGCCCGGTCTCCTAGTTTCATTGACGGATTAGGTTCTCGCGAACTCATCATCGAGCTATTGTTTCGAAAGTGACTGTGCCCGATGAATACTACGCGGCCTGCGTACAGTTCGACGTTGCCTCTGGCGACGTCGCCGCCAACGTTGCGTCAATGCAGAAAGGCATTGCTGACGCAGTGGCTGCTGGAGCGCGTCTTTGCGTGCTGCCCGAACTATGGTCGACATCATTCTTAACTGATTTCGACGACGCCCTACTGCGGCATGTTCGCGAGGCTGACGAAGCCCTGCGCAAGCTGTCTGATGAACACTCGCTAGTAGTAGTCGGCAGCACCCTCGAGACAGAGAACGATCAGGTCTTCAACACTGCGCGTGTCTACCAACGTGGTGAGGCTCTAGCGTCGTATCGCAAGATCCACACATCCTCTGCAAACCTCGAACACCGCCATCATACCGCTGGCGATCAGGCATGCCTCGTAGACACAGAGCTAGGCAAGCTCGGCGTCATGATCTCTTATGACATCCGTTTTCCGGAGCTGTCACGGCACTACTTTCATCAAGGCGCCGAAATCTTGACGGTGCCATCACAGTGGCCCGAGGCGCGAGCACAACACTGGCGCACACTGTTGCGAGCTAGGGCAATCGAAAACGAACTCTTCGTGATCGGATGCAACCGCATCGGACAACAACCGTCCCTGCGCAATGAGGAGCCAGTCTCGTATCCTGGAGATGGCCGAATCATAGACCCAACTGGTGAGATACTCGCAAACGGCAATGGCAATGCCGAGCCAATTGTCGCCCCGATCGAATTGCGCAAAGTTCGAACGATGCGGCGGATCTTACCGGTTACGACAGATCTACGTCCTGAGGTCTATAAGCAACTGCTCGACGATGCCTACAACAACATGGTTGCAGCGTCACGTCGCCGGCAGGGTCGCCCATCAGTCGACGAACACTCGTAAGCGGCTCATCATTGCTGGGCGCTTGATCCTTCCCAAGGCCGCATTTTGTAACTGCCGAACACGCTCGGCAGTGATGCCAAGATCACCTGCGATCTCGCCAAGGGTCTCGGGTTCGGAACCATTCAATCCAAAGCGTCGAGTCAGCACACCCTGCTCGCGGTCAGGAAGGTCGGCCATTACCTCGGCGAGAACAGAGCCAAGATCACCCGGCGGAACCGCATCGGGGACCGGCACCTGGTCTTCGTCGGGCAGCATCTGCCCGAGAGTCGCGCCACTTTCTTCACCGCCAACAGTGGCATCAAGACTCACAGCATAGCGGCGAGTAGAGAGCACCCACGCAATCTGAGACTCTGGAACATCGATACGCTTCGCGATGTCCGCATGCGACAACTCCAGACCTTCACGTCGTCCAGCCTCTTGTGCTCGACGTATCTTTCCTAGGACTTTCTGCACCCAGATCGGCACCCGCACAGTGCGAGCGCTGTTGTAGAGCATCTTGAGGACTGCTTGCTGGACCCAATATTGTGCATAGGTCCGGAAACGCACGTCCCGACGCCAATCGAAACCATCAATCGCCTGGAACAGCGAGGCGTTCCCTTCTTGCACGAGATCCTGGGAGTCGACGCCGAGGCTTCGGTAGCGGTTGACTGTGCTGCCAACAATGTAGAGGGCACCCTCGACATATAGATTGCGCAGGTCTTCGAACTGTTCAATCATTCGCTCGACCCAGACACCGCTGATGCCGCGAGGCTCCGGACGGCCTGAAATGGCACTCAGTTGGTGACGAGCCGGCTTCTTGACGAGCTGCTCGATGTCAGCCTGGGGAATGCCGTATCGCGACATGACCCACTTAAGCAAGCCAGCCATGAACTCGTGGCGCCGCGCCATGCGAAGTTCTTCGTCACGGTCCATCTGTGGCAGTCGCTTCAGATCGGCGGAGTAGAGCGCATCGCGCAACTCTGGAAAATCTACGTCTTCCAGTGAACCCAATCCGTCGTGACGTCTCTGGCGATATTCCCGAATGTCTAACGTCGCTTCAGAGGACGCCAGGAGCTTGGCTACTCTCTTGACGTTGGCGTCGAACTCCCCTGGATCAACGCCCAACAGATCATCGATCTGTTCGAGGGAGTAGTTTGTTTGCGAGCTCACCTTTGACGGCGAGCGACGAAGCATCTTGACTAGCACCATGGCACTTTTGCGGGTCTGAATCAGCGCGCGAGATGGCGAACTGGTGCTTTCTGTTCGATAGAATGCGCTGCTCGGACGCACTTATCATTCGGAACACGATCATTCTTTGACCTGATCGGCTGCCTTCAGCAGCGGCAAGGAGCCGCGCGATAGGCCTTTCGAATTTCACGAAAAAGGATCGCCAGCGGCTCTCGGCTGGCAAGGGGCCTTATAAAGCTCATCGCTCAGCGGCCGTTGATTTCGCCTTCAGGTCGGAGCCTCTTACCCCCAAGCTCAGCCACCAGTGGATGATCAGCAAATCCGGATGGCGATGAAGTGCCTGCGGCACTGGCAAATTATCAGCGAGATCACGCCACTTACTTTTTCTTGCGCGTCACCAAAAACACGATCACGACAAAGAATAGTAGGAAGCCTGCCGCCAACGACGAAAAAGAAATCCCTGCTCCGGGATCAGCTATCGGCAAAGATTCATCAGAGGAAGATTCGGCAACTTCTGTGACCTCTTCGACTTCGTTGACAATCGAAGCAGCAGTGCCACCCATCACGGTGTCTTTTCTCTCGACCTCGACGTAACGAGATATTCCGGTCGTGGGTAGAGCTTCGCTAGCTAATCCCTTAGCTTCATCAGCCTCGCGATCGCTGCCAGCCACTACCGGATCAAGATGTGCCGCGATCAAAACGTCAGTCGAAACACGCTCGATGAAGCGACCCACAGGCTGGCCCGATTCGCCGTCATAAATGTCAAACTGTAAGTCTGCTGAGACAGACTGCTTATCGCCGAGCGTCAGCGAAGATCCCATGGTCACGGGCAGTTCAAGAACAACCGTGTTCTCGTAGACTGGCTGGCCCAAGTAGGCAGCTGACATGGTTCCGATCGGTGCGGGACGCGCCGAGAAATCACCCATGGCAACGGTGTTAGACGGAATCCGGGACGTGACGGTCAAATTCAGCGGAGCAGGCAAAACAGCGCTGCCGAGTAAACTTGCCACGATCATCACAACCCCGGACTGACCTGGCAGCAACTGAGCTGGACGACAGGAGACATTGAACCGGCAGTAGGACTTCGCGCCACGACGTACATTGGCGCTAAGCTGCTCCTCCGGGGTCATCTGCTCCCACTGGGCGTCACTGGCTCCGCCAATATTGTCACCCTTGGACTTCCCTTTCTCGACCCGGTTGCTTCGCAGGGCCTTTATCTGTTCCGGCGTCGGCGCGTTGCCCTCAGTATTGCGCTGGGCAGAAACAGCTGAGGCCAGAAAAGTCAGTGTCAGGATCAGTAAGAGGCGTGTATGTCGAATTGTCATGCTCAGAAAACGGTAACCCGAAGTACTTATGGTATATCCCTCAATCGGATTTTGGACGGCTTGATCCCTCAATACTTCCCGAACCAAAAAGACGACCGGCAAGCAGCCCTTGCCATCGCCCGATTTAGTAGCTAAGACCGCCCGCCCAATGACCGCCCAAGCGACCGTTACCGAATCCCAAGTCCTCGAGTCACTGCGATCAGTTCAGGACCCAGACCTGAACAAGGACGTTGTCACTTTAGGCTTTATCAAGGACTTACGAATCTGCGCCGGCTCGGTCGCCTTCTCAATGGAGCTGACCACACCCGCTTGCCCAGTCAAAGATCTGATGAAAGCGCAGGCCGAGAAGGCCGTATTCTCCATCGCCGGTGTTCATGAGGTCAAAATCGAGATGACCGCGCAGGTAACAGCTAGTCGCCCGTTGCTGGGCGACAAGGGCATGATCCCAGGGGTAAAAAACGTCATTGCGGTATCTTCTGGCAAAGGCGGCGTAGGCAAGTCCACCGTCGCAGTGAACTTGGCATGCGCACTATCCAAGACCGGTGCCAAAGTCGGCATCCTGGACGCAGATGTCTACGGTCCCAACGTGCCGCTGATGCTGGGTGTCAAAGGTGAACCGACGGTCATCGATAAGAAGATCCAGCCGTTCATGGCGCACGGACTACAAATTATCTCGATGGGGCTACTGGTAGCCGAAGACCAAGCGGTGATCTGGCGCGGCCCCATGCTGCACTCTGCGATCCGACAGTTTCTGTTCGAGGTGGAATGGAACGACCTCGACTACCTAGTCGTCGACTTACCGCCAGGAACAGGTGACGCGCAATTGTCGCTAAGCCAGTCCGCCCACCTTATGGGAGCCGTCATCGTCACCACCCCACAGGACGTCTCGGTGCTAGACGTCAAGAAGGCGATCCGCATGTTCCAAACCGTGAACGTGCCGATTCTCGGGGTCATTGAAAACATGTCGTGGTTTACCCCACCCGGATCAACGGAGCGCTACCACCTGTTCGGTGAAGGTGGCGGGAAAGTTGTTGAAGAGACGTTCGGCGTGCCGCTGCTCGGTCAAATCCCTCTTGAGGTGACCGTTCGCGAAGGAGGTGACAACGGCCAACCCGTTGTCATGGCCGCACCCGAAACTGAGAGTGCGAAAGCCATCGACGCAGTTGCGGGCAAGTTGGCGCAACGAGT
>CBFIIO010000038.1:0-41083 GCA_965662465.1 Planctomycetota bacterium | reverse complement strand
GAACGGTTAGCGCCGACAACTAGCAGCGTTCCGGAGCACCGCTACGGACCCTAACGACAACGGGCGCCCATCAGGGCGCCCGTTGTCGTTAGTGATGCAGCAAGATTAGCCAGCCCCGAGTTCGAGGAGGCAACCGAAACCAATCCTATGACTCATCGAATGAGGCTAGGGTTTGCGTCAAGAACGCGACGCAAGATGGGTATGCTGTCGGCCCACCAATGACCGACTTTGCCAAAGACCTCACCCCTCGCGAGATCACCAATCGCCTCGACGAATACATCATCGGCCAGCCAAAGGCGAAGCGCGCCGTTGCCGTCGCGCTGCGAAACCGTTGGCGCCGGCGCCAACTTGGCCCCGAGCTTGCCGCAGACGTCTACCCAAAAAACATCCTGCTGATCGGCCCTACGGGTGTCGGCAAGACCGAGATTGCACGTCGCCTGGCGACCCTCGCTCGGGCACCATTCGTCAAAGTCGAAGCCACTAAATATAGCGAGACGGGCTACCACGGTCGCGACGTCGAGTCGATGGTTCGCGACATGGTCGATTCGGCAATCGCCTTAGTTCGCGCTGAGAAGATCCACGAAGTCGAGAAGCTCGCCGGGGAAGCTGCCGAAGACCGAATTTACGCTGCTCTGCTCGAAGAACTCGACCTGGAGGAGTATCGCGATGGCAGCGCCGGGATGCCCGGCATCATGGAAGGCGGATTTTGGCGACCGTTGCCGCAAACAGACGAGAGCGACGACAACATCGATCACGACTCGCCAAAGGATCTTGCCGAACGGGAACAAGCCCGAATTTCTCTTCGTAACGACCTCAAAGAGCGACGCATCGAAGCTCGCTCCGTCGAAGTAGAGGTTAGCGATTCTGCGACTCCGACACTCAGCGTCATGGGCCCTCAGGGTAACGAAACCATGGGCATTGATACCGCTGCACTGCAAGAGATGTGGGGTCGCGCACCAGCCAGTAAAACCAAAGTGCGCAAGCTCACGATCAAAGAAGCCCGCACCATCATCCACGACGAAGAAGCTGACAAGTTGCTCGACCAAGATGCGATCGTGCAGGAGGCACTCGATCGCGCGCAAAATGACGGCATCGTATTCGTCGACGAGATCGACAAGATTGTCAGCTCAGGAGGCAGTGACGGCCCAGACGTATCACGCGAGGGAGTGCAGCGAGACCTTCTGTCAGTGGTCGAAGGCTGCGCAGTCTACACGCGCTACGGCCATGTCCGCACCGACCACATGCTCTTCCTCGCTGCAGGTGCATTCCATTTCCATAAGCCTTCAGAACTCATTCCAGAGCTTCAAGGCCGCTTCCCAGTCCGCGTCGCATTACAGTCTCTAACCGAAGATGACTTTGTGCGGATTCTGGCGGAGCCCAAGAACGCACTTGCCCGCCAATACATCGCCTTGTTCCAAACGGAAAACGTGCAGCTCTCATTTGCAGACGACGGCCTACGCCGACTGGCCAACATTGCGTTCCGCGCCAATCAAACGACTCAGGACATTGGCGCTCGCCGCCTGATGACCATCCTCGAGAAATGCCTCGAAGACCTCTCCTTCGACGCCAGTGAGCGCAGTGGCGAGCAGATCATCATCGACGAAGCACTGGTCAACGAGCAGCTGGGCGAAACCGGCGATGACGAAGACCTCATCCGCTACAGCATGTGACCCTGCCAGACATCCAAGGCTGGCCGTAGCACGAACGAACCCTCCGCCATACGCGACAGCAGATGATTACGGAATATTCGGAACCATTGACCCGTTGAGTCGAACCACACAGCCTTCTTCACCAGCCACCATCGAAGATGTCGGAAATCACCAACGAACTCGTATTCAAAGCCCAAACGGGCGATGAAGATGCCAACCGCGCAATCGTAGAGGGGTTACATCGACCGGTGATCGCGACGATCTTCCGCTTTCTCGGCGCCAAGTATCGCCGCGATGTCGAAGACCTGGCCCAGGAAGTCTTCCTAAAAGTGTTCCGCTCGATCGACAAGTTCGATCCGAGCCGAGCAAAGTTCACGACCTGGGTCTATACGTTCGTCCGCAATCATTGCTTCGACGTGCTGAAGAAGCGTCGCATCAAGACGACCACCATGCACGCGGTTGGAGGAGAGGAATCTGACCACGATTTTCCGGACCAACGCGAACTGCAGCCAACGCAAAGCGCAGACAATGCCGAACTCGGTCGCCGCATTGGCGAAGCGCTTGAGACCCTGGTCGAAGACCAGCGCATGGCCTTTGTGCTGCGAGAGTACGAACGACTCGACTACCGAGAAATCGCATCCATCACGGGCGTCAACGAAGGCACGGTCAAGTCTCGACTATTCCGAGCAAAGGAATCCCTGCGCAAGCAGCTAGCTCCCTATTTGGAGGCCGGCGCATGAGTAGCAGCCAAGACAACAATCAGAACAGCAATAACGAGCGCAGCAGCGACGAACACTTCGACGAACTCGATGCTGCGCGCCGCTTCCCAAGCGAGGATTCGTGGCTGGACTTACCGGCGCCACCAACAAAGGAATCAGGGGCGACCGACGCGAGCTCCTTTGTCGACCGCGTCATGAACGCGCATCAAGAAGACCAGCAACTCGACGCGCAACTTGACGAACTCCAAGAAGCACTGCCAAACGAATTGCTTCACGCCCACGAAGCCCCCACTCCGAGCAGCACCTTTGTTGACGAGACCGTAAAGCTCGTAATGAGCGATCGTCGTCAACGATGGCAAGAAATGCTTTCGCGCTACGTATCCCCGAAACCCTCGGCCTCATTTGTATCGCGCACGCTGCAAGCACTCGGCAATACCGGCAACACGACGACCGACAACGGCCAGCTGGCCAGCCCCGGAAAGCACCCAGCCTTACCGGCACCAACAGTCCAAAGGCATAGCAACTGGCCGGTGTTCGCACTGTTGTCAGCTGCCGCTGCTGCGATGCTGTGGCTCATAGTGACCGACAGCAAGCACCAACCGCTTGAAGCACGACTAGCACAGCAAGCCTCGCCAGCGTTCGCCTACGCGAACTCTGCGAGCCCAATGCCCGCCATTCTGGTGCGTGTTGCGCATGACGAAGAACCATTTGCGCTATTCGACAAACCTGCTGATGGACTTTGGCTAAGTGCTAGCAATAAAAACGCCAGCGATGCCAATGCTAGCGATGGTCGCACCGACAACGGAGAGTCGCGATGATCGCCACCCTAAAGCGCTCGCTGCACCGACCGGCCTGCCGTCTGCTCACCCTTAGCGCATGGCTAAGCATCGTAGGCTTTGTCGGCATCGATAGGGCTGCAGGGCAAACGGCAACAGATGCGAGTGCACCGACCACGACCACAAACGCCAAGGCAGCGGCAGATCAGATCCCGATGGAACGGATCGAGTCAGTAGTCGCGGATCTCGATGCGTTCTTTGTCAAAGGCGACATCAGGTCTTACCTCAATGCATTCGCGCCTGACCAAGACGGTTCACTGGCGGTTATGGGAATGCATCTGGAGAAGTTGGCGTCCATATCCGGCAAGAACCGCCAACGAGAATCAAACATCATTGGCGGCCCGATCCAGTTTGCTGACCGCACAGTTGTGCGGATCCGCCACGTCACCACTTGGCCGACCGAGCGCAATCTCGCGAACTACGTTGAAGACTCCTATCTAGCAGTAAGCACCACCAAGAATGGCCGCGTCGTCCCAACCTTCGCTATAGAGATCCCACCAACGGTTGGCTGCCTCAAAGACGCGAAGCTTCACTGCCCACCGTGCAATTTTCAAATCGGCGGAGTCGCAGGCTTCCTGTGCGTGCCGCAGCAGCGCGAAAGAAGCCTAGCTCTAGAATCGGCTAGCTTCTACCTAATCGGCACAGACATCGCCTGCGACCTAGTTGTCAAGGTTGAGGACAAGCCTGCAAAAGCGAAGGCTGTAGTGCAAAAACTCGCCGACGCATTCGCGCGACTCGAACCAAGCGCCCGCATCGGCATTCCTTCTAGTTGGACGCCGCCGCAGCACGCTAAGCAACCTCCCGACGGGATGGACTCAGCTCGAATCGAAGTCGAACTGCCAGCCGATCACCAAGAGTCCGGTGGCGATGTCTCAATTATCCATGCAGTATCCTTTGGCGGGCTGCAGCACTTGCTACTCCTACGGGCGAGTAAGAAATCACTCAACCATCACCAAGCGTCGGTCGACAAACTGCTACAGAGCTTCATGCTTCTGGAGGTCGAATGTCGAGGCACAGCAATCGCTGCAAACTCACTGCGCCAACACACCGGCGGCCAGATCCAAGGCAATAGCTACCACAACGAACGCTTCGACCTAGAACTTCAAGGCCCGCAAGGCTGGCGTGCGCAAGACCGAGTTGGAGGTTGCATGTTCCGTGTGCGCTGGTCTCGCGAGCAGATGAGCGAAATGTGGCTTATTGGTCATCGCGTGCCCGCAGGCATGAACAAATGGACTCAAGAAACTGCCGACAGGTGGCTCAACCACCACCGCAAGAAGTTTCACCTTACCGAGGCCACGGCAGCGGACAGCGTCAAAGAGACTGATTGGCATCAAGCCGCTGATGGCTCGGCCTGCCGCACGCTCACCCTGCTTCAACAGCGTGTCACCGATGGCCCTGATCACCCGATCTATCCAATCCGCCGCATCCTCCACATGAGGCTCCACGACGACCTACTGGTCCTCGTGGATGGCTATGGCGCGACCAAAGCAGACGAAGCGGCCGTGCGAGCAGCAGTCCGCACCCTCAAGCGCAAGAAGTAGCCAGCTGGCCGAACACAGCCAGTGGGAATCACATGATCAGTCTGCGATGGAACCTGTCGCAGCAACGATCATTATACCAGTGATTCATCTCGGACATGGCGCTGAGCCAGTCCTTGCATACCATTCTAGAGTGAACATTCCTCCCGGTATGCAGCTCGCGTTTCAAGGCAAGGCTGGCTTCATCCGTGAAGTCATGCAGCAGTTGCAAGGGGCGGGAATCGAGCATACCACCGGCCCTCTACCCGGCGGTTGAGGCCCCAACGCCTGGCTCGCGGTCGCGAGCGAACGACGCCAAGATGCACTCGCAGTGCACCAAGGCCACTTAGACGGTATGGTTAGAAAGCAGGGCTTACCGGTGCGCGATATTGTCTGCGACCTCAATGCAGAAGAAACCCAGTGCCCCGCATGCTTGACCATGTTCGCAACAGCCGGAATCACTCGATGTCCCGAGTGTGGACTCAACTTTGGCTAACGATGCTTCTTGACTAATTATGCAACGACTCGCCTTCGTCGCCTCCACTCTGGCATTCGCAAGTGTCGCATGCAGCCAAGCAATGGCTTGGGATATCCCGAATCGCGGCGCGCACGTCTACACACGCACAGTCAAACAGTTCGAAGTAACCGGCCCTCCCTCGAAGCTACAGCCAGTCGTAGCAATTCCTGACAGCAAGAGCGTCAAGCCCCATACTTGGCAGTACTACACCTGTGCGCCAAAGATGGCACCCGTCGGATTTGAACAACCGACCTTCGACGATTCAGGTTGGTTTACTGGCCAAAGCGGTTTCGGTCCTGACCCAAAGGTAGATAAGTCTCACCGCACCAAATGGGCAAATGGCGTTATCTGCACTCGCACCGTCGTTGACCTGGGACGATCAAAACCGAAGACGCTATGGTTTCAACTCGATCACGATGATGGTGTGCGCATCTGGCTAAATGGCGAGCTGGTGGTCGCCGATGACGGCTACGGACGCAACCGATCTTACTTTGTAACCGGTAGAGCCCTCGATAGCTGGCAACGCGGCAACAACGTGGTGGCAGTGAAGTGTACAAATATAGGCGGCACGCAATACCTCGACGTTGGACTGAGCTACTTCACCAAGCTGGGCCGAAACCAAAGAAAGGTCGAGGACCTAAAGCTAGCTCTTCGCAAAGAAAGAGAAGCAGCCGGCCGCGTGCGCAGCGCTCTATTCGCGCCATATCGGCCGCCGGCAATGCTGCTACAGGGGGAACTCGATGATGAGGCGCAATACGTCTGGAAGTCGCCGGCAGACCTGCGCGAAATTGCCTGGTGGGTTGCGATGGACATGCGCTGCGGGCCACTTGGCGGCACCATCAAAATGCAAGCGCCGCGCCTCTACCAACTAGGAGACATCAGGATCCGCGGCCGAGCGACCGCAATCGACACCGCCGGCTGGCAAACCATCACCGTAAAGGTCGAAACGACCAAAGAGCCGAGCGTAGGCAAGAACAACAAGGCCTACCTGAAATCATCCGTCCTGCCATTCGTGCATTACGGATTCGATGGCGAACTGACTCTGCGCCGCCAAATTGAGATCCGCCCCACTGGTGCCCGCGTCAACCGCATCGAATCAGACCTTCACGGCACAATCACCAACGGGAAAGATCTCCAACAGGCTGCTGGGACCCTCGATCAAAAAGAAGAGTGGCTCCTAACCAAGACCCACCACAACCAGGACACCGAGTTCCGGTTTCTAGTCAAAGCGGCAATTGAACTCGGCACCAAGCAATTAAGAAAGCTGCTAGAAAAGCCAGGCCAAGGACAATTTCTCAAGCCAGAACAACCAAACGCCAACCGCTCATACCACTCAGGTCGGCTCGCAATCGGCCTATTAGCGCTGATCAAGGGTGGCGTGCCAAAAGACGACCCAGTGGTTGTTTCATGCATGAACGAACTGCGTCAGCGCACTCTCATTGACACCTATTCCATCGGCAATGCGCTGATGGTGATCGAGGCCTACCACCAGCCGGCATCCGAGATCAGCCTGCTACGGTCAGGATCAATCGATCGCCCGACAAAACGACAAATACCCGAAGAAGATCATGCGCTGATGACCAAGTGGGTCGGGCGACTGATGACGAACATCGATACACGAGTCGACGAAGAATACCTCTTACGATTCAACTACGTCGGCGGCAGGCGCTTCGACAATTCTCTTCAGCAATATGGATTGCTAGGGCTTTATGCGGCCCATTTATGCGGAGTAGAAGTCAAAAGCTCTGCATGGGAAGCAGCAGCCAATCACCTTCTCGACGTGCAACAGGAAGATGGCAAGCGCATCCAGCTAGAGTTGATGGACTACCGCACCCACACGCGCATGCAGTTTGATCCGGAAGGCAGCTACACAACCGCACGCGTCTACGGCAATGCGAACGGTTGGAGCTACACAGACTCTAGAAACGGTAGCGGGGAAGCTGGCATATGGGGCAGCATGACCTGTGCTGGAATTACGGGCTTAGCTATCTGCCAAGCAGCGATCCTCGACAACGAAAAGATGCAGCGCAAGATGCTGCAAACCAACGCCAACCGCGCCCGCAACGATGGCTTTGCATGGCTCGCTAACAACATGACGGTGCGCTACCACCCTGGCGCGCTTACGCGACAATTTCGTTGGCACTACTACTATCTCTACGGTCTAGAGCGCGCGGCGCTGTTATCCGGAGTCGCCCTGATCCAAGGTCGTGACTGGTATTTCGAAGGCGCCATGATGCTCGCCCTCAGCCAACAACCAGATGGCAACTGGCCATCCGAACTGTCTGGTGACGAGCTAATCGAACGCAATGCCATGGCGATCTTGTTCTTAAAACAAAGCACCAGCCCCGTACTAACCGGCAAATGACACAACGCGCATTCTCACGATCGACAGCGAGCACAGCTCTAGCGATCGGCCTATTCATGTTCGGTGGCTGTGCAACCACGCAACCGCAAACCGCATGGATCAATCTGTTTGACGGCCATTCTTTAGAGGGATGGTCCAAAACGTTGTTTGGTGGCGAAGGCGAAATCGGCATTGTCGATGGAGCGATAGATCTTCAATCCGGCAGTCCACTTACTGGTGTGACGCTGCAAACGTCACCACCAAGCGGAAACTACGAACTCGAAGTTGTCGCCTCCCGAGTTGAAGGCACCGACTTCTTCTGCGGGCTCACGTTTCCAGTTGGCGAAAGCCACCTAACGTTGGTTCTCGGCGGCTGGGGCGGCAGTGTCTGCGGCTTCTCAAGCATTGATAACGCCGACGCATCTCGCAATCTGACCCGCAAACTGAAAGGGTTCACGCCTGGTCGCGACTACAAGATCACGGTGCGCGTCACAAAAGATGAGGTGCTAGCACTCCTCGACGACGAGCCATTTGTGGCCACCAAGCGTGCCGGAGTCACGTTTTCGTTGCGACCAGAAGTCATGCTATGCAAGCCACTTGGCCTTGCCTCCTTCAGCACTATAGCCAATGTCAAAAGCGTGCGTTGGCATCCGCTAGCCGCCTCTGAATGAGACGAAACGTTACCTATAGCAGGCCATTGGAACCGCCGACGACTGCCTGGATTCCAAGCAACCAAGTCATCGCCAGCAGAGACCGCTTTGCCAAGGGCAATGTCCTCAACCGATCCGCGACTAGCGAACGGTAAATGCGCTAGGCGTCACCTGCTGATCTTTGCCCAGCAGTTCTGGCGGCACCTCCCACCGAGCTTCGATCACCTTACCGGGTTTCAACGGCTCGATTGGCACGTATGCCACCATGCCTCTGGTTACTGCGCCACCGTCCGTAATCGGCTGGTCATAGTGGACAAGGATTCCCTCTAGCGGTCGATTTCGCTCAAACAATCGGCACTCGAACCTCGCAAGTAACTTGCGATCGATTTCCCGCGCAAAGTGGATGGAAATCGGCATGCCAACAACAGCATCCTTGGCAATGCCAGCTTTCAACACCGCAGTTCGAGCACGCTCATCGAGATCTACGACAGGCATCGAACCCTCGACATTCGATTGCCCTTGTCGCGGCCACACCAATGGCGGGCCACGCTCAGCCTGCTGCGCAGGATACGCGATGCCCAACATGTAACCACCAACATCAGATGGAACCGATAGCAAGTCACGGCCGGGCGCCAACAGGCTGTCGCGGTAAACGGGTTGCCGCAACCATCCAATGACTGCATCGGAAGCCTTCTTAGTGCGCGACCACAACACCGTCTTGCCGATAGCTTTCGGCATCGCGGGAAACACAACTGGCTCGTACTTACCGCCCTTCGATTTCTTGATGCGCTTGGCCAACTCTTTCTCGGCGGCAGCTAAAGACTTTTCATAACGTCGCACTGACAAGAAATCTGGTGACGAATCAAGAGACCAACCAAGCGGCCCGACCCGCGCCTCCGCACGCGACCGGTTGACCTCGTCGATCAAACCACGTGAACGCTCAATGCCCTTGCGATTCTTAGCCTTCTTACTGGGCAATGAATCTCGCGTCATTGCAGCGCGTAGTTTTTCACCACGAGCCCAAAACGAACGCCATTCGCTATCAATCTTGGGCAACTCGTAGCCAGTTCGCCGCAGAAACTCTTTCTCGATATCAGGCGGCGTCCGAATGGTCGTGGTCTTCGAACGATCGAGCTCAAGAATGTATTGCGGCCTCCAATGAGCGAAGTAGTGGCAGATAGCCCACGACTTGACGCGCTGCTCGTTGGTGAATCTAGCGGCCTGCAGTAACACGATCTCACTGGTTCGGGTGTCGCTCTTCGACCATGCCGACTCTTGCGCGATCTTCATCCAAGTCTCCAGATCAGGCGCGAGCTGTCGCTTTGTATGGCTAGCTGAGGTGATCTCTGTCAACTGCTCTTCCATGAAGCACAAGGTCTGACCAAACAAGAAGCCACAGGCAGCGTGCCCTAGCCCTTCCCACAAACCATCTGCCTTAATTCCAACGGAGTCTTGCATCACACCACGAACGGCATGATCGCGACAAACTGCCATGCCAAGCTCACTCTTGTGTACCCGTAAAGACTCGCCACTGTGCTCTAAAAAGCACATGCTCACAGCATCGCGCAGGAACACAAATCGATCTTCACTGAACTGACTCTGACAGACTTCAAGCATCGCGGCATACTCAGCTTGATCATTGACGAAGACGAAGTTACGGATGCGATGAGGGCGAAAGATCTCACCAGTTGAAACACCAAGGATCGTTAGCGACAACAGCAGAGCTCGCTCGCAATCACGCGCAATGATCTTGAGGTCGTCGACAGGCAGCGTCCCCCACACACGGTAGAACTCCGACTGCACGCCGCTGTGCGCAAGCCCAGCAGCCTCCAGCAACGGCAACGTTTCATCCTTAAGATCTGAGACAGGGAAGTCTCGACGATTGAGCCAATCACAAGCCAGATGGATGGCCCGACCACGGCGCAGCATATGCAATTCGTGTCCAGTGCCCTGAAATCCTTCAAACTCGCGGATCGCAAGTGATTCAGCAGCGACCTTGTCACCCGGCGCGAGCTTCAAGATACGCTGCCAATGTCGCGCTGCACGCACATCATCGCCAGCCTTGGTCCAGTCGACCGCCAGAGAGCGGTGCAACTTAAGCAATTGCTTGGTCAGCTTTGCTAAATTGCGATCGATCTTACTGATCTTGGAGCGCTTGCCGGTCAGGTTTCGCTCAAGCACCAGAGCATCTGGATCAATCCGCCATGCGGCCCCGACTTGCAGAAAGCCCGTTTTCTCACGGGCGCGTTGATCCTCCGGATCGTAGTCCATCCAGATGTCACGCCGTATTTGCAGAGCGCGGAGATACTGCTTCTCAGTCTGCAGCGAGTCAGCGATCTCGTGCAGTCCGGCGACGGCCAACTTATTGAGTTCGACATCGCGCAATGCCAAAGCAGTGACGTCTTGGGCTGGCAAACATGCAAGAAGACCAAATCCGGCTAGCAAGAAATAAGCGAGGGGTCGCATTGTCAAAACCGTAAGCGATGATCGTCTACCATGCATGTTATGCGGTCGGCACTCTCAGGATGGATCCTCACGATACTGGCCAGTGTCGCGCTGGCCCAAAATGCTCCGAAAGCACCAGCAACGCTGCCGGAGCAGCCTGAACGAAACAAAAGCAGTCAACAACAGCCGAAACCTAAGCAGGCAACGCGGGAAATCGTGCTGCAAAATCTGGCACCATTTTCGCGTCGGCAGGCCGTCGCTGTTGCCGTCCCGTTCGCCCAGGGTGTTGCTTTTGAAAATCCAATGCTCAACGTCAACGACTTGCCAACTGTCTGGCAACCGTTCGGCGCGCGGTGGCCCGACAGATCTTGGCGACAGGCTCTGTGCCTCTTCACCGTAACCATCCCCAGGTTGTCTGAAATGCGCCTGCCGCTGATGGCGGGTAATCGTGAGATCAAAAAGCAGCCTATCAGCATGCCGCCGGGCAAAATTGCATTCGTCGTTCAACGTGGCAACAAGGTGGAGCGGGCCGAACCCCAACGCGTCCGTGTCCTCGAAGAGAATGCTGTCCGACATGTCGAACTTCGCCGCGCCCGCATCGGAAAATCCGGCATAGTCGCCGAGGTAATTGTCACTGCCTGGCGAGATCAACGTCACGCCGACATATCGCTTGCGGTTTTTTTCTCAGATCCGAACACGCAGGCGATGCAGCGCAAGTTCGACAAAATCTCGGTTGAGTGCAGCGGCATGGCAATCATGTTGCGCCATGCCGGTTACCATGGCATCACACAACAATTGACCAAAACTGGCAGCCGCACTGTGCTGCTTCGCAATCAAACAATGGGTGACGGTCAAGGCCTCCGACGTGCTGGCGTCATGGTCTCGACCTTTGACGGCAACCGGATCTCCGATGACACATTGCGTGCCGCGGTCGTGGCCCCACTTGTCGGTGCGACTTCCTGGCGTGACTCTGGATCATTCGGTCCGTTCGGTGTCGTTCCGGCGCCACCTTTGTGGCTCTCCGGCAATAAGCTGCGACAGCACTTTGCCCACCGTCACAAAGTATTCACAAAACGCGAGCCCGCGAACGGCAACCCGTTCTTCGTCGGACCACATGGACTGCAGCCCATGGCGGGCCAAACCGGCGACCAAAACGACTTCGGCATCTGCAAGCTTTCACCAATTGCCTGGAGCGGCATTCCAAGCATGCTACTTGAAGTCGAAGCATCGGTCTTGCAGGAGGCTTGCCGACCGGTCCACTTCTTCGAAGCAGATACTTCACCCGTAGACCCAAGTAAGCACCCCGACTGGATTGTCTGGAGTGGACGCACCCACTGGCATGCTGGAGTTAGCAAAGACAGACTTGGGAAACCTACTCCGGAGCCCGCCATAGAAACCCATCGCTGGACCGGCAAGGATCGACAACACTGGTCGAGTAATTACCTAGCAGCCTACGCATTACTGACTGGCGCACACTGGGCTCGGCTAGAGCTCGAAAACGAAGCGCGACTTTATTTAGCCGGCCAAACGATCGATCCGAGACACACAACATCTAACTCCGGCGCACCGCGCGGTGCTGGCCGCGTTGCTCTTTCAGCTGCGTGGAACCTATGCGTGTCCGACAATGAGCTATTGCGAGCGCGCATGGATGAGCGCATGGACAAGATCTACTGGCAACAGTGGCTGGGACGCAGTTTGGGTAAGGACCAGGTACGCCCAATGGGAGTTCGTGGCCCAGATGGCCGACAGCTGCGCGGCAAATATGTGTTTTGGAATCCATGGCAGGATGCAATTGCCGCATGCGGATTTGCGGCACAGCATCGAATGACTAAAAACAAGCATGCGAGAGAGCTAGCTGAACGACTGGCAGTCAACGTGGTAAAGCACGGCTGGCTGCTCGGTGACCGCGGCAACGAAGTCGGCGAAGCCATCAAGTGGCTCGATGGCAAGCCATTTAGCGCCGAACAATGGCGATCAAACGACGACACCCTGGTGAAGTGGTCGTTCGATTCAGCGTTCTCTGAGTGGTCGATTGGCGCAGTTGAAATCGCGCGTGTCGCGGCAATTCGTGATGGTGAAACGGAAGTTGCGAAGAAGGCGGCAGCCATCCAGCGATTGATGCGTCAAAGCCGCCGACCACCAGACAAGGGATACCCCCATCTCTCGGGTTTCGACCGATACGGCGAATGGGACGCGACGTCATGGACGCCTAAGTAATCGCAGCTTGACCAAGGTCTACAATCGTCTAATCGCAATGTCGCAGCAATGCTCGGTGGCTACAGTTCAACGAGTCATGCCAGGGACAAGCTAATGCACTCAGCCATCACTGCATCATGGTCACGCTAACGTTCGACGCCATAGTCATCGGAACCAGCCACACAGGTCCAAGCCTAGCTGCCCGACTCGCATCCGAAGGGAAACAGGTCGCAATCATCGATACGCCCCTGCCCGAAGGCACAAGGGCCAGCGACAACGCAGCTGCTACCAAAGCGCTAGTCGCCATCGCGCGCACCGCTCACCAAGCGCGGTGTGCCGACAATTGTGACATCGACATCAACAGCGACTCCAAAGTCGACATGCAGCAAGTGCAAGCGCGCGTGAAAGAGGTCTCTGCGGCTGCAACAAAAAGTAGCGATGAACGACTGCACAACCTGGATGGTGTCACGGTCATTCGTCGTCACGCTCGCTTCGAAGCCAATGACACCATCCGTTGCGGGGAGCAACTGGTTCAGGCTGAGCAGATCTGCATCAACGTAGGCGGACGGCCTGTCGTCCCGACGACGTTTGCAGACATCGGTGCCATGACGAGCATCGACATGCCTGAATTGACGCAGCTACCAGAACACCTGATCGTTGTTGGAGGGAGTTGCAGCGGTATTGAGTTCGCACAGATATTCCGCCGCTTGGGCAGCAATGTCACAATCATCGAGCGCGAAGCACGGATCCTTTCGCAACAAGACAAAAGCCTCAGCCAATCCGTCCATGAATTGCTGGCCGCAGAAGGCATACGTATTATGACTGGCGCGGAATGCCTCTCCGGTGAGCGCTCCGGCGATCAGGTCGCAATACAATTGGCCAGTAAGGATCATCCAAAATACATCAAAGGCAGCCACCTGCTGCTGGCTTTTGGCCGACAGCCCAATACTGCGGACCTCGGCCTGCAGAACACCGACATGGCCGTCAACAAACACGGTTTCATCAGAGTCGATGACTCACTGCAAACGACAGCAGAGGGCGTCTGGGCGGTAGGAGAATGCAGTGGATCTGGCTCATCCCCAAATACGTTTCGCGACCACCACGCATTGAAATCGAGTCCGTTGCTGGCCGACTCCGATTCGAATCAGAGCTATCTACATCTATCCTACGATATCCTCATTGACCCGCCGCTAGGACGCGTGGGCATGAACCAACAAGCGGCGCGGGATTCCGGACGCAATATCTTGATCGGCCACCAACCAATAGAAAACATCAACTGCGCCGCAGGTCGCGGCGAAAATCACGGCTTTATCGAAGTGCTGGTAGACACGGATTCCGAAGAGATTCTAGGGGCTACGGTGCATGGAATCGCCGGTATCGAAGCCGCACACTCCTTGCTCGACATGATGCATGCAGGCACTTCCTACCGAGTCTTCGCCAAGCATGCTTCGCTTCACCCGACGATCTCCGAGCGACTACCAAAAATACTGCAATCGCTGCAGCCATTGGTTTAGCAGCGACCTTGCGATCGCCCGCTTACTAGCAAACGAAAAGTTCATGTCCGACAGCTTCCGAACCGTTGGTGCGCCGCTCGAATACGAGCCGGACAAGATCAAAGGATCGCGACACATCGCCAACGTGTTTCCGGTCAAGAATCAGCAAGAAATCGACAGCTGTATCAAGTCCGTTCGCACACGCATGATCGATGCAAACCATCACGCCTACGCATGGAGGCTCGGCCGCGGCGAGAATGACTTCCGCTACAGCGACGACGGGGAACCAAGTGGTTCTGCGGGTCGCCCTATCTTAAAGCACATTGACGGCCGTGAGGTGACGGACATCCTGGTAGTTGTGACACGCTACTTTGGCGGCACCAAACTCGGCACCGGTGGACTGGTGCGTGCGTACGGCGGCGCCGCTCAGGAAGCACTCGATCGGGCCGACATCGTCGAGGTCATTCCTCAGGCAACTTTTTGTATCCAGCACGCATACGAGGACTCCGGCGCCATTGCTTCGATCCTGACTGCCTATGACTTGCAGGCGAGCCATTCGGACTACGGCACGCAAGTTGAGATCGAGATCTCGGTCCCACAAGTTCAAGCAGAAGAGTTTGAACGCGCTGTTCGCGACGCAACGGCTGCTCGGGCCCGAATCCAAGTCACAAAAAGTGACCGCGCCTGAACGACCCCACCCGGAGATCTCGATCGGCGAGAATCCAACTCAGGCTGCCCGATCTACGAGGGCGCGGACCATCGAAAGCCCGAAGCCGAATGACGGCAACTTTTCTTATCTGCCCCACGCCACCACACCACCACGAATACGGTGTTGCCGGATTTATAAAAGTCTTGGCAAAGCTGTGGTGGCGACCGCAAAGATCAAATCCTTCGCGATTTCTACCGAGGCATTTTTCCGAGCGCCTCGATCTCAGCGAAGAGGGCCAGACAGAAACCCGATCCAATGCGCGGGCCTGAGGGCTGACAGCGCCGTCCCACCGGCAGCTAGGCCAAGTGGTACACCCGAGAGGAGTCGAACCTCTAACCTCCTGATCCGTAGTCAGGTGCTCTATCCAATTGAGCTACGGGTGCGTAGTTCGGGCGAGGACGCTAGCGCCCGATTCACGATCGTGCAAGCAGTTTTCGTCTAGCGAATCGTAAGACCCTCCCGGTACTGGACCATCTGGCGTTGTAAGGATAGTTTGCTTCGCCCGATTCGGACACGCCGAATCATTTGTCCACAATTGCTTCAAGCCCTCATGTCCACCGTCGATCTTTCCCAATACGGCATCTCGGTCCAAAATGTCCTCCGCAATGCACAGCCTTCCGTTCTCTACGAACAAGCTCTGACACGTGGCGAAGGTGAGATTGTAAGCAGCGGTGCACTCGCAGCCCGCTCAGGCGAGAAGACGGGTCGTTCTCCTAAGGACAAGCGAATTGTAGATAGCGCGCCATCAAACGGCGATGTCTGGTGGGGCAGCGTCAATATTAAGCTCGAAGAGAAGACTTTCGACATCAACAAGCGGCGCGCAATCGACTTCCTAAACACCCGCGATCAACTTTATGTCGTAGATGGGTTCGCTGGATGGGATCCGAAACACCAGATCAAGGTGCGCATTA
The DNA here is from genome assembly GCA_965662465.1 of Planctomycetota bacterium. Lineage (GTDB taxonomy): Bacteria > Planctomycetota > UBA1135 > UBA1135 > UBA2386. The sequence continues at coordinate 25,097 of CBFIIO010000038.1, read as the reverse complement.
TCTGCCTGAACGCATACCACGCGCTGTTCATGCACAACATGCTGATCCGCCCAACAGCTGAGCAACTCGCCAGCTTTGGCGAGCCAGACTACGTAATTTTCAATGGCGGTTTGTTCCCGGCGAACCCACTCACCAACGAGATGAGCAGCGCGACATCCGTCGATCTGAGCTTTGAGAAGGGCGAGTTTGTGATTCTCGGCACGCAATACGCTGGCGAGATGAAGAAGGGTGTGTTCACCATCATGAACTACCTGCTGCCTAAGAACGGGGTCATGTCGATGCATTGCTCCGCCAACGAAGGTGCAGATGGCGATGTATCACTGTTCTTTGGCCTCTCGGGCACTGGCAAGACCACGCTGTCGGCCGACCCAAGCCGCTCGCTGATCGGCGACGATGAGCATGGCTGGAGCGACGATGGTGTCTTCAACATCGAAGGTGGCTGCTACGCTAAGTGCATCAATCTTAGCAAGGAAAGCGAACCCGAAATTTGGGACGCGATCCGCTACGGCTCAGTCGTGGAAAACGTCGTCTATGACGAAGATTCCCGCGTGATCGACTACACCGACCAGTCGATCACCGAAAACACTCGCTGCAGCTATCCAGTGGAATACATCCCTAACGCCAAGATTCCGTGCGTTGGAGGCCATCCGAAGAATGTCATCTTCCTGACCTGCGACGCGTTTGGCGTGCTTCCACCGGTCAGCAAGCTGACGCCGGAGCAAGCGATGTACCACTTCATTTCCGGCTACACCGCAAAGGTTGCTGGCACGGAAATGGGCGTAACCGAACCAGAAGCGACCTTCTCGGCCTGCTTTGGCGCGGCGTTCATGGTCTGGCACCCAACCAAATACGCCGAGCTACTAGCCGCGCAAATAGCCAAGAACGGTTCTACCGCCTGGCTCGTCAACACCGGCTGGAGTGGTGGTGCCTATGGCACTGGAGCCCGCATGAGCCTGAAGCATACACGTGCGATCCTCGACGCAATCCACGACGGTTCGCTACAAAGCGCCCCCACCGTCACCGATGAAAACTTTGGCCTCGTAGTGCCGACCAAGTGCGCCAACGTTCCGGACGACCTGCTGGTTGCAAAGAACACCTGGGCAGACAAGGCCGCATACGATGCAAAGGCCAAGCACCTCGCATCGCTGTTCAACAAGAACTTCGAGTTGTTCGCAGACCGCGCCAGCGACGCGATCAAGCAAGCTGGCCCGAAGGTCTAACCGAACCTAGTCAGAGATGAGCCGCCCACCCAGGGCAGGCTCAGCCATCCTGGACCACGCTGCCTTTTCGCTGTGCAAGATGGCTCGCCAAGTCCCCTGAGGCTGGCGGCAACCGCCCGCAGATTGCCTAGCCGCTGAATTACGATACTGCGTATACCGCTGCCTGCCGCAATGGCTATCAACTGCTGGCCAGGACATCCCGGTGGAACGAATCGGGCTTACACGCGTCACCACAGTGCTAAGGCACAACTCCCGAAGCGTCTAGATTGCGCCGCTACTATTGCCCTAAAATCTTCGCAAGAAACACATAGCGTCATATTAGAAACACAATTATGTGGTCTCGACGCCAATTTTCCGACTCTTCGGGGTTTGCCCGATCCGCCTCTATAGACGATAACTTGGTAAGGCACGGAGCGTCCGTGCCATTACCAAGCCCCCCTAAGGAGCAAGACTGATGCGACTGACTGCAAGTGCAATGCTTGCGGTGTTCGCCCTCGCGATTCCAACTATGGCCCAAACGAAGGGTCAAGATGTGAAGCCGAAGGCAAACTCCGAGAAGCTGTGGCGAATTGAAGCCTCTGGAATCTCTGGTTGAGGCGCTGCCTCAACGGCACAGAGGGTCAGTTCGATCCTCAAGAAGCACAACAACATCAAGAACCTGATCTTTGACACCACCGGTGTCGGCTACTTCGAGTTGAAGAACTCCAAGAAGTCTCCGGAGATTGCAGATCTCAACATGTGGCTCGAAAAGAAGAATGAGCGCAAGGCGAAGATCAAAGGTCTTAAGGAAGTCGATGTCCAAAAGGCCGCAGTTGTCTACGAATGCTCGATTTCAGGGCTTGGTTGAGGCGGTTCAGCAGTCGAGACGCGTGACGTCTTGAGCAAGCTTACCGGTGTCATCCGCGTTCACCCGAATGGCGTGAACGGCAAAGCTCTTGTCTACGTAAGTGACAAGAAAACTGTGACGAAGGACGTGATCGCGGAAGCGATGGCTGGAACGAAGAAGCTACGCCTCCGCAAGATGAAAAAGGCTGGGGCCTAATCGACTCCAGACGCATGGAGCCTAGCTTCATCGCGTAGTCCTCAAGCGAAACGGGCCGCCCCATCAGTAATGATTGGGCGGCCCGCTTCGTAGCTATCCAGTGTGAGATCACCCCGCATCTGCGCCGCGAGCCACACCCACGACTCGAAATCGGGCCTGAAACTAGCCGGCCCAACGCAGCAGTTAGCGTCATTGTCCCCTCACTTGTCAATTGCAATGATGCAGCGAGCGTGAGCGATTGATGGTCAGATCGCACAGCCTCACCGTGCTAGCCTTTGCCAGACAACGCCGATCGTTTACCCTGCCGCAACCCATGAAGCGTCCACAACTCGTATTGCTCTTGCTGTTCGCCGCGTGTTCTTCGATGCACCAACCCAGAAGCTCAGCGATCACTTCTCAACCCTTCGGCACAAGCCAATCCGGACAACCAGCAACGCTATGGACTTTGTCTCAAGGCAAAACGCAAGTTGACGTAACGGATCACGGCGCAACTCTGGTTGCCGTTCGCACTCCAGATCGAGCAGGCTTTATCGAAGATGTCATCCTCGGCTTTGATGATGTCTCGGGATACGAATCGGGCAACAACCAATACTTCGGATGCACGACCGGCCGCGTTTGCAACCGCATCGCAGAGGGCGAGTTCACACTTGACGGCTACGACTACATTCTCGCCAAGAACAATGCTCCAAATCACCTGCACGGCGGTGGCCCCCGCAGCTTCGACAAAGTGCACTGGCAAACCGAGGTGCTAGCAGGCAGCGACAAATGCTCCAGCATCCGATTCACATACCTCAGCAAGGACGGCGAAGAGGGCTACCCGGGTGCGATGCAAGTCCAGGTTACCTACACACTGGTGCCTGGCGGAATGCTACAGATCGACTACGAGGCCCAGACCGACAAGCGCACGCTGGTCAACTTGACCAACCATGCATACTGGAACCTTGGCGGTGCAGGTGCTGCGACCGTGCTGGACCACACCTTGCAGGTGAATGCCGATAGCTACACGCCAACTGACAACACGTTGATTCCAACCGGCAAGACCGAGAGCGTCATCGCAACTCCACTCGACTTCCGCAAGGCAAAGCCACTTGGCATGCGCATCGATCAGCTGATCAATACGCCAGCAATTGGTTACGACCACAACCTAGTGCTAAACGGCACTGCCGGCACGATGCGGCAAGCCGCAGTATTGCATCATCAAGGCAGCGGCCGATCGCTGACAATCGAGACGACCGAACCTGCGCTACAGGTCTACACCGGCAACTTTCTCTTTGGCCAACCCGGCAAGGGAGGCAAGAGCTACGCGAATCGCTCCGCAGTCTGCCTAGAGACACAGCACTATCCAGATGCAGTGCACCACGCGAACTTCCCTAGCACGGTGCTCAACGTCGGCGAGACCTTCCAGTCGAGCACCCGCATGACATTAGAAGCCAAGTAGCATCATTCACGTGTCACGGATACTCCTTAGCCTGTCGTTACTGCTCACCACAGTCGCAGCCCAAGCGACTGACGAGCAGCTGTGCGAACCACCGGCACCCTCGTTCGCATTCCTGCATACCCCGCTAAAGGGTATGCCGCAGATGCCACTGCCGACCAATTACAAGCCGACCAAAGCGATGTTCTCGCTGGGTCAAAAGCTGTTCCATGACGGCATCCTTAGCAAAGACCAGGTCGTCACGTGTGCAACCTGCCACATTGCTGCGAACGGCTTTGCGCACCCCGACCAGCTTCCGGCTGGAGTCGACGGCAAGCACGCAACTCGACATGCTCCATCGCTCTTCAATCGGGGCTACAGCACACTGCAACGTTGGGACGGCAGCTCGGCATCCGTAGACGCTTTCGTCCTCGAACCAATCGCTGACCCGAATGAAATGGGGCTGCCCCTCGTAACAGCAATCGCCCGATTGCGAGCCGACGCCAATTACAAACAGGCGTTTGCAGACGCATTCCAAACGGAACCAAACGAAGAAGGTCTACGCCGCTCGCTGGCAACATTCGTGCGCGGCATTGTGGCTGGCGACGCACCCTACGATCGATTCCTACTCGGCCAAGTCGATGCCATGACGGCACAACAACGTCACGGCCAATGGATCTTCGAGAGCAAGGGAGGCTGCTGGAAATGCCACACGCCACCTCTGTTCACCGACGAGCGATTCCACAATACTGGGGTAGGAGTCGTAGCTGGCAAGCCAGAGCCAGGACGCTTTGCTGTCACCAAGGACGCAGTCGATACCGGCAAGTGGAAGACCCCGACGCTGCGCTCTATCCGCTTAACGGCGCCCTACATGCACAATGGGTCGCTGGCGACGCTGCGAGATGTTATCGATTTCTACGTGCGCGGCGGCAATCCCAATGCAAACCTAGATCACAAGCTCAAGAAGCTCGACTTGACGAAGGAAGATCAAGACGCATTGATCGCCTTCCTGCGCTCACTTTAGGGCCACGCCAAAACACTGGGCCTGCCCTGACAGCGCCCGGGGCTCGCGGGTAGCGAACCTCGCGAAGCCACCAAGGGCGACAGGCTAGTGCGCTACCGTTGGCCCATTGCCGTCATCTTCAGGGGCACGAATGCGTTGGATAAGATCACGCGCCTCGGCTGACGGCGGCTTACAAAACGGCGTCAAAACACCGGCGACTGCAAAGTTGACCAGCATGCCAATCGCGCCGATGCCCTCGGGCTTGATCCCGAAGCACCAGAGCTCCCCGTTGAAGTAGACCGTCGACAAGATGTAACTGGCAGTAAAGCCTATGCCACAAACCATGCCGGCAATCGCTGGCACCGCGCCCACCCGCACCGAGAAGATGCCGAGCACCAAGACCGGGAAGAACGACGATGAGGCAAGGCCAAAGGCGAACGCGACGACCTGCGCGACAAAGCCAGGCGGATAGATACCAAAGAGGCCGGCAATCACAACGGCACCGCCAATCGCAATCCGCGACAGTCGCAACCGCTCACGGTCGGTCGCAGTCGGTCGAATCATCCGGTAGTAAAAGTCGTGCACAACGCTGCTGCTGATTACGAGCAGCAGACCCGACGCCGTCGACAACGCTGCAGCGAGACCTCCAGCAGCAACCAACGCAATGATCCATGCAGCGAGGCCAGCCATCTGAGGCAATGCCAATACCATGATGTCACGGTCAGGCCCCTGCTTGCCCTTGCCCTTCTGCCGAAGGGTCAACCGCCCATCCGCGCCCGCCTTACCGCCCGAGTCGAGCCACTGCGCGTGCGAAACCTTGAGCGCAGCAACTTGGTCAGCCGTGATGCCCTTACCCGGACAGAACAACTCGTTCTCGTCGCCGTTCCGATAGGTGATTTTGCCGTCAGACTGGCCATTTTCATCCAAGCCATCCAACCAGATCACCAACCCCGACTGCTCCCACTCTTTGAACCAAGCAGGTGGCTGGTCCTTCTCCATAGTCGCGAGACTGTCGAACACAAAGTATCGCGAGAAGGCTGCGGTGGCAGGAGCCGTCAGATAGAGGATCGCAATGAAGAAGATGGCCCAGAAGCCCGACCAGCGCGCTGCCTGCACGTTCTTAACAGTATAGAAGCGCACGATGACGTGCGGCAGACCAGCGGTCCCCGCCATCAGCGCGAGCGCCGTACAGAACACATTGACCTTGTCCCAGCTGCCATCGAACGGCTCAGTGTAGCTGGGAAAGCCAAGGTCCTGATGGATCTGGTCGAGCGTGCTCAGCAGACGCTGACCACTCGAAGTCAACTCGCTGCCCATACCCAGCTGCGGCACCGCCTCGCCGGTGAGCTGCAAGCTGATCGCCACAACAGGGATCAGGAACGCAACAATCAAAACCCAATACTGGGCCACCTGCGTGTAGGTGATGCCCTTCATGCCGCCAAGCGTCGCGTAGACAAACACGATCGCCATGCCAATCACTACCCCGAGGTTGATATCGACCTCAAGGAACCGCGCGAACACAATGCCGACGCCGCGCATCTGGCCGGCTACATAGGTGAAGCTGATGAACAGCGCACACACGAGAGCCACCAGCCGTGCTGCCTGCGATTCGAAGCGATCGCCGACGAAGTCTGGCACGGTGAAGCGACCAGATTTACGTAGATACGGTGCGAGCAACAGCGCGAGCAACACAAAGCCGCCGGTCCACCCCATCAGGTAGACACCACCAGCGTATCCCATGAACGAGATCAGACCCGCCATCGAAAGGAACGATGCGGCCGACATCCAGTCAGCAGCAGTCGCAATGCCGTTGGCAATCGCCGGAACGCCGCGACCTGCGACATAGAAGCCGCCAGTGTCACGCACGCGCGCACGCCATGCGATCAACAGGTAAAGGCTGAACGACAACCCAACGAACAAGAACGTGTATTGCTGAACGTTCACGAGGCGTTCTCCTTAGCAGCGATCTGCTGCAGCTCAGCTTTGAGCCTGCGGTCGAATCGCGCCAAAGCCAAGGCGTAGATCAGAATGAGCAAGACGAACGTGATGATCGCTCCCTGCTGTGCAAACCAGAAGCCTAGCGGGAAGCCCAAGAACGTGTAATCGTTGAGGACATCGGCCAACAGCACACCACAGCCGAGGCTTACGGCAGCCCAGACCAACAGTAAGCCAAGCGTCAAACGCATATTGGCTTGCCAATGACGACTCTGCGCGGCTGCGACCTTAGGGTCGACAACCTTGACAGGAGCATGGGAAGACGCGCTGGCATCACTCTGCCCAGCGGATGGCTCGCTACTTGAGGACATGGAGTAAAGACACTACGCGATCAGCCTCGCCCGCGCCGCAACACGAATGAGCTAGTCAAACGTTCTCCAAGCGCCAACAACAACAAGACGACCAGCAGCAAGGGCGCTGCCTGCTCACCCTGACTGACGACCTCGCTGCCGACAACCTCGCCTCCCTCGACGCCACCACCGACATTTTGTCTCGCTTGGGTCACGAGTTGCCCGCCGCTGACCTCAGTGAGCCAACGAACATCCGCTGGCACCGGAGCGCGCGGCACAATCTGTCCACGCCCACGCACGTCCGTCGCTTGGACCGCATCGGACGCGCTTGAGGTAGCCGCCAACCACTGCGACAACCATCCAGGAAACTCACTCGCCTCCCGGAACTCGCGGCAATCTTCACCACCTAGCTCTGCCGCAAATACGCCAACCCGGCCGAGCCCCCGATTCGCATAAGCGAGCAATGGCCAACCATCGTCGCCAGCAACCAACAATACGCGCGTTTCGAGCGGAGCTTCGCTTTTTGCAACCCCACCAAGTGATGGCCACGCGCTAGGCATCGGTTCTAGAAGTGCTGATGTCGTCACTGCATGAACTGGAAGCCTCGCCACGATGTCTGGTTGTTCCTCAGGCTCTGGAGGATCTGGCTCTGGAAGATCTGGTTCTGGGTCATCTGGTTCTGGGTCATCTGGCAAAGGCTCTGGCGGCGTTGCCTCTGGATCTTCCGACGGTTGGTCCCCCGAGCCGTCCGACCGTGGTTTACGACCGACACGCGACAGCGCGCGAGCAACTTCGCTGCTGACGATCACCGGCACTGCCTGAATATTTTTCGTCGCGATGAACGCGCCGCCGCCATCGCTAGCAATTTCCTGCGCCTTCACTTTGAAGCCAGCGTCGGTCAAGTCATCGATGATCGAAATAATCGAGACCGTGATCTTGCCGGTCGAGCGCATCTTAAAGGCTTCACTCCTTAAAGCCGCCGACTGCTCGATACGGAACTCGCCGTCCGTGATGATCACGACATGCTTCACGGCAACGGACTCTGCGTCCAGCATGGTGCGGGCAGTGCGCAAGCCACTCAATAACCAAGTATTCTCGCCAACGTGCAACAGCTTGCTGATACCACGCTCAACAGCAACTCGCTCAGTCGCGTCCGTCATCGCCAGTTCCATGCGGCCCGCGCCCCGCGCACCAAAGGTGACCAAGCCCACTCGATCACCGACGTCTAGAGCCTGGGCGGTACGCAACGCACTCGTCTTGGCATAGCTCATCTTAGAAACGCCAGAGGTGACTTCAGAGCCCATGCTCCCTGATCGGTCAATCACGAGCACCATTGCAATCGCATGCTTGTCTACCTCAACGGGGTCTGTAGACAGCGGCTTTGCGCCTTGGGTATCACCAAGGCTAGATGGCTCAGGCAGATCCTTAGGAGGCTGACTCGACGCGCTTGGAGGTGGATCCGCAGGCTCCTCAATTGACTCAGATTCTGAAGGCTTATCGACCGCGACAGGATCTTCACCGTTACCAGGCAGGTCACCAGAGCCACCGACCGTCGGCAAAGGACGAACAGGCAATACTTCACGCAACGGCGCGCCTTCATCACCAAACGCAGGCGACAGGACGAATAGTCCCGTGCCGTCCGAAACCGCCTCAACTAACGCCGCTTGCTCTACGACTGGTAATGCTCGCCCCAGCACAATGCGCGAATGTCGCGACCAATCGCTAGGCCACGATTGCGTTTCGCGCACACGTTCGCCTTGCACGCGCAGAGCAGCGGCAACAACGCTGCTGGCATCAACGACCAAGATTTCATCTGGGGCCTGCACTTGAAAGCCACCAGCAACAGAGACTTGATGCTCACCAATGAGGATCTGCAAAGACACTTCGTGGTAGCCCACCCGAGATGGTGTGAACGCAACCGTTACAGGCTGGCTCGAAACCGTCAGTGATTCGCGGACATCTTCGTTGGCGTCATCGCCAATCAAGATGTCGACCGCTAAGTCGGAGGTAAGCCCAACGACTTCGATCTCAAGCAATGCTGGTCGCGAAACACGCAATTCAGACATGGCACGAATGCGTATGTCCTCCGGTGAAAAAGGAAGTGCAGTTGGCACCACTGCAGTTGCCCCCAATACTGCTCCGCGAGACCGGCCAGCAGCATCATCGTCGTTCTCGCCGTTGCCGACTGCACCAGGCCAAGTCGGCTGCCAATGCAACTGCAACTCCACGGCACGTGGCCCGGCAAGCGCTGCAGCCAGCAACATGGATGTGCGAGTGCCTTGAACATCCTCCGTCAGGTCTGCTCGCTGCAATCGAGCCTGCACCGGACGCTGCTCTGTGCGATCAGCAAGGTTGATCACAATGGCAAACGCAATGGCAGCCAATAGCGCAAGCCAGCGCGCTACCACGGACGCCGTGCGCACTGCAGCAAGCCCTAAAATGGAAACCAGCAGGGCGCCTATGGTGATCAAGATCAACACATCACAATTATGACTGCATCAGAAACATCGGCAGCAACCAATTGACGCGATCGCCAAGATCACGGCCACGCCCAAAGTCAGCCTCGAGTGTGATCGTATCGCCGACCTTTACCGCGTGCAGGCCCGCATTCTCTGGAACCTGACTTTGCTGGAGTTGCTTGCTCTCAAACAACACCTTGTTGCCGACCAGGACTCGCACCTCGGCATGTGCCTTGACCGGCAATTCCGCAACGCTGTCATCGAATGCCACACGCGTGTGAAAGTGTGTTGCGCCCTCTGGCACTACGAACGACAAACGACTCTTGCTATGCATGCCAATGCCACGCCCATAAGCGAGTCCTTGCGCCATAAGCTCGCCACCAGTCACGCTTCGATCCTTTTGCCAGGAGTAAACGACCTCACCTTCGAAACCAGTCTCAACCACTTGTGAAGGAGTCATCGCTGACAAGTGGGTCACGCCTCTCTCGAAGGTTAAGCAGGCGACATCCGCCCACCCGACGTGAACAGTGGCACCACCGTCAACAACCACATCAAGCCCTTGCTCGCCACATGTCAGCAGCGTCACCCCGAGCCGATCTGCGGTGCGCGTCAACAAGGTCATCGGGGCGACTTTCTGTCGTTCTTCGCCGCCTCGCAGGCGCAGCGACGAGAATTGACGCGGCGAATACCACTGTGGTCCTTCCGCAGCATCGGGCTGGAACAGGATTCCCTGACTGCCAAAAGCATGCAAAAATCCGGCAATGAGGTCGAAGCCCGAGCGAGTGCGGAGAAACAGCGCCTCATCGACCCCATCTGGCATCGGTTGATCACGGGCATCAACGCCGGGTTGCTCTAGCGCAACCAGCCGATCAATCGACACGACAATCTGGCCGAGGATCGGCGACAAGAACTCCAAGCGTTCGCCAACCTCATCACCACCAGCGATAGCCCCGTGGATCAAGTCGCCACCGACGATCTCCGCTTTCAGAAGCTTGGGAGCCAGCGCCGCTCCCATGCGCACCGCAAGCAGGTCCTCAGCGGCAATGCGCTGGCTGCCGCGATCAACTTGGGCAACAAATCCAGCTTCTAGGGATCCAGCCAAGCCAGTAGCAGACACACTCTCACCCGACCGAAGATCTAGCTGCATCCGGACTTCCTGCGCCTGAACCGGAGCGAAAAGCAACGCGGCCAGCAACAGGCAACTGCCAGATTGGCGCAAGCACCGACCAGCACGGACTGCCTGTATGACAGAATGTCGCCCGACATTGACAGTGTCGGTGCCAACGGGCCTGCGATCGTAATTCATAAATCTATTTGTATCCAACACTTGAGATCACCAAGCAACAACAATTCGCCGCGTTCGCCAGAGCGGCACCACCTTTGCTTTCGGCGCCACATTCACTGGCAGCAGTGTCGTCTCGCCGAGAAGACAAGTGTGACTCTAACGAGTCGCCGAGACTGTCACCCCCCGTATGTATCCTGAAATTTGTCCGAGGTTGTGATGGTCAAACAACTCGTGTTCGAAAACGACGCGCGTGAAGCTATCCTGCGCGGCGTTGCCAAGTTGGCGAAGGCTGTAGTTTCCACTCTAGGTCCCCGTGGCCGCAATGCTGTACTCGATAAGGGTTGGGGCGGTCCCCAAGTCACTAAGGACGGGGTAACCGTCGCCGAGGAAATCGAATTAGAAGACCGCTACGAAAACATGGGCGCAAAGCTCGTGAAAGAAGCGGCCAGCAAAACTGCGGACGCTGCCGGAGACGGCACAACGACCGCAACTTTGCTAGCACATGCAATCTGCGAAGAAGGCATGCGCTACCTGACGGCCGGCGTAAATCACGCTGAACTGATCAGCGGCATCAAGACTGCCTGCGAAAGCCTAGTCAAGGCGCTCAAGAAGATGGCGCAGCCAGTGCCGGCGACTGACTACAAGGCAATCGCTCAAGTCGCGACGATCTCCGCCAATAACGATGCGGAGATTGGCAAGATCATCGCAGCGGCCATGAAGCAGGTCGGCGAAAGCGGCGTCATCACGGTCGAAGAAGGCAAGGGACTCGACACCGAGGTGCACGTCGTTCGCGGCATGCAGTTCGATCGCGGCTACCTTTCCCCTCACTTTGTCACTGACAACGAAAACATGACGGTCCACCTGCAGGACTGCCTAGTGCTCGTTCACGAGGACAAGCTGACCAGCATCCGCCCTCTTCTCCCGCTGCTTGAGCAGCTCAAGGACAAGAACAAGACGCTGCTGATCATCGCTGAAGACATCGAAGGTGAGGCTCTGGCAACTCTGGTTGTCAACAAATTGCGCGGCGTGCTTAAGATCTGTGCAGTCAAGGCTCCTGGCTACGGCGATCGCCGTAAGGCCATGCTCCAAGACATCGCGATCCTGACCGGCGGCGAAGCCATCTTCAAGGATCTCGGCCTTGACCTTGAGAAGGTGCAACTGCGCCAGCTTGGCCGCGCTTCGGACGTAATGATCGACGCCGACACGACGACGATCAAGCCGATGAACAAGCAATCCAAGAGCCCCGAGGTGGATGCAAGAGCGAAGCAGATCGGCCGCGAAATCGAAGCCACAACTTCAGATTATGACCGGGAGAAGCTGCAAGAGCGCCTGGCCAAGCTAACCGGCGGCATCGCCGAAATCCGCGTCGGCGCACACACCGAAACGGAAATGAAGGAGCGCAAGGATCTCGTCGAAGACGCGATGCACGCAACTCGCGCGGCAATCGCCGAGGGCATCCTTCCCGGTGGCGGCACGGCGCTGCTTAAGGCAGCCAAGTCGCTCAACAAGCTAACCCTTGATGGCGACGCCCAATTCGGCATTGACCTGATGAAGTCAGTTGTCCAAAAGCCGGTTCGTGCAATCGCTGAAAACGCTGGCATCGATGGTGCTGTCGTTGCTCGACGCGTCCTCTCGGACAAAAGCGTCACGCACGGCTTCAACGCGCTGTCCAGAAACTACGGCGACATGCTCGCCTTTGGTGTAGTCGACCCAACCAAGGTGACTCGCTCGGCGCTGCAAAACGCAGTATCGATCGCGACACTGTTGCTGACCACCGACTGCGTAATTACGGACCTGCAGAGTGACGACGACGCCGGCGAAGCCGGTGAAATGTAGTCACGACCACTGCACCGAAAGCCTAACGGCAATCGCTACATGATGGCCGCGAATCGCGGCCTCAACCTCAACCAAACACATACCCCCCGGAGTTATTGATATGGCATCCTTGCGACCACTAGACGATCGCGTCGTGCTCAAAGTCCTCGACGCTGAAGAAAAATCCGCTGGCGGCATCTTGCTTCCAGACAGCGCTCAAGAGAAGCCGCAACGCGGCAAGGTCACCGCTGTCGGTGAAGGCAAGCTCAAGAAAGACGGCCAGCGCCAAAAGCTAGACGTAAAGAAGGGCGACATCGTGCTATTCGGCAAATACGCCGGAAGCGACGTAAAGGTCGGCGGTGACGACCTAAAGATTCTGCGTGAGAGCGAGATCCTCGCCAAGGTGGAGAAATAAGCTATGGGTAAGCAGATCATGTATGACGACGTCGCACGCCGAAAGGCTGTCGCTGGTGTCGAAAAACTCGCGAAAGCAGTCAAGGTCACCCTCGGCCCGGCTGGCAAGAATGTCATCATCGAGAAGTCATTTGGCGGTCCACAGGTCACCAAAGACGGTGTCACTGTTGCTAAGGAAGTGGACCTCGACGACCCCTTCGAAAACATGGGCGCGAAGCTCGTGCGCGAAGTGGCAAGCAAAACCAACGACGTAGCTGGTGACGGCACGACGACGGCTACCGTGCTTGCCGAAGCGATCCTAACCATCGGTCAGCGCTACCTGACGTCGGGCGTCGACCCGAACGATTTGCGTAACGGCATCGATACTGCAGTTCAGGCGGTCTGCGCCGAACTGGAAGCGATGGCTAAGAAGGTCGACAATAAGAGTCACGCCCAAATCGCGCAGATTGGCGCGATCTCGGCAAACAACGACACCGAGATCGGCAACATGCTTGCCGATGCAATGATGAAGGTTGGCGCCGAAGGCGTCGTCACCGTCGAAGAAGGCAAGAGCTTTGAAACCGAGCTTGAGCACGTCGATGGCATGCAATTCGACAAGGGCTACATCTCGCCCTACTTCATCACGGATCCGAAATCGATGGCGGCGTCTTTCGACAATGCCCTCATCCTGATCCACGAAAAGAAGATCTCAAACGTCCGCGAGATGATTCCACTGCTGGAAGCCGTCTCTCGCGCCGGAAAGCCACTAGTGATCATTGCCGAAGACGTTGAGTCCGAAGCAATGGCGGCCCTAGTCGTGAACCGCCTGAAGGGCGTATTGAACGTCTGCGCAATCAAGGCACCCGGCTTCGGCGACCGCCGCAAGGCCATGCTGCAAGACCTAGCGACGCTAACTGGCGGGCAGTGCATCTCCGAAGAGCTTGGCCTACAACTTGAGAAGGTTGAGCTGTCACACCTCGGAAACGCCTCGAAGGTTCTCATCAGCAAGGATGCAACAACCATCATTGGTGGCGCCGGCAAAAAGGCTGCGATCAAGGCTCGCGCAGACAGCATCAGAAACCAGATCGAGAAGACCACCTCCGACTACGACCGCGAAAAGCTGCAAGAGCGCCTCGCCAAGTTGACCGGTGGAGTCGCGATTCTGCGTGCAGGTGCCATGACCGAAGCGGACATGAAGCAGAAGAAGCAGCGCATCGAAGATGCTCTGAATGCAACTCGCGCAGCCGTCGAAGAAGGCATCGTGCCTGGTGGCGGTTCAGCTCTGCTACGTGCCAGCAAGGTCCTCGAAACCCTTAAGGCAAAGGGCGACCTGCGCTTTGGCATCGAGATCATCCAACGCGCTTGCGAAGCACCAATGCGTCAAATCGCGAACAACGCTGGCGAGGACGGTTCAGTCGTTGTCGACGAGGCCAATGGCAAGAAGCCAAACGAAGGCTTCAACGCGCTCACCAACAGTTGGGTCGACATGTTCAAAGCGGGCATTATTGATCCAGCAAAGGTCGTTCGCTGCGCACTGCAAAACGCTGCGAGCATCTCTGGCTTGATGCTGACCACCAATACGATGATCACCAGCATCCAAGAAGAGTCCAAGGCAGTTGAAGGCAGCACCAGCTGATAGCAGCCCGTAGCAGCCGAAAAGCCCAGCAAATCGAAGCCTTCGCTTTGGCTTGCTGGCTATTACCTCAACAAAGAGTGGTTAGTCAGTCAACTAACCAGCATCGCCCCGACGGTCGGGCGCACGCGTGCGCCAACCAGGTGAATGGAATCTTCGCCAACGCGACGACGCCACGAACGACACCACCCAAGCAGCGCCACTACTGATGTCTTCTAAGCGCGACTACTATGAAGTTCTCGACGTCGACCGCTCGGCCGACGAAGACAGCATCAAGCGAGCCTACCGCAAGATGGCCATTGCGAATCACCCCGATAAAAACCCTGGGGATGAGAGCGCAGAACGACGCTTCAAGGAAGCTGCCGAGGCTTACTCTGTCTTGAGCGACAGCGACAAAAGACAGCGCTATGACCAATACGGCCACGCTGGGGTTGATGGCCCAGGTGGCGGCGGCGGCGGCGGTTTCTCATCGGCCGAAGACATCTTCTCTGCCTTTGGTGACATGTTCGGGGGCGGCGGCGGCGGCGGCGGTGGCGGCTTCTTCGACCAGATCTTTGGCGGTGGCGGCGGAGGTCGTCGTGGCCGTGGTCGCCGAGGCTCAAGCCTCAAAGTTGACCTAGAGCTATCCCTTGAAGAGGTCGCCTCAGGCTGCAAAAAGACCATCGACCTGAAGCGTGCCGAAGCATGCGGCACGTGTGCCGGAACTGGCGCCAAGCCAGGCACCAAGAAGAAGACTTGCGCCACCTGTGAAGGCCACGGGCAAGTCATTCGCTCCCAGGGCTTCTTCCAACTCCGCCAGACTTGCCCAACCTGTGAAGGCCAAGGCGAAATCATCGAGTCCCCTTGCACCAAATGTAAGGGTCGCGGCTCAGTTCCGACATCATCGCCCGTCAACATCACTATCCCGGCCGGCATTCAAGATGGACATGCCGAACGCATTCCGGGCCAAGGTGAGCCAGGCGAAGGCGGTGCACCACCGGGTGACTTGATCGTTGTGCTGCACGTTAAAGAGCACGAAGTATTCACTCGCTATGGTGATGACCTGCTGATGCAGACGCGCATCTCCTTCCGCCAAGCGGTTACCGGTGATGAAGTCGCAATCCCGACGATCACTGGCGAAGCTGTCGAAATGAAGATCCCGGCAGGCACACAACCCGGCGAGAAGCTGCGCGTCCGCAATCACGGACTACCGCGCCCAGACGGATATGGTCGCGGCAACCTCGTCGTCCAGATGCAGGTGACCGTGCCTAAAAAGATCACTACGGAACAAGCCGAGTTGCTATCCAAGTTCGACGAACTGGAGACTGGCAAGAAGAGTAAGAAGGACCAAAAGAAGACCATCTTCGAGAAAGTGAAAGACATCTTCTCGTGAGCTAGTAGGAGACCACTGTGAACGATCCAACCGACAACGATCCAACCGACAACGACTCGACCGAAGCGGATGCCCTCAACTCGGAAACGAACATGCAGGACAAAGACACGGGATCCAAAGAAACCGAATCAACGACTTCAGGTGATCCCGCGCTGGAGACCTCTGGGGAAGCCTCGGGTCACGATGCCGAGATGACCAAACTGCGGACCGAGCGAGATCATTTCGAGCAGCAACTGCAACGCGCGATGGCGGACACCCAAAACATCCGCCGTCGTCAGCGCCAAGAAATGGACGACAGCAGACGACGCGTGCTCGAAGGCATCACCCAAGAACTGCTGCCTGTGCTCGACAGCTTTGGACTGGCACTCGAGGCGTACGACACGGCGGCCTGTGACGGCCAAAGCGAGAGCGCCACCTCCGGACTTGTCGAAGGAGTGCGCATGGTGCAAACGCTTCTCAACGGAGCGCTTGAACGTCATGGCCTGCAAGAGATTCCGGCCATAGGCCTCGCGTTCGACCCAAATCGTCACGAAGCGCTCAGTGTTGAGCCAACCGAAGAAGCTGCAGAGAACGAGGTTGTCCGCGTAGTCCAAACAGGCTACCAGCTAGGCGAGCACGTCGTGCGCCACAGCAAAGTAATCGTTGCTGGCCCACTCAAGTCACAATAGCGAGTCGGAAGAACCGCTGGGCCAAGCCAACACTCAGCCGACAACACCCAAGCCGACAACACCCAACTTCAACGGAACAAGAAGATGCCAACCTACGATTACGCATGTTCTGCCTGCGGCCATCGCTTTGAAGAGTTCCAGAGCATGAGCGCCGCCGCCCTGAAGAAGTGCCCAGCCTGCAAAAAGTTGAAGCTTGAACGCTTAATCGGCACCGGCGCGGGCGTCATATTCAAAGGTTCAGGTTTCTACGAAACTGATTACCGAGGCGACGCCTACAACAAAGCTAAGAAGCAGGACAGCGAGTCAGCAACGAGCAAGGAAGCTGCGACGGATAGCAACTCGAGCAAGCCGTCAGATAGCCCAGCCTCACCCAGCAAAGACGACTAGCTGCAACCCCACCACGCTCCGAGACATTCGGAAAGCAACCGCAGCCATCAACTAGGCGTGCCTCATACGCAAAGGGTAACGGCTAGCCCCACACGCTACTCCCAGACGTCGGCGTTCCACGCAGCAACGCGCACACCATTCTGGAAGGCATCGAGTATTCCGATCCCGCCAAACGGCAGGTTTAACGAAAGGCAACGCGACAACCGCATGCCCAGCATCGCGGCGGCGAAACCAGTTAAGATCGTTCCAGACCCGACCACGACAACGGTCTTGCCGGCAACATTAGGCATGGTTTCTGACCACCACTGCAACATGCGCTCAACGGTCTCGCCCAGTCGTTCCCCACCGGGCGCAGCTGTGTCGCCGAACTCACTGAAGAACGTGCGCACTGCGGCGTCCTTCTCTTGCATGACTTCAGACCAAGCGCGGCCCTGCCACTGCCCCATCTCTTGGTCCCGCAGACGTGAGTCAACGACAAGCTCAAGCTCTTTGCTCTTTGCCACACCGAGCGCCGGATCGTGACATTGACTCTGCGGGCCGCTGGTGACCATCTCGACATCAACGTCCTTCAAAAGCTCTATCCAACGCAGAGTTTGGGCGCGACCGCGCCTGCTGAGGTCAGCAGAACCAGAGCCAATCGCCACTTCCGAGGATCCGAGATCGAGTTCGGGGTGGCGAAGCAGCCAAATACGGCAGAAATCAACAGGATCAACAAGCACGCCTCCATAGTGGCCTGATAGCAGCGTGAGTTCCACAAGGACACCGACACTTCAGTCAGTAGAAGTTACTCCTAGCCTCCATCGACCGCAGCTCAGCAGTCCTGTGTGGTGCGGGGAGCCTTCTAGCTCTAACCTTTAACAAGTGAGCTTCGCGACCCTAAAGACCGGCATCGACGGCCTCGACGGCATCCTTGGTGGTGGCATCCGCTATCCGTCTGACGCGGCGGCCTTCGCCTGCATAGCAGGCGGCCCCGGCACGGGCAAAACTCTCCTCGCGCTGGAGATGGTGATCCGTGCTTGGCTTTCGGAAGGCGATGGAACCTTCCTCTACTACTCCGTCGAGCACTCACCGGACAGCATCAAGAACAAGCTTGAGTCTGACTTTGATTGGTTCCGCTCCACGGCGGAAATCGAAACCGAGACACGCGAAGTGCCAAATAAAATGGTGCTGCACGCGACCAACGGAAACCACAAATCCAAACTTGTACTCACACAAGCCAAGCCTGCGGCGCTGACCCAAAAAAACGCACGCGGCACGACCGTTGACATCGAGTGGATCCTCGCAGAGATCGAAAACCACCAACGAGTCGCACCAGTGCGCATTGTGGTAATCGACAACGTTGGCCTGCTGCTCACTGACCTTGAGTACTTTGAGAAGCGCGCAACGCTACTTGAGATCAGACGTCGCCTTCTCAATGACAAGGTTCATGGGATCTTCGTGATGGAAGAAGCTCACCCGCGTGACCTAAGACTTCCCTCCGCAGAAGAATTCTCTACCGACTTGATGCTGCACCTTTCGCTTCGCGAAGAGACAACGGACTTCAAGGTGCGGGCCATTGAGATCAGCAAAGCGCGCCACCAATACTACTATCGCGGCGTCCATCACTTCTCGATCGCAGGCCGTGGCATCAAGCGCGACGTATACTTGGGTGCCCGCAACGAGCGTGGGCCTGGTATTCACATCTATCCATCTGTGGCAGCACAACTGTCGATGGCCCGCGACCAAGCACAATTCACGGTGCCATCACGCGGAGACACCCCCATCGACCTAGGCCATCCAGACATCAACTCAGCGTTCACAAATAGCAGTGGTCCAGCCAGCCGATCATCGACGATCCTGCTGGCAGAATCCGGCACACGAGCGACCTTCTTAGCACTGCGGTTCTTGGCCAAAGGGCTCGAACAAGGCGAACCAGGGCTATTCGTTTCGACGCGCGAAGACCGCGACGCAATCCGACGCATCTGCATGCGCGAGCCAGCCCTTGCAGGCTGCCTTGGCGAGGACGGCAAGTTCGCCGAAAACTTCCGCGTCTGCTATCTACACCCTGAGTTTATCACTCCCGGAAAGTTCACCTGGGATCTAATCAGGCTCGTTCAAGGTGGCCATGCTGGCGATAGGCCGCTGCCTGTAGCACGCATGGCGTTCGACAATATCTACCAACTCAGTGACCGCTTCCCGCTGATAAAAGACCAGCGCTTCGTGATCGCTGCCATTGTCGATATGTTGCGCTACGAAGGGATCACACCGATGTTCGTTGACATGGTGCCGCCATCAGGAGGCAACTCCGTGCCCCCTAATACCAGCACGTTCGATCCATCCTCATACCTAGTCGGATTCGACAACGTGCTGCACTTTTACTTCGACCATAGCCAGCACAACCCAAGGCCGTTCTTTCGTGTGCTGAAGTCGACTGGCAACGACTACGTTGACGAGCAAGTAGCGATCGATTGGCGCCGCAGCTAGCCTTCTGCAGAGCGACGCTGCAATTGCTGCAGACAACCCAGTGCATCGACAGCTCGGTCAACAGGCACAAACAAATGGTCATGACGGGCGCCGGCGATCACGTTGCATGCAATCGACTCGTCAGCCAAGCTGCGCGCGAACGCCGCCGTCAATCCGACCGCATCAAGATCCGAGTTCACACGAAGGGTGATCCAGGCACACCGGAACACGGATTCATAGCCGTGCTGCTCCGCAATCGACTCTGACAAAACCAACGTCAGGCCTTCCTCTTCACGCATCGTAGCGATGACTTCTAGACCAGAGATATCTTCGTTTAGAGGCACAGTAGCAAATACATATGTGCCCTCATGCAGCTCTGGATTCAGATTTGGCAGGTAGTTCACGGACATTAAGATTCTCGTTACCGGCCTCGGTGACCATCAACAATCTGCTCAACTACCTGCGGCTCCGCCAGCGTTGAAATATCGCCAAGGCCTTCGTAATTGCCCTCCGCGATCTTTCGCAAAATGCGGCGCATGATCTTGCCGCTACGAGTCTTCGGCAATCCTAAGCACACCTGGATCTGATCCGGCGTGGCAATCGCGCTGATTGCTTTACGGACCTGCAACTTGAGTGCTTGCTCAACCTCGACATCAGAAACGCCGGCAGCAGCCTCGCCCGTGATCACGTAGGCGTAGATTGCTTGTCCTTTAAGATCGTGAGGGAAGCCAACAACCGCCGCCTCGGCACAATATTCGTGAGCGACAAGTGCGCTCTCAATTTCTGCAGTCCCAAGTCGGTGACCTGACACGTTGAGCACATCATCAACTCGCCCTGTGATCCAATAGTAACCATCCTCGTCACGCCGACAGCCGTCACCAGTGAAGTACATGCCCGGATACATTGAGAAATAGGTCTGACGGAAGCGCTCATGATCGTTGTAGATCGTGCGCGCTTGGCCAGGCCAACTGCCGGTCAAACACAGGTTGCCGCTGACATCATTGCCACTGAGTTCGGAGCCTTGGTCATCTACCAACAACGGTTGAACCCCCGGCAGCGGGAATGTCGCCGAACCTGGTTTGCAGGCAGTGGCGCCTGGCAGCGGCGACATCAGGATGCCACCGGTCTCCGTCTGCCACCAGGTATCAACAATCGGACAACGCTTCTCGCCAATGACGTCGTGGTACCATTGCCACACTTCTGGATTGATCGGCTCGCCCACGGTGCCAAGCACCCGGATGCTATCGCGGCTGTGTTTCTTAACGGGTTCATCACCAAAGCGAAGCAAAGCGCGCAAGGCCGTCGGAGCGGTGTAGAAGATCGTCGCCTTGATGTCCTCGCAGACCTGCCAATACCGGCTAGCGTCCGGATAAACGGGCGTCGATTCAAACACCACCGTGGTAGCACCGTTTGCCAGTGGTCCGTAGACGATGTAGCTGTGGCCAGTGATCCAGCCAACATCTGCGGCACAGAAGTGCACATCACCTGGGTGCCAATCAAATACCAGCTCATGCGTGTAACTCGCATATGTCAGGTAGCCACCAGTGGTATGCAACTGCCCCTTTGGCTTGCCCGTAGAACCGGACGTATACAAAATAAACAAGGGGTCTTCACTGTCTAGCCACTCGGCCGGACAGTAAGCACGCTGCTGCATCATTTCGTCGGCGAGCCAGCGATCACGACCTTCCTGCATCACCACTTCCGCATCTGTGCGCTTTGCAACCAACACTGTGTGCACAAACGCCAGCTCAGCAATCGCTTCGTCGACGGTATTCTTGAGCGGGATCGTCTTACCACCGCGCAGCCCCTCATTAGCAGTCAAGACCACACTGCAGTCCGCATCGACAATGCGATCACGCAAGGCATCAGAAGAGAACCCGGCAAAGACAACCGAATGCACCGCACCAATGCGAGCACATGCCAGCATTGCGTACACCGCCTCAGGGATCATTGGCAAGTAGACACAGACGCGATCGCCTTTCTTGACCCCGTAACGCTTGAGGACATTTGCAAAACGTCCAACATGCTCGTGGAGTTCGCGGTACGTGACATTGGTATAAGTACCGGGTTCATCACCAACCCAGATAATTGCCACTTGGTCGCCTCGTTTTGCCAAGTGCCGGTCAATGCAATTGTGTGCTGCGTTGAGCCTGCCTCCTGTGTACCAAGAGATCTCAGCTGCGGCGAAGTTGGCTTCACTGACACAATCAAACGGATGAAACCAATCGATGCGCTCGGCTTGCTTTCGCCAGAATCCTGACGGGTCACGAATCGACTCGTCGTAGATACGCTGATAATGTTCGAACGACCCAACATGCGCACTCTTTGCGATGTGGGGCTTTACTGGAACGATATGATCCGCCATGGGTATGAGCGCGCGCGACTCAATCAATAGCGACAGCGCGCACTACGAGTCTGCCGGTGGCCCGGGCCTGTGACAAGAGTTTGCTAGATCCGAGCAAAATGAGGGCAGCAAATCGCGCCCACCGCAGTGGCCCGGACAACCCCACCGGGAAGCCTTCACTAGGCAACCGGCCTAGGAACATCAGCGCCGGACGCAGCAACTAGACGAGTCATCGCCTCACCACAGCCCAGCGCATGACCAACAAATGTTGCTAGGCCTACAGCGTTCGGGTCCAACTCAACAAGGTGCGCACAGCGGTGCCGGTCGCACCGCCCTTGTAGTAGTCCTTCGTGAGCCCGCCATAAGCCGCCCCAGCGATATCGAGGTGCGCCCATGGGGTCTCGCCAGCAAAGTAACTCAAGAATGCACCACCTGCTGTGGAACCATTGCCGTGCGCTGGTGAGTTGATGTTTGCCAGATCCGCAAACTTGCTCTTCACCTGATCCTTATGGCATTGCCAGAGGGGCAACTGCCACAACGGCTCGTCGGCTGTGTCGCCGGCATCAATGAGGTCATTGATGAGCTTCTGATCCGAGCCCATGATTCCAGACATCTCATGACCAAGAGCCACAACAACCGCTCCAGTCAGGGTCGCCAAGTCACACATCTTTTCCGGCTTGTAGAACTTCTTCGCGTAGCTGATTGCATCAGCTAGCACTAGACGCCCTTCGGCATCGGTGTTGAGCACTTCGATCGTATGACCGTCCATGGACGTGACTACGTCGCCGGGCCTCTGCGCGTCAGCATCGGGCATGTTCTCCGCGGCTGCGATGACACCAATGATGTTGCGCTTCGGCTTGTAACTGCCCAGCGCACCATTCTTCAAAGCATGAAAGAAACCCATCACAGCGCCTGCACCACACATGTCGTACCGCATTTCGTCCATGCGACCAGACGGCTTGATACTGATACCACCACTATCAAACGTGAGGCCCTTACCAATGACGCAGACGTTGCCCTTGGCTCCTGGCGTCTTGTATTCGAAAACGATCAGTTTCGCGGCTTCGACACTGCCCCGAGAAACGCCAAGCAACGCGCCCATGTTGAGCTTTGCCATTGCCTTCTCGTCGAGCACCTTCACCGTCATACGGCCGCCGGCTAACTTCTTTGCGGCTTGGGCCATTGCAGTCGGCGTCAAGATGTTCGCAGGTTGGTTCTCGAGATCCCGCGCGAAGACCACTCCTTCGGCGGACTTAGCACCAACTGCCAAACCACGGTTGAACTCTGCCTCATCAGCAGTTGCCAGGCCAGCGGAAGCGACCTGTGCCAACAATGCATGCGCCTTCTTGGGCTTAACCTTTCTCGGCGCCTGGTAACTATAAGCTCCAAGCACGAGCCCTTCGGCAATCGCCTGACCGGCAGAGAAGGCCTTAGCTTTCTTGATCGCAGTGGCCGGAACCAAAAGCGAGAATGCCGAAACCTCAAGAGCGGCGGCGCTGCCTTGCGCGACAGCGGCTGCACGACGCAAGCGCTCGGAATCGATGTCCTTGGTCTTACCAAGTCCAACGACACCCAAACGCTTCAAAGGTGAGCCACTGGACTGATGAAAGACTCGGGCGGCACGAAAACTAGTCTTCATGTCGCCAGTCGTCTTGGCATGCTGCAGCGACTTCTTCAAGGCATCGCCAACATCAACACGGCCGTCGTGAGCGAGAACGTAGACAGCGTCACCGCGACTCGCGGCCGCGGAAGTTACATTGCGGATCTTCATACGTGGCACCGTTGTAGCGTGCGACGCTCGCAGGAACCATGCCTGCTTCGGGTCTCAAGCCGACGGATCGCTAGGCGGCACCTCTCCAGGGCTTGGAAGATCTCCGATCCAGCGCTCACCATCCCCATCTCTAAGCTTTTCGCGCTTCCAAATAGGGACTTCATTCTTCAGCCTGTCCATTAGAAATCGACAGGCATCAAAAGCCGGACCACGGTGAGGCGAGGCAACAACAACCACAACCGAAGCTTCGCCAACCGGGACCTCGCCAAGTCGATGAACAACCCGCGCGCGGGTAATTGGGAATCTCTTGACTGCCTCCTCGAACAGATGGCACATGACTCGCTGTGCCATTTCTGTGTAGGTCTCATAGGAAAGCGATAAGACCTCAGCCCCCTCGTTGTGGTTCCGGGTCATCCCGGCAAATGTCACTACGGCCCCATCTGCATCGGTACGACATTCGGTTTCGATCGCCTGGGAATCGATGCGACCATCAACAAGATCGAAGCGATAAAGATCCAGCGCGCCCGACCCACCACTGATCGGTGGGATGAATGCAACCTCATCGCCGTCTTGGAGCACTGTTTCAGACCTTGCGTAATCACGGTTTACGGCAAAGGCAACCGGCAGCCGCAAGAGCGCAGGATACTGATCCCCGAGCTTTTTCCGTAGACCGTCAATGGACGTATTGGCAGCTACCGAAATCTCTAGAACATCGGTACCAAGGACTTCTCGGACAGAGGCGAAGCAACGCAGAGTAATTTGGATGGAATCCGCAACATCAGACATTGAGACATTCTGCATAGTCAACCGACACCATAGCTACGTCTGAGCTAGAATCTTTCACATCTATCTGACGAGGATTACCCCTCTGTTCGGGTAGCCAATCGATTCATGCGAGCCATCCACATACTTCCATTCCTGACTATCCTCGCCGCCAGCGCAACCGCGCAATGGCAGCAGATCACGTCACCCATCAACCCAGGACAACGCCGATCCGCATCAATGGCCTACCACCCAGGATTGAATGCGCTGGTAATGTATGGTGGATTGTCTTCGACCCCTGCGCAAGCACTCAGCGACACATGGGCGTTTACGACCAGCTGGACGCAGCTGAACATTCCAGGTGGTGCACCACCACGTTGGGGCCACCAAATGGTCACCAATACAGCGACTGGCAACATCCTTACGTTCGGTGGCCGCTCGCCAACCGTAAGCAGCCTGTCAAACGACACCTCCGAGTTCGATGGCAGCACCTGGACCTCCGTGCCGACGGCCAATTCGCCTAGTGCACGGTTTCTCTATGGCATGGTCTACGACTCTGCTCGCAACGTCGTCGTTTTGTTTGGCGGCCGTAACAGTCTGGGTGCCAACGACGAAACGTGGGAGTTTGACGGGACAACATGGAGCCAAGTCACAACTGCCAACTCACCGCCAGCGCGCGAAGAGATGGGGATGATCTATGACTCATCGCTCAACCGCACAATCATGTTCGGCGGCTGCAATGAGAACACCTCGCAGATCTTTGGCGACACCTGGCAATACGACGGCACTGACTGGATCCAGC
>CBFIIO010000037.1:0-41919 GCA_965662465.1 Planctomycetota bacterium | reverse complement strand
TGGATCTAGATGCCAAGGATGGATCTAGATGCCAAGGATGGATCTAGATGCCAAGGATGGATCTAGATGCCAAGGATACTGTAGCCAGCATCGACGTAGATCACCTGACCGGTGATTCCACCAGATAGCGGCGAAAGCAAGAATGCCGCGGTATTGCCGACGTCGGCTTGATCGACGTTGCGACGCAGTGGGGCTTTTTGAGCCATGGAGTCCAGTAGCGTGCCAAAGTCTCCGACGCCCATTGCTGAGACGGTTTTGATCGGGCCAGCGGAGATCGCGTTCACGCGGACACCTTTCGCACCGACATCGTTAGCGAGGTAGCGCGTGCTCGATTCGAGCGCGGCCTTGGCGACGCCCATAACGTTGTAGTTGGTCACAACCTTCTCGGCACCGTAGTAACTCAGGCAGATGACGCTTGCGTCGCGTCCTTCCATCATCGGCATAGCACCCTTGACTAAACCAATGAGCGACCAAGCACTGACTTGCTGAGCTAATGCGTAACCTTCCCATGAGGTGTCGACGAAGTTGCCGCCGAGTTCTTCACGCTTGGCGAAGGCGATGCAGTGGACTAGTCCATCGATTGCGTCCCACTCCTTACCAATTGCTTCGAAGAATCGTTCGATGTCACCCTCGACGGCTACGTCGCAAGGGGCCATGAATGGGGTTTCGGGAAACTCAGCAGCCAGCTTTTTGACTGCTTCGCCCATGCGATCATTTTGATATGCGAACGCGAGCTTTGCTCCTTCGCGATGTAGCGCTTGGGCGATGCCCCAGGCGATGGATCGCTTATTTGCGACGCCAAAGATCACGACGTTCTTTCCAGTCATCAGGCCCATATTTTCGTTCCTCGTCTCAGCGTCGATATGTAGTAGATGCCGGACACGATACCGCCGCGCTGCGCAGGGTCACGCTTCGAGCTTGCGTGTCTGACGAAAGACCTTCCTAGATGGTGTCGTCCACGGGGTTTCGGGGCCTACACAGAACCAAGCCAGGCGACCGATTTGTTGTAGAGAAGCTCTGTGCGCCCGGAGAGTGATGCGGTGGTGGGTGATGGCATGTCGAATCGTGGCCACTGTGGCGTCAACCTTCAGGGAGGCATCAAAGCGCTTCCGAATGGCCGTTTCGAGGTCGTCTGGGTCGCAATCGCTCAATACTCCTGGCCCGGGAAGTTCAATTTGCCCGGCGTTTGGCTGGTCTGCAGGAATCCGATAGCCGAGGGCTTGGGGGTATCGTTGGTCATTGCCCTGCCGTTCGACGAGGACCGCTCGCGAACTGACTTCGATAGCCTTGCGAGGCGCTTTTTTGACCGGCAATCGTCCGGTTAGGTCGTCAATTCGAGCCACGCAATCTTCGGTTACAGGACACTCCTCGCAATTAGGCGAGGTTGGCGTGCAGACCATAGCCCCGAGTTCCATCAGGGCTTGGTTGAAGTCGCCGGGCCGATCTTGCGCGATCCAGCCTTCGACGACGGTTCGGATTACCCGACGAGCAGGTCCAGTGCCGATTGGCGCATGCAGTCCACGGTGTCGCGAAATGACGCGTTCGACGTTGCCATCGACGGCCGGCTCGCAGTGACCGAAGGCGATCGAAGCAACTGCGCCGAGGGTGTAGGGGCCTACTCCAGGCAGATCTGCAAGTTGCTCAAGATCGCTTGGGACCTTGCCATCATGACGTTCGGAGACCTGTCGGGCGCCGTCACGCAGAAGCCTTGCGCGCCGGTAGTAGCCCAACCCACGCCAGGCGACCATTACCTCATCATCACTTGCGGTCGCAAATGCCTTCGGATTGGGATAGCTGGCCATAAATCGCTGGTATGGCTCACGAACAGCTTCCACGCGGGTTTGCTGCAGCATGATCTCGCTAACCCAAATAGCCCAGGGATCGCGGCTTCGGCGCCATGGTAGGTCGCGCTGGATCTGATCGAACCAGGGCAACAACCGTTTGGCCGGGGCTGCTGCCGCGGAAGCCCGCTGCTGCTTTTCCCGGATTTTTGCGTGCCGGGGCGTCACGGGTCAGTCTCCGATGCGGGAAGCGTCTGTCGGTGGGGTGTCAAACTCAAGTCCGAGCCGATCGCGAAGGTCTTGCTCGGCCTGTTCAAGTAATTCGTTGAGCTGAACGGCGTCGTTTTCTTCTGCAACCAGCACGATTCGGATGTTTCGAGCCATCATCGTGCCCTGGACGCGGGTTCGGAGGCTGATTTGGGGGTGTTTCGCAGAGATGTCTGAGAGCACCCGGCTGATCGATGACTCATCGTGGCCGTGGTAGTCGACGGCTCTTTCACCCCTGACGGTGTCAGGTCCAGCGGCTGCCATCACTGGCATCACCTGTGAGGTGAAGAATCGCTGCATTTCTGCCGGCACGCCAGGTAGCAAGAAGACCGTGGTTGGGCCAACGTCGAGTTGAACTGCGGGCGCCGTCCCAACCGTGTTTTCGTAGCATTTGGCGCCGTTTGGTAGCTTGGCCATGCCTTTTCGGGCATCGGTCATGTCCGGAGTAGAAACAACCTGCTTGGCAAATAGCCGCCGATAAGCGTTTTGCACGTATTCGGTCGCTTGTGGGTTGTCCTCCAGCTCCAGGCCTGCGGCGGATGCCAGGCAAGCACGCGTGTTGTCGTCCCAGTTAGGCCCCATTCCACCGGTTACGAGAACGAAGGTCGGCTTTTGATCAATGGCCCATTTCATGGTCGTGGCCATTTCCGCCTCTACCCGGTCGACGACTTGGATCGTACGCACCCGGTAGCCAATGTCGTCAATGCGATTGGCAATGAAGGCTGCGTTGCGGTCCACCACAGAACCCTCGAGGATTTCGCGGGAAACGACCAGAATGATGACGCTCTTATCGAACAAAGGTTGGACTCCAGGAGTAACTGATGGATGGGCTTGGCTTGCGAACCCGCCCAGCGTAACCCGATCAGAGTATAGGTTTATCAGCAATGTTGAAGCTGTCGGCGAACAGGGCAACAATGGGGACTTCTGAAGTAGTCCAAAGTCCGCATACTGCCCGCTCATGACTGACACGATCCCGCCAGATGGCGGCCGCACCACTGACCTCCTGCTAGAGCGGGAGATGCGTGAGAGTTACCTCAACTACTCGATGAGCGTGATCTTGAGTCGCGCTCTGCCCGACGCACGTGATGGCCTCAAGCCAAGTCAGAGACGTGTGCTTGTGGCGATGAATGACCTCAACCTGGGGCCGCGTAGCAAGCACCGTAAGTGCGCCAAGATTTGCGGCGACACGTCGGGTAACTACCATCCGCACGGTGAGTCTGTTGTCTACCCAACCTTGGTTGGCATGGCCCAGCCGTTCTCCACTCGTTACCCGCAGGTTGATAGTCAAGGTAACTTTGGAGCTATCGACGGGAGCCCGCCGGCTGCGATGCGATACACGGAAGCGCGACTCGCGCATCCGGCGACGCACTTGTTGGAGGACCTAGATAAAGAAACGGTCGACCTCACTGAGAACTACGACGGCACGCGGATGCAGCCGGTCGTGCTTCCGGCGCGTTTCCCTAACTTGATTTGTAATGGCTCGACGGGCATCGCCGTCGGCATGGCTGCTAGCCTTGCGCCGCACAACCTGCGAGAGGTCGCGCGCGCCCTCAACAAGCTATACGACAACCCTGAAATCACGCTCGATGAGCTGCTGACGATTGTCCAAGGTCCGGATTTCCCGACGGGCGGCATGGTCATGGGGCGCAGTGGCATTCGTAACGCCTATGCGAGTGGTCGCGGACAGGTCACTTGTCGCGCCAAGTATCACGTCGAAGAGAAGAAGGGGCGCAAGCAGCTCGTATTCACCGAGGTTCCTTTCCAGGTTAAGACGACAACGATTCTTGAGCGTATCAAATACTTGGTCAAGAACGGTCAGATCGACACGATCTCGGATGCTAACGATGAGTCCAATGACCGCGTTGGACTTCGGCTTGTCGTCGAGCTCAAGCGGGCTGTCGAAGACGAGATCGTCACGGTCAACCAGCTGTTCAAGCTGTCACCGTTGCAGAGCACGTTCTCGATCATCAACCTTGCGATCATCGACGGTCGCCCTCGCACTTTGCCCTTCAAGCAAATGCTTGAGTGCTACCGCGATCACCGTGTTGATGTAATCAAGCGTCGGACGCGCTACTTGCTGCGTAAGGCTGAAGAGAGATTGCACATTCTCGATGGTTTGCGCCTAGCGGTGTCGAATATCGATGAGGTCATCCAGATCATTCGTTCTTCAGCCAATTCGGATGAAGCTCGACAGCGCCTAATTGCCCGTTTTGAGCTCTCTGACATCCAGTCACGTGCAATTCTGAGCATGCGCTTGTCGGCGTTGACGGGCCTCGAAATCGAGAAGCTTGAGGCCGAATACCAAGAGGTGTCCGACAAGATTGCGTACTACAACACGATCTTGGCCGACAACGAAGTGCTCTTCGGTCTGATGCGTAAGGACCTGCAAGAGATGGTCGATTTGTATGGCGATGACCGTCGTACGATCATCAGTGACGAAGAGGTCGGTAACTTCATTGCGGAAGACCTAATCCCTGAAGAGATGATGGTCGTGACGGTCACTCACCAGGGCTACATCAAGCGCACGGCCCTCGATCAGTATCGATCGCAAGGTCGTGGCGGTAAGGGTGTCACTGGCGCAGACTTCAAGGAGGGCGACTTCCTACTGAATCTGTTCGTCGCATCCACGCACGATTATCTGTTGTTCTTCACAGACCGTGGTCGCGTCTACTGGAAGAAGGTCTACGAGCTGCCAAGCTACGGCCGGACCGCTAAGGGGCGCGCACTAGTCAATGTTGTTGAGACGCAGGAAGACGAGAAGATCACCATGATCTTGCGCGTTGACGCGTTCGACGAAGACCGTTTCCTGATTAGCGCGACCATCAAGGGTCTTGTTAAGAAGACGCCTCTGAATGCTTACAGCCGGCCTCGCGCTGGAGGCATCATTGCGCTTGGTCTCGATGAAGGCGACTCACTTGTTGGGGTCAACATCTGTAGCAAGGGTGACAGCATTGTGCTCGGCACCAAGAACGGCATGTCGATTCGTTTCGATGAAGCCAACGCTCGTGCGATGGGTCGCAGTGCAGTCGGAGTCCGCGGTATCCGCCTCGCTGAAGATGACGTTGTCTGCGACATGGTCGTGACTGATGGCAGCGGCACGCTCATGACGATCTGTGAAAACGGCTACGGCAAGCGCACCAGCGTCGAGGAATACCGTTCGCAGACGCGAGGTGGCAAGGGCATCATCGATATCCGTGCTACCGAGCGAAACGGCAAGGTCGTCAATCTACTTTCGGTCGATGATGAAGACGAAGTGATGATGATCACTAAGGACGGACAGATCGTTCGAACCGATGTCGGTGGCGTTAGCGTGATTGGTCGTAACACCCAAGGTGTGCGATGCATCTCGCTTCGGAAGGGCGACAAGCTCGTCAGCGTTGCGCGAATCCCGCAAGAAGAGCCTGAAGTTCCTGATGGTGATGACACCCAGAAGGCTTCAAGCGAGGGACCAGATTCGCCTGAGAATCCGGATGCGGCTCCTGACAGTGATGCACCGTCTGGCGCGGGTCCGGCTGACGGGACCAATGCTGACGGCGATAATGCGGCGCCGGGCCCAGATTCGACTCCTTCGGGAGAAGAATAATGGGCGCCTATCTGGCCAAGTTGACTGACGACATGAAGTCCGCCATGCGGGCCGGTGAGAAAGAAAAGCTCACCGTGCTTCGGATGCTGATCAGTGACATTAAGAAAAAGGTCGATGCCGACGGCGTAAGCCTTTCCGACGACGCGGAGGCTGCGATCCTGCAGCGGTCTGTCAAAATGCGCTCCGATACCATTGCGCAAGCAGAAGCTGCTGGTCGAAGCGAAATCGTCGCCAAGGAAGAGGTCGAGCTGGCTTGGGTAAGGGCCTATCTGCCACAGCAGATGACGCCTGAAGAGGTTGCCACCAAGGTCAAAGAAGTCGCTGCAGCGATCGACTTTCAGGGAGGCAAAGACACCGGCCGCTTCATGAAGGAGTGGATGGTCAGCTACAAAGGTCTAGCCGACGGCAAACTGGTGCAGGCTGCGTTGCGAGCTTTGAGTGAGTAGCTGACTTTCGGCGGAAAGTCAGTCGTCAGCGTTCACCGGTTCTTAGTTCGCCAGCTACTGGCCGCGGACTTTAGCTCTCGCAACCTTTGTTCACCGCTACTTGCGTGGTTTGAACACATACGGAGAGTGAGCGTCATAGCCAAGTAGAGGCTTGATCGCGGTTGGTTCGCTGATGGCAAAGCCTGGCTTACGGGCGTAGCCAGCCATGCCTGCAGCAAACAGCCCTGCAAATTGGTTGGCGCCGACCTCATCGACGACAATCGCCGTAAAGCGCATCTCTGAGAGTGCCGCAACAGAGTTGTTCATCAAGGCAGATAGCGCGTCTCGGCCGCGTTCGGGCAGGTGGGCCAATTTACGAGGGTTGCTTAGTGCGGATAAGTCGAACATCCCGTTGGGGAGCTTCGGCAGCATCTGCATGATGTCAAAGATTGCTTGCCCGTGGGCCCCGGTGCCATTGCCTGCACGATATGAGATGTGGCCATGGGCCGGGATCCAAACGGGGCCGTCTTGTGCTGATACGAATGCACGGAGTTCCTCGTGCGCTCTTTGGTGGGCAGCCGACGGCAACAAGGTGTTGCTGGGGCTTCGTTGCCATGCCGCATAGCCGAGCCAGCTAAACTGCAAGATCAATATCGATGGTCCGATGACTCGCATGACCCCTGATCCACGGCATGCAGCGATTGGACCCAGTACGCATGCGCTTGCGAAGCCATACATCATGACGTTGTCGAACCCGCCAACATGCATGCGCGAGAGCCAGGAGCAAGCAATGCCGCCACAGCCGAATGCGGCTAGATAAAGGGCATTGCCAACATTGCTGCGCAGGCTCGTCGCAAATCCGGCGAAGCCGAGCGCTACCAAGGGCAGCATCGGAACGATGTCTTGGGTCCAATAGCCGAGTTTTCGATTGCCTACCCAGCCGTGATGCTGGGGCATTTGGAAAAGATAGAGCGTTGACCAGCCATCGCTAGCTAGATGCAGGATGCCGATAGATGCACCCATTGCGGTGACGGCGACGAGACCAAACCTTATGGCGATGCGCCAGTTCCAGCACAATGCCCCGACGCCAACAGCTGGCAGCCACATCAGAGCTGATTGTTTGGCGAGCAATGCAAGAGCGGCGAGTAGCCCTGCCCATAGCCATGATCGACGGCCGCCGTGGCGCAGTTGGTAGGTCGTCGCCAAACACAGGAATACAAACAGTGAATCGTTACGTGCGAGATCGTACCACCACGCGAGCCACCCATATCCCGCGATGAAGATGCCGCTAGCAACCAATCCAGGAATGGCTTTAGCCGTTTCTTTGCGAACCCAGAGGCCAATCAGGATGGCGCTACCGATTGAGAACAGGGTCGCGATTAGGCGCAGCGCTAAGATGCCATCGAGGCCCAGCTTCATGCCGAGTCCGCCAAGCCAAAATAGTAGCGGTGCATAGAGAAACGGCACGTGCTCGGCTTGTGGCTCGCAGTAGAGCGGTAGGCCATCGGCAACCCGCGATGCATGGTCTGCTAGAGCACCTTCCATCCATTCGAGTTCGTGTGGATAGAACAGTCGCTGACTGACGGCATACAGAAACACCATCGTTGCGATGGCGCTGAGCAGCAACAATGCCCACCACAAGGGTGAGGTCTTGGTCGACGTTAGTGCGATGGCGGACGAGGACATGCGCCAGAAGCATAGACCGCGCTATGCTTCAGCGCCTGTAATGCGTGCATTGCTTACCATTGGCCTGCTGATCTTAGTCGTCACTGTCCTAGTTCTCAGTTGGGATACGGGGGATGGTGTCGTGTCGCCACCAGTGGGGTATCAGGCCGATGCGCCGACGGTAGAAGGCAGTTTGGGCAATGATTCCGCTACTTCGGAGCAGGCTACAAGGTTGTCTGCAGGGGGTTTGGCGCGGATTGCTCAGTTGCCATCGGGAGTGGTCGCGACGCGCACAGAACCCGCAAAGATTGACCCTGTCGGGCTTTCTGACCGGGCGACGGCCTGCTTGCGGGTGATCGACCATATTTCAGAGCAGCCGGTTGCCGGGGCGGTCGTTCGCAGTTTGCGCAATGGTGCTGACATTGCCTTTACCGATGGTCAGGGATTGGCGGCTTTGCCCGTTGCGAGCGCGGTCCAGATGGCTGTCGTATCTGAGGGCTATTTGTTGCGCTTGGCGCCGGTGAGGCTCGGGTCGACCGAGGCAGAGCCCCAAGTGGTGCGTTTAGTCGCTGATCAATGGTCCTTGCGACGGCGGTTTGCCTTCGTTGATCCGGATGGTCAGCGGTTGACGGAAGTGTTTGTGCGAATCAAACCCGTTGGCAAGAGATCTGAGTCACGCATGCCGGTGCCACCTGATGACGACATCGTGCGCCGCGCATGGTCCGAACACACAATGTTGGCGACCCGTGAAGTGAGCCGTGACGTTGCGATCCAGCTAGGCAGTGAAAGTGTCGACCGCGTTCTGCGCTTGACGAATGATATGCCGATCATTCGTTTTGCGATGCCAGGCGACTTCCTGCTCGAAGCTGCAACTACAACCGGTTTGGTTGCACGCGCCGAAGTCGCGGTCATCCTCGGTTCGGAGCCGCCGCCACAGCTTGTGAGGATGAAGACTGGAGCGTTAGTAAGTGGTCTCGTTACGGACCTTGCGGGCGTTGCTCTTGAGCGCGCAGAGATCACCATCCAGGGAAGTGGTCCGTTGGGCTTGCGCGCGACGACTGCAACGGACGGTTCGTTCACGGTGGGGCCACTTCCGATTGGCTCCGCGACTCTCTTGGTCCGGCACGGTACGCACGTAGCGATCTCACATGGGCCAGTTCCTGTGCCTGCGCAGGACGTGCTGATTCAACTGGCCGAGCTCAGTCGTAGGCCTCTTAAAGGACGTGTGCGTGCGCGTCCGAACCATCAACCAATTGCTGATGCGTTGGTTGTTTGGCAAATTACGGGAGGAGCAGCAATCACGGCAAAGACGGCCGTTGATGGCACTTTTGAGCTACAGGCAGCCGGTGAGATCGCCTGCAAGTTGCGCGTGCAAGCACCGGGCTACGTGGGCTATGTAGAACTTGTGGAGCCGGATGCTGGATTCGCAAATTATGACGTGTGGCCAGCGGATCTTGCGACCCGAATAGATCAAGGTGTGACTGCCAGTCTCGAAGGTTTGGTGTTTGATCCAGATGGTGAGCCAGTAGCAAATACGTCGGTTCGTTGGATGCCAGACAACCCCAGTGGATCGACTACCTTGCCGGGCCGACTAGTTCTCGAGGGTGCGATGCTGCAGATGCCCGGAGTCGCAGTGACAGATTCGAGCGGTGCATTCGTAATTGAGACCAATCAATTTGGTCGCGGCCGCTTGTTATTAGTATCTGATGGCACAAAGAATGTCGTGGCTACGGCAATCGCTGGCCAAAGCAAAAAGGGATTCGAACTACGACAATGACTCCTAAACCGTGGCAGAAAATAAGCGACGAAACGCTCGCGCGTCATCTCGTCTTTCATGTTCGTCGTTCGCGTCAGCGATCGCCGCGCACCGGGGTCGAGATCCCGTTCTTTTTGATCGACACCGCAAATTGGGTGAACATCCTACCGATCACTGAGGACGGTGAGATCTTGTTTGTGCGGCAGTGGCGGCACGGCAGTGAGCGCGTTTCGCTTGAGCTTCCGGGTGGTTTGATTGACCCGAGCGACACGGATCCATTGCAGGGTGCCATGCGCGAACTGCGCGAAGAAACAGGCCATGAGGCGAGTGACTGGGTGGCACTGGGTTCGAACAATCCCAATCCAGCCATCATGACCAACCGCTGTTTTGTCTACTTGGCGACTGGCTGTCGCGCGGTCGGTGATCTGCAGCAAGATCTAGGGGAAGACATCCAAGTTGTTAAGGTCCCTGAAAAGGATCTCGATCGGATGATTTGCGAGGGAGCAATCGATCACGCGATCGTGCTTGCGACCATTGCGCACTGGCGTGCTTACGCCATCCGCAATTAGGCTCGGTGGTGATTTCTTCGGTCTGGTCGCGAATTGCGGCATAATCTGAGCCGGAATGGCTACCAAAGCCGTCCAGACCGAGGACTCATGCAGCGCCAAATAACCACCGTTATCCTACTTGTCATGGCCGCAGTAACCATATTAATGATATGGCTTTATGGCGGATCCGTGGCATCGCTTCCGCCGCAAGAGGTTGCGCCACAGGAGCAGGCTGAGGACCCCAGCATTGCAGCCGCTGTGGGAAGTGTTGGTCGCGATAACCAGATGATGAGCGCTCGCGAGGCTGTTCTTGATGCCGACAGCGAGCTGCTGAGCGATCCGGACATTCGCGCAGGGCTTTGTGGTTTCAAGGGGCGTGTCGTTTCCCACCTAAAGGTGCCAGTGGTGGATTGTGGGGTGCGTATTTACCGCGGAGCAATGGACTCGATCATGAAGCAGGGTGCGGACCTGTTTGCTGATGTTCAGGACTACGAGCCGAAATATATCGCCGGCGAAATACAGACGGATGAAAACGGCATCTTCTTGATCACTGGCGTCTGGCCCCGCGGCGTCTACCTGATGTTTGCCGGATTGGGGACCGATGCGCCAACGCACCAACTCATCACCAAGGCACCGTCACCCGGTCAGGTTGTCGATCTCGGCGATGTTGTGCTCAATGAAGCTGGTGTCATCTCTGGTGAAGTCTACGACTCCGATGGCGAGCCGATCGCTGGTGCCCTTGTGCGGGCCGCTGACATTCCTGGTGCGTTAGCCGCATTCTTTCCAGCCGAGCGCTTTGACCCTGAGGGTGCAGTCTTGATTCGCGAGCCGCGGGCGCCAGTGCAGGTGCTGCGGATGCCACCTTGGGTCAAAGATGCGTTTGAGCATCTGCCCATCCCTACTACTCGCAGTGATCTAGACGGCAAGTTTCGATTAGTCGGGGTGATGCCTGGCAGCAACATGCTTGCCACGACCGTGAAAGGGTTTTTGTCAGACGTCAAACCAAGCATTCAGGTTCGATCCGGCCAAGAGAAGCGTGTTGGTCGTATTCGACTGCGCGAAGGCGAAGAACTCTATGCCAAGGTCCTCGACCAAAAAGGCAAGCCGGTAGTTGGTGCAGAGGTTGTTGCCGGCTCGACGTTGTCGATGGTTCCTGTTGATTTGGCAAGCCATCTCGGCGTGACGAATGCAGCTGGTGAGATTGAGGGCACTGGTTTCTCGCCGGGCAAGGTCACGGTGGCAGCTCGGCGTTCCAAGAAGGACGCGTGGGTGTTGGCCAAACCGCAGTCGATCATTAGCGATGTCATTGTGACGATGCCAACCCAGTATGGGTTCTCTGTTGCTGTGCAGATGGCAGATGGGTCGCCGTGTAAAAATGCAAGGTTCCGATTGTTGCGCGGCAAGAAGGGTGATGGTGCAGCTGAACTGTTCTTGCTCGGAATGGCGCAGCCCGTTGACTTGAAGGACCGATTAAAGAAGGTCGAAGACGGTCAATGGCAGGTTCGAGGTCTAAATAAGGGCACTTACACGATGCTGGCCGAAGTCGAGGGATTGGCTACGGGTTCGAAAGTTATCGAGCTTGAGGAGGAAGATGGACAGTGCCTGATCAAGCTTGAAGCTCCGACTTTGTTCTCTGTGTTGGTCGTGAACCAAGACGATCAACCGATTGCGAATGCTGCCATCTTTGCCGAGGCGCGGGGCGGCAAGCGTGTCACGGAGATGCCGGTTAACTGTGGACGCACTGACAAGAACGGTCGCTTGATGATCGATAAGATCCAGGCTGAGTCGCTTCGGGTCAGCGCCGACCATCCGCTGTGGGGAATCGTGCACGGCGAAACGAAGCCGGATCAAGAGCTACTGCTGCGGCTGATGGCGCCTGGCGAGATTCGTGGCTTTCTCAGCGAAAACGGCAAACCGCCGCTGCCGGGTAAGTTCACAATTGCCTGTATTTGGTCTAGAGGCAGTGGCCCGCGTGGTCCACTCGAATCCACACCGCAGATGACCAATGCAGGTCTTGATGGCACGTTTACCATGTCGTCATTGCAGCCAGGTAAGTATTGGGTGACTGCCCTGAGTTCGCTGGATGTCATTCGTTCACCTGGTTCTATTTCTGATTTCGCGCAGTCGATGTTCATGAGCCAGTCGATGGAGAGCGCTAGAGTCGATGTGATCTCTGGTCAAACGGCTGAAGTGCGTCTTGAGGTTGGTGAAGAGCCACTCGAAGGGCCGACTGCACAGTTAACGGGCTCGGTCATGGTGGATGGTCGCGTTGCTGGCGGCTACACGGTGGTTGCGCGAGGGTCTAAAGGCCGCTTTGCCGAGACTGTCGATGAGCGAGGGCGATTTGATCTCGGTATCATTTCAGCCGAAGAGCTCAACGTGTCCGTCGCTGGATCAGAAGGCGGGATGTTCATGGGTCGCAGCAACAGCATCTGGTCGGACAAGATCAAGTTGGTCGAAGGCGAACAGCGAGACTTGATCATCGACATCACAACTTCATATATCGCTGGCACGTGCTACCTACCGGATGGACGTCCTGGAGCCGGTGTCTTCATTAGTGCCCGCGGTAAGCTCAAAACCAATGGCGAAGGCGGCGGCCGTTCACGGATGAATGTGGTGACCGAAGCTGATGGTTCCTTCAGGATGAAGCAGGTGCCCGCAGGAACTTGGAGCTTGGATTTCCGCGGCAAGTCTGGCGATGAACGCTGGCGTAACCGCATCGAAAACCTCGAAGTCGGCCCTGGCGCGATTACCGATTCTCTTCGGGTTGAGTTGCAGGCAGGCTTGGTCGTGAAGGGCCAGGTCGAACTCGCTGCATTGCCTGAGAAGCCCCGATGGGGCTACTTGATGTTCTACCGTCTGACACCTACCAACTCAGGCGCTGAGAAGGGCGAAAATGGACGCGGTGTTGGCTACCGAGGTAAGGGTACGTTTGTAACTGAGGAACTCACCGCTGGTCGCTACCGGGTTGTGCTAAACGTTCGTGGCAAGAACAGGGCGGAATACGAATGCGGCGAACTGGACGTGCCCTTGGGCGGGCTGACGGACGTCAAGCTGGTGCCGCGAATCAACTAACCTTGGCTGCTATCTGTTGGGTAATAGAGAATCTCAGGTTGCAGATTACGTTGCTCGCCGAATCGGTTTCGACGCCAACCAGCATACCCTGCTTAAGTGGGATAGAGATGTTGGCACGACCTGTGAGTAACGACCCAAGCAGGTAGCCGAGATGAGGTTCGTGACCGACTAAGGCAATGCTTCGGGTGTTGCTTAGCAGTTCACCCTCAAGGAACGGCAGGATTGCTTCTGGCTTGGCATGTGGTACGAGCGAAGGCTCTTGCCGAATATGGTCGGTGAAGTCGACGGCGCTGGCAAATACCGAAGCAGTCTCCTGAGCTCGCTGAAATGGGCTGGCAAGAACGACTTCTGGGCTCGGAATGATTTTTTGCCAGGTTTGTTTCGCGGCTGTCAGCTGTTCCAAACCCTCTTGCGTTAAGCGGCGCTCGCGATCAATGCAGTTGGGGCTTACGTCTTCTGCGATTCCATGGCGAAGCAGGTAGATCCACATGGCGGCAGCGAACGGTATCGTATTGCTTGTGGCAACCCCTCATATTGCAAAGGCGTCTAGAGTGCGTCAGCACCGTCGACAGCAAGTCAGCGGTAGGCCATTTTTGATCACGATATTGGTGGCCGCCGTCTGCATAGCGTCGTGGTTGGCATACGGCTTTTATCGCGAGAGTCACGTGACGTTGGTCTTCGCCAATGGCGAGCAGCCGATTCCGCCACTCGAATTGACGTTTTACCCAAAGCAGCTCGCCTTTACTGCACCGTCGCCTCCGGCTGCACTAGGGCAACATCTCATCGAGGATCAATCCAGCGTTGTCGTTGGTGGCGACGTGGTGCCGGGTCATGGCGTGGTTCGGTATCGCGGTGAAGGCATCGGCGCTGGGTTTGCGTATCTGCGGCTTGGTCAGCAGCAGCCAACGATCAAGCTGCGCTCACCGCAAAGCCTTCGTGGTCGTATCGGTGAACCAATCGCTTACTGGTTTATGGGTTGGCGATGTGCGGGGATTCGGCCGGTTGCCAATGCCGAAGTTGTCCTGATGGGTGGCGGTGAACACGGTATAGATCTGGTAACGACCCATACGGATGTTGAAGGCCGATTTACGGTTCGCGGCTTCGATGGCGAACTCAAGGCTCTAGGGCTGCGGGTGCGTGCGCCGGGGTTTGCGATTGTCCACCGTGACGTCGATAGCCTTGAGCAGCATGCAGGCGAACGAGCCATCATTGCGATGACCCCGTCGACCCCGCGCCGTGGCAAGCTTGAGCTAGCGGTCGATTTAGAACTCGATTCGTTGCGGCTGCTAGCACGCGGACTGCCGGGCATCGATACCGTGCCGACGGCAGATGGATTGTTCACGCTCGATCACATTCCCGACGAGGTGGAGGCCCGTATCATAGTGCATGGCTTGCCCGATGATTGTGCGCAAGAGGCAGCTCGTACAAGTCGCGATGGTCTCGCCTTGGTTCGTGTTGTGGCGGGTGCGACGGTGGAAGGTCGAGTTCTTGATCAGCTGTCTCAGCCGGTACCGGGTGCGCTCGTTTGGATTGGCGAGAATCCAGCGGTCCGAGCGGATTCCCGCGGCTACTATCGATTGATCCAAAATTTACCTGGCGCAGTGACCATAACTGCTCAAAAAGAAAAGGGTAAGGGGTCGCGAACTCGGCGGAGCATCGGCAAGCGCGTGGTGCAGCTTGAGCCGAACGGTCATCAAGTCGATATCGACATACTCTTGGATCGCTAGATGCAAACCATTCGTTCAACGATGTCACTGTTGCTGCTCAGTGCAGCTGTTCTTGTTCGCTGGCAGGATCCGCAACCAGTCAAGCAGGAGCCGGTTGTGAAGCCACCTGTTGAGGCAACTGTGTCTCAAGATCCGCAGCCGAAGCCGGGAGCGGAGCCGAAGCCGGAAGCGAAGCCGGAAGCGAAGCCCGAGGTAAAGCCGGCCTCAAACTCAGCAACTAAGTCCCAAAGACAGATCATTGGCAAGCCAAAGCGTGACGTCATTGAGGGCGTTTACCGATTGCGCCACCGCGTCACTGACGGGATTCCTGATCAGGCAAAGAGTTGCGGTTATATGGCCATCACGAGTCGTTACCTGTTCTTAAGCTTGGCATCACAGGGTCGCTCTCCAGCTTTACCGCTATTGCATTCTGGCGTGCGCGAATGGCGCAAGGTTGGCAACGAGATTCATATGACGGCAAAGCTTGATTACGCCACAGACGGTGCAGGTGGGATTCATCAAACGCCCGACGGTCGACAAGAAGTTCGACGCATAGAAATCATTCGCGGCGGTCTGCGCGTGATGCAGGGCATGCATTCGTGGCTCGAGTTTGAGCGAGTTGAGTAGGCAAGCTGTTCGGCTAGCTTACGTCTTTCGTTTTCGGCTCGTTTTGCGAATAAGGGCGCGCAACTCTGGCGATCGCATGAGCAAGTGCGCCGCTACGTAGACCAGCATTCCAACACTGATTGGTAAGAGTAGGTTGCCGGTTGCTTGCGTAAGTAGTGGCGCATCATCTGGTGCAATGCAAACAAACGGTATGACAGCGCACATCGCGCCGGTGGCGATTAGCGAGCGCACCCATGCCATAGTGAGGCTGTTGGTGGGGGCAGCGTGTTGACGAAACTTTCGTGATAGCAAAGCCGCATTACAGAATGAGGTGATGCTGCTGGACAAGGTCAGTGCGGCTGTGCCCATGTCCGTGGTGACTAGCAGCAAGATACTGACGATTAGGTTTGCAACGACTAGCTTAGCGGCAGTGCGCGCTGGCGTACTGGTGTCTCCGACCGCATAGAATGCCCGCGCGTATAATTGCGCCAGCCCTAGGAAGGGCAGCCCAATCACTAGGCAGCATGTTGTTAGGACAGTTGGAGCGATGTCCGGGCCACCAAACTTGCCGCCAACAAACAGCACTTCGACGACTTCGTTCGCAAGCAAGACCAGTCCTGCGGCAGCCGGCAACGTCACGACAATCGTTGCGGCAGCCGACATGTTGAGGGTTTGCCGCATTTTGTGGCGGCCTTCATCATCTGCTTCGGTAGCTAGTTTCGGGAATACTGCGACTGCTACTGACATGGCTGTCAGTGCATGTGGAAATAGCAGTAGACGATTCGCAAGATAGACATAGGTAACCGCGCCCGGCGCGATCATGTAGTAGGCAAGCAGTTGATCTAATAAGCTGCTGATCTGATTGAGCGACATGCCCAAAACAGTCGGGCCCATCGCAGCGAATACGGCGAATGCAGCGGTACCGCGAACGGGTAAACCGAGCTTGGGCATTCCGATTTCGTTACGACGAACCAATGGCAGCAAGACAATTAGCAGCTGCAAGAAGCCACCGATCATTAGGCACCAAGCAGCGAATCCTGCAATTTCGGTGTCGACCTCCATTCCTAGTGGCTTAGCGACGACGAGTGCCGAAATCCAAAGCAGGTTGAGTGCGACTGGTATCGTTGCCGGTAGTGCAAAGCTGCCGAGCGTATTGAGCGCCCCGCTGCACACTGCCGCGACACAAATTGGTAGTGAGTAGACAAACAGTACGGCGTTGAGGGATAGCAGCAGGCGCATTGCGTCGGCGCCACCTTGCTCTGGTGCGGGTAACCATTCCGCTGGAACAATTAAGCTTGCTGCAGCAACTGTTAAGCACAGCGGAGTCAGTATCGTGATGACTGTTCCGGATACGTCCTGCAGTAGTTTTTTCGCCGCTGCTGGGTCGGTCTTCCTCAGTCGTGCATATGCTGGCACTAGGGATGCAGATAGCGCCCCTTCGCCGAGCAGCCGCCGCATCAAGTTAGGCAGGATCCATGCCAGCAGGAATGTCCCTTGGACCCAGCTAGCTCCAAGTGTCTGCGCCATCAGCCGATCGCGAACCAGTCCGAGCACACGTGATGCCAGTGTGATGACTGATATCGAGCCGGCAGCACGTAAGAGGCGAGACATTGGTATGGTGTAGCGCGTTGTTACGGAATGTTGTTAGCACAACGGCGGCGCAGACCGAACAATGCCCTGTCGGAGTTGTGTCGCAAAGTACGCGCCGACTTTCTCGTCATATGCGTAGGATCTTCGTTGGTGATATTCAGGGTTGCTATGCCCAGCTCAACCATTTGTTGGATGCTGTGGGGTTTCGTATTGGCGAGGATCGATTGATTCCAGTCGGCGACCTGGTCAATAAAGGCCCGGATTCAGAAGCTGTGCTGGATCTGGCGATCAAGCTCAACGCTGAGCCTGTGCTAGGCAACCATGATCTTAGTTGGTTGGCGAAGGGCCGGGCGAAGCCTCATCATGAGGAGTGGCTCCGTAAGCAACCGGTTGTGCGTGTATTTGACGACCTCATTGCTGTGCATGCCGGCCTGCACCCTTCCTGGGACGAGGCCAAACTTGAGCATTTGACCGCAGACGAAGTGAATTTCGCGGTCAACGTGCGTTACTGCGATGCCAGCGGCATGCGCCCGGTAAAGGACTGGCCGCCACCTGGCCTTCCCTATCGCCCGTGGGACGACTTTTATACCGGCAAGAAGCGCGTGGTTTTTGGTCATTGGGCGCGGCGACGCCTTGTCAGCAAACCCAACTGCATCGGACTCGACACCGGCTGCGTTTATGGTGGCGACTTGACCGCCTGGATTGCTGAGGAAGACCAGATTGTGCAAGTGCCCGGTTGGCAGCGTCCCTAGCAAAGCAGCCGAGTTACTTCATCGCGTACGATTGGGATCAATAGCTCTGCGATCTCTCGATTTGCATAGGCAGCGAAGGACATATTGGTCGTGATGTCGAGCGGGGCATCAAGCGGTTCGCCAAAAGGATCGCAAATGATGCAGCCCGCCTGCTGGCCAATGAGCCAGGTCGATAAATCATATGGTCGACAAGCCAACGCTGACTTGATGCCCATCTTTGCGTAGACCAGTGGCCTGACATCAAGGACGAAGCGGTCTCGTCCCAGCATGACTTCGGCTAGTTGTCCACCGGTGCAGATGTATTGATCACTGTAGACCTCGGCTTTCTCGGGGTTCCAGCCATCCATGGCGCGATGCATGATTGCTTCGTCTAACTCTGCGATAAGAGGTTTGCCACCCGGAAAGAAGTTGGCGACTGAAGCAAACCCATGCCTGAGATCCTTGGCTCCACTAGGAAGAATTGGCAATGCCACCTGCGTGTCACGGACGATGTCATGCCGTTCGGCTTGTGCTGACTCGCCAGCTATCGCCCAAACCACATCGCTGATATTTTGTCGGGTTGTGGGTAACTCTGTCATGACGGCTACCTCAACATCCTGTAGCAAGGTGTTCTCGCCGTGATCCGGAGCGCAACCCATCAAACACCAGGCACTGCGCTTGTCGAACATCAGGCCGCGAGTTCCATCGATTGGGTCTACCAACAGTCGAAACGGGGGACTGCCAAGCCCGGGCTTGCCAAACGCGATCCCCGCGGTCGGCAAGCCTTCGCCTACTAGGGTGAAGTACTGCTCCTTGCCCCATTCTGCGCAGTAACGAAGCAGCAATTCTTCAACTTCCACATCGATCCCGAAGATCGTGTCTCCTTGGTTATCCCGAACCGTCCGAGACAGCGATGCGACCGCTTGCGTCTGCATATGCGCACGAAGGACCGTACGAATAGACGCCTGAAGTTCTTTTAGATGAACAAGAAGAGTTCTGTGCTGGAGCTTTGCCATGATTTGCTCGGCTGGCATGCTATACCAGTTCAAGCATTCGGGCCCTTAGCTCAATTGGTTAGAGCAGGTGTCTCATACACACTTGGTTGCAGGTTCGAGTCCTGCAGGGCCTACCACTCGATGGCGAGCAGATTTGTTGGCAATCCTAAAGCCGGATTGGCAGGCGATGCTGGCCCACTGTGGTAACGCGGACGCTTTCTGGCACTTTGACTGAAGGCCTTGTCAGGCTTTTTCGCGGGCTTCGAGCGCCGCAAGTGAGTTTTCCTTAACCCAGCTAGCATTTTGGTCGGGAGCCTCCAGGAAATGCTGCCAAAGATCATCCCAATACAAACCGTAAGGCAAGCGCTGGAGTGCTGCGGCAGCATTGGCGGAGAGCTTTTCGTACAGCCCTGGTGTCTGCATCAGTCGGTGAATCGTCTGTGCAAGCGCTGCCGGATCTGAGCCGCGAAAGAACAAACAGTCCCGGTCTGGAACAAGCCGCCCGGCAAAGGCGGGGTGGTCTGAAGCAACAAGCGGCGTACGGGAGGCTAGAGCCTCGCGCAGAGTGTTGGGCAGCCCTTCGGGATATTGATGTTGTGAAGGCACCAGTATGGCGTCATGAGCCCGCATGGCTTCCACAATACTTTCGTTCGGCAAAGCGCCGAGAAAGGTGACCCTTGCCGCAACGCCGAGACTGTCAGCCCGTGTTTGCCAGTCGGCTGGATCGGTCCGGCTGGCCAACGACAGTGTCACGTTCACGCCTTGATCTTGAAGGATGCCGAGGGCCGTAAGCACATCGTCGATACCTTTTTGGACGTTAAGGACTCCCGCAT
This sequence comes from Planctomycetota bacterium, assembly GCA_965662465.1. GTDB lineage: Bacteria > Planctomycetota > UBA1135 > UBA1135 > UBA2386. Next base: position 22,358 of record CBFIIO010000037.1, on the reverse strand, counting down.
AAAAAAGACCGAAGGGGTTGCCAGCGTCCGGGGATTGTTTGGGCGGCATGTCGCTTTCAATCACTCGCCGATCCCAGGGAACGATACGCCTCTTGGCGATGCCTAGCACATTGTGCACGGACAGGGAGGCGTTGCGGCTGTGATTGCAGATGCAGGGAATGTGCGCGCCCTTCAGCAGGTGGCGCAGGCGTCGGCTGCGATACCAACCGCGCAGACCGTTCGATTGGAACACGTCGGCAAAATAGGGCAGCGTTGCGATTTTGCGGCGCGCCACGGCGGCAAATATCCGCCAGTCGGGCGTGCGGCATATGATGCGATCCGGGGCGGTTTCGTGGAGTATCTTGGTCAGTTCGGGCCCTGAGAGGTCGTCGAAAAGTAGACCTATCGACCGCAAACTGTCAGTCAGTTGGATGTCATGTGACTTAGTCGAAATCGCTACGACCGTTACCTGATGCGTGCGCGCAATAGATGCGACCAGTTCCACGGATTCCTTCTGGTCGCGATATGTTGCAGACCCACCCGACTGAAACCTCTCGTAAGCCTCACTGTAGTTACCATACTGAAAAATAAGGATGTTCATCTGGTAGCTGTCGGCCCGCCGCTTCTGCTTTCTAGCATCATACGGACTGCTGCATTCACAACGCCTAAATTTAGTGCGTGACTTCCTGCTGGTGTGGATAGCTCGGTAACATGAAGAATGCGTGCGCGTGAAGTCTGTGACAGATCACGTAGGTCACCTATGATTTGGGTTCTGCTGCTGTTGGCGTGGGGCAAATAGTACCCGCGCTAGAGCGGGTAGAGCCTCCCACAACCGCGCTGCTAGCATGGCCATAGGAATACCCATGAACCCGAAGTTCGCCCGACTGTCGTCTAAAACTAATGCGCTCGGTTTGCTTGTAGTGCTGATGGGTGCGCTGTCAGCGCGGCCACTCGTTTGCCAACAGAAGGCGCCGTCGCGTCGTGACCAGGAGCAGATGGTCAAGCGCTACCTTGAGGTCGACTGCTGGACTGAGCGTGGCCAGGAAGAGCGCATTGGCATCCTCGATCGCCTCAGCACGGTGCCAGCTCTCGATGCTCGCCAGCTGAAGGAATGGCGCCGGAAGATCGTCAATTACTGGTCCAAAGGGCGCAAACTCGAGAAGGGTGGCGACAACTGGTATTGGCCGGAGGGTAAAGACGGCAAAGGCGTGTCGACCGGCCGTTACATCATCGGTGGCAAGACCAAGAAGCCGAAGGGGTTGGCGATCAACATGCACGGTGGCGGTGTCGGTTCAGGTGATGCTGGTGGCGCGGCGTCCGGATACGGCAGCGACCTTGCTAAGCTCGACCTGTTGATGATTGCGCCCGAAGTGCTCAAGAAGACTGAGTGCGGCTGGACCGACTCTGGCACCGAGGAGTTCGTTCTCGATCTGGTCGACGCTGCGCTGCGCACGTGGAAAATCGATCCCGATCGGGTCTACCTTGTTGGTCATTCGATGGGCGGCTACGGCAGTTGGACCCTCGGCGGCCACCATGCCGACCGCGTCGCGGCGGTCGCGCCAAGCGCTGGTGCGCCGACCCCGATTCGATACAAGAAGGGCGGCCCGATCATGGACGTCATCGAGGGCGTTGTGCCGTCGCTTCGCAACGTGTTCGTGGCGGTTTATCAGAGCATCGACGATCCCCAGGTGCCGCCGGCGCCCAATCAGTTCGCCGTTAAGCTGCTCGACAGTTACGCGAAGAAGTGGGGCGGCTTCGAGCACGACTACTGGGAAGTCGACGGCCGCGGCCACGCCGCCCCGCCCGGCGGCCACTTCGCCCACGTGCAGAAGATCGTTGAGGTCGAGCGGCAGGTGATCCCTGAGCGGATTGTTTGGCAGCCGGCGCTGCAGTGGAAGCGGCAGTTCTACTACCTCTACTGGGAGCAGCCGGTGCTGCACTCGGTGCTGGTTGCTGACCTTGACCGCAAGGCCAATAAAGTGTCGATCACTTGTGATAACCCGACCGAAGGGTTGTATGTGCTGCTCGACGACCGCGTTCTCGATTTAGAGAAGAACGTCGTGGTCACCGTCAACGGCAAGGAGACCTTCCGCGGCAAGGTTCAGCCCGAACTCAAGACGCTGTTGTTGACTAGCGAGCACCCCGACCCAGAACTGCAGTTCATTGCAAGGGCTCCGGCGTTTCCGGCTGGCGGCTAACGCCTGACGGAGGCGTTCTATCTGTACTTCGATCAGATCGATCTATCGCTCACTCTGCTCCGGGCATGTGATGATGGCGAGATAACAGCGTTCCCACGAGCATGAGGACTTGGTGGCAACCTAGTACAGCTTTGTAGGGAAAAGCGGTTAAGCACATTTTCTGTAGGCGAATTACAAGCGAGCCTTGAAGGAGTCCAATGTGCCAGAGGCGACCATCTTGGCTTCCTCCTCTCGGACCACGTCCCGCATTCCTGACCACACCGTCCAGGGGTGGCAAAGCAGATACTTGCTGCGCTCGAAAGGGTCAATCCACTCTGTCTTCGCGGATGTGCTGACTGGGTTTTGGATCGCGTGGAATGGCTTGGACGGGTCGATCCACTCGCCCCACTGGCCGCGATCGATGTGGTCCGTGACGCCCGTGACGATGATGTTCGGATTGTGCGCTGTGCAGCGAATACGGAAGATGATGTTCTTGCGAGACTCCGTCCCGTTCTCGTTGCGCGTTGCAGTGTGGGGTGCGTGGCTCACCGTGATGCACGCGTCGCCTTCCTCCATGAATACCTGGTTCGCTCTGGGCCAAACGCGGCCGTCTGGAGTCCGCTCCAGGGGGCCATACTTGGATTCATCGGTATACTCGTCGAGAATGGGCTGTGGCAGGTAATTCAATCCGAGGCCATTGGCCGCGTTCGGGTTGATGCGATCCCAGCCTGGTCCCTCAACGCCAATGATGCCACCCTGGTCGCTCTGCCAGCGGTAAAACTCTTCGGCCTTGAGGTGTGCGCCAGGCACTACTGCTGTCTGGCCACATCCGGGCCGTGTTTGGTCGTTGAGGGCGACGAAGGCAAAAGCGGTGAAGGAGCCGATGCCTAAGGTGCAGTCGGGGTCATTAAAGAGTGGGGCACCTCCGTTCTCTCCGACGACCTCGCAACTGCGACCAAGTTCTGGATGGCCATGCTTCACGGTCGAAGACGTCTTGCCCTCGTTCAGCTTAGTCTTGCCGCTAATACGCGGGTCTTGGCCTGCGTTGATGTAGTAACGGTATTTCTCATCAGTGCTCATGCCGGTCACTGGCGAGGCTGCATCGTTGGCGTTCGTTTGGGGAATGCCGCTCATGATCGTACAGATACCGTCCATGTGCATAATGGCGCCGTAGTACGGCAGATCCTTGTCGCGGTAGCCCAGAGCTTCGAAGTTGTTGCCCGGCTTGCGCAACGGGTTGACGGCAACTTGGCACAGCTTTGGCGGATCGAAAGCGCCGAACAGACTTTCCATGATTGGAGTCAGCTGACTGGCGTTGAGGAGGTCGGTCAGCTTCTTTTCTGCGGCGAGGTTCTCGCCGGGCTTAGCGGCCTCAATACGCTTTCGGGCGGCCTTGGTCGCTCGTTTGGAGACTGCGCCTTTGATGAGAATGTAGCCATCGCGATAGAGCTGACGCTTCTGTTCCAAGCTGAGTTCTGGTGGATGAAGCGTGTGGCCCGCAGCGGACATCTTGGCTTTTCTGAAGTACATATTTTTAATGGCGCGACCCTTGAGCCCGTTAGCCATCGTTTGGAACGTCGATTCCAACTAGCAGCTACGGCAGAAAAACTAATCTACTCTAAAACACGGTCAGGTCCTTTGTGCTTAGCCTGAGTCTGCTTTCGCGGGCAATTGGGGTCACCGCTAAACCGTGAGTTGGACTCAGCGCAAAGTTGCCGTGAAGTTCGGGGTCCCGATAGCGCCCCGACGCTTTGCGGCTCAACGTTGGGCGCCGACTGTTGGCGTCCGCCGGTAGGCGCTTGCTGTACCAAAGATTGCAGAATTGGGCGCGCCGCTGCTCGAATGAGAGATGCTTCTAAGACAGTCCAGGATCGTCAAGGCATCGGAATGAACATCGGCATCCCGCCGGGAATCAAGTGCGCCGTACCACTAGGTTGCGAATCTCGCTCATATCCTCCATCGCGAATTTCACTCCCTCGCGGCCGAGGCCTGAGTCCTTCACTCCGCCATAGGGCATGTTGTCTACTCGGTAGCTGGGCACGTCGTTGATCACGATACCGCCGACATCGAGCCGATCCCACGCGTCGAACATTTTGAATAAGTCGCGTGTGAAGATCCCAGCCTGAAGACCGAACTTTGAGTTGTTCACCTCGCGGAGAGCGGCATCAAAGTTGTCAAAGCGCTGCAGAATTGCCAGTGGGCCAAATGCCTCTTCGTTTTTGGCTGCGCCGTCATCAGGCACGCCTTCGAGCAGGGTCGCCTCGAGCATGTTGCCGTTCGATAGACCGCCACCGCTGAGTAGAGTCGCTCCGGCTGCGACTGCCTCATCGATCCAGCCTTTCAACCGGCTTGCTTCGCTGTTCGAGATCATCGGACCGATGAAGGTAGCACGGTCCTTGGGGTCACCCGCGATTAAGGTGCGGGTCTTCGCTACCAACATGTCCTTGAAGGTGTCGTAGATGTCATCGTGTATCAGGATTCGTTGCACCCCGATACAGGATTGCCCGGACTGGTAGAACGCACCGAAGACCACTCGTTCGAGCGCATCAGCAAGGTCCGCGTCGCGATCGATGATCACGGCAGCGTTGCCGCCGAGTTCAAGGATAACTGGCTTCTTGCCGGCGCGTGCCTTGAGGTCCCAGCCGACGCCAGGCGATCCGGTAAAGGACAACAGCTTCAAGCGCTCATCAACTGTGAATAGGTCAGCTCCATCGCGACTGGCCGGTAGGATTGAGAACGCGCCCTCAGGAAGATCTGTTTCCGCCAGCACTTCGCCCATGATAATTGCGCCGAGCGGCGTCTTGGACGCGGGCTTCATTACGAAAGGACAGCCGATCGCGATAGCCGGCGCGATCTTATGTGCGGCGAGGTTCAGCGGAAAGTTGAACGGTGAGATAAAGCTGCACGGCCCGATCGGGACGCGCTTCCACATCGCCTGATAGCCTTTTGCGCGCGGTGAAATGTCGAGCGGCATGACCTCGCCGTAATTCCGAACTGCCTCTTCGGCAGCGATACGAAAGGTGTCGATCAGTCTCGTTACCTCGCCCTCGGCGTCCTTGATCGGTTTACCTGCTTCGACACATAGAGCATATGCGAGCTCGTCGAACCGCTCCTTAAAGCGCGCGACGCAGTGCATCAACACGTCTTGTTTTTCGTAAGACGCGAGCTTCGCCATTGGCTCTGTCGCCCGCACTGCCCCGGCGATGGCCTCTTCGATAACATCTGGTGTCGCCAGCGCCGTGCGGAAGGCCACTTCGCCGGTATATTTATCAGTCACCTCAAGGTCAGTGTTTGGCTGCGCTGCCTTGTTGTTGAGATAGAGCGGATATGTGTCTTTGAGCATCAATATGAGGTCGTGTCCTGTTGCAAGCCGAGCCTATAGTTCGGCGCTTAGCTTCTTGATGTCGATATTTAGGATCTGATCGTTCTCTGAGTAATCGACGAGGCAGTCGATCAGATGCACGCCTGGCGTGTCACGGCAATGCGTGAGCAACTCGGTGAGATGCGCGCTTGACTCGACTCTGTGGCCATGCGCGCCATAGCTTTCGGCGTATTGTACGAAGTCAGGATTGCCGTAGGTCAATCCAAAGTCTTCGAAGCCCATGTTGGCCTGTTTCCATCTGATCATGCCATAGGCGTTATCACGAAGGATTAGCACGGTGATGTTGAGGCCTAGTCGAACAGCTGTTTCCATTTCTTGGCTGTTCATCATGAAGCCACCGTCGCCACATACTGCCATCACCTTGCGATCGGGGTAGAGCATTGCGCTCATCATCGCACTTGGGAGGCCAGCGCCCATGGTCGCCAGTGCATTGTCTAGAAGCACGGTGTTCGGCAAGTATGCGGTGTAGCCACGCGCGAACCAGATTTTGTAGACGCCGTTGTCGAGGCAGATGATTCCGTCGTGGGGTTGGCTGTCGCGCACCTGTTGCACGAGGTGTGGCGGAAAGATTGGAAAGCGGTCGTCGCTAGCGAGCCGGTCAGTGTGATCGCGCTCAGCTTGGTGGTATGCCAGCATTTGATCGAAGTTCCAACTGCGGTTCGGGCGGACGTCTTCCTTCATCTGCCAGATTCCGTTGGCGATGTCGCCGATCACCTCAATCTGCGGGAAGTAGACCGGATCGACCTCAGCCGTTTTTGTCGAGACATGGATGACAGTGACGCCGTTGTCTTTCATGAAGAAGGGCGGCTTCTCAATCACGTCGTGACCGACATTGATGATGCAGTCGGCAGCTTCTACCGCGCGATGAACAAAGTCACCGGCAGAAAGCGCGGCACAGCCCAGGAACTTCGGGTGCCGCTCGTCGATTACTCCCTTGCCCATCTGCGTGGTCAAGAATGGGATGCCGGTCTTTTCGACGAACTGCTCGAGCATTCGCCCGCACAATTTTCGATTGGCGCCGGCACCAATCACCAGCACGGGGTTCTTGGCGGCCTCGATCGCCTTGACGGCTTGACGCACAGCTTTCGCCTCTGCAGACGGGCGACGGGCTACGCTCTTGGGCAGCGGCTTGTGATCACTTGTCGGTTCTTCGGCGATGTCTTCGGGCAGTTCGATCAAGGTTGCGCCGGGCTTCTCCTCTTCCGCAAGTCGATAGGCCTCACGAACGCGGCTGGGGATGTTGTTACCAGCTGCGATTTGGACCGCGTACTTGGTGATCGGCTGCATCATCGAGACCACATCGAGGATCTGGAACCGACCCTGCTTTGATTTCTTGATCGGCTTTTGCCCAGTGATCATCATCACCGGCATTCCGCCTAGCTGCGCGTAAGCGGCAGACGTCACGAAGTTGGTTGCACCGGGGCCTAGCGTCGCGAGGCAAACGCCGGTCTTGCCAGTGTGGCGGCCGTAGGTCGCCGCCATAAATCCGGCGCCTTGTTCGTGACGAGTGAGGACCAGCTTGATCTGCTTCGAGCGGCCAAGCGAGTCGAGGAGGTCGAGGTTCTCTTCGCCCGGCACGCCAAAGATGTATTCACAGCCTTCAGCCTCAAGGCACTCAATGAAGACGTCAGAGGCTTTCTTGGTATCGCTCATTTGGATTATTCGGTTGATTGCTCGGCTTTCGCGCAGGAGTCGCGCCATGCTGAGCAAGGCAGCCGCAACAGTAGCCTTATCTGCCCGACCATGCACGGGACTCGATCGTTGGGGCCAACTCTTTGACGAACAGTTCAACAAGTAGGCTCTTGGTGGTGATGATTCGGTCAGAAATCTTGAGCCGTGACGGTTTGGGAGCCAGAGACAATGAGTCTTCCGGGCAGTGCCGGGCCACCGGAGCGGCGAGTTTTTGCGCTGGGGCTGTCATCGGGGGGGTAGGGTCATCTGGCGTCGTGGTCCGGGCGGGTTTAGGATGTGTTACGTGGGCGATTCGCAATTTGGCGGATCTGTCTAAACCTAGTTGGACAGACCAGGAATCCATTGGTTGAAGCTACAGAACCAAAGTGCTCGCTTTGTTCCGGACAGTTGATCCGGGAAGCCCGTGTGGCGATGGTCGCGGGGTTTCCCTGGAGTTTGATTGCGCCGAGTAGGCCTGCCTGGGTCTGCGTAGGCTGTTCTGCCGCCTTCCCAATCGCAATCGGAAGAGGGCTACACTTTGGCGATCCGCCGCAGCCTCTCTATAGGCGCGGAGAGCGTGCGTACGGTAAGCAACCGAGGCTCAAGTCCGGTCGTGAGCCAGGCACAAGCAAGGCCAACGATTCTGATGGTTCGCCGCCCAACTAGCTACAGGAGCAGACGACGCTTCGCGTCGCGGCTCAGTGACCAAAGACGTTGGAAGGACCAATGAAGCAACTGAGGTGGGTCGTGATTGGCTTGAGTCTCACGAGCATCTTCTTTGTTCTGTGGCGGGCTAGTTGGATCACGAACCTGAGTGCGCCAGGAATGTCCTTGGGCGTGGTTCATCAAGAATCAGCGCCACTGTGGTCACCACCAGCGGATGACCTCTCGGATTTGCTTGCAGGCTTTGACCGAAACAGCGAGTGGCACCGTGTTGAGGTCGAGGACGTTTCCATGCTGGTCGAACCTCGATGGGGCGACATGCTAGTGGACCTTCTCCTGCTGCTTGTTCCCGCGACACTCTTCCCTGGTTGGGTTTATACGAGAGTGCGGGGCCGCAGGTCCGACGCGATCCTTCACACAGGAGTTCGCGTCGGCCTTGGCTTGGCGATCGGCTTCGGTCTGAGCTTCTTGCTTTGGCTTCTGTTTGGTGGCTGGGGACCGCCGCTACTCGTCCCGCTCAGTTCTCTCGGAGGTCTTGCGGGACTCGTGACCGGTGTATACTCGTATGGTAGGAAGGCCATCCAACTACACCATGCAGATGATGACGCTTCGCGTCACAGCTGATCGTGACAGACGTTGGGCAGACCAATCCCGAATGTTGGTCTGAACCGCACCAATTCGATCATGGGGTGATCGTCAGCGTGAAGGCGTTGCTTAAGTAAACGCGGAACGCGTCACCACACCACGCCTGGGCCGCAATCGAACCGACGGCGGCTGCTACGTTGGGAACAGCGAACGGCAATGACAGTTGACCATTAGCATCAGAGATGCCAAACCCGAGTCCGAAAACGGGTACCGCAATCTCTAGACTTCCCCAAGGCGAAAGCGAAACGGGCGGCGCGGTTGTCGAAGACAGAAACACTGCCGCGAGTTCCGTGGGCTTGCTGGTGGTTGCGATAAAGTTAGTCGTCGTTCCTATCGAGACTGACGCAGGACTCGCATGCAACAGCGGTGCACGCAGCATGGCTCCTCCTCGCGGACGGACTGAGCCATTTGCTGCAATCGTGTCGTCGTAGATCTGCGTCGACTCACCAGGGTCGAGTGCATCCCCATCATTGTTAAGGTCACGCAGCATCGTGATGCGATCCGGAGTCTGGTCTTCAAGGAGCAAGATCGAACCGTCCGAACGAACAATGATGTCCCACCAGGTTGAAGCCGTTGTCTGATAGAAGATCGTCTGTTCGCTGGCCTCAATCGTGCCGTTGCCGTTGGCATCGAAGCCACGAAGAACCTTCTCATCACTGCCGTGATCGCTGAGGTAAAATGCGCCCGCCGAGTCTACGGCAAAGCCAAAGTAGAACTGGTTGTTGACGCTGGTAGGCTCCCAGAAAAGACTGCGCTCACCGGCATCGTTGCAGTCGCCGTCAAAATTGATGTCGGCCAGCTGATAGACCCCCTTTGTGACTGCACCCGTCGCGCCGATATCGACGTAGTACAGGTTGGTATCAAAGCCAACGAGCACATCGACTGGGATGGAAGCCCCCGTTGAACCAGCCGAGCCTGGGACATCATGGTAGCTACGCGCCTCACCGGCATCGTTGGCGTCGCCATCGTTATTGAGGTCTTCTAGGATGAATATGACATCCGAGCCGGTCGAACCAGAATTTGCGATGGATGCAAACACGCGATCCTGCGCGTCGATCGTGATTCCGCCAATCGATGCCATTATCAGGCCATCCGCATTGGTGTTGTCAAAGAACACGCTGTGCTCGCCAGCATCATTGGCATCCCCGTCGCCGTTTGCATCCCGCATGCGCAGAATGATGTCGACATTGGAATCCCCGATGTAGACCGTCCCGTCTTGACCAGTCGTCAAGCAGGTCGGTGTACCCAGCGAAATCGAAGCCACCGACTCGTCGTAGTAGGCAATGACTTCATCAGCATCGAGTAAGTCACCGTCTTGGTTCCAATCGACAAGACGCCAAACGCCATCGAACGAAGAGTCACAAACGACTAAATCCATCGTCCGAGAAAACGGGTGAACGGGAACAACTTGCGCCGTAAGGGCCGTGGCGAAAGTCATCAGCGAAAATGCTGCCATCTGCTTATTGAGATTCATTCTCATTTACATAGCAGCAGAGAGAGCGTAGAGCAAGAGAGCCCAACGTCACTCGTTCTTCACTTGCAACAATTCCCGAGCCGCTTGTCTCGATGCCAATGCATGATCAATCCATCGGAACGACCATTCAGGATTTCGCCGACAAGTCTTGGTCCATGGAAAATGTTCGACAGTTGCTAGGAAGCATCAAGACAGATTCCGGCTCTGTTTGTGACCACTTGTCCTTACAGATCGGCCGTTCCCGCAAAACAGGTGAGATTACGTTCGATCAGATGGCCGGTGCCTCCTGTGTGCCTGCCAGCGCGCGATCTACATTGCATCGGAGTGATTTGTGCGCGGGCCATCAAGCATGTCCCGGGCAACGCGACCCGTGATCTCTATGTTGGATCACGTCGACGCTCCGCGCGGATTCTCGCTGCGGTAGCGCTAACAAGGTGGGGTGTTGTGTCATAGGCTTTCAACTTCTTTGCAAGCCGAACAAAAGATCCCAATGCGCTTTCTCCATACGATGGTCCGCGTCACCGACCTCGACGCTTCACTCGAATTTTACTGTAAGAATCTTGGTCTCCAAGAGCTGAGCCGACGCGAAGTCGAAGCGGGTCGTTTCACGCTTGTGTTCCTGTCAGCGCCCGGCAACGAAGTTGCACAAGTCGAACTTACGTACAACTGGGATCCTGAGACCTACACCGGCGGTCGTAACTTCGGACACCTTGCATACGAGGTTGAGAACATCTACGAGATTTGTCAGCGCCTCCAAGACAGCGGGGTAGAGATTCTGCGGCCGCCGCGTGATGGCCGTATGGCCTTCGTCAGGTCCCCGGACAATATCTCAATAGAGCTACTCCAGAAGGGCGAGTCGCTTGCGCCGGCTGAGCCGTGGGCCTCGATGAAGAGCACCGGCGAGTGGTAAGGGGCGCTGATGTGAAGGGGCAAAGCGGTTGACGTTAAGGCCGCTGGTAATCGAATCCCTTGTGGCCTACCGCCTTTGGCTGCGACTCTCTATGTGGTTCGCTATCATTTGGTGGTAGCCCGACGCCACGGCTCAAAATCAGATGGATGATCCAGGGTATTGCTCGTCCGCATGGATTTGGGTGTCCCCACGAATCGTAATAATGACAAAATACGACATGCGCTACTTGCTCGTTACAGCATTTTTGCTGGCTCTGGTTCCTGGTCAGGGGGAAGGGAAGGTGCCGACTTTCACTGAGGATATCGCCCCGCTGGTATTCGGTTCCTGCACGAAGTGTCATCGGCCGGGCGAGGCAGGACCATTTTCGCTTCGCACGTATCGTGATGTGAGCAAGCGGGCCCGCAACTTACTTTCGGTCATGGAAGAGCGGATCATGCCGCCGTGGCATCCAAAGCCGGGTTACGGTGAGTTTCGTAATGAACTGCGTTTGTCAGACGCACAGATCGCGATGTTTCGTTCGTGGGTTGAGGCTGGTAAGCCGGAGGGTCCTGTCGAGAGCTTGCCAGATCTACCTAATTTCCCCGACGGTTGGCAGCTAGGTGAGCCGGATGTGATCATCAAGATGTCCGGTGCATTTCCCATCCCAGCTGATGGCCGCGATATCTATCGTAATTTCTCATTGCCGCTCGATCTTCCCGAAGACAAGTGGATGACGGCGATGGAAGTTCGTCCAGGCGATCGTGAGGTGTTGCACCATGTATTGCTGTTTTTGGATCCGACGAAGCAGGCGCGGGCGAGTGATGGCCGCGATGGCAAGCCAGGATTTCGTGGTCGTGGTCTAGGGCGCTCTTCGACGATGGTTGCAGGTTGGGCTGTTGGTGGCCAACCGGAGCATTTGCCCGAAGGGCTTGGCATTAAGTTGCCGAAGGGCAGTGATTTGATTCTCCAGAGCCATTTTCACCCCACGGGGAGAAGGACGGAAGAGCAGACAACGATTGGTCTCTACTTTGCGAAGGAAGAGCCGAAGCGCACGACTGTGACGGTGCAGCTGCCGCCGCTCTTTGGCTTCTTTGCTGGGCTAGATATTCCAGCTGGCGAAGCAGATTTCCAATTGCAGGACTCGTTTGAGTTGCCGTGTGATGTTGATGCTGTCACCATCGGTGGCCATGCGCATGTGTTGTGTCGTGAGATGCGGATGTATGCGGTGTTGCCAGACGACTCCGAGGTTCCGTTGATGCATATTCCCGATTGGGACTTTGATTGGCAGAATCGCTATACGTTTGCGCAGTCGGTGCCGCTTCCTAAGGGTTCCGTGATTCACGCGCACATTCGCTACGACAATAGCGAGGGCAACCCGGACAATCCGAACGCACCTCCGCGACGGGTTAAGTGGGGCCGCGAGACTTCAGACGAGATGGGTAGCTTGACGCTGTTGGTGACCCCCAAAGAGGAAGGCGATACGAGGGAGTTAGAGCAAGCGATTCGTCAGCATCTCAGGACATCCATGACAGGGCGTAAGCCAATTTCGGTAGCCGACCGGTTTGCTAGCTATGACAAAAACGGCGATGAGCAATTGAGTCCGGACGAAGTCCCGCAGCAACTGCGCCGTTTCTTCGGTCGCCTAGACAAAAACGGTGATGGGGTGCTTTCCTTGGACGAGGCGAAGGTTCTTGGCGCGTTGCAGCGTCGCAGGCGATGAAGATTCTGCGCTTGGCAGCGTTGGTTGCTGGCTTGGCGCTAGCGGCTTGCTCACGCCCTGCAGGGCCAGTGATTGTGGATTGCCAGGGAGCAGAACACGCGCCACTGGAGGTCACGGGTGACGCCGTGCACGTGGTTGTCTTCGTCAGTCACGAGTGTCCAATCGCTAACGGTTATGCACCGACCCTGCGCAAACTGCAGGCGAAATGGTCTGGCGATCCGCGCACGAGCTTGTTCTTGGTGCATGTGGATCCAGATCTCACCGTGGCGGCCGCGATGGCACACGCCAAAGACTATGATTTGCCGGGAACCATCTTGATGGACCCAAGGCAGGTGCTCGCGCGAGCATGCGGCGCGACGATCACGCCCGAAGCGATTGTCGTTAGTGCGAAAGGAATCGGGTATCGCGGTCGCATCGACGACCAGTGGCGCAAACTCGGTAGTCGCGCGCCAGAGGCTAGTCAACATGACCTCCTGAACGCCGTAAGCACCGTTTTACTAGGTGATGCGGTCGCGCAACCGTTTCCCAAAGCGGTTGGTTGCTTATTACCCGAACCGCGCGGTTAGGCAATACGCCTCAGGCCCTTGTCGCCGGGGTGAACTTCCAACGCAATTTGGACCTTTGCAAAAGTGGGGAGCCTTGAGCCAGTTTGGCAAAAATGAAGAATTGGAATATTGCTCGAAATCTTGGAACTGATAGCCGCTGACCGGCACTTACCAGATGTGGTGATCAAAGACCTTGCCCAGCCGCTGCGTTCGGGCGCGACAGTCGAGTGTCGCAATCTCGTTGACATTACGTCGATTCTCGATCCAGAGGTGCATGTCGCGATTTGGCGTCGGCCCATCAACAACCGCATTGTTGACCTGCTACGGCGGCCAGAGTGCGGGTTTGCCACACCTTCTCGTTTCGTTGGGCGAACCCTGGAGCTAGATAGGGAAAGGGACCTCGCCGACCTTGTGCCGGCGGTCGCTCGGGCTGCTGATCCGACCGGTACGGAAGACCTTGTTGCGGATATTTCTTCGCTCTGTGAGATGTTCTCTGAGCTGGTATGCGCGGATGAGGTCATGATCTCGCTCGAGAGTCCTGACGATGCAACTTGTCCGCGGTTTCATGTTGATCGCGTCGGCATCCGGATGCTCGTAACCTACCTTGGCCCTGGAACAGAGTTGTTGCCGCAAGGCCAAGTTGATCGGAATTGGCTCGGCGATGCCGGCCACGGCCTTGTTGATGAAGAGAGCGGATTGATGCTTCCTGGCGCTGAGGTGCAGCAGGTTTCGGCATTCGATGTCGTCTTACTGAAGGGCGAGGCTTGGCCTGGCGCTGAGAACTTTGGTGCTGTGCATCGCTCACCTGATCCACTTGGCCAACGCCGGGTGCTGCTGCGCGTAGACATGCTGAGCCAAAGCTCGGTGGCGACCGTTGATGCTTAAAAGTCAGTTTTCTTACGACTATGAATGATTCATCTGCTGCATTGCAGCGACTCCCTGTCACGGTTTTGTCCGGCTTCTTGGGCGCAGGTAAAACGGCGTTGTTGCAGCACGTGCTCAACAATCGTGATGGGTTGCGCGTTGCGGTCATCGTCAACGATATGAGTTCGGTTAACATTGATGCAGCATTAGTGCGAGATGGTGACGCGACGCTGCATCGCACCGAGGAGAAACTGGTGCAGATGGACAACGGCTGCATCTGTTGTACGCTGCGCGAAGATCTGTTGCGTGAGGTTGCGGATTTAGCGCGCGCTGGCCGTTTTGATTATCTGCTGATTGAGTCCACTGGGATCTCTGAGCCGATGCCTGTCGCCGAGACGTTCTCGTTCACTGACGATGAAGGCAAGGGACTGTCGGATCTAGCGGCGCTCGATACGATGGTTACGGTGGTTGATGCTAGTGCGTTTCCGCGGGACCTCGGCCAGGGCGACGAACTCTGCGAGCGAGGCATTGGCCTTGATGAAGAAGACGATCGCACGGTCGACGATTTACTCGTGGAGCAGGTCGAGTTTGCCGATGTGCTCGTCATCAACAAGGTGGATTGCGTAGAAGCTGAAGACCTCGGCGCGCTTCAGGCCTTGCTGCGTAAATTAAACCCGGATGCAGTGCAGATCCTTGCAGAGTACGGGCGTATCGATCCGCGGCAGATCTTGGCTACTGGGCGCTTTGACTTCGAGCGGGCTTCATCGATGCCCGGTTGGATGTCGGAGATGCGTGGGGAAGAATCGAGCGAGCAAGACGAATACGGAATCCGTAGCTTCGTCTACCGCGCGCGGCGTCCATTCCATCCGCAGCGTTTTCATGACTTTATTCAGGAAGACTGGCCAGGGGTTATGCGCAGTAAAGGCTTCGCTTGGCTGGCAACGCGTCATGATTTAGTCGGCCTTTGGCACCAAGCCGGCGGCTCGTGCGCTTTGTCAGGAGCGGGCACTTGGTGGGCAACCGTCGACCGTAGCGAGTGGCCTGACGAGCCAGAAATTCTCGCCGAGATCGAGGCTAACACTGAGGGTTCATTCGGCGACCGCCGTCAAGAGATCGTTGTGATTGGTCGCGACGTTGATGAGGCCGATCTGTGTCGGCGCTTCGACGCATGCTTGCTGAGCGATGAAGAGCTTGCGCTTGGCATCGACGGATGGCAGGAGTTCTCTGATGACTTTGCGCCGTGGACGGAAGAAGAAGAAAGCGATTCGGAAGAGCTCGTCGACTCGGCTCAGGCCTAAGACCACTAGGCGGCCGTAAGGATCGATTCACAGCTGGCGATACAGCGGACAGGCGTTGAAGCTTTGAGCTTCTGGCTGCTACTCTCCGCTCGTCATTCTCTAGAGCTACTCCAGGGTAGCTCGATTGGGTAGGCTGCTGGCCATGAGCAGAGGTCAGGCACAACACCAAGCGCCCGCTGTTAAGAATAGGGATCGGCGCTTCAAGCTGGCCGCCGTGTTCTTAGCCGTCACGGTGTTCTTTGTTGTGCCCGAGATATTAGTGCGGCTATTCAGCAGTGCTGATCAGATCAGCTACCAGGCGATCAAGTTTGGGGGTGACAAAAACTCTGCCCGGCTCTTCGTCCGTGATGTAGAACTCCATTGGACTTTGCGAAAGAACGCCAAGGTCAACTTTTTGGGCTACAGCACGGTGACGGATGAGCATGGTTTTCGCGTTGGTAAATCGCGTCCTTCAGCTGTTGGTGATAAGCAGATTCTGTGCCTTGGCGACTCGACGACGTTTGGTTGGAGTGTTCCTGGAAAAGCTACATTTGCCGAATTGCTGCAGGACTCTTTGCGCAAAAAACAGCCTGATCAGAAGTGGTTGGTCCATAACTCGGGTGTGCCTGGTTACAGCTCCCATCAGATGCGGCAAACTGCCGAGCGCTGGATACCTGAGCTGAAACCACAGTTTGTGATCATTTGCATTGGCAACAACGATGCATGGCCGGCGCGTGTTTCTGATCGGGATGCCCAGCAAAGCGGCTTTGCTGCTGGGTTGGTTCGCGCGCTCGGTAAGAGCGCCTTCTTTAGTTGGGCAGCTGACAAGATGCGTGGCGATGCTGATCCTGAGAACCCAATTTACTTTGCGGATGACTCAGTGCCGCGCGTCAGTGACGACGAGATGGCGTCCAATGTCAGAGCAGTGATCGCCCTTGCTGAAGAACACTCCGCACGCGTCTTGATGCTCGGTGCACCAGCAAATCTGCACTTCTCGCCGCGAAACATGAATGCCGAGATTGATAAGCATCGTGTTCTTGGAGATCAGATTTCGGCCGAGATCGACAAGAACAACGCTGCTGGTGCTGTCAAGCTGGCCGACGACGCGCTTGCTGCAGACCCATCGCACATTTACTTGCAATGGTTACGTGCAATGGTGACCGCACTGGCAGTCGACGAAGAGCAGGGTCGCATCGAATTGGAGCAAGTGTTCGAACATCACCGCTATCCAGATCGCGCGCGCGGAACTTATAGAAAGCGTCAGCAGCAGGTTGCTGAAAAATCCGCTGTGCAGTTTGTGGACGTGAATACGCTGTTTTTGACGAACCGCAGTCCGAAAGAAGCACGGAAACTTTACGTAGACTGGTGCCATCCAACGGCTGCTGGTCATCGGATCATTGCGCGACAGCTCCTGCAGTGGATCGCACCCTGATCGTCACGAGTGCAGGCAGGGTGTTCAAATCGCTCACTCATTAGCTACGGCGAACGGCCCTTGTTCGACACTCCCGTAGTTCGTGGCAGCTCCAACTGATGCTCGATTGCGAGCGCAGTAAGTGAGGTGTGCAAATCACGGATCGTCTGGCGTAGCTTCTAGCTATGAACACCCGCAATTTTGTTCAGATCTATAGCATCCTGTTAGTGACCACAGTTGGTTGCGGAAGCGATCAGCGTGAACAAGCTGTTGTTGTCCCGAGCCTTAAAGTCTTCGTAGTAGGAAAGCAGGCAAGTGGTCAAACGCGTCGGATCTCTGGCAGAGTGCAGGCGGTCACTAGCTCCGAACTTAGTTTTGGTGTTGGTGGTAGGGTCATTGAGCGGATTGCAGAACTGGGCAAGCGAGTGCTTAAGGGCGAAGTTTTGGCCAAGCTTGATCCAGTGCCGCTGCAACTCCTTGTCGAAAAGGCTCGGTCGAATATTACGGGTGCACGCGCTGTCGTCACTGAGGCAGAGACAGCACGTAAACGGGTTACCAGCTTGCAGGCTGCCCAAGGTGCGTCGCAGAGCCAGGTAGATGATGCCGAAACCCGACTGGCCGCTGCGAACGCTGACTTAGGCGCTGCGAAGCAAGCACTTGAGCAAGCAGAAATTGACCTTACTCGGACTGCGCTCAAGGCACCGTTTGACGGACAGATTGTCCAAACGCCAACTGATAATTACCAAGAGGTTGCTCCAAGCACTGTCATTGCCGTGATTCAGTCGGACGGTGCGATGGAGGTGCGGGTCCGTGTTCCAGAAACCATGATCGCGCAGGTCGATTACAACCAACCCGTTCAGGTCACACTGCCATCTGACGAGGGATCTAACTTGGCCGGTATTGTGACGCAGATTGGTGCAGAGTCCGAAGCCGGCAGTGGGTTCCCAGTGACGGTTAGAATGAGTAAGGCTGACGCAGGTTTGCGAGCAGGTATGACCGCAAGTGTGACCTTCAATTTCGCCAAGTATCTTGATGGCAAGTCGGCATTCTTGGTGCCGACGAGCGTGTTCGCCCCAGATGCGGCCTTCAGGTCTAACTACGGCAAAGAACCAGCTGCAAAGGAAGCTGCCGGCAAAGGAATGGTCTTTGTGTTGGATGCGTCAAGCAGCACTGTCAGATTGCAGTCAGTTGTCACAGGTAGCCTCAGAGATAACTTTGTTGAGGTCTTTGAGGGGCTGAGTGAAGGTGACCGGGTGGTTTGCGCCGGCGTTGCCTTCGTTCGTGATGGCATGAAGGCCCACGCATGGAGTGGCAAGCAGGGGAGTCTTCGATGAGTGGACTTGCTCAGTTCGCGATTGCGAATGCTCGTTTCCTTTGGCTTCTAGTGGTGGCCGCGACCATTGGGGGTCTCGCGACCTTTTTGACCCAGCCTCGCCAGGAAGACCCAGAGATAGCATTGCGTTCCGCGCAGGTGGTGACTGCCTTGCCAGGATTGGCACCGGAAAAGATCGAGAACCTAGTTACGCGTCAGATTGAAGATGCCATCAAGTCGATTCCTGAAATCGAAGACATCATGTCGGTCTCTTCGATGGGGTTGTCGATCGTTACGCCTGTTGTTGCTGATCAATTCGACGAGCTAGATCCGATCTGGTCCGATCTGCGCAACAAGATGGATGACGTGGTCGCGAGTCTGCCGGACGGTGCGCAGGGGCCATTCGTTAATGATGATTACGGGCGGGTCGCAGTCGTCACTCTGGCGCTCTCAGGTCCTGACTACACGCTTGCCGAGATGCGGCTAGTAGCGCGTGATCTACAGCAGATATTGGGGGCTTTGCCACTGGTTGCGCGAGTAGATCTATATGGCGTTCAGTCTGAACGAATCTGGATTGAGTTTGACCCAGCTTTCTTGGCGCAGTTTGGGCTCCGCGCAAGCAGCGTTGTCGAATCGCTCCAATCTCAGAACATTGTTTTGCCGGGCGGCACAGCAATCGTCAATGGCACCAACATCGCGATTGAGCCATCGGGCGACCTAAAGTCGCTTAGTGAACTCAAGAACGTTTCTATTGAAACGAGCGCAGGTGAGCTGGTCTATCTAGAAGATCTAGCGACAGTGCGACGTGGATACGTCGACCCCCCTGAGAAGCCAGCCTTCTACAACGGCAAGCCAGCAATCGTATTGGGGCTATCGATGATTTCGCAATCCAACGTTGTTGAGTTGGGCGATCAGGTCACGGAGTCGCTTGCAAGATTGCAAAAACGAATACCCCTCGGGATGTCTTTGGACGTGGTGATCTTTCAGCCAGACATGGTGGAAGAGTCTGTCGCGAGTGCGACGAACAACCTCATGCAGACCATGGCAGTTGTCCTGGTCATTGTGATGATGTTCCTAGGTTTGCGAACTGGGTTGATCGTTGGTGCAATGGTGCCCTTGACGATGATGGTCACCCTGATTGGGATGTCTATCTGGGGAATCGAACTGCATCGTATTTCAATTGCAGCCATCATCGTTGCGCTCGGACTATTGGTCGACAATGGCGTCGTGATCGCTGAGGACATCCGCAAGCGACTCGATGAGGGGGCCGAAAGGTTGGATGCTGTGTTGGCTACTCCAAGGTCGTTGGCGGTGCCGCTATTGACCAGCTCTCTGACAACGGTGGCGGCATTTCTGCCGCTCTGTTTGGTTTCGGGAGGTAGCGGCGAGTTCTTGCGATCGTTGGGTCAAGTTCTGGCGATAGCGTTGCTGGCCTCTTGGGTCATAGGAATCACTGTGACCCCGGCATTTTGCTACTGGTTCTTACCGAAGCATCTTGGTACGGCATCGACGGCCAGTGAATCAGCCAATCCATACGGCACCGTGGTCTACCGTGGATTTCACAAGTTGCTGACCATGGCTTTGCGTTTCCGCATGCTTGTCATGGCTGTGGTGATCGGCCTGCTCATTGCGAGCACTTGGATATTTGGCTTCATTCCGAAGCGATCCCTTGGGCCTTCAGAGCGAAACCAGTTCACGGTGTACCTGGACTTGCCTGCAGAGGCAGCAATTGCACAGACTATAGGTGCGGCGAGACGGCTATCGAACTTCCTTAATGATGATGCCCGCAATCCAGAAGTAACAGATGTGTTGTCCTATGTCGGCGCAGGAGGACCGCGCTTCTTTCTGGCGCTTAGTCCCAACGATCCTCAGCCCAACAAGGCATTCATGGTGATCAATACCCAGTCCGCTGACCAAATCGAAACGGTCATGGCGCGTGTCGAGCGCTACATAAAAGAGGAGGTGCCAGAAGGAGTTGGTCGAGCGGAGATCTTATTCTTGGGTGGGTCACAGCTCGGAACTGTGCAGCTTCGAGTTACTGGTGATGACCTCTCCGAGCTGCATCACTTGAGCGGCCAGATCTCAGATGCATTCTATTCCGTAGATGGGGTCGAAGCCGTTCGTAGCGACTGGGAGAACCGTGTGGTGACAATGCGGGTTGAGGTTGATCAAGATCGTGCGGCACGTGCAGGGGTTACTAGTGAAGCCGTTGCTAAGACGCTAACGGGTTATTTCGATGGCCAGCAGATCACGTCGTTTCGAGAGGGGGACACCAGTATTCCGATTGCGATGCGTGCCCTCTCTAAAGATCGCGACCGTCTTGATCGTGTGCGCACCATTGAGATTCCGTCAACCAGTAGCTCGGTTCCTGTCCCCTTGATGCAGGTGGCTTCGTTTAGCGCCAATCCTCAGCCCAGTCGTATTCGGCGTTTTAACCAACAGCGTGCGGTCACGCTTTCAGGTAAGCATCCAGCGATGACCTCGGCCGAGCTGTACGATGCAATGCGTCTCGAATTGGATTCGATGGTCGTTCCTGCTGGGTTCGAAGTGACCATTGAGGGGGAGATCAAAGACTCACAAGAATCTAACGAGAAGCTGTTTGCCTACGCTCCGCATGCCTTGTTGCTGGTGCTGGCTCTGCTTGTATTGCAGTTCAACTCATTTCGCCGACCTGGGCTGATCTTGATTACGATCCCGCTCGTACTCATCGGCGCCAATTTTGGTTTGTGGCTATTCGGTGGGTTCTTTGATTTTACGGCCATGCTCGGCCTGTTCAGTCTTGCCGGCATCATCATCAACAACGGCATTGTGATGATTGACCGAATTGATGAGGGGCGCGCCGAGGGAGCATCGATTGCTGATGCCATTATCGAATCTGCGATGTCACGCGCTCGCCCAATCATCATGACAACAGTAACTACGGTTATCGGCCTGATTCCGATGGCGCTGTTTGGTGGCGAGTTCTGGTTTGGGATGGCCATTGTGATCATGTGCGGACTCGCAGTTGGCACGATCTTGACGTTGGTCGTAGTCCCTGTTCTTTACAGCCTGATGTTCGATTTGTTTGGCCGTAGTAAGCCTTCTCTCGCCGCGACTAACGCACCATGACAAGCAGGGCAGTGCGCTTCTCTACGGAGCGCTTTTGAGTGCGAGTATTGCGCCTTAGTCGAGGACCGAATCGTGGCGCGCATCTAGCTTCGCCATGTTGCTAGCGGGCACTTCGACAATGCGAAGGCCTTCGCAAAGTCCGTCGTATTTAGAACTGGAAGCAGTCGACGACCGTGGTTTCGGTCAGGCCGTTGCTATGAAGTGCGAGGCTTTGATCGTAGAACTCGATGCCAATAAGCGCGGCGTTGTAAGGCAATGCCAGGGAGTGGAAGGGGGTCGATGTTGACGGCAAGAACGCACCGACAAATACTGCGGAAGCTAGGTCTAGATGGACTGGCCCGATCGCTGGAATGACAGGAGGGTTGGGTAGCAGGCTAGGTCCGATCAGTAGCAGGAAGACATCGCCAGGGCCTCCTGAGCCAAAGAAATCTACGGTCATCGTAGTTGCCGTTGCCGAGGTCGAACTGAAGTGTGTGTTGTTGACGATGGACACCGACTGCACGGAGACGAACTGGCATGTAACGGCACCGGGTGTCCCCGTAATTTCGAGGGGCAAGCCTTCGAATGCAGATAGTGATCCCGCGGCACCAGGTTTCAGGCGTAGGTTCGTGCAAACCGTTCGGTGTGTCGCTCCATCGTTGCAAATCGAAATCGGTGGCAATGCCACGATCGTGTCACGGACAGTGATTTGGGCGATAGATGCGGAGGCAGTCAGTAGGACGCATAGGCTGGCTGCGAGCAGGCGGTAGATCATAGGGCTAATATGAAGTGAGCTGCTGTGCAGAGCAATCCGCTTGCGCGCTCGACAAGCCCATAGGGCATCGTTGGCTCTATCAAGGTTGGCATTTCGGTTATCAACTAGCGCCATAGATTGGTCCGGGTGTCGCACCCGGACTAGATGACTTGGAATAGCGGGCTCGTCTAGCAAGCTCGTGATTTTGTCGCGGAATGGCGGCCTCTAGCGCCAAGCCAGAGAGCTGCACATCGGCAAGGTTATATGGGTTGGCCGCTGCCATGGATCGTTTGGTGCGACGAACCTTGTAGGCAGACCGATTGATCAATGATCATTGGGTTTACCGTAATCGGTGGTCCGTTTGCCGGGGAGGTGACCGTCAATGCATCTACAGCGTGCCAGCAGTTGGCAAACCAGGATGCATGATGGTCGATATTGTCGGCTGCTTACGCCTCGACTTGGGAGACGACTTTCTTCGGCTTTTTCTTGTTCTTGTCGACGCCAAACT